>CAIYQZ010000064.1 GCA_903928495.1 uncultured bacterium
TATTGATGAACCAAACAGAAGTAAATTATACACAAAAGTAAGACATTTACTTGGTGCACCACTTAGAAGTGTTGAGTTAGAAGATGAACAAATGGACACTCTTTTAGAATTTTCTACTCACCGATGCCAGCCAATACGCCGAGGTGGTGGCCGAGCTGAAAGCCAGCAAGGCAGTGAGTGACGCCACCCGCTTCAAGCTGGCCGTGGCCGCGTTCAACCGCATCAGTAACTACGACGCCGCCATCAGCGACTTTCTGTCGGCCATCGACCTGTCCAACGGCCTGCCAGAGCAAGAAGCCGCGCCGGTGCGCACCCTGTTCCCCGCGCAAAGCAACGGCCGCTTCATCAAGCTGCAAGACCTGCGCTACGGCGAAAACCCCCACCAGCAAGCAGCCTTCTTCCGTGACCTGTACCCCGCACCTGGCTCGCTGGTCACGGCCACGCAGTTGCAAGGCAAAGAGCTGAGCTACAACAACATTGCCGACGCCGATGCGGCCTGGGAGTGTGTGAAGAGCTTTGACGTGCCTGCATGTGTCATCGTGAAACACGCCAACCCCTGCGGCGTGGCCGTGGGCGCGCACCCCCTGGAGGCCTACAGCAAGGCCTTCCAGACCGATCCCACCAGCGCATTTGGCGGCATCATTGCCTTCAACCGCACCGTGGACGAGGCTGCGGCGCAGCAAGTGGCCAAGCAGTTTGTCGAGGTGCTGATGGCACCCGGTTTCACACCTGAAGCGCTGGCGGTGTTCAAAACTAAGGTGAACGTGCGCGTGCTGCAAATCGCCTTGCCCCCTGGTGGGCCCACTGCCTGGGACCAGGGGCGAAACGCCGTGGACGTGAAGCGTGTCGGATCTGGCCTGCTGATGCAAACCGCCGACAACCACGAACTCACCCTTGCCGACCTGAAAGTCGTCACCAAAGTGCACCCCACCGAACAGCAACTGCAAGACCTGCTGTTTGCCTGGAAAGTGGCCACCTACGTGAAGAGCAACGCCATCGTGTTCTGCGGCAACGGCATGACCATGGGTGTGGGCGCAGGGCAAATGAGCCGCCTCGACTCGGCCCGCATTGCCAGCATCAAGGCGCAGGCCGCCGGTCTGTCACTGGTGGGCACGGCAGTGGCCAGCGACGCGTTCTTCCCCTTCCGCGACGGCCTCGACGTAGTGGTGGACGCAGGTGCCACCTGCGTCATCCAGCCCGGCGGCAGCATGCGCGACCAGGAGGTGATCGACGCGGCCAACGAGCGCGGCGTGGCCATGGTCTACAGCGGTGTGCGCCATTTCAGGCACTGACATCAGGTGCTTCAGCACTGTCAGATGTGATGCCTGGTGATGTATCCCGGGTGGTGGAGCCAAGCCTGCGGCTGGTGGACTCCATCACCGAATTGAAGCCCACGTACGCCGGCTGCATTGCAGTCAGTGGATCGCATGGCGGCATCAGTGCTGCCCGGTACGCACTGGCCGTGCGGCCCCTGTTGACCGTGTTCAATGACGCCGGTGTGGGGCGCGATGAGGCAGGCATTGCCGGCCTGGCCCTGCTGCAGCAGGAAGGTTTGGCGGCTTGTGCCGTGTCACATGACAGCGCGTGTATCGGTCAGGCGATCAGCACCTGGGAACATGGCGTGGTCAGCCACACCAATGGCTGTGCGCTTGCCATCGGAGTGCGCCAGGGGATGAGTACCCGGCAGGCCGCCATCGTCATCGGGGCCACACACCAGCCAGCAAGCTTTCAAAAGCGGTAGCGCACGTTCACGATGTAGCGCCGCGCCGAGTAGGGTGTTTCTTTGCCGCCCAGGTTGAGTGCGCCGGCACCCACCACCCATCGTTTGTTGGCCGACTCGACAAAGGCTACCAGATCCAGTCGCCAGCCGGGCGACAGTTCGTAGAGGTTGGTGTCATCGGCAAATCGACGGGAGCGGTACACGGCGCGGGCGTTCACATACAGGCGCTGTGGGCTGACCCAGGTGCCTCCCACTGCCACTGTGTGGCGCGGCAGGTAGGGCACCAGCCCGCCCGTCTCCAGCCGCGAGGTCTGATGCTGGTACTTCGCATAGGCAGACACCGTCTGAGTCATGATGCCGTTCCAGGCCAGCAGGGCACTGCTGACCTTGGCCGATGTGAAATCCGGGGTGTCTTCCATCAAACCGATGGACGACAGGTTCGCCAACTGAGCGTTGCGCAACTCTGCCAGAAAATACTCGGCTGGTGTCTGCAGCGACAGTCCTCGGACAGCGGGGTTGTCAATGCGGGCCTGCGACAGGCGGGCCGTGACAAAACTGTTCTCACCCAGCACCCAGCCTGCCTGCACCACGCTGCGTTTGTAGCGCCCACCCGCCTTGACGAGTTGGTCCTCAACGGGAATGCCCACGGTTTCCACGCTGTCGAGGGGTCCGACACTCAGGGGCCGCAACCAGTCCTGGTAAGCGGCGCGGACGGTGAGCCGGGAGTTGGGCTGAAACACGAGGCCCATCTGGCCAGTGACCGGGCGCTGGGTGGTCACGCCACCCAGGTTTTCATAGCTGATGGGGGTGTCTTCCAGGATGCCACGCTCGTCCACCAGCACCTCGCCGAAATAGGAGTTTCGGGTGGCATCCAGACGCAGTTTGTTGGCCACCACATGGCCTTGCAGCGTCCAAGCGGGGGCGGGTTGGTGTGTCACGCCCATCCGCACGGCAGTGAAGCGGCGGTCGAAATCGTTGACCAGTTGACGTCCCAGAATGTTCACCTCTGTGTTGCCCTCGGCATTCAGTGCCACGTGCTGGCCCACTGCGACACCGCTGCTGGACTGAGTTTCGCGGGTCAGCTCGAAGCCGACACTGATCTGGGTGGCGGGACTCAGGTCCCATGTGTGGCGCAGTTGCAGTTCGTCGATGCGGTTGTCCAGATCGAGGTCGTTGGTCAGGGTGGCGAATGCCCGGTCGCGCAGCCACAGGGATGGCGAGTCGGTGTAGCCCTGGCGCAATTGGCGGCGACCGGCCAGCAACCACGTCTGGGACTGTGGCCCCCAGCGGTACGAGGCCCCGGCCAGACTTTGATTGTTACGAAAATCCACCGTCGTTCCCCCCAGCGGGCGTTCCGAGAACAGGCTGTACGGGTTGACCGAATTGCGGCCATCCATCGTGAAGTTCAGGCGGTTCCAATAGGTGAACAGGCCCAGGCGCTCCGTGGGCCTGGCACCCAAAGCCACCGTGCCGAGCGTTGCGCCGAGGTCGCCCTTGCCGTCGGCGCCGAAAAAGTCACGCGTCAACTGTTCGCGTGTGGCAGGCACACCCGCATCCAGCGATGCGCCAGCCCGTATGGGCTGGCCGGAGGCCGAGGCCCGTTGTGCCTTGAAGAAATACGCAACGGGAAACCCTCCCTGGTGCAAACCATTGAGCGTGACCCCGGGCGCGAACATGCGGTACTGGTTGTGGTCGAACTGGGCGTCGAGTGCGCCATGGTGCCCAGCCGTTTGCACCAGCGATGTAAAGCGGTTGCCAGCCCCGAATGCGAGCGGGTCCGTCAGGAAGCCCCTGAAAAGCTGAGAGTTCTTGTTGAACTCCCCGGCATACCGGTCGGCCAGGAACAGGTGACTGCCACCCCAGTAAGGTGAATAGCTTTGCTGGGCCATCTCCAGTGCCCAGTCTTCCATGCCGAAGAAGGCGAGCGACGCCCCCAGGTTGGCCCTGCCTTGCTGGTCGTTGGCCAGCTGGTTGAGCGACTTGAGGTAGGGCATTCGCGCCAGCGCTTGGCGTGATGCGACGACGGCCTCTTGTGCACGGAACAAGTCGGTGTAGGCCTGCGCCAGCAGCATGTGTGGCAAGGGGTCCTTGTCGTCGAGTTCGGCAGCTGCCTGCAGCGTCGACAAGGCCTGGGTGTGCTCACCGATGTTCCAGTAGGCCACCCCTTTGTAGGTTTTGCTTCGGGCGTAGCGCGGCTCCATCAGCTCCGCTTGCAGCAGCACATCGAGTGCAGCTTGCGGCTGGCCCTGCTTAAGGTACATGAGGCCCTGACCCGTCAGCGCCACATAGTCGGCCGGGTTTTGCTTGAGGGCTTCGTCAAAAGCCTCCCGGGCCGGACCGAACCGGTTGCTGAAGGTCTCCAGTGTGCCCAGCTCCCCCTGGTATCCCGGCCCCGTGGGTGCAATCGCCAATGCTTGCCGCAGGTGGATGCGGGCAGGTACAGGGTCTTCGAGTTCGGTGTAGGCGCTGCCCAGCCCAAACCAGGGCCTGTCGTCCTGTGAAGCGAGTTGTGATGCCCGACCAAACGCTTGCAGTGTGGCCTGGCTGTCGCCCTGGCGCCGGGCCAGCAGACCGCGGCTGAGTTGCAGGTTCAGGTTGTCCGGCGCGGCGTCCAGTGCACGTTCGATTGTCTGTTCAGCCAGGTCGAGTCTGTCGGACAGCACCTGCGTGCGCACCAGGCCCGCTTGCAGGTCGGGGTCGCCAGGCACGGCACGCAGGCCCCTCTCCAGGACGTCGATCGCTTGTGAGTATTCGCCATCGACCAGCCGTTGTTCGGCTTCGATCAGAAAGGGCGTGTTGGGTGCGGCGCTGCCATCGGGTCTGGCGTGTCGAGAGGGTTCGGCCACCAAGGCATTCACCCATTGCACACGGTCGCGTGGCTGGCTCAATTGCAGTTTCACAGGTGCTTTTCCCGGGTACACAACCGCCGCTTCGTTGCGGCCGACCTGCAACTGGCCCAACTCGTTGCTCAGGTCGACGTTTCCGGAGAACACGGTCAGCAGTGTCTTGCCGTCGGGGCCTACCTCGACATCCCAGTCGGTACCGCGTATCCCCAGGGTGGCCGTTGGCGTTTTCAACGTCAGGGGGCTGGTGTGGCGGCGAACCGTTTGTGTCCACACACGCCCAATGTTCACCAGCAGTTCGGTGGCCGTCGAGCGCCCGGTCCCCAATGCTCGGATTTCAAGCTGCGTGTTCTGGTTCAGCCGAAGTTGGGTGTTGTCTATCAGCAGCAGTGCTGCGCGCGATTGGGCACCCGTGCGAACGCCAGAGCGCAAAGGCAAACCGGTTGATACTTTCAGGACCTGCCAGGCTTGAGCATCGGGCGTGCGCTGTTCCACTTGACCCTGCACGTGTACAACCTTTGCAGCTGCCTCGAGGGGGGCGTCTCCAGCCGCGGCCTGCCAACAGACTGCCGACAGCAACAAGGCAACGGCCAGTGGAGTGAGTGCGATGCGCATGGGGGCCCTCCTGTGTGTGGCGGTCATTCTAGAAACAAGGCCTGCGGGGCAAATCGGCGAATGCGTTCCGAGCGTTGGCGCACACGTGCCTTAACCCAATGTTGGTTCGTTGCAATACCATGCAGGCATGAGCGATACCAACTCGTCCGCGCCTGATACCTTGGCACCAACCAACGACCCCGCCGCTGGCGAAGATCCGCAATCGGAGAAAAAGGGTGAAGAAGTTGTAGACGAGGAGGAGCGGAAACGCAAGGCGCTGGCGCGCCTGATGATGCGCATTTCCGAACAGGCGGACTTTCCGTCTCTCAAAGACTCCATCGGCACCATCCAGAAAATCACCCGCTCTGACCGGGCGCACCTCAGCCAGATGTCAGACCAGGTGCTGGGCGATGTGGCCCTGACAGGCAAGCTGCTGCGCATCATCAATGCTGCTTTTTACAGTTCGGCTGGTGGGGGCAGCATCACCAGCATGCATCGCGCGGTGGCGTTGATGGGCTTTGAAAGCGTCGGCATGCTGGCCGCGTCGCTGATGCTGTTCGAACGCGTGCCCAAGGGGCGCGATGGTGAGGCTGTGCGCCATGCGTGCAGCCGGGCGCTGTTGTCGGGTTTGCTGGCGCAGCAGTTGTGCCACTCCCGCAAACATGCCGAATCGGTGTACCTGTCGGCGCTGTTCATGAACCTTGGCCAGATGCTGGTGGCCATGCACTTTCCGGCCGATGCCCGGACCATCAAAAAGAAGGTGGACGACGCGGTGGCCAGCCTGCAGCGCCAGGCCGAGGCCAATGCCGCTTTGCACACCGGTGCGGTGAAAGACAAACCCACCGGCCCCAGCAACCGTCAAATCCACGAGATCAAACAGAAGATGGCCCGCGAAGTCATTGGCCTGACGCTGGAAGAACTGGGCAGCGAGGTGGCCCGCCAATGGGGCTGGCCCGATGCGCTGGCCAGCCAGTTGCGTTGCCTGTATCCCAATGACCCCGAGAAGGAACCGGGGGACGAGGAATACATGCGTGTGTTGTGCACGGCATCGTCCGATTTCTCTGTGGCGTTGCACGATTTGCCCAAAGTGGGCAAACCCGAAGAACTTGTGGCCGCCCGGGACGAGTGCATGCGTCAGTTTGGCGAGTCCATGGGCGTGGTGTTGCGCGTCGATCCGGAATCGCTGCCCGCGCTGGGCGAGCTCGCCATGGAGCAATGGGCAAGCCTGTCTGAATTCCTGGGCATCAAGCCCGATGCCAACGGAGTGATCTCAACCTCTTCGGCCAACGCCATCGTTTTCCAGCCCAAAAAGCCCCCAGCTTTGAAGGGCCCCGACCGCATCACACACGGCTTGGCCCACGCACTGAATGGCTTGAAAGAGGCTGCCGATTCGGCCGCGCCGCTGGAAGAAGTCATCGAACAGATGATGGTGGACTTGGTGGAGGCGCTGAGCCTGCAACGCGTCATTGTGTGCCTGCGCGACCCGGCCCATGGTGAGTTGAAGGGACGCACAGGCAGTGGCTTGCGGGCGCCGGGCGTGACGGCTGCGTTCCATGTGCCGCTGGGTGGCAGCCAGGACTTGTTCAGCGTGTTGTGCATCAATGCCAAAGACGCCATCGTCACCGATGCAGGCGACCCGGTGGTGGCCAAGCGCCTGCCGTCATGGTTCATGCAGAAGGTGGGTGCACGCACCTTTGCCTTGTTGCCCCTGGCAAGCCATGCCACGGTGCACGGCCTGATTTACTGCGATCGGCAGATGGCAGGCAGTCTGGTGTTGACGGAGGGCGAGCTCAAACTGCTGAAGTCTGTGCGCGACCACCTACTGGTGGCCATGGAGCGCAGGGGGCTGGCCACCATGGCCTGATCAGCCGCCCGCTCCGCGCTCCGCACAGTCCTCAGAAAGTCTTGAATACCTCGACCGCCGCGTCCACCGTGGCCTGCACGTCTGCCGCGGTGTGCGCCGCACTCACAAACCCGGCTTCGTACAGCGCCGGCGCAAAGTACACGCCACGATCCAGCATGCCGTGGAAGAAGCGGTTGAAGCGTGGGCCATCGGTGGTCATGACCGTGGCGTAGTTCTGTGGCAACGTGTCCATCAGAAAGAAGCCAAACATGCCGCCCTGGCTGTCTGTGGCAAAGGGCACACCGGCGGCATCGGCCGCGCCTTGCAGGCCTGCCGTCAGACTTTGGGTTCTGGCACTCAGGGCCTCAAAGAAGCCTGGTTTCTGGATTTCTTTCAGCGTGGCCAGGCCACAGGCCGTGGCCACGGGGTTGCCACTGAGCGTGCCCGCCTGGTACACCGCGCCCATGGGCGCAAGCTGCTCCATCACGGCGCGTTTGGCACCAAAGGCAGCCAATGGCATGCCACCGCCGATCACCTTGCCCATCACGGTCATGTCGGGTTCGAAGCCGGGAATCAGGCTGGCGTAGACGCCCTGGGCGCTGCCCAGGCCCACGCGGAAACCGGTCATCACTTCGTCAAACGCCAGCAGTGCACCGTGCTGTGTGCACAGCTCGCGGCAGCGGGTCATGAAAGGCACGCTGGCGCGCACAAAATTCATGTTGCCTGCGATGGGTTCGATCATCAGGGTGGCGACGTCAGCGCCATGCTCGGCAAAGGCGGCTTCGAGCTGTTCGATGTTGTTGTACTCCAGCACCAGGGTGTGTTGCACCACTTCGGGTGGCACGCCAGCACTGGTGGGGTTGCCAAACGTGGCCAGGCCCGAACCGGCTTTGACCAGCAGCGCATCGGCGTGGCCGTGGTAGCAGCCTTCAAACTTGATGATTTTTTTGCGCCCAGTGGCCCCACGCGCCAGGCGGATGGCGCTCATCCCAGCCTCGGTGCCCGAGCTGACCAGACGCACCATGTCCAGGCTGGGCACGAGCTTGACGATTTCTTCGGCAAGTTCCACCTCGCGTTCGGTGGGAGCACCAAAACTGAAACCGTCCAGCAGCGCTTTTTGCACGGCTTCCACCACAGCCGGGTGGCCGTGGCCCAGGATCATGGGGCCCCAGGAGCCGATGTAGTCGATGTGCTGTTTGCCATTGGCATCCCAGAAGTAGGCGCCTTGTGCCCTCTGCACGAAGCGGGGTGTGCCACCCACGGCCTTGAAAGCACGCACGGGAGAATTCACACCGCCGGGGATCAGGGTTTTGGCGCGGTCAAACAGTTGCTGGTTGCGGTCGATCGAAGTGGTCATGGTGAATAAAAAATAGCTGACTTGTCAATACAGTGAAGCGGTAGGTGCCAAAAATGTCTTAAAAATCAATGCCGCGTATTGTCGAGGGGGAAGTCGATCGTGGCCGGTTCATCCTCGGTTTCGCCTGTGGCCGGTTCGTCGTCGTCATGCGCCCAGAACATGCGGTCCGGTACTGCGTGGCCCATGCCCGGCTGGAAGCCTGCATCCAGGCATTGGTCCAGGTAGGTGAGTGCCTCGGCCACGGCGGTTTGCAGATCGGCCCCCGCAGCCAACAGCGCGGCCAACGCGGCGCTCAGTGTGTCGCCCGCACCGGTGAAGGTGGCTTCAAACCGCTCGTAGCGCGCGGTGGCCAGCACGCTTTCGGGCGTGGCGAGGTGGCTTTCCAAGTATTGGTCGGCAGCATTGAAGCCGGTCACCAGTGTGTAGGACACGCCGTGTTCAGCGGCGGCACGGGCCACATCCCGCGGGCCGGGGGGCTTGTCCGACTCCCATTCGGGCAACAGCCAGCGGCACAGGCTGCTGTGGTTGCCCACCAGCACGGTGGTCTGGGGCAGCAGCAGTTCTTCCACGGCGTCCAGGTAGGTGTCGCGCGAGAGGTCGTCCCACCAGGACAGGTCACCCATGTAGGCGATCAGCGGCACCTCGGGGTAGTCACTGGCAATTTCAGCCACAGTGGCCACGATGTCGGGGCTGCCCAGAAAGCCGACCTTGAAGGCGACCACGGTCACGTCTTCCAGTGCACAGCGGGCTTGTTCGTCGACTGCCTCTTCGTCAAACGCAAAATGGTCGCGGATCTCCGAGGTGTCGCGGATGTATGTCCCCGTCACCACGGGCAATCCATATCCCGACGCCGACGCAATGGTGGTCAGATCGGCGGCCAGGCCACCCGCACCACTGGGGTCGTTGCTGTTGAAGGCCATCACGCAGGGCAGCGTCAGGGGCGTTTCCGGAGCGCTGTTCGACGCGCCGGGGGCTGGAGGGGGAGGTGCGAGCGTCATGCGTTGAACCGGGTGGATGCTGGGGGCTGCCAGTCCAGTTGCTGTTCTGCGACAAACCGCTCGGGCGGCTGCCGTCGCGGTCCAGGGCCTGTCTATACAATGAGCCGCATTCTAAGACCTGAAAAATAGCTGGACATGATCGATCCCAAGACTTGGATGTGCCTCATTTGCGGATGGATTTACGACGAGGCCGCTGGTGCGCCGGACGACGGCATCCCCGCCGGTACACGCTGGGCCGATGTGCCGATGAACTGGGTGTGCCCCGAATGCGCGGCACGCAAAGAAGACTTCGAGATGGTGCAGATCTGACCCCTCCGGTTCTGCCCATGCCCCATCCCCTCAGCTGTCCAGGAGCGACTCCATGACCGGTACGGCCCTCAGAATTCTGGTGGTGGATGACAGCAACACCATCCGTCGCAGTGCGGAGATTTTTCTCAAACAAGGCGGGCATGAAGTCATGCTGGCTGAGGACGGCTTTGACGCACTGGCCAAAATCAACGACTACCAGCCCAATCTGGTGTTTTGCGACATCCTGATGCCCAGGCTCGATGGCTACCAGACCTGTGCCATCATCAAACGCAACACCCGTTTCGCCGAAACACCCGTGGTCATGCTGTCGTCCAAGGACGGGGTGTTTGACAAGGCGCGCGGGCGGATGGTGGGCTCCCAGGATTACCTCACCAAACCTTTCACCAAAGACCAGTTGCTTCAGGCTGTGGCCCAACACGGTTCTGCGGCTCACGGAGGTGCTTGATGCCCATTTCCAATGTTCTGATCGTCGATGACTCCAAAACCGAGTTGATGGTCCTGTCCGATTTGCTCTCCAGAAACGGCTATTCCGTGCGAACGGCTGATTGCGCTGACGAGGCTTTCAAGCGGCTGGCCGAACAGAAACCCGACCTGATCCTGATGGACGTGGTCATGCCTGGGCAGAATGGTTTCCAGTTGACCCGTGCCATCTCGCGCGATCCCCAGTTTGCGGGTGTGCCCATCATCATGTGCACCAGCAAAAATCAGGAAACAGATCGTGTCTGGGGGATGCGCCAGGGCGCGCGCGACTACATCACCAAACCTGTGGATGGCAGAGAGCTGCTGTCCAAAATTTCAGCCTTGGGTTGAGGCAACTGTACGCATGGCCACCAGCACCCGTCAGTCACTCAAAGACCTCCAGGAGCGTTTGGCGGCTCGTCTTGCCGATGCCAAAAAAGCAGGTGCTGAGGCGTCCTGGCTTGCCGTCGAGGCGGGCGGCGAGCGCTACTTGTTGCCTTTGGTGCATGCGGGCGAGATTTTTCCGTTGCCGGTCATCCAGGCCGTGCCTCACACGCACCCCTGGTTTGCCGGGGTGGCTGCCCTCCGGGGTGGTCTGGTGGGCGTGGTGAGCCTGGCTGGTTTGCTGACGGGTGCTGCAGCACCGAGTGCTCCCAGGCAAGAGGCCAAACTCGTGGCACTGAATGGCGCGCTGGGTGTGAATGCGGCTTTGTGGGTCGATCGCATGGTGGGCTTGCGCAATGCCGGCATGTTTGTGGGGGTCACTCCCCGCCGGGACGGCGATCCGCCGGTGTGTTCGCAACGCCTGACCGATACACGCGGGGATGTGTGGCAGGAACTGAACCTTCAGGCACTGGTTGAATGGCCTGAATTTTTGAGCGTGGTGGCTTGAGTGCCGCCGTTGGACAGTCACAGAAGGTAACAACATGTCGGCAATCGAACGCATCCAGAACTTGTTTCGCAAGAAGGGCGATGCCAGTCCGCAGGCTGACTCCATGGTGTCGATGGATTTTGGCGGCGCTGCTCCGCCGGCAGCTGGCGGAGGCCGGTTCGCCGAACCCGCCGAGACGCGCATGATCGGGCAGGAACTTACCCAGGCGGTGGTATCGCTGCCTCTGCTGGGCAGCCGTCCAGCCGAGCAGCACCAGCGCACCTTGGCTGTGTTGCTGGCGGTTGGCTTGGTGGTGCTGGGGGGCGTGACCCTTCTGGCGCTGGGACAGTCAGACAAAGCCAGCCAGCAGGTGGCGGCCAGTGGACAAGCGCTCATGCAGTCTCAGCGTCTGGCCAAGAGTGTGTCGCAGGCCCTGGTCGGCAATGGCCCGTCGTTCGACGAGGTGCGCGACAGCAGTGGCGTGCTGACCAAAACGCTCCGAGCCCTCAAGGACGGCGATCCTGGCATGTCGATTGCGCCCTTGCCCGGCACTTACAGTGCTGACCTGGATACCTTGGTTCCTCTGGTGGACAAGGCGGACAAGAACGCTGCCGTGGTGCTGTCGCAGCAAAAAATCCTGATGCAAGTCGGCGATGCGTTGCGCAGCATCAACCGCCAGTCGTCCGATTTGCTTGAAATTGCCGAGACTGTCTCCTCTCTCAAATTGCAGCAGGGTGCGCCGGCCGCCGAACTGTCTGCCGCAGGGCAACTTGTGATGTTGACCCAACGCATCGGCAAGTCGGCCAACGAATTCCTGACCATGGAAGGCGTCAGTCCCGAAGCGGTTTTTCTGCTGGGCAAAGACCTGAATTCCTTCAAGGAAATTGGCACTGGCTTGCTCAGTGGCAACCCGGAGTTGCGTTTGTCTGGCGCGTCGGATCCCCAGGTCCGCGAGCGACTGGAGGCCTTGCTCAAACTCTACGAAGCCACCCGAACCGAAGCAGGGGCCATTTTGGGTAACCTGCAGGGATTGGTGGCGGCCCGCGAGGCTCAGACAGCCATTGTTGGCGACAGCGAAGCCCTGCGCATGGGCCTCGAAAAACTGCAGAGCGCGCTCTCCGGACAAACGGGTCTGGGCGGCTTGCAACTGATTGCCCTGCTGGGTGCCGCAGCGTTTGCACTGCTGTGTGCGGGCGGTCTGGCCTTTGTTCAATTGCAAGACAGCCGTCAGCGCCAACTGGCTGCTGAAGCCCAGCGATTGCACGCGGTGGACCTGGAGCAGGAAGCCAAGCGCGTGAACGATGCCAACCAGGCCGCCATTCTGCGTTTGATGAACGAGTTGCAGAGCGTGGCTGAAGGTGACTTGACCCAGGAGGCAACGGTCACCGAGGACATCACAGGGGCCATTGCCGACTCGGTGAACTACACGGTGGAAGAACTCCGTTCACTGGTGGGCAACGTGCAAAACACGGCCGCGCGGGTGGCGCAAACCACCTCGATGGTGGAAAACACCTCCACCGAGCTGTTGGCGGCGTCGTCCGAGCAGTTGCGTGAAATTCGCGAAACAGGCCAGTCTGTGCTCGACATGGCCCAGCGCATCAACCAGGTGTCCGGTCAGGCGCAGGAATCTGCCCTGGTGGCGCGTCAGTCGCTGGAGGCCGCTGAAACCGGTTTGCAGGCCGTGCAAAACACCATCGGCGGTATGAATGCCATCCGTGACCAAATCCAGGAAACCGCCAAGCGCATCAAACGCCTGGGTGAGTCTTCACAGGAAATCGGCGAGATCACCGAACTGATTTCAGACATCACGGAACAAACCAACGTGCTGGCCTTGAACGCCGCCATCCAGGCCGCATCGGCCGGTGAAGCAGGCCGTGGTTTCTCGGTGGTGGCAGAAGAAGTGCAGCGTCTGGCCGAACGCTCTGCTGATGCTACGCGCCAGATTGCCGCTCTCGTGAAGGCCATTCAGACCGACACCCAGGATGCTGTGGCCGCCATGGAGCGATCCACCCAGGGTGTGGTCGAAGGGGCGCGCCTGTCAGACAACGCCGGTTCCGCACTGTCCGAGATCGACAGCGTGTCACGTCGCCTCGCCATGCTGATTGAGCAGATTTCCGACTCCGCGATCCGTGAAGCCGATTCCGCCAACGAGGTGGCCAGCAACATCCAGCACATTTTTGCCGTGACAGAGCAGACCGGAGAGGGTACGCGCTCCACTGCGCAGCAGGTGCGGGAACTGTCCCGCATGGCTGAAGAGCTGCGCCAATCGGTTGCGCGTTTCAAAATCGTCTGATGGCCTGACGCACAACCGCACTGGCCCACAGTCACCTGCTCGAACCTCGGCGCGCCCGCTCTATGCATCCCAACAGCCCAGCTCCCGAACCGGCGGACACCACCGTCACCGATCTTGGCCCCCTGGCCTGGGTTTTCGATGAGCTGCGCAAGTCTCTGGATGCCGCGAACAAAGCCCTCAAACGCTATGCGGCCGACACAGCCCTGGCGCGCCAATCTGACCTGTCTGCCCCCGATCCCGCGCCACTGCGCATCGCGCGCAGCCAACTCCACCAGGTGGTGGGCGCGTTGGACATGGTGGGCTTTCAGGCGCCGGCCACCATGGTTCGCGGCATGGAAGCTGCCGTGCAGCGATTCATCAGCAAGCCCAACGCCTGTACCGATGTGGCGATCTCCAAAATGGAGAAGGCGGGGTTTGCGCTTGTCGAGTATCTGGAGGCTGTGCTCAACAACAAAACGGTGAGCCCTGTCGCGCTGTTTTCACAGTACCGTGATGTTCAGGAACTGGCTGCGGCCCAACGCATCCACCCGGCAGACCTGTGGCCTGCGCCGCACAAAGCTGCGTCGGTTCCATGGCCTCAGGGCATTGCGCCCAGCCGCCTCGTGCCCGGTCCGGATGTCCGTGCCCAGTTCGACCGGTATGTGTTGCATGTGATGAAAAGCCAGCACCCGGCGGCCGCAGGACACCTGAAACTGGTGTCGGCGGGCCTGTGTGCGGGCAGCACCAGCGATGCCCAGCGGGTGTTCTGGTCTGCTGCGGCGGCCTACTTTGAAGCCATACAGCACGGGTTGCTTCCCAGTGATGTGCACGTGAAGCGCGCAGCATCGCGCGTGCTGTTGCAGTACTCGTCGCAGGCCCAAGGCGGACAGGACGTGTCGTCTGTCCTGCTTCACGACTTGCTCTTTTTTGCCGCGCAGGCCCACGTGCCTGCTCCCGTGGCAACGCCTTGGCTTGATGTGGTTCGGCAGGCGCATGGCCTTGCCTCTGCCCAGCCCGTCGATTACGACAGCGCGACGCTCGGACGTTACGACCCGGCATTGCTGGCACAGGCCCGCAAGCGTACCAACGCTGCCAAAGAGGGCTGGACACTGCTCACCGGTGGAGACACGGCCAAAGCGCGTCAGGTTGTGGACCAGTTCGGACTGGTCAACGACTCCCTCAAGAAAATTTTGCCTTCCGCCGAACCGCTGGGTAATGCGCTGGTGAAGGCGGTGGACCCTTCCGGGCTGGAGCGCTCTTTGCCAGGCCCTGAGCTCGGGTTGGAGGTGGCCACAGCCATCCTCTACCTCGAAGCCGTCATGCAGGACATGGATCCCAACGATCCGCATCAGACGCAGCGCATGCAAAACATGGCGCATCGGGTGCAGGCTGCCCACGCCGGCGTGCCATCCCTGCCACTGGAAGCCTGGATGGAGGACTTGTACCGTCGGGTCAGCGACCGCCACACCATGGGCAGCGTGGTGGGTGAGCTCAAAGTCAACCTGGGTGAACTGGAGCGTGCGCTCGACGCATTTGCCCGCAACCCGGCCGACAAGGAGTCTCTCGTTCCGGTGCCGCAACAGTTGGCTCAGATGCGCGGCGTGTTGTCCGTGTTGGGCCTCGACCATGCCGCGCAGGCTGTGGCGCACATGCGTGGCAATGTCGAAGGCATGCTGGTCGATGAAATCGATGTGGTGCGCGCCCAGGAGGCAGGCACGTTCAGCCACCTGGCGAACAACCTCAGTGCGTTGAGCTTCCTCATCGACATGCTCAATTACCAGCCTGTGCTGGCTCGCAAACTGTTTGTGTTCGATGCCGCTCTGGGCGAGTTGCAGCCCCTGATGGGCCGCACCTCGCAGGCGCCGTCCGCACCTGCGGCTTCTCCGGCGCATGGAGAGCAGCTCACCCAATCAGTTGACGCTGTGCTGCGCGATGTGCTGGAAGAAAGCCCGACAGCCATCGACATTCCGCAGCTGACCCAGCGTCTCGACCACCTCGCCCATGATGCCGCACTGGCAGATCAGCCAGCGGTGGCGGCGGCTGCGCGGCAGGCTGCCGCTGCGGTGGCCACCGAGGGCGTGTTTGCGGGCGCTCAGGCCCTGACGGATCTGGTGGCCGCGACAGAACCCGCCCCATTGGAGCCGCCGCCGGCAGAAACAGGTCCTGCGCCTGTCGAAGATGACCTGCTTGACATCTTCCTTGAAGAGGCACGCGATGTCATCCAGGCCGGACAGGCCGCATTGACTGCTCTCGCCGAAACGCCAGACAGCATGCCTGACATGACCACCCTGCGACGCGCGTTTCACACGCTCAAAGGCAGTTCCCGCATGGTGGGCCTGTCCGCGTTCGGTGAGGCTGCCTGGGCGTTGGAGCAGGTCATGAATGCCTGGCTGGCTGAATCCCGGCCAGCCAACGCCGAGTTGTGCGGTGTGTGCCAGCAATCGTTGGAAAAGCTCAATGCCTGGGTTGACGACATTGCAGCCCATACCGACGGACACTGGCAGGCTGAGCCATTTGCCCGCACTGCCGAGGCCCTGCGCTTGCATGGGCAGTGGCTGTCTCTCGATGGGCCAGATGCGTCCTATCCAGAGGCCGACGCGGTGGCCACTGCGCCGGCCCCGTTTGCAGACACGGTGCCTGCAGGGTTGGTTGCCTTCGATCTGCCGGCCGAATTGCCAGTGCCCGCCGAAGAGTCGGTCGACTTGCTCGAGATCGATTTCGGCAGCTTCGATGTGCCACAAGCCGTCGTCGGGTCATACGAGCCCACCGCGCCAGTTCCGCTGGAGCTTCTGCCCGACGCTGTGGTGCACGACAGCATTGAGCCGACCGGTGCCGAGGTTCCGGTTGCGCCGGACGATCTGTTTGACTGGAGCCTGCCCAACGAGGTGGTCGAACCGGTGCCCAGTGCAGAGCCGGAAACAGCCAAGGCTCCCGAAGCGCCCGAGCAAGACTGGTCGCTGGACTGGGACGTGGATGGCCCGGTGACGGAGGCTGCACCAGAGCCAGAGCCAGAGCCGGCGGTGATGGAGGCGCTAGATCCCCCGGTTCCCCTCGCACTGGATGATCTGGCAGTGTTGGATGAGGCCTCCGCCCTGGTCGAAACGGTGCACGCAGCCCCGGTGGAGTCGGACGACGGGTTGCCCGGTTTTGAGCTCGACTTCGGTGTGCCGGAGCCCATGTCCGCACCAGCAGAGGTCGAAACCCATGTGCCTGAGTTGGCGGTGGCCTCTGACGACGATGTCAAGGTCATTGGCCCGCTGAGAATGGGGGTGCGGCTGTTCAACGTGTTCCTGAACGAGGCCGATGAGTGGTCACGCCGCCTGAACCACGAACTGTCCGAGTGGGAGATGGAGCACGAGCAACCCGTGCCCGACACGAGCGCAGCGCTTGCCCACTCACTGGCTGGCGCGTCTGCTGCAGTCGGCTTCACCGCGTTGTCTGACTTGGCTCGCGCACTGGAACATGCCTTGGACGCCTCGCGCGACCATGCTCAGTCCGGGTTGGTTGCCACGCCACAACAGGCGGCGCTGTTCGTCGACACGGCGGAAGAAATCCGCCGGTTGCTGCACCAGTTTGCGGCTGGCTTCCTGAAGGAACCCCAGCCTGCCTTGCTCGACGCACTCAATGCGTTTGTTCACCAGATTCCACCCGAATCCGAGCTGGATCCTGTGCCCGAACCAGATTTCGAGCTGGACTTCCCGGAGGCTGCGGAACCCGAACCCGAACCAGAGCCAGAGCCAGAGCCAGAGCCAGAGCCAGAGCCAGCGGTGCCTCCGATGGAGGCTGTGGCGTCTGCCACACCCGAAACCGGCCGCATTGCGTACGTGGACGACGACATCGATGCGGTTGACACCCTCGATGCAGATCTCTTCCAGATTTTTGAAGAAGAAGCCCAAGACCTGCTTCCACATCTGGGCGCCGCATTGCGCCAGTGGGTGGCCCGTCCAGACAATGGTTCAGTTCGTGTCGAGGTGTTGCGCACGCTCCACACCCTCAAGGGCAGCGCGCGACTGGCTGGAGCCCTGCGCCTCGGGGAAATGGCCCACCGCATGGAGACCCAGGCCGAGCGACTCGGCTCAGACGTGTCCGATGGGCGCCTGATCGAGCCCCTGCTGGCCAGTTACGACGACATGGTGAGCCGGTTGGACGCCCTGCGTTTGCCCACAACCACGCAGGTTGCCCATCGCATCACCACGGCTGCCGAGCAAGCCGCTCCGGGCGAGTCAGTGCCGGAGGCCGTGGACCAGCTTGCAGCCGCTACTGGCGGGCAGCCGCAGACACCGCTGATGTCAATGGACACGGCTTTGCCCATTGCCGTGTTGCCTCCTCCAGCATTGAAGGCCGCAGCTGGCGCAGCCGTCCGGGTGCGGGCAGACCTGCTGGACCGTCTGGTGAACCAGACCGGTGAGGTCATGATCACCCGATCCCGCATGGAGGCCGAACTGGGGCAGTTGCGTGGCTCGCTGACCGACCTCACGGGCAACCTCGACCGCCTGCGGCTGCAACTGCGCGACATTGAACTGCAGGCCGAAAGTCAGATGCAGTCGCGCATGGCTCACTCAAAAGAGGCCGATGCGGCGTTCGATCCACTCGAGTTCGACCGATTCACTCGCGTACAAGAGTTGACCCGCATGATGGCCGAGTCGGTCAACGACGTGGCGACCGTGCAGCGCAACCTGCAGCGCGCGGTCGATGCAACCGAAGACGGTCTGGCCGCCCAGGCCCGCCAGACTCGCGAGCTGCAACGCGACTTGCTTCGTACGCGCATGGTGGAATTCGAAGGCATTTCCGATCGCCTTTACCGCGTGGTGCGCCAGTCGGCCAAAGAAACCGGCAAACAGGTGCGACTGGACATTTTTGGTGGAACCATCGAAATGGACCGCGGTGTGCTCGACCGCATGACGCCGGCTTTCGAGCATCTGCTGCGCAATTGCGTGGGGCATGGCATCGAATTACCCTCCGTACGCATCGCGGCTGGCAAAGCGCCCGAGGGCCAGATCACTGTCCGTTTGGCCCAGGAAGGCAACGACGTGTCGGTGGTGTTTGAAGACGACGGCGCGGGCCTGGATCTGCCCCGCATCCGCGAAAAAGCGGTTGCTCAGGGTTTGATTTCCACCGCCGATGCGCTGGACGACGAAGCCGCTGCGCAGCTGATTTTTGCGCCGGGTCTGAGCACCGCCACCGAGGTGACTGGCCTCTCAGGCCGGGGCATTGGCATGGATGTGGTGCGCTCCGATGTGGTGGGCTTGGGTGGTCGTGTGGCCGCCCGCAGCACGGCGGGCCAAGGCACGCAGTTCCGCATGGTGCTGCCACTCACCACCGCTGTCACTCAGGTGGTGATGCTTCGGGCGGGTGCGTTCTCCCTGGGCGTGCCGTCCGGGCTGGTGGAGGTGGTTCGCCGCGTCAGACCCACAGAACTGCAGGCGGCATATCGCAGTGGCCAACTGACTGTCGCTGGCGAGGCCGTACCGTTTTTCTGGGCAGGGGCTTTGCTTCAAACCTCGGCGGGCAGTGCGGAGGTCGTGGGTCGCACCTTGCCTGTGGTGATTTTCCGAAGTGCGGCTCAGCGCGTGGCCCTGCACGTGGACGAGGTATTGGGCAACCAGGAAGTGGTGGTGAAAAACCTGGGCCCTCAGTTGTCGCGTTTGCCGGGTCTCACGGCCATGACCGTGCTGGCGTCTGGGTCGGTTGTGCTCATCTACAACCCCGTGGCGCTGGCTGCGGTGTATGGCGAGCAGGCGGCTGCCTGGGCCAACAGTCAACTGCCGCTGTCTCCGTCAACCGGCGCAGACGCTGATTCTGGCCACCCCGCGCTGGCGGATGTTCCTGCCGGCCCGCCGCTGGTGCTGGTGGTGGACGATTCGATCACCGTGCGCCGTGTCACCCAGCGTTTGCTGCAGCGCGAGGGTTACCGTGTGGCCCTGGCTGCGGACGGCCTGCAGGCCCTGGAAAAGCTGGCACAGGAGCGGCCTGCTGTCGTGCTGTCTGACATTGAAATGCCGCGCATGGATGGGTTTGACCTGGTGCGCAACATCCGCGCAGATGACCGCCTGGCCAGCCTGCCGGTCATCATGATCACCTCGCGCATTGCGGCCAAGCACCGTGAACATGCCCGCGAACTGGGTGTGGACCACTACCTGGGCAAGCCCTACCCCGAGGAGGAATTGCTGGCCCTGATCCAGCGTCACGTGGCCCAGCAAACGGCGGTGATGCAGCCAGTTTGAGGGTTGCGCGTCAGTTCGGGGCTTTTTTCACCACGCCATAACGCTTGAGCGTGGCCTCGCGCGCGGCGGCGTGGTCCACGATGGGCATGGGGTAGTTCTGCCCCAGCACCACCCCGGCAGAGGCCAGTTCCAGCGGCTTGGCCAGCCAGGGCGCGTGGATGGCGTTGTTCGTCAGCCCGGCCAGCGCCTGCACGTAGCGGCGGATGAAGCGACCCTCCGCATCGAACTTTTCGCTCTGGCTCGTGGGGTTGAAGATGCGGAAATACGGCTGCGCGTCACATCCGCCGGAACTGGCCCACTGCCAACCGCCGTTGTTGGCCGCCAGGTCGAAGTCGTTCAACTTTTCGGCAAAGTAGCGCTCGCCCCAGCGCCAGTCCAGCCCCAGGTCTTTGCACAGAAAACTGGCTGTCACCATGCGCAGGCGGTTGTGCATGTAGCCCGTCTGGTTGAGTTGCGCCATGGCTGCGTCCACCAGCGGGTAGCCGGTGCGTCCTTCGCACCAGGCTGCAAACAAGGCCTCGGCGTGTTTGCCATGCTCCCACTTGATGGCGTCGTATTCTGGTTTGAAGCTGTGCCCCACTACGCGCGGGTGGTTGGCCAGAATCTGGTGATAGAAGTCGCGCCAGATCAGCTCGCTCAGCCAGGTGCTGGCCCCGGCGTTGGCCTGCAGGTGCAGGGCGTAGGCCAGCGAGCCCAGCGCGCGGATGGACACGGTGCCAAACCGCAGGTGCACACCCAGGTAGCTGGGGCCTTTCACGGCCGGGAACTCGCGCGCATGCTGGTAGTGGTCGATGCGCTGCACAAAGTCTTCCAGCAGCGTGGCCGACCCCGTGCTGCCCGGCAAGATGCGCAGGGCCGACAGGTTAGTGCGCTCGAACCCGATGTCAGCCAATGTGGGCACGCCCGACGCCGGGTGAGCGGGCAGGGCGTTGGCCAGCGAAGCGGCGTAGCGGCGGGTGGGGTAGGCCTTCAGGTGGAAGTCTGTGAGCTGCTTCAGCCACGCGTTTTTGTAGGGCGTGAAGACACCGAACGGGCGCCCCTGCTGCGTCAGCACCTCTTGCCGCTCAAAAATCACATGGTCTTTGAATGTGTACAGCGCCACGCCGTGGTGCGCCAGGTGGCCGCGCAACTGGGCGTCCCGGTCGAGGGCATCTGGCTCGTCATCGTGATTGCAAAAAACGGCAGTAGCGCTTGACTGGTGGGCAAAGTTTGCTATTTCTTCCTTTGCATCGCCATGCACCACCAGCAGCCGAACATCGGTCTGGCCGTGGGCTTGGCCCAGTTCGCGCAACTGTTGGTCCAGGTCCACCAGGCTCTCGCGGATGAACTCCACCCGTCGGTCGGAGCGGGACAGGGGATCGAGAATGGCGCGGTCAAACACAAACACGCACCACACCTGCCTGCAGGTTTTCAGGGCGTGGTACAGCGCCGCGTTGTCGGTGGTGCGCAGGTCGCGGCGGAACCACATCAGCCCCCGGTCGTGGGGGCTCAGGGTGTGGTGGTGGGGCATGGTGTGTGGGGCCGTGGCGTGGCCTGTGGCTTGCAGGGGGGTCGCCTAAAATCAGGGCATGTCCGACGATTCTGCCCGCATCAACCTCACCAACCATTTCCTGATTGCCATGCCCAGCATGCAGGACGAGGTTTTTGGCCGCAGCGTGGTCTACATGTGCGAACACAGCGAGCGCGGCGCGTTGGGCCTGGTCATCAACAAACCGTCCGACATCCGGGTGCGCCACTTGTTTGACAAGGTTGAGTTGCCCCTGGCCCGGCCCGATCTGGCCGAGCAGCCCGTGTTTCAGGGGGGCCCTGTGCAGACCGAACGCGGCTTTGTGCTGCACGACCCGGTGGGCACGGCCGAAGAATCCATTTATGCCTCCACCCTCACCATTCCCGGCGGGCTGGAAATGACGACCTCGCGCGACGTGCTGGAAGCCATGTCTTCCGGTGCGGGGCCGCGCCGTGTTTTTGTGTCGCTGGGTTACGCCAGTTGGGGCCAGGGGCAGCTGGAATCGGAAATCACCGAAAACAGCTGGCTCACGGTGGAGGCCAAACCCGAACTCATTTTCGACGTGCCGGTGGAGCGCCGCTACGACGAGGCCCTGGGTCTGCTGGGCCTGCAAGCCTGGATGATTTCACCCGAGGCGGGCCACTCGTGAGCACGGGTCCAAAGCCGCAGCCCGGTGCCAATCTGGCCGGCCCGGTGAACGTGCCGCTCCACCAGCAACTGTTTCTGGCGCTGGACTATGGGTTGAAGCGCACGGGCATGGCGTCGGGCAACCGCATCACCCAGAGCGCCAGTCCCCTGGCCACCGTCAAGGCCAGTGGCGAGGCCCAGTTGCTGGAAGTCGTCAAGCGCGTGAAGGAGTGGCAGCCCGATGCTTTGGTGGTGGGTGTGCCCTTTCACCCCGACGGCGCGGCGCACGACAACACGAAGCGCGCCCGCAAGTTTGCCAACCAGTTGCGCGAACGCACCAAACTGACTGTCTACGAGGTGGACGAGCGCTACAGCACCACCGAAGCCCATTCACTTGGCGCCGCAGATGCCGACGCCGCGTCGGCGTGCATCATTCTTGAACAGTTTTTGAGGAGCCTGCCATGAGCGCCCTGCACCTGGATGCCGAAGCCCTGTACCAAACCCTGCTGCGCGGCGTGCGGCAAATGACGCTGCTGGAACACCAGCCGCGCCAAATGGTGGGCATCACTTCAGGCGGGGCCTGGCTGGCCGAGCGATTGCAGGCCGACCTGGGGCTCGCTGGCAAGGCCGGCGTGATTTCGTCGGCCATGCACCGCGACGATTTCGCCCGCAGGGGCATGGCTGCCAGCGCCCAAACCGTGCTGCCGTTCGATGTGAACGGGGCCCATGTGCTGCTGGTCGATGACGTGCTGCACACCGGCCGCACCATCCGCGCAGTGCTGAACGAGCTGTTCGACTACGGCCGCCCCGCCAGTGTCACGCTGGTGGTGCTGGTGGACCGTGGCGGGCGCGAGCTGCCGGTGGAGGCCGCGCTGGCCGCCGCCCGCGTCAGCCTGCCGGCCAGCCAGAAGCTCGATTTGGCCCGTGCCGACAACGGGACCCTGAGTTTTGTGGTCAGTCCCGACAGCCGCGCCGCCTGACCCCACACGTTCCACCCGAACCGCACATGCCATGAAGATTCACCGCAACCCCCAACTGAACAAGCACGGCGAGCTGGTCCACCTGCTCAGCACCGAAGGGCTGTCCAAAGACATCCTCACCCACATTCTGGACACGGCTGCCAACTTCGTGTCGGTCAGCGACCGTGAGGTGAAAAAGGTGCCCCTGCTGCGCGGCAAAAGCGTGTTCAACCTGTTCTTTGAAAACAGCACCCGCACCCGCACCACGTTCGAGATAGCCGCCACACGCCTGAGTGCCGACGTCATCAACCTCGACATTGCGCGCAGCTCGGCCTCCAAAGGCGAAAGCCTGCTCGACACCATTGCCAACCTGTCGGCCATGGCTGCCGACATTTTTGTGGTGCGCCACAGCGAGAGCGGCGCACCCTACCTCATTGCGCAGCATGTGGCACCGCATGTGCACGTGGTGAATGCCGGTGACGGCCGCCACGCCCACCCAACCCAGGGCCTGCTCGACGCCTACACCATCCGCCACTTCAAGGGCAACTTTGCCAACCTCACCGTGGCCATCGTCGGCGACGTGCTGCATTCGCGCGTGGCGCGTTCCAACATCCACGCCCTCACCACCCTGGGCTGTGCCGAGGTGCGCGTGGTGGGCCCCCGCACCCTGGTGCCCGCCGACATGGCGGCCATGGGTGTGCGCGTGTGCAACGACCTGAAAGAAGGCATCAGCGGAGCTGACGTGGTCATGACCCTGCGCCTGCAAAACGAGCGCATGAGCGGCGCGCTGCTGCCCTCCAGCCAGGAATTTGCCAAGAGCTTTGGCCTGACCACCGAGCGCTTGCAGTGGGCCAAGCCCGATGCCATCGTCATGCATCCTGGCCCGGTGAACCGGGGTGTGGAAATTGACTCTGCGGTGGTGGACGGCGCGCAGAGCGTGGTCCTCAACCAGGTGACCTTCGGCATTGCCGTGCGCATGGCCGTGATGGGCATTGTGGCTGGACATTCCAATAGCTGAAAACACATACCCATCAAGCGCTGGGTGCCAAAAGAGCTTTAAAAATTCACGCATATTCGTCAGGAACAGCCATGAAGATTCTCATCAGCGGTGGGCGGGTGGTGGACCCCGCCTCGGGCCTGGACCAGTTGGCCGACGTGGCCGTGGCCGCCGGGCGCATCATCGCCATCAAACCCGGTCTGGGGGCTGAGGGCAGCGGCTTCACGCCCAGCCGCACCATCGATGCCACCGACTGCATCGTGTCGCCCGGTTTCATCGACCTTTCGGTGCGCCTGCGCGAGCCGGGTCAGGAACATGCCGGCATGCTGGAGAGCGAAATGGCTGCGGCCGTGGCCGGTGGCGTCACCAGCCTGGTGTGCCCACCCGACACCGACCCCGTGCTGGACGAGCCCGGCCTGGTCGACATGCTGAAACATCGCGCCGAGAAGCTGCACCGGGCCCGCGTGTTCCCGCTGGGTGCGCTCACCCGAGGGCTGAAGGGAGAAGTGCTGACCGAAATGGTCGAGTTGACCGAGGCCGGTTGCATCGCCTTCGGCCAGGCCGAGGTGCCCATCGTCAACACCCAGGTGCTGCAACGCGCCCTGCAATACGCCGGCACCTTTGGCTATACCACCTGGCTGCGCCCACAAGACGCGTGGCTGGGCAAGGGCGTGGCCGCCAGCGGTGCGCTGGCCACCCGCATGGGTCTGGCAGGCATTCCAGTGGCTGCCGAGCTGATTGCGCTGCACACCATTTTTGAGCTGGTGCGCAGCACCCGTGCCCGCGTGCACCTGTGCCGCATCAGCAGCGCCGCCGGCATTGAACTGGTGCGCCAGGCCAAGGCCGAGGGCCTGCCCGTGACGTGTGATGTGAGCGTGCACAACCTGCACCTGATCGACGTTGACCTGGGCTACTTCGACAGCCGCACCCGCCTGTCGCCACCATTGCGCCAGCAGCGCGACCGCGACGCCCTGCGCGCCGCCCTGGCCGACGGCACCATCGACGCCCTCGTGTCCGACCACACCCCGGTGGACGAAGACGCCAAAGTGCTGCCCTTTGCCGAAGCCGAGGTGGGCGCCACCGCCGTGGAGCTGCTGCTCTCGCTGGCCGCCCGCTGGGCCCAGGCCGATGGCGTGGACTGGTTGCGCACCCTGGGCACCCTCACCACCGGCCCTGCACGCGTGCTGGGGCAAGGGTTGGGCACGCTGTCGGCCAGCGCAGGCCGCCTGGTGGAAGGTGGCGTGGCCGACCTGACCGTGTTCGACCCGAACGCCTGGTGGACACCGCAGGCCGCCAGCCTGCGCAGCCAGGGCAAACACACACCCTTCATCGGCCAGGAACTGCCCGCCGTCGTGCGTGCCACCCTGGTGGGTGGGCAAGTGGCGTTTGACGCCACTGCGGCCTGAAGCCCCAGCCGGAACGACAGTCCATGGGCATTTCCCGACACCTGGTGGCCACGTTGCGTGTGGTGCGTGCACTGGGCCATGTGCTGGGTGGGCTCTGGACCATCCACCGCAGCTTCGGTCGCCTCACACCCGTCGAACGCCAGCAGCATGTGCAAGCGTGGTCGCAGCAGATGCTGCGCATCATCGGCGTGGCCTTGCGCACCGGTGGCGAGTTGCCTGCCAACGGCCCCGTGCTGCTGGTGGCCAACCACATTTCGTGGCTCGACATCCTGGTGTTGAACGCCGTGCGCCCGGCGCGTTTCGTGTCCAAGGCCGATGTGAAGCACTGGCCCCTGCTGGGCACCCTCATCACAGGCGCGGGCACGCTCTACATCGAGCGTGAAAGCCGGCGCGACGCCATGCGTGTGGTTCACCACATGGTGGAAGCCCTGCGCGAGGGCGATGTGCTGGCCGTGTTCCCCGAGGGCACCACTGGCGACGGGCGCGAGCTGCTGCCCTTCCATGCCAATGTGCTGCAAGCCCCCATTGCCGCGCCCGCGCCGGTGCAGCCCGTGGCGCTGGCCTACCTCGATGCCGCCACCGGGCAGCGCAGCGATGCGCCCACCTACATCGGCGACACCACGCTGGTGGCCTCGTTGTGGCGCACCTTCAGCAGCCCGCCGCTGGTGGCGGCTGTCCAACTGGCCCCGCCCGAGCCACACGCCGGGCGTGACCGCCGTGCCTGGGCGCACGACTTGCGAAACACCATCGGTGCCCGGGCTGAGTCCCTCGCACCTGCCGCTGCCCGGAGTCTTGCGTGAACACCTGTACCGACAACAGCCCAACACAGCGGCCGCCCACTTCGGTGTTTCTGGTGGGGCTGCCCGGCTCGGGCAAATCCACGGTCGGACGCTACCTGGCCCGGCGCCTGGGACGCGAGTTTGTGGATTCCGACCACGTGCTGGAAAAACGCCTGGGCTGTTCCATCCGCGAGTACTTCGAACAAGCTGGCGAGCAGGCGTTCCGCGACCGCGAAGAGGCCACCATTGCCGAGCTTGTCTGCCTGCCGGGCATCGTGTTGTCCACCGGTGGGGGCACCGTGCTGCGCCTCGCCAATCGGGAGGCGCTGCGCAACAACGGCTGGGTGGTGTACCTCAAGTCCAACCCAGACGACATTTTTCGCCGCCTGCGCCACGACAAAACCCGCCCGCTGCTGCAAGTGGAAGACCCACTTGCACGCCTCAAGGAACTCCACCGCGTGCGTGACCCGCTCTACCGCGAGGCCGCCCACAGCACCATGGAAACGGGGCGGCCGTCGGTCAACTCCGTGGTCAACAACATTGCCATGCAGCTGGAGCAGCAGGAACTCAGCCAGCCGCCCGGCTGAAACAGTCAGGTCTGGGTTGAGGCTCGGCGCTGTGCCTGCCACCCGCCAACCCAAGCGGGCAGGTCAGCTCCTGGCATGGGACGCGCAATGCCGTAGCCTTGCCCCCAGTCGCACCCCATGTCCATCAGGGCGCTGGCCTGGTCTGCGGTTTCAACCCCCTCTGCAATGACCTGCCGGTTGAACGCGCTGGCCAGGCCGATGGCTCCGCGCATCAGGGCCATGTCCTCCGGGTCTGTCAGCATGTCCCGCACAAAGCTCTGGTCAATCTTGATCAGTTGGGCTGGCAGGCGGCGCAGATAAGTAAGTGAGGCGTAACCCGTGCCGAAGTCGTCCAGTGCAAACCCGACGCCCATCGCAGCGCACTCCGCCATGGTGCGGCGGGCCTGGTCGATGTCATGCAGCTCGTTCGACTCCACGATTTCCAGGTGCAGGTCTCCCGGTCTGACGGCAGCGTGGGTGGCCAGCAAATGGGCCAGGGCCTGAACAAACAGGGGGTGTTGCAACTGCTGGGCATCGACGTTCACGCTCACTGGCACGTCCAACCCTGCGTTGCGCCAGTGCAGCTGGTGTTTCAGTGCACTGGCCATCACCCATTCGCCCACCCGGATGGCCAGCGACGAGCCGTTCAGGGCCGGTAAAAACTCCCCCGGCAACAACAGACCCCTCTCCGGGTGGTGCCACCGAATGAGTGCTTCGGCCCCTACCACCGTGCCGCTGCGCATGTTGACCTGCGGCTGAAAATGCAACACCAGCTCGCCGTTGTCCAGCGCCGCCTGCAATCGCTCCAGGGTCTGGTGCTTCTGCTGGGTTTCCTGCGCCTGGGCCGAGTCGAACACGGCAAAACGGTTCTTGCCCCCAAGCTTCGCCTGGTACATGGCCTGGTCGGCCTGGCGCAGCAACTGGTCGCCGTCGACAGCGCCCGCCTGGGGGTAAAACGTCAGGCCGATGCTGGCAGACACAGCCAACGGTGGACCGGAGTCCCCCGGTGTTTGCCGGGCTGCGGCAAGCAGGCGATCGAGCACCGGGACACAAGCGTCAATGTCTGGCACGTTGAGCAGCACCGCCACAAACTCGTCCCCACCCAGCCGTGCCATGGTGTCGCCTTCACGCAGTGAGGCACTCAGGCGTTCGGCAAGCAGTTGCAGGTACCGGTCACCTGCATCATGGCCGTGTGCATCGTTGACAGCCTTGAATCCATCGAGGTCGATGTACAGCACGGCCAGGCGCTGCCCCTGCCGCCGGGTTTGGGCCATGCCCTGCTGCAGCCGGTCGGCGAGCAGCGCGCGGTTGGGCAGCGCGGTCAGCGCATCAAAGTGCGCCATGCGGTGCAATTGCAGTTCGCTGGCTTTGAGCTGCTGTATGTCGGTGTGGATGCCCACCACCCGCAGTGGCTGACCTGAGGCGTCGCGCTCGGCCACTTTGCCCACCGAGCGCAACCACTTCCAGCCGCCCGTGGCGGTGGCACGCCGGTAGTCTGTGCTCAGTGGGCCGCCTTCGCGCACCACCTGCTGGAACACGCCCATGGCCTGGGCCACGTCATCGGGGTGCACCTGGCTTTGCCAGTGGGCCATGTCCGACGTTTGCTGCACCAGCAGATCGTGGCCGATCAGTTCTGCGTATTCGGGGCTCAGCGTGACCTGCCCGGTGCCGACATCCACCTCGAACCAAGCCTGCTTGGCTGCCTCCAGCGCCATGCGCAGGCGCTCCTCGCTCTGGCCCAGTGCCCGCTGTTTGGCCAGGTTCTCGGTGATGTCCACGCTCAAGCCGACGAGGTACTCGGGCTGGCCGGAGGCATCTCTCTTGACAGCCTTGATGATTTGCAGGTCGTGCACCCGGCCATCGACGAACGGCAACTGCTGCACCGTTTCAGTGGTGGTGGGGCTGGTCAGTGCTTTTTGGTCGGATGCCAGGCACTGGGCCCTGAAGTCTGGCGGGATCAACTCTGCGTAGTGGTCAACAGACTTGTAGTCAGCCTCCGGTATGCCGGTGGCATTGCAAAACGCCTTGTTGGCGAACGCCACCTTGCCAGCGCCGTTTTGCAGCCAGATGCCAATGGGAGCGTGGTCAAGTATCAGTTGCAAGGTGTCGCGCTGCGACTGCAAAGCCAGGTCGGCCCGCTGTTTGCGGCGCACATCGACCAACAGGCGACCAAACAGGCCCAGCAGCTTGATGTGGTCGGGCCGGTAAGGTGCCGAGCCGTGGGTGCCATCAAACCCCACGCAACCCAGGCACACATTGCCGTCCATCAATGGCAGCGCCAGGGTGCTTTGCAGTGTCAGGCCTTGCAGAAGGTTTTTCAGACCAGACGGCTGCATGGCCGCGACATCGTTCACGCAGATGATGTCGCCCCTGGTATGCGGAGTTACCCAGTCTTCATAGTCCGAGAGGGGCACGCCCTGAAACAGCGGTTTGTGGGGCAAAACGTTTGGCGCACACCATTCGTGCGTTTGGGTGCCAGTCTGTTTTGCCCAGTCGTAGTTCAACAGGTAGGCACGGTCCGCGCCCACCAGTTGTCCCATGTCAGCCAATGCCTGGTCGATGGTCTGGTCGAGCCTTTCGATGTCAGGGTCGATGAACTGTGTGGCCAGTGACAGGAGCAAATCCTGTATTTGCTGCGGCGTTCCCATGTTGGTTGTGGTGGTGTTTTTGGAGCGGGTGATGGCCCCGCGAATGTATACCCCGCGCGGGCCCCCGGCAATCGCATGGCTTGAATGGTGTGCGCTGTTAAACTCACCGCATGTTCGCCCGCTCCCTCCACCGCCGACTGATCGCCTGGCTTGCTGCCATGGCGTTGATGTTGGGCAGTCTGCTGCCGGTGCTGTCGCACGCGGTGGTGGTGGCTCCGTCCCAAGGGCAGGGCTGGGTCGAGGTGTGTACCGTCAGTGGCATGGCCTGGGTCAAGCAGGTGTCTGACGATGCTGGTGCAGGCAGCGACAGCCAGCACTCCATGCCCGGTTCCGACGCGTCTCTGGACCGTTGTGGCTGGTGTGCCACCCACAGCCCGATGGCCGGTTTCCCTCCAGTGGCTGTGCCTTTGGCAGATCCACTCGTGTTTGCCGCCGACGTGCCCGCCGCTTTCCTCCATGCCCCGCGCCCACTGTTCGTGTGGGCCAGCGCGCACTCGCGCGCGCCCCCTGCCGCTCCCTGACACCCCGCCTCGTTCGTGAGGCCTTCACCCCGGCATGGGCCGGTGAGGCTTTGCGCAGTGTCAGTTGCCGCACCCCTGTGTTGTATGGGTGTTGGCCGTTTCAGGTGGCTGCATGCCCAACCGCTCTGTTCCTTCCGCCTCAAGCCCTGTCATGGGCCTCAGCCGCCGCAGCTGGTCTGCTTGGGCCATGGCGATTCCTTTTGTTGGCGTGCTCGCCGCATGTGACCAACCGGCCGGTGGCGCTGCCGGTACGGCCGGCAATTCCATCACCGGCCCCTTCAAAGGCATTGACGTCACTGGGGCACCCTACGGCAAAGGTTTTGCCCTGACAGACATGCGCGGCCAGCCCCGCACGCTCGACGATTTCAAGGGCAAGGTGGTGATGCTGTACTTTGGTTTTGTGCAGTGCCCCGACGTGTGCCCCACCGCGCTCACCCGCGCCAACGAGGTGATGGGCCTGCTCGGCGCCGAGAACGCCAACAAGGTTCAGGTGATTTTTGTCACGGTGGACCCCGAGCGCGACACGCCCGAACTGCTGCAGAACTACATGGCCGCCTTCAACCCGGGCTTTCTGGCACTGTACGGCACGGCCGAACAAACCGAGCAAGCAGCCAAAGAATTCCGGGTGTTCTACAAGAAAGTGCCCACCGGCAGCACCTACACCATGGACCACACCGCGCTGAGTTATTTGTTTGACCCCCAAGGGCGTTTTCGTGTGGCCTTGCGCCACGAACAAACCGCCGCCGATTACGCCACCGACATCGCCGCTTTGCTGCGCGGTGCCTGATTTTTTTGTTTTTTTGACCTGACTGGAGACCTTTATGAACCCCCGCAACGCATTCGCCGCCGCCGTGCTGGCCCTGTCCACAACCACCCTCTGGGCGCAAGCCGTCAAGGTGGAAGACGCCTGGGTGCGTGGCACCGTGGCCACTCAGAAGGCTTCGGGCGCCTTCATGCGCCTCACCCCCCAGAAAGACGCACGCCTGGTGGCCGCCAGCTCACCCGTGGCTGGTGTGGTTGAGATCCATGAAATGGCCATGGAAAACGACGTCATGAAGATGCGCCAGATTCCCGGCCTCGACCTCGCTGCCGGCCGCACCATGGAACTCAAGCCTGGTGGCTACCACGTCATGCTGATGGAACTCAAAGGCCAGCTCAAAGGCGGCGACATGGTGCCCATCACCCTCGTGTTTGAAGACGCTGCCAAAAAGAAATTCACCCAGGACATCACCGCGCCTGTCACGGCGCTGGGCGGTGGCAACGGTGCCATGAAGCCCGGCATGGGTGGCCACGGCAGCATGAAACATTGACCCTTTTTTAACCACCTGAAGAAAGCTAAACCATGAAAGCAACCACCACACTCGCACGCAGCCTGACCTTGGCCATCGCCTTGGCCGCCGGTGCCGGTCTGGCCCAGGCCAAGTCTGTTCCCAGCGACGCTGCCATTCCCGTCGTCGAGCTGATGCCCCTGACCATGAAGCACGAGGCTGACCTGAAGCTCAGCACCGAGCAAATCAAGTCCCTCGACGACTACCGCAAACAGGCCATGCCCGGTCGCGTGGCGGTGCAAAAGCAGATCGTGGCTCTGCGTGGCGAACTGCGCATGGCCATTCTGGAGAACAAGCCCCAGGCCCAGCGCGACGACCTGATGAAGCGCATTGCCGATGCAGAGGTTGAACACTTCAAGGGCCGCGATCGCTGCGTCGAGCATGTGCGCAAAACCCTGAGCGCCGAGCAGTTTGCAGAGCTGTCCCGCCTGTACATGGCTGGCTTGCGCTGATAGCTAAAAAGCAGCTTAAAAGCCATATACAGCAAGCGCCAGGGCACATTTTCATGCGTTTTTCAGGTCTTCACCACCGGCACACCTCGCGCCACACCGCCTCCGGGCTGTGTGTGCGCGCCCGTGCCTGGGTGGGCCTGTTGCTGGCGCTGCTGTTGCTATCCACACTGGCTCCCGTCATTTCGCGCACGCTCGACCACGGCAAACCACTGGCCGAGCGTGGATGGGTGGAGGTGTGCAGCGCCCACGGCCTGTCGTGGGTGCGTGCCGACGATGCCAGCGGTGCCGAGCCCGCCAGTGGCGACTTGCTGAAGCACCTCGACTCCTGCGGCTATTGCGCCCTGGCCACCGACCGCGGCACCCCGCCGCCCAGTTTTGACGGCTGGGGCCTAGCGCCCTCAGCCCCCCCGCCTTGCCCCGCCTGGGCCGGGCACACATTCCCCACGGCCCCCACACACACGCCCCAGGCCAGGGGGCCACCCGTTTCGTTCTGACACCCCAGGCTGCGCCGCCCGTTGAGGGCGTGCGCGTGGCGCATTCATTTCCTGTCAGGACGAAACCATGTCGAAACTTTCCGTTGGCACGTTTGCCACCCCCGTTGGTTCTGTGAATCTCCCGTCTGCCGAGCCCGTTCCCCGGTGGGGTCAATCCGCCACCCAGTGTCCTTGCCACAGTGGTGACACCGTGTTTGCCTCAGGCCAGAGCGCACGCCTGTGGCGTGTGATTTCAGGTGTGTTGCGCCTGGTGCAGCGCGAGCGCGATGCGCAACACCTCATGTCACTCGCCCTGCCGGGCGATTTGCTGGGCATCGAAGCCCTGTGCAACATGCCCCACCAGCTCAGCGCCGAGGCGCTGACCGATGTGGTGCTGGCCCCCGTGGAGCCGCAGAACGAAACCGAGCGGCAGCAACTCATGGTGTTGGCCCTGCTGCAACAGCAGCAGCGCAGCCACGACATGGCCCAACTGCGCACCGGCCCCGTGTTGCCCCGTGTGGCCACCCTGCTCAAGGTGATGGGTCACGCCCCGGCAATGGTGGGTCAGTTGGACGATCCCGATGCCCTGCGCAGCAGCCTGCCCCCACTTCGCGAGTTGGCTCTGGTGGTGGACGCCAAAGCCGAAACAGTGTGCCGCGCCCTTGCACAACTGCTGCCCCCCCGCACCCGCAAATCCGGCCCGCGCCCTTGGGCAGCTGCCGGTGCAGCGGCGGGCGCTGTGGCCAGCGCGTCGGCCCGTGCGGCGGCCCACGCGCTTGGCATCGTTGCCCAGCCAAGCCTTGACATGGAAGGGGCCTTGGCATGACGCGCATCGCCCCGCAGTCAACCATTGTTGGCAACCGCAGCGCCAACAAAGACGACCATCGCCCCGCAGGTCGCACCCGCGTGGTGGCTTGGGTGGTGGGTGGAATGCTGCTGCTTCACCTTCTGGCGGTTGGGTTGATTTTGTCCATTGCCAAGTGGGCAGCGGCCGACACCGAGGCTCGGCTGGCCACGCTGCCTTGGGCATTTCCCAAGACTGAAGTGGCAACTCTGCCTGCTCCCCCGCAAGTGGTCGCAGCCAAACAGGCCCCTGCAACCGTGGACTGGCTCAGCCAGGCCAACCGCAAAGACGCATCCGCGCCGTGGTCGTATGACCGCGCGGGCAACGTCGTCTGGAAGTAAGTGCAAGTTCCCCCACCCCGTGTTCCTCTCCCTCTGAAAGGCGTGCCCATGTCCCGTTCCCTCAACCCCGTTTGCGCAGCCTTGGTGCTGGCGTTTCCTGCCGCTGTTCTGGCACAGGCTGGCAGCGATGCCGCCACGCTGAAGGCTGTCACCATCAAAGCCGAGAAGGAAGAGGCATACGTGGTCAAGGGCACCACCGCAGGTACCCGGACCGACACGCCGCTGGCGCATGTGCCGCAGTCGGTCATCGTGGTGCCTCGCAGCCTGATGGAAGACCAGGATTCCCGCACCGTGTCCGACGCGTTGCGCAACGTCAGCAACGTCAACAGCATCGATCCGCGCGACACCAACAACGTCAGCTTCAAGGTGCGCGGCTTCAACGCCGCCACGGTGGTGGACGGCATTTCCATGCCCGGCTACTTTCCCAATGCCGAAAGTGTGGCCAACATCGAACGCATCGACGTGGTCAAAGGTCCAGCCGGTGGCCTGTTCGGCAGCGGCCAGGCGGGCAGCTCATACCCTGCAGGTGGTGGCACGGTGGCCATCACCACGCTATCGCCGGAGGCCGTGGCCTCGCGCCAGGTGGGCCTGCGCGTGGGCAACTACGGCGAACGCGCTGCCAGCTTTGACCTGAACCAGCCTCTGAGCAACGACCTGGCGGTGCGCCTGGTGGGTGACCTGTCGCGCAGCGACAGCGAGAGCGATGGCATCTTTTTCAAGCGCACCGCGCTGTTCCCCAGCCTGTCGTGGTCGCCCAGTGCCGCAACCAAGGTGGTGGTCAAGCTGCGTCATCAGGAAAACACCACGCCCGACTACTCGGGCCTGCCCGTCAAGGGCACGCTGGACACCAGCAGCTTCCGCCTGCCCCGCAGCCTCAACGTGACCGCCACTGGCCTGCCCGATACGGTGCAAAAGTCCAACGGCATCAATCTGCGCTGGGACCAGCGGCTGAACGACGCCTGGTCGTTCCAGTTGATTGCGGGCCGCAATTCCGCCGACATTGACCAGCGTGGCGTATTTGTTGCGCCCTTCGGCGTGGCCCCTCTGGTCGGCAGCACCACCGACCTGCGCGGCGTGCGGCTGTGGAACCAGATCGACACCACCTCACTGTCGCCCAGCCTGACCGGCAAGTTTGCCTATGGCAACGTCAAACACACAGTCAACCTCGGGGTGGACTACGAAAAAACCAACGACAACGCCTTCATGACGTTCTCGAACGGCTTTGCAGGCACGCTGGGCTCCATCGATCTGATGGCCCCCCGTTTCCCGGCTTGGGTGGAAGCACCCACCCCCTCGCCAGCCGACCAGCAAAACATCTACAAGGCCACCGTGGTGTACGTGCAGGACCAGATCGACATGGGCCCCTGGCACGTGCTGGCCAGCGTGCGCCATTCGCGCATCAGCGTCACCGATGTGAACCCGGCCTTTGGCTACAACAACCTGTCCACCAACACCAAAACCACGCCCCGTTTGGGCGCGGTGTATGACTTTTCTCCTCAGGTCTCAGTGTTTGCGGGTCACAGCCGGGCCATCAAGGTGCCGTTGTTCGGCTACTACCTCACGCCCCCCAAACCTGAAGAGTTCAAGCAGACCGAGGTGGGTGTGCGCCTGAACAACCTGGGCGGCGTGTCCGCCACCGTGGCGCTGTTCGACCTCACCCGCTACAACGCCACCGTCACCGACCCCGCCACCTTTGCCGCATATCAAACTGGTCAGCAGCGTTCCAAAGGCCTGGATGTGGATGTGCGCTGGCAAGCCACGCCCGAGCTGGTGTGGGTGGCCGCCTACACCAACCAGACCGCCAAAACCACACAGGATGCTTTTGCTCCCGGTCTGGTGGGCAAGCAGTTGTTCAATGTGCCCGAGCAGCAGTTGCGCCTGGCCGCCCGCTACGACGTGCGCACCGGCCCACTGGCTGGTTGGGGTGCAGGGCTGGGCCTGACCCACCGCAGCAAATTGCCCGGCACGGCGTCCAACACGTTCTTCACGCCCGCCGTGTCGGTGTTCGATGCTCAGGTGTCCTACCGCACCCAAACAGCCCGCTACGCGCTGGCCATCGGCAATCTGACCAACAAGCAGTACTACGCTCCTGCGGCGTATTTCAGCGGTGGCCAGGTCATTCCGGCCTTGCCTCGCACGGTGTCTTTGTCGGCCCAGTTCAACTTCTGATCTCCAAGCTTGGGGGGCTTCGGCCCTCCCTTTTTTCTCAAGGAAACAACCCATGCAACGACGCCGTTTTGCCCAGTTGACCGCCTGGTTGGGCGCAGGTGCGGCCGCTTCGGCTCGGGTATCGGCCACGCAGCCTGCGGAGGGCGCTGCCGCGCAGAGCCCGGCCACCGGCCACACCAAAGAGTCTGCCGACGCTCACCACCGCCAGGCCATCAAGAAGTACGACAGCCTGACCGGCGGCCCCCAGCTGGTGATCGGCATGCTGGTGTACCCCGGTATGTTTCTGCAAGACCTGATCGGCCCGCTGACGGTGTTCGAGTCGCTGATGAACAAAGACATCCATCTGCTCTGGAAAAACACCGACCCCGTGGGCAATGAACCGGGCCAGCCCAAGGCCCTGGTGCCCATCACACCCACCACAGCCTTCAAAGACTGCCCGCCCAAGCTGGACGTGCTGTTTGTGCCAGGAGGCGTGCCCGGCACCCTGACCATGATGGAAGACCCCGAGGTGCTGGCCTTTCTGGCGGAACACGGGGCCACCGCCCGCTACGTGACCAGTGTGTGCACCGGCTCGCTGATTCTGGGTGCCGCGGGCTTGCTCAAGGGCTACCGCGCCACCTCGTACTGGGCCACCCGAGACCTGTTGAAAGAGCTGGGTGCCATTCCGTCCAAAGGCCGTGTGGTGGTGGACCGCAACCGCATCACCGGTGGCGGTGTCACAGCGGGCATCGACTTTGGGCTGAAGCTGGTCAGCGTGTTGCGCAGCCCGGCCTACGCCAAAACCGTGCAGCTCTACCTGGAATACGACCCCGCTCCGCCCTACAACGCCGGCAGCCCGGACAAGGCTCCCCGGCTGGCGGTGGAATTTCTGAGCGAGATGTACGCCGGCATGGTCGACGCCACCCGTGCCATTGCCAAACGTGCCCGCAGCCGCTGGGCCTGATGAAGCCCTTCATTCCCCTGTAGCCCATGCCCATGACCATCCGCCGCCACCTTTGCGCAGCGACCCTTCTGGCCGCTGCCCTCTCCCCCAGCGCCTGGGCACACGGCTTCAAGGCCGGAGACCTGGCCGTTGACCACCCCTATGCCACCCCCACCCGGCCCGGCAAGACCACGGGTGCGGTGTATTTCCGCGCCATCAAGAACAACGGCACGGAGCCCGACCGTCTGCTGTCGGCCCGCACCCCGGCAGCGGCCACCGTGGAACTGCACCGCATGGAAATGGACAGCGACGTGATGCGCATGCGCGCCGTGCCCGCCATCGAACTGCCCGCAAAAACCGAGGTGCGCCTGCGCCACGGCACGCCCAACGGTCACCACCTGATGCTGCTGGGCCTGAAAGCCCCGCTGAAAGACGGCGACCGCTTCCCCGTGACCCTGACCTTCCAGCGCACGGGTGAGCGCGAGGTGATGGTGTGGGTGCAGACGCCGCGCGATGGCGCAGCCCCGGTTCACAACCATTGAGGCCTTCACCGCTTTTCTATATTGATTTCGTTGCTATCTACTTAAAAAACTGACCGAGAGACCACCATGAAACACCTCCGACTCAAAGCGCTGCCCGTGTCCATCCTGCTGGCCCTGCCTGCCCTGGTTGTGGCGCAGACCGAAGCCACCACCCTGAAGGCAGTGACCGTGTCCGACGCGCCGTACCGTGCTGATTTGTCGCCCCAAAGCCCTCGAAATGCCTACCGCACCACCGAAAGCAGCAGCAACCACGTGCAGGTGATCGGGCGAGAAGAGATCGAGCAATTGCGACCCAAAGACGTGTTCGATCTGCTCAACAGTGCCACTGGCGTCGTTGCCACACAGGGCAGCCGCAAGGGTTTCAGCGGGTTGATGGTGCGCGGCGACAGCAATTTCCGCTGGATCATCGACGGCACCATGTTGCAGCCGACCATGGCGAGCCGCATCGTGAAATCGCTACCCGTGATGGCGATTGAGGAAGTCAAAGTGGTGCGCGGTGGCAGTGCACTGACCCTTGGCCCACTGACTGGTTCTGCCAGCCCCGGTGGTGCACCGGTCGACGGGTTTGTGGTCATCCGCACCCGCAAGCCCGCCAAAGACGAGGGCCAAGCGCGATTGGCTGTGGAATCGTTCGACACCGTGCAGGGCGATGTGTGGGTGGGCAAACGCCTGGGCAATGACACCACCAAGGGCTACATCGCTGGTGTGGTGTCGCGCTCAGACACAGAAGGGCCCAACGACAAACTGGACAATGGCGCGGCGTACAACCAGGGACGCGAAAACACCGCCGGGCTGATCAAGGGTGGGTTTGAAACCGCCGGCTGGCTGGTGGACTTGCTGGCCCGCCAGGACGACGGTTCGTTTGAAATTCCCAACGCCAACAGCCACGGCACAGGCCAAGGCAGCTGGTACATGAAACCGTCGCGCACCAGCATCTATTCGGTCACGGGGAGCAAAGCCTGGACGGGGCAGCACACCACTCTGTTTGGTCTGACGAGGGCCGAAAGCAAGCAAACGTTCTTCACCGCCAACACAGCTGCCGGGCCCTACAGCTCAGTGCAGAACGACAACCTGCTGACCCACTTCTATCTGCGCCACAACGCTGACCTCGGTGCCACCAAAGTTGCCGTGGGTCTGGACCGAGTGCATTGGGACGCCCCCAATGGCCAGCAGTACTACGAAGGCATTCACCGCGAAGAAAAGACCAACGGCTGGTTTGCCCAGGTGGAGCACAAGCTGGCCAATGGCATTGCGCTGGACGGCAGCTACCGGCGCGACCGCGTGCATGTGGTGCACGGGCTGGACTACTACATTGGCGGTGCGCAGCCACCCGGCGGTGTGAACTCGCCTTTGCGCTACCAGAACCGCACCCTCCCGTCTGCTTCTTTCCTGAGCATGGGCGCAGCGTATGACCTCAGCAAAGCCTGGAAACTGGCTGCCCGCTACAGCCAGGGCCAACAGCCCGTTCAAGGCGGGCTGAATCCCGCTCCTGGCGTGAAGTTCGGCGATGACGAGCAGAAAAAATGGGAACTGGGTGTGGAGGGCAAGTTGGGCGCGTTGTTCAACCCCTCGGTCAACTTCTTCCAGCGCAAGGTTATCAACGAAAAATCGGTGGTCGGCTATACCTACAAAGCGACCAACAACAGTACCCAGACCTGCCGCGCAGGTGCCGTTCCCGCCACAGGTGCTTTGTCGCTGGGTGCAGGCCAGACCCCCTTGCCATGCTATGGCCAGGCCGACACCCAACGCGCTGGCATTGAACTGGCCACGTTTGGCAACTTTTCGGAGCGCAGCAGTTACCGCGCCAGCCTGACGCATTTCACCAGCCTGTCCAACTCGGCCAAAGGCACCACGCCAGAGAACATCTTGGACGTGTCGTACAGCCACGGCTGGGGTGCCTACACCCTCACCGGGGCCGTCAAACACGTGGCCAGCTACAAAGGAAGCACCACCGACACCACGGCGTGGCTGGGTGGTTACACCCGCATCGACTTGGGGCTGGGTTACGACTTCAAAATGGGTAAGAACGCTGCCCGCGTGTCGGTGTACGGCCGCAACCTGACCGACAAACGCTATGAAACCAGCAACGGCGTGCAGGACGTGGGCCGCACGCTGGGCGTCGAGTTCACCACTGCGTTCTGAAGGAGTAATCATGAGCCAACCTCGCAAACCCTGGACGGCCCGGCGCATTCACCTGTGGGTGGCCATCATCCTGGCCATTCCCATGACGCTCATGGCTGTCAGTGGCATCCTGATAGCCATGCGCAGCGTGACGCACATTCAGGTGCCCATGAGCTGGATGGGGGCAGAAACAGCGCCCGAACGCCTGCCCATCACCGCCTTCACGCAAACCCCCGATGGCACCACCTGGATTGGCAACGCCCAAGGCCTGAATGCCATTCAGGGTGACAAGGTACAGGTGTTGGAGAACTTCAAAGGCCAGGAAATTGTGGGCGCGGCGGCGCTGGCTGGAAGCAACACGCCCATCGTCGCCACCCGCATGGCCATTTGGGCGCAGGTAGACGGCGAATGGACAGCCGTGCGACGCGGCCGAGTGCGCCAACTGGTGCCACTGGCCGACGGCGGAGTGCTGGGTATTTCCGGCGGACGCGGTGAAATGGCTGATGGCAAGCCGTTTTTCACCCAAGACGGCGAGAACTGGCAGCCCTATGTGCCTGCCATGAAGGCCAACAAGCAGCTTCCTAAACTGGAAGAACCCAAGGTGGCCTTGCACCAGTTCATGCGCGAACTGCATTCAGGTGCGTTCTTCTTTGGCAAAGGTCCTGGCGAAATGGCCTGGAGCAACGTCATGGGCTGGGTATTGGTGCTGCTCTCCCTCACCGGGTTGTGGATGTGGGTGAAGCGCGAGCGTGAACGCCGCCGAGCTTCTGCGCCCGCAGGTACATCTCCCCAGCCAGCCAGCTCCACTGGGTCACCAGCCTCCTGGCCTGCCAACGTGGCAGCTACCAACAGCAACCCCGTGAAAGGCTGACCCCATGTTTGCGCAAATTCTGTTGGGCTTGGGCCTGCTGTCGCTGGTGGCCGCTTTCGGCATGACCTTGGTGGGCGTGGGAGCTCTGTGGGGCCAAAGGGCCGCGCGAAAAGCCGTGCCTGTACCGGCCGTTGCCGCCCCTGGGGCTGGCGCTGCAGCGCCGCTGGCACCCAGCGTGGTGTTGGAGGGCAAAGGCCTGTTGCCGCTGGAGCAGGGTGTGTTGCTCAACACCCTGTGGGAGCACCTGCCCGGCGCCGACTGCCAGGAGGGCGAATGCGGCGGTTGCAAGGTGCGACTGCTGGAAGGCCAGGTGCGCTGGGTTCGCGAGCCCGTGGCGCAATTTGACCGCAGCACCCACATCCTGGCGTGCAGCTGCGAGCCGCTGGGGCCAGTGCGCTGCGCGGTGGATGCCGCGGCCTGAATGCCTCGGTGCCCCTCCTGTCAACCCTTCTCTACAACTGCCGGAAACATTTCCCATGAAACACGTCGTTCTCATCGCCATTGCCGCTGCCGCCCTGGCAGCCTGTTCCTCAACGCCTACAGCACCCTCAAGCACCGCAGCCACGCAGCAGGTCAACCTGCAGTTTGCTGCCGAAGTGAATGGCCAGCCTTTCGAGTGCGGCAAAAGCTATGCCGGGGTGGGCACCACCAAATCCACTGTCACACCGTCGGACTTCCGCATGTACGTGAGCGAGGTGCACTTGCTCAATGCCCAGGGACAGGCGGTGCCGCTGCAATTGCAGCAGGACGGTGTGTGGCAGTTGGAAAACCTGGCGCTGATCGACTTTGAAAACGGCGCAGCCACCTGCCGCAACGGCACCACCGGTGTGAACACTGCCGTGCGCGGCTCGGTGCCCGCCGGGCAGTACACCGGTGTCAGGTTCACACTGGGCGTGCCGTTTGGCCGCAACCATGGCGACCCTACGGTGGCACCCTCGCCACTGAACAACACAGCCATGTTCTGGAACTGGCAGGGTGGCTACAAGTTTCTGAAGTTCGACACCACGTCCAGCGGCATCACCCCTGAAAAGCCCGCCGCTGCCAGTGCCATGGGTCCTGTCACGCGTTATTCGGTTCACCTGGGCAGCACCCTGTGTGCCGGTGCCAGCAAAACTGCGGCTCCCAGTGCCTGTCAGAACGGCAACCGGGTGACGGTGGAGTTCAAGAACTTTGACCCGACGCGCCAGACGGTGGTAGCCGATATCGGCCGTGTGCTGGCCCGTGCCAATGTAGACGTGAATGCGCCGCAGACATCACCCGGTTGCATGAGCTTCCTCAAGGACGCCGACTGCCCGCCCGTCATGGGTGCACTGGGTTTGGTTTACGACGGCCTACCTGCTACCGGTGCACAGCAGCTGTTTGCGGCACGCTGAGGGCACATGCCCATGCACTTGAGAGCGAGGGCCGGTGTGACGGCCGCGTTGGCAGTCGCTGCCTGGGGCTTGCTCTCGGGCAGCACGGCCGACGGTTTCACGTGGGGATTACCTGCCTGGGTGCCACCCCCAGTGGTACCGGCCGACAACCCCATGTCGCGCCCTAAGGTCGAGCTGGGCCGGCACCTGTTTTACGACGCGCGCCTGTCGGCCAATGGTCAGATGTCATGCGCCTCCTGCCACCACCAGGACAAAGCGTTTACCGATGGCCTGGCCGTGGCAGAGGGCATCACGGGCCAGAAGGGCGCTCGCAGTGCCATGAGCTTGGTCAACGTGGCTTACCTGCCCACGCTGACCTGGGCCAACCCGCAGCTCAAATCGTTGGAGGTGCAAGCGCTGATTCCGCTGTTTGGCGAGCATCCGGTGGAAATGGGTATGGCGGGCAAAGAGGCCGAGCTGTTCAGCCGCCTGAAGGCCGATGGCACCTACCGCAAGCTTTTTGCCCAGGCGTTCCCGGCAGAGGCGCGCCGCGGTGATGAGGCGCTGTATTCACTGTCCACTCTTACCAAGGCAATTGCGGCATTCGAGCGCAGCCTGCTGTCATTCAACAGCCCCTACGACCGGTACAAATACGCCGACGATCCCAACGCCATCAGCGAGGCGGCCAAGCGCGGCGAAGCCCTTTTCTTTGGTGAAAAGATGGAGTGCTACCACTGCCACGGTGGCTTTGGCTTCAACGACAACGTGCAGCACAGTCGCTTGCCTTTCGCCGAGTCGGGCTTTCACAACACGGGTCTGTACAACACGGACGGGCAGGGAAGCTACCCCGCAGACAACCCCGGCATCATCGAGTTCACGGGCGAGGCATCGGACCGGGGGCGCTTTCGCACCGCTAGCTTGCGCAATGTGGCGGTCACCGCACCCTACATGCACGACGGCTCCATTCCCACGCTGGAGCAAGTCATTCGTCAGCACTATGCGTTGGCCGGGCGGTCCACTGCAGCCACGGGGCAGCCCAGCCCCATGCGCAGCGAACTGTTGGTGGGCTTCGAGGTGAGCGATGGTGAGGTGGCTGATTTGGTGGCCTTTTTGAACGCGCTGACCGACCCTCACTTTCTGGGCAACCCCAACCTGGCCAACCCCTGGCCGCAAAGCGCGGTACTGCCTGCGCCCTCAGTACGCACAGCGCCCTGATGCAAATGCAAATCCCTGCTGAAGCACCTCGCCACCTCTCACGCAACGCCACACTCGCCGTGGCGGTGGTGGCCCTGCATGCAGGTGGTTTGTATGCCCTGCAAAGCGGACTGCTTCGTCGTGCGATGGAAGTGGTGGTGCCGGTGGACGTGCTGGCGCAGTTCATCGAACCCGCGATACCCAAAGTGGAGCCGCCACCTCCGCCCCCACCGCCGCCGCCCAAACCCAAGCCCGTCGTGCAGCCGGTGCAGCACAAGCCACAGCCCGCGCCGCTGCCACCCCCACCCATGCCACTGGCAGTTGTCTCGGCCGAGCCCTCCCCTAACGCCGTGACAGGCGTGACCACCCCTCAGCCACCCGCGCCGCCGCTCGCGGCACCGGTGGAGGTGGCCCCCCCGGCGCCGCCCGCGCCTGTGGCTCCTCCGCGCATAGAGCTGCCCAGCAGCAATGCCGACTACCTGAACAACCCAGCCCCGCGCTACCCGCCCATCAGCAAACGCTTGGGCGAGCAGGGCAAGGTGGTGGTGCGGGTGTTCATTGGCCTCGATGGCACGGCAACCCAGGCCGAGGTGCGCACCAGAAGCGGCTTTGACCGGCTGGACCAAACCGCACTGCAAACCGTGTTGGGCTGGAAGTACGTGCCCGGCAAGGTGAACGGCGAGCCCAAGGCCATGTGGTTCAACGTGCCCATCAACTTTGTGCTGGAGTGAGAGGCCAGGTTTTATATAAAAAAATGGGCTTTGTCGCTTGATGGGTTTGATTTGTCAGCTATTGAATATTCTTTGGAGACGGTTGGATGGAAACGCAATTTGGTTTGGCCCATGTTTGGTCTCAGGGGGACTGGGTCACCCGAGCGGTGGCGGTCATTCTGTTGGTCATGTCGCTGGCCAGCTGGCTGGTCATCGCCATCAAGGCGCTGGACCTGCGCCAGCACCGCGCGCACGCCCGCCAGTGCCAGGCGTTCTGGCACGCGCCCCATCTCGATGCCGGGCTGCAAGCCCTGCATGGCGATGCCAGCAACCCCTTCAGGCAGTTGGCGCTGGCAGGGCGCAACGCTGCGCAGCACCTGAAATCGGCCGATCCGGCGCCAGCCACCCGGCCGCATTTGCATGACCGGCTGGACGTGAGCGACTGGGTGACGCGCGAGCTTCGCAACAGCATCGACGAATTCACTGCCAAGCTGCAGGGTGGCATGGCGGTGCTGGCTTCGGTGGGCTCCACCGCTCCGTTTGTGGGGCTGTTCGGCACGGTCTGGGGCATCTACCACGCGCTGTTGGGCATTGGCGCGGCAGGCCAGGCCACCATCGACAAGGTGGCAGGCCCCATTGGCGAGGCACTCATCATGACGGCGCTGGGCCTGGCCGTGGCCATCCCTGCCGTGCTGGGCTACAACGCGCTGGTGCGGGGCAACAAAGGGGTGCTGCACCAGCTCAACCGCTTTGGCCACGACCTGCACGCATTGCTGGTGACCGGTGCACGCGTCAACCCCCAAGGAGTCTGAGCATGGCCCTGGGCACCTTGAACGAAGACGACACCGACATGCTCAGCGAGATCAACATGATCCCGCTGATCGACGTGATGCTGGTGCTGCTGATCGTGTTCATCATCACGGTGCCGGTGATGAAACACGCGGTCAACATCGACCTGCCCCGTGCGAGCAACGAAAAAGAACTGGTCAAACCCGAAACCGTGCGCTTGAGCGTGGATTCAGACGGCACCTACTTCTGGAACGAACAGAAACTGGCCAGCGACAACGAGCTGCAAGGCCACCTTGCCGCCGCTGCAGCCCAGAACCCCCAACCCGACCTGCACATCCGGGGTGACCGCGCCGTGCGCTACGAGCGGGTGGCACAGGCCATGGCCGCCGCGCAGCAGGCCGGGGTGAAAAAGATCGGTTTTGTGACCGAGCCCGCTGCGCGCTGAGCTCATGGCCAACGCTTTGAACCATTTGCGTACCCTGCCGCTCGCCAGCCGGCGGCGCTGGTTGTTCACGCTCTTGGTGTGCCTAGCATTTTCTGCGATGCACGGCTTGCTGGGAGCCTGGGTAGTGCCCGCCGTGGCGAGTGGGCCGGTTTTCGAGGTCTGCACACCGCAGGGGGTGCAGTGGGTGCTGATGGACGACACCGAGTCGTCTCGGTTGGGGGGACAGACCCCGGCCAAACCTGTCCCACAGGGTCTGGCACAGCCTTGCGTGTGGGCCATGGCACACGTGGCGGTGCCCCCGGTGCCGTTGGCGCCCATATTGGTTGCAGCAGAGATCCGGTTTATAGCGCCCCCCCGCACGTCAAACCGCTGGACGTTGGCCGGACCAGGTAACGCTGTGCGCGTTTTGCTGATGTCACCAATGCGAGCCCCCCCTGTGTGAGACAGACATGCCCATTGTTTTCACATTTCATTTTTTCAGAGACATCATCATGAACACACGTATTTTTGCTTCCTTCACCCTCGCGGCCGTGGCCGCTGCTTCTCTCGTCGCCTGCGGCGGCGGTGACGACGGCCCACAAGCCGTCGAAATCCAGTTTGCCGCCATGGCTGGCAACACCGCCATCGGTTGCGGTTCCACCGTCACCGGCCTGGGCAGCACAGCTGCCACCGGCAACGTGAAGGACTTCCGCTTCTATGTGTCCCAGGTCAAGATGATCCGCGCCGACGGCGTGGAAGTCCCACTGACACTCACCGCCAACGACAGCTGGAACTACACCGCTGGCTCCGACAGCGTCACCCTGGTGGACCTGGAAAACGCCTCCGGCGATTGCCCCACAGCCACAGGCACCACGGGCACCAACGCCGTGGTCAAAGGCACCGTGCCCGCAGGCACCTACAGCGGCGTGAAAATGACCATGGGTGTTCCGTTCTCCATGAACCACACCGACTGGGCCAACCCCACCACCACCAAGGCCCCGCTGGACATCCAGGCCATGGCCTGGAACTGGCAAGGCGGTCGCAAGTTCGCCAAGATCGAGGTGACAGACCCCCTGGCCAGCGCAGCGGCAGGCACGGCTGGCAAGTGGGCATCGCCCACGTTCAACTTCCACCTGGGCTCCACCGGTTGCATTGGCAACCCCGCCACTGGCACGCAGGTGAGCAGCTGTACGGCGCCCAACCGCATGGAGTTCAAGCTCGCCAGCTTCAACCCGTCCACTCAGAAGGTGGCGGTGGACATCAAGCCCTTGCTGGACGGTACCAACGTCACCATCAACCAGGCATCTGCCACGGGTTGCATGTCGGGCGGGAACGACCCCGAGTGCCTGAACGTGTTCAAGGCCCTGGCCATCGACTGGAAGGCAGACGGCACCGGCACGGGGCTGCCGATCAACGGTGGTGCAGCACAAACCCTGTTCAGGGCCATTGCCAAATGATCCCCCGGCAGCTTGCACCCTGGGTGCTGGCTGTCGCCGCTGCAGCCCTCACGGGCTGTGGCGGGGGTGGCACCAGCGTGACCGACACTGCGGGCACCACGCCCGGTGCCACCTTCACCCCTGGCAACTGGACGTGGGAGCTGCCCAGCGGCTTTGCCGTGCCCAAGGTGCCCGAGGGCAACCCCATGTCTGCGGCCAAGGTGGACCTGGGCCGCTTCCTGTTTTACGACAAACGCCTGTCGGGCAATGGCAAACAGTCGTGCGCCAGTTGCCACCACCAGGACAAAGCCTTCACCGACGGCAAGGCCGTGGCGGTGGGGTCTACCGGGCAATTTCACCCGCGCGCGGCACAAGGTTTGGCCAACGTGGCCTACAACGCCACGCTGACGTGGGTGAACCCCAGCCTCGTCACGCTGGAAAAGCAGATGGAAGTGCCCCTGTTCAGCGAAGACCCGGTGGAGATGGGCGTGAACGACGGCAACAAGGCCGAGGTGCTGAGCCGCATTGCCACCGAGCCGCTGTACCCGCCCAAGTTCGCCGCTGCCTTTCCCGGCGAAACACCCGCGCCCACCTGGGGCCAGGTGATTCAGGCCATTGCGGCATTCCAGCGCACGCTCATTTCGGGCAACAGCAAGTACGACCAGTACATACAGGGCAAAGCCACCTTCACACCGGCTGAAACCCGTGGGCTGAACCTGTTCATGGGCGAAAAGGCCGAGTGCTTCCACTGCCATGGCAGCTTCAACTTCAACGACCACGTGGTGCACGCCGCCAGCCGTGTGGTGGAAACCCCGTTCCACAACACCGGGCTCTACAACATCGGTGGCACAGGCAACTTCCCCGAGGGCAACCAGGGTCTGTTCGAGTTCACGGCCAAGGCCGCCGACCGCGGGCTGTTCCGCGCGCAAAGCCTGCGCAACGTGGAGCTGACCGCGCCCTACATGCACGACGGCAGCATCGCCTCACTGGAAGCGGTGTTGGACTTTTATGCCGCCGGGGGCCGCCACATCACCAGCGGGCCGAATGCTGGAGATGGCCGGACGCACCCGAACAAGAGCGACCTCATCACGCTGATCGACCTCAATGCACAGGAACGGGCTGACATCGTGGCCTTCCTCAAAACCCTGACCGACCATGACTTCATCACCAACCCCAAGTTCTCCAACCCCTTCCCGGCGCAGTGACGTGGCCTGGGCGGCGTGGGGGCTGTGTGCCAGCCTGGCGCTGGCCAGCGGTGCTGCCCATGCCCACGGCGAGGCAGACGATGCCCTGCCACCCGAGCCCGGTGTGCGCCTGAGTGCCGCTGCGGCCGTTGCCGTGTTGGACAGCAAGACGGAACTGCCCAGCCAGCGCCTGCGTGGCTTTTTGCTGCAAGGCGATGCGGGCACCGACCGCCAGGGCCTGAACCTGGAACACGCCACGCTGGGTGTTGCCTGGCGCATCAACGACATGCTGGGCGCAGAACTGACAGTGGGCAAACACGGGAGCGACCGTGCCCACGTCGAGTCCGCCTGGGTGCAGGCCCGCCACGACAGCGCCAGTGGCGATGCATGGTGGCTGCTGACCGCTGGCCGCCAGCGCCCCGCGCTGGGCGGGACACTAGGGCAGGGCGGCCACTTTGACCGTTTTGCCCTGATGCCCCTGGCCAAACAGATGGCCACCCACGGCGACTGGATGGACGACGGCCTGCAACTGGGCTGGCGGCAAGACACCGGCCAGCGCCGCCTGAGCGCCGATGTGGGCCTGTGGCGCGGGCGCGTCTTTCCCGGTGGTATGTCCTCCGGCGGCGACAGCGGCCCCGTGGTGCCCACGGTTCACCTGGGCTGGGGCCAGGGGCCGTGGCAGGTAGATGGTTTTGCCGCCTGGCTCAAGCCCGAACGTCGGGGCAGCAGCGTGAGCGCCACCGCCGGGCACAGCCACACTGCGCCCGAATGCAACGCCGCGCTGAAAGACGTGGCCTGCTTCACCGGGCGCAGCACCTTGGCCGGGGCCAGCGTGGTGTGGGCAGGGTCGCAGTCGCCCATGGCTCTTCCTGTCACGCTCACCGCCAGCGGCTGGCTGCGCGACGAAAAAGGCAGCCTGGAGTCTGCCAACGGCCTGGGCCAGTACCGCGCCCAGAACCGCGGCGTGTGGCTGCAAGCCCTGTGGGACGTGGCCCCACGCTGGCAAACCGGCGTGCGGCTGGAGCGCGCCTGGACCACCCAAAGCCTCACCGGCCCCGGTGCCAGCCTGCTGGCCACCGAAACCGGGTTGAGTGCCTACCAGCCCGCCACCCGCCAGACGGTGTTGCTGGCCTGGCAGCCCAGCGATCGCATCACACTCAGCGCCGAACTGGGGCGGGAGCGTGCCGCCGCCGCTCAGGGCGTGGGCAGCAGCACGGTCAACTTTGCTGCGCTGCGGCTGGTGGCCCGCACCGATTGGCTGTCGGGCGGATAATAACTTGTAGCTGAAAAATCAATACAGAAAAGCGGCAGGGCCGCTTTTCGTTGATATTTTCAGTGCTCACTTCTCCATGAGCGAGTTCACCATGGCGTCCAGCGTGGCCTGCCGCAGGCTCAGCTTTCACCTTAAGGTCCACCTAACTCGGCCGGGCTAGTCTCAGCGGGGTGTTCCATTCATTGGCAGCCCGATGCAGGCTGCCGTCACATCATGCGGGTGTTGCTGGTCGAAGACGACGATTTGCTGGGCTCCGGGTTGCGCGCCGGTTTGCGCCAGCAGGGCTTTCAGGTGGACTGGGTGCGCGACGGCGTGGCCGCCGAGGCTGAATTGATGGCGGGCAGCCACGTGGCCGCCGTGCTCGACTTGGGCCTGCCACGCCAGGACGGTATGGCGGTGCTCACGTCGGTTCGCAGCCGCAAGGTGCGCACGCCCATTCTGGTGTTGACCGCCCGCGACGCCGTGTCCGCCCGCATTGAAGGGCTGGACGCCGGGGCCGACGACTACCTCGTCAAACCCATCGACCTGCACGAGCTGGCAGCCCGCCTGCGGGCGCTGGTGCGCCGCGCACATGGGCAGGTGCACAACGTGCTGGTGGCCGGACCGGTGGAGCTGGACCCTGTGGCGCACACCGTGCGTGTCCACGGAGAACTGCTGGAGGTTGTGGGCCGCGAGTACGACCTGCTGCACGCCCTGTTGCTGAGCGCGGGCCGCGTTTTGTCGCGCGGGCAGATCGAGCAGCACCTGTATGACTGGGGCCACGAGGTGGCCAGCAACGCCATCGAAGTGCATGTGCACCACCTGCGGCGCAAATTGCCCCCCAAAACCATTGAGACCGTGCGTGGCGTAGGCTATGTGGTGCACCGTGCGGGTGGCGCATGAGTGCTCTGGCCTCGGCTGCCCGCAATGGGCGAGGTTCTTTGCAGGCCCGGTTGCTGGCCACGGTGCTGGGGGTGGTGAGTGCTGTCTGGCTGGTGGTGGGCGTGGCCACCTGGCTGGACACAGAGCACGAGGTAGGCGAGTTGCTGGATGCACACATGTCCCAGGCCGCATCCCTGCTGGTGAGTCTTCCGCTGACGGAACTGACCCGCTTGAACCTGACTGAAACCCCGACGCTGCACGAATACCAGCCCAAAGTGGTGTTCCAGGTCTGGCACGGGAGTGAACTGGTGGTGCGCTCCGGTACCGCGCCGTCGCAGGCCATGGCACCCGCACGGGCCTTGGGTTTTTCCAACCCAATGATCGACGGACAGCCGTGGCGGGTGTTCAGCACCCCAGGACTGGACGAGCATGTGGTGATCCATGTGGGCGAACAGGACACCGCCCGTGCGGATGTCGTGTGGGCCAGTTTGCGCAGCGTCATTTGGCCCATGGCGCTGGCCTTGCCGTTGCTGGCCCTGGCCGTGTGGGGTGCGGTGCGCTGGGCCGTGAAGCCGCTGCGCGAACTGGGCCAGCAGGTGTCGCATCGGCAACCCGATGCCGCTGCGCCGCTTCCCTTGGCCGATGTGCCCCTGGAGGCACAGCCCCTGGTGCACGAACTCAACCGCCTGTTTGACCGCACGGCGTCGCTCATTCACGCCGAGCGCCGTTTCACCGCCGATGCCGCGCACGAGCTGCGCACGCCCATTGCCGCCATCCGCATGCAGGCCCAAGTGGCCCAGGGTGCCCTGGACGACGACGAGCGCAACGAAGCCCTGGCAGCCACCCTGCAGGGCTGCGACCGCGCCACGCGCCTCGTGACACAACTGCTGCAGTTGGCACGGCTGGAGGCCGAAACCGGCCTGGGCAGCACGGCGAGCGCCGACACCCGCACCCCGGTCGAAGCCTGTCTGATGCAGGTCATCGGTGATTTGCTGCCCGTTGCACGGCGCCGCCAACAGCGGCTGGAGGTGCTGCCTCAGGCAGCGCCTGTGCGCCCGTGCCCTGCGCCTGAGGCGCTGGTGGCCGTGCTGTTGCGCAACCTGCTGGACAACGCGTTGCGCTACAGCCCTGACCATGCGACGGTGCGGGTGCAGACTCAGTCGCTCGCCACGGGGGGTGCGCGGCTCACGGTCGAAGACAGTGGGCCGGGCCTGAGCGAGCCGCACCTGGCCCGCTTGGGCGAACGTTTTTTTCGTGTGGTGGGCAACCAGCAACCGGGCAGCGGGCTGGGCTGGTCCATCATCACCCGCTTGGCGGCCCTGTACGGGTTGACCGTTCAACTGGGCCGCAGCGAGTCGCTGGGCGGGCTGAGAGTGGATGTGGAGTGGGTATGAACAATTTTCGCCGTTCGGCTTTTGTGCGCATTGCCGCTGTGACCGTCACTTTGTCGGCCCTGGCCGGTCCGGTTGCCTGGTGGGTGTCGCGCGAAAACGCCGAGGCCGAAGTGGTGGCGTTTGCCCAGGAAGAGTCGCACCGGCTGCTGGCCAATGCCAACGCACTTGACCTGTCGGGGCCCGGCGCGCAGGAACATGCATCGCAGGCGGCGCGTTTGCTGGTGGGCGGGTTGTTTGAAATTGTGGAGATTTACGGTGCTTCAGGCTTCAAGCTGGCCGAGGAGGTGACCCCTGAGGGCCACGCCATCGAGCCGCTGCTACCCAAGCACGGTCGCCCCGCCTACCAGCAGGCTTTTTACGAAAGCCTGAAGTTGCCCAACGGTGGCTGGGTGATGCGGGTGATGGTGCCGCTGCAGGCCAGCAGCAGCCACCCCATCACCGGCTACTTTGAAGGCGTGCGCCTGATTCCCGAATGGCAGCACGCGCAGATCCAGTCCGACGCGCTGGCTGTGGCTCTCATGGTGTGCCTGGCCGCACTGTTGTGTGGCGGTGCCATTTACCCCGTGGTGGTGCATTTGGCCAGTGAAAATGAGCGTCGCGCCCGCCAGGTGCTGGAATCCCACATTGCCATGATGGAAGCGCTGGGCCGAGCCATTGCCAAGCGCGACTCGGACACCGGCACCCACAATTACCGCGTGGCCTGGATTGCCGCCCGCCTGGGCGAAGCCTTGGGGCTGCAGGGCGCGGCCATGCAGTCTTTGATTGCGGGCAGTTTTTTGCATGACGTGGGGAAAATTGGCATTCCCGATGCCATTTTGCTCAAGCCAGGCCGCCTGGACGATGCCGAAATGGACATCATGCGCACGCATGTGGCCCAAGGGCAGGAAATTGTGCATGGCGCAGGTTGGCTTGAAGGCGCTGCCGACGTGGTGGCCAGCCACCACGAAAAGTGGGACGGCTCGGGTTACCCGCGCCGCCTGGCCCACACCGCCATTCCACTGGCCGCGCGCATTTTTGCGGTGGCCGATGTGTACGACGCGCTCAGCTCCAAGCGCCCCTACAAACAGCCTTTGCCCTTCGATCAAGTGATGGCCATGCTGGCCGAGGGCCGTGGCACCCACTTTGACCCCGACGTGTTGGCCTGTTTCGAGGGCATGGCGGCCGAGGTGTGCGACACCATTGAGCGCCTGGACGAAGCAGGCATCAAGCGCCTCATGGCCGACATGATCGAGCGCCACTTCGATGCCATGAGTGCTTGAAGGCAAGCCCAGCGGCGTGTTCCGCTTCAAGCGGCCACGGGTCGGCGCAGCATTGACATGCGGGCCAGCAATCCATCCTTCATCACGTAGTGGTGGCCCAACGCGGCAGCCACGTGGATGCCAATGAGCCAGTAGCCCACCACGCCCAAGGTTTCGTGCAGTTCTTTGATGTCGTGTGCCCAGGTTTTGTTGGGGCCCATCAACGGGGGCAGTTCCAGCCCGAAAAACGGAATGGGTTTGCCTGCTGCGCTCAGCGCCAACCAGCCCAGCAGTGGCATTCCCAGCATCAGCACATACATGGCCAGGTGGCCCAGCGCGGCCATGCGGTGCACCCAGGTTTCCAGGCCCAGCGTGGGCCCTGGTTGTGGTTTGGGGCTGGCCCAGCGTGCGCCCAAGCGGGCCACCACCATCGCCAGCACGCCCAGGCCAAACATGAAGTGCAGGGCCTTCATCAGGTCGCGCATCTCGGTGCCTTTGGCAAAAAGCACGCGCAGCTCGATGCTGGCGTAAACCGCCACAAACAGCACGGCCATGAACCAGTGCAAGGCCACCAGGGCTGTGCTGTAACGAAAGGGAGGGTTGTGTGCGGCCATGGAGTTCAACGTGTGGTGTGGATGGATGTGGAAGGGGCAATGCGCGTCGTCCTGACCGCTGCCCCCGTGATGGGGTGCTGATAGGCCTCGACCACCGCGCCTTGGGCGTCAATGGCGTAAAACTCATGGCAGTTGCCTTTGGACACTTTGAAACGCACCAGCACATAGCTGTCGGCGTTGAAAGCGGAGCGGGCCTGAGCCTCTGTGAGCCAGGTGCTGCGGGGGGCTGTGGTGCACACCACTTTTTCGGTGATGCTGCTGGCGAACCCTGCTGTGGGCAGCGCTAGGCACAGCGCGATGGGCAGGGCCAGCCATGAACGGCGGCTGTTGGAGGGGGCATGTGTTTTCATGAGGGTCACTGTAAAAGCCCCACATGAAACAGGGCTTAACTCGACCCCAATGGCGTTGATGGCCCGTCCGCCGGGACGTTAAGACCGGGGTAACTTGGCTTGGGTGTAATGTGGGCAGCCTTCACCACACAACGGCCCTGAGCCGAGCACACCTTGAAATTCACCGATCTGGCCGACGACAGCGAAGACGACATGCACACCCCCCAAGAGCGGATGGCGGCGGCCAGCCGCAGCACCTGGGTCAGTGTGGTGGTCAACCTGGTGCTCACCGTGCTGCAAATTGGCGCGGGTGTACTCACCAAGTCGCAGGCGCTGATTGCCGATGGCATCCATTCGCTGTCCGACCTGGTGTCCGACTTCGTGGTGCTGTTGGCCGGGCACCATGCCAGCAAAGACGCAGACGAGGACCATCCCTACGGGCACCAGCGGTTTGAAACCGCAGCCTCTCTGGTGCTGGGCTTGCTGCTGCTGGCCGTGGGGTTGGGGATGTTGTGGTCGGCTGTGGGAAAGATTCAGTCACCCGAGAAGCTGGAGCCTGTGCACCTGTCCGCCTTGTGGGTGGCCATGGGCGCGCTGGTGTGCAAGGAGCTGTTGTTTCGCTACATGCTGGCAGTGGCCAAGCGCGTGAAATCGAGCATGCTGGTGGCCAACGCGTGGCACGCGCGCTCTGATGCCGCTTCTTCCCTGGTGGTGGGCCTGGGCATTGCAGGCAACCTGGCCGGTTACCCCATCCTGGACCCGATCGCAGCGCTCATCGTGGGGTTGATGGTGGCGCGCATGGGCTGGGGGTTCACGTGGGACGCCCTGCACGACCTGATGGACCGCGCCGTGGACGAGGAAGAAGTCAAAGCCATCCGCCAGACGCTGCTTGAAACCCCCGGTGTGAAGGGCGTGCACGACCTCAAAACCCGCAAAATGGGCGACATGATCGTGGTGGATGCCCACTTGGAGGTGGACGGCACGCTCACGGTGGAGGCCGGGCACGACATCGCCGTGGAAGCCCGCAACCGCATCTTGCAGCGCCACCGCGTGTTGCATCTGATGACCCACCTGGACCCCTGGAAGCGCCCCGACCTGGACCACGCCCCGCCACACTGAGTGGCATTCAGGCGTGCGCCGGTGGTTGCCACACCAGGCGCGCCCGCAGGCCCCCCAGCGGGCTGTCGTCCAACACCAGCTCTGCACCGTACAGCCCGGCCAGCTCGGCCACGATGGCCAGGCCCAGGCCTGAACCGGGGGTGGTTTCGTCCATCCGCTCGCCGCGCTTGAGCATGTGGGCGCGTTGCGCCTCCGGCACGCCGGGGCCGTCGTCTTCCACAGCCACGTTGCCCTCGCTGTCCACCTGCATGTGCACGCGCTTGCGGGCCCATTTGCAGGCGTTGTCCACCAGGTTGCCCAGCAGTTCGTGCAGGTCTTCCTGTTCGATGTTGACGTGTGGATCGGTGGCTTCGCTGGCCAGCGTGATCTGAAGCTGGCGCTGGGCGTGCACCTTTTCCATCACCCGCTGCAGGCCTTGCAGCGTGGGCAGCACGGCACAGCGGGGCCGCTGTGTGGCCACCGCGTGTGCGGCCGAGCGGGCCCGGCGCAGGTGCCAGTCGATGTGCTGCTGCGCTTTGTTGACCTGCTCGTGTATCTGCTGGCCCAAGGTGTGCAGTTGCGCGTCTGGCGCGTTGGGCGTGCTCTGCTGGGCGTTGTCGGCCGCGTGGCGCAACACCGCCAGCGGGGTTTTGAGGGCATGTGCCAGGTTGCCTGCCTGGGTGCGGGCCTGGGCCAACCCGTCTTCCTGCCGCTGCAAGGTGCGGTTGAAACCGTCCACCAGCGGTTGCACTTCGGCCGGAAACCGCCCTTGCAGGCGGGCCACTTGGCCTTGTTCCAGCGCAGCCACTGCCCTTTGCAGCGCCCGCAAAGGTGACAAACCCACGCGCACCTGCGCCACCGCCGCCAGCCCCAGCAACACCAACAGGGCCGCCAGCGACGCAGCCAGCACACGGTCAAAGTGCGCAATGGCGGCCTGTGTGGCCGTGGCATCTGCGGCCACCACCAGTGTCCAGGCGCTGGCCTGGCCGTCTGGCGGGCGCACCGTTCGCTCCAGGGCTACGAGGGGCTGCCCCGAGGGGCCGGTGATGGCGTGCCGGTGCACCGCGCCATCGGCCACCACATCGGGCGGCAGGAGCAGCACTTCGTCCCACAGCGAGCGCGAGCGCAGAGCGGGTGTGGCGTGCCCGGCGGCTTCCGCCGTTGAGGTGTGTGGGTAGGTCTCGATCTGCCAGTAACGGCCCGAAAACGGCTTGACCCAGCGCGGGTCGCTCAGCCGGGCTGCGTCCACCAAAGGCTGGCCTTGTGCGTCAAATTCGAGCCGGGCAGTGAGTTGCTCCAGATGGATGCCCAGCTCGGCCTCAAACTGGCGGTGTGTGTGTTCGCTGAACAGGTTGTGCAGCAACACCCCGGCAAGCACCAGCGCCATGGCCAAACCTGCGAGCGTCACTGCCAGCACACGCCACTGCAGCGAGCCGCGCCAACGGATTGGCAAGGGGTTGTTCACGCGGGTACCACCAGCCGGTAGCCCAGGCCCCGCACAGTCTCAATCAGGTCGGCGGGCAGTTTTTTGCGCAGCCGCCCCACAAACACCTCAATGGTGTTGGAATCGCGCTCGAAGTCCTGGGCGTAAATGTGTTCGGTCAGTTCGGTGCGTGACACCACCGCATTCGGGTGGTGCATGAGGTAGGCCAGCACCTTGAACTCGTGGCTGGTCAGTGCCAGGTGCTGGCCGTCCAGCATCACGCGGCTGGTGCGGGTGTCCAGCTCCACCGGGCCGCACACCAGCAACGACGACGCCAGCCCGCTGGCGCGGCGTATCAGCCCGCGCAGGCGTGCCAGCAGTTCTTCGGTGTGGAAGGGTTTGGTCAGGTAGTCGTCGGCCCCGGCGTCGATACCGGCCACCTTTTCGTGCCAGTTGTCGCGGGCCGTGAGTATCAGCACGGGCATGGTGCGCCCTGCGGCGCGCCAGCGCTTGAGCACCGTCAGGCCGTCCATGTGCGGCAGACCCAGGTCAAGCACCACGGCGTCGAAGGGCTCGGTGTCGCCCAGCACCCATGCGTCGCGGCCGTTCACGCTCACGTCCACGGCATAACCGGCGTTTTGCAGGGCCAGGTCCAGCTGGCGGTTCAGGGTGGGTTCGTCTTCAACCAGCAGCACGCGCATAGGGCATTTCTCGTGGTGTGGGGACGTGTCAGCGCTTGCGCTCTTTCACTTCCAGCAGGTCACCGGTTTGGGCGTTGAGTTTGATTTTGACGATCTGGCCACCGGGTTCCAGTTGCTTGATGTCGTACACCCAGCGCCCGCCATGCTGTTCCAGCTCCACTTCCAGGATGTTCCCGCCCGGCCGCAGGGCGTCCAGGCGCTCCATCACGCGCTTAAGCGGCAACACATCGCCGCGCACCATGGCCTGTCGGGCCCGTTCGTGGTCGTTGTCATCACTGGCCAGGGCCATGCCCGGCGCCACCAGGCACATGCACAGCAAGGCCAGGGCGCAGTGGCGAATGTGGGTGGGGGCAGTGGACATGGTGGGGTGTGGCAAACGCAAGGTTGGGGGATTGTGGGCAGGTCTTTCTGAACGCCACCTGAACGCGGGTTTCAGGTGGCGTTCAAGCGCTCGGTTCAACACTGGCGGCATTCCTTCAGCTGTTTGACACGGAGCCCCCATGAACCCTTTCTTCACAACCCCGGTAAACGTTGCCGCGTCCACCCGGCTGCGGTCTGTGCTGGCCGCACTGGCCGTCACGCTGTGTGTGTCTGGCCCTGTGTGGGCTGCCGACACCACCCCCGCCGAGCAACTCAAGCGCTGGACGGTGGAGGCAGGTGCCCCAGCGTCGGCCGAGCGCGGCAAGGTGTTTTTCAACGCCCGCCACGGCGGCGAGTGGAGCTGTGCTTCGTGCCACAACGCCCCGCCCATCACGGAGGGCAAACATGCCAACACCGGCAAAGTCATTGCGCCACTGGCCCCCGGCTCTAACCCCAAAGCCTTCACCGAGGTGGCCAAGGTGGACAAGTGGTTCCGTCGCAACTGCAAAGACGTGCTCAGCCGCGAATGCACCGCCGCCGAAAAGGCCGACGTGATGGCCTACCTCGTCAACCTCAAATGAAAGGCCTCGTCGCCATGAACGCCACGAACCCCATCCGACACGCCACGGCATGGCTGGCAAGCCTTGTGCTGGCTTTAGCAGTGCCGCTGGCAGCCCACGCCGACGGCCGCAACCTGCTGCCCCGCAATGAACTCAAGCTCTACAACCAGGAATGCGCCGCTTGCCACCTGGCCTACCCGCCCGGGCTACTGCCCGCCGCGTCGTGGCAACGCATGATGGGCTCGCTGGACAAACATTACGGCTCTGACGCCTCGCTGGACGCGGCCAGCGTCAAGCAAATTGGCAGCTGGCTGCAAACCCACGCGGGGACCTACAAACGGGTGCACACCACCGACACCCCGCCCGACGACCGCATCACCCGCAGTGCGTGGTTCGAGCGCAAGCACCGCAAGATCGACAGCCCCCAGGTGTGGAAACACGCCTCGGTGAAAAGCGCAGCCAACTGCATGGCTTGCCACACCGCTGCCGACAAAGGCAACTACGACGACGACAGCGTGCGCTTTCCCAAGGGGTTGGACGAACGCTTCCGTGCCGCTTTTCTGGACGACTGAACAAGGGAGATGACCATGAACGCTGCTGTTTCTTCTCCAGTTGGCGCTGTGCCCCAAGCGCCCGTCATCACCCCCACCCGGCGTGTGATCGACGCGCCCACCCGCGTGTTCCACTGGCTGTTTGCCCTAAGTTTTCTGGGCGCGTACCTGAGCGCCGACGGCGAGCGCTGGCGCATGCTGTACGTCACGCTGGGCTACACCATGGCCGGTTTGCTCGCATTTCGCGTCGTGTATGGGCTGGTGGGGCCCCGGCCGGTGCGCTTGTCGGCCCTGTTGTCCAAACTGCGGGGTGGGTCTGATTGGCTGCGCAGCCTGTGGCGCTCACCCACGCCGGGTACTGTCAACTGGCGCCAGGGGCAAAACCTGTTCATGGTGCTGGCCGTGGTGGCGCTGATGCTGGCCGTGGTGCCCGTCACGCTGACCGGCTACGCCAGTTTCAACGAGTGGGGCGGCAGCCTGTGGGGCATTGACTGGGCCGATGTGCTGGGCGAACTCCATGAAGCCGCTGGTGAAGCCTTCCTGTGGCTGGTGCTGGCGCACTTGGGTGCCTTGGCCGCGTTCAGCCTGTGGCGGCGCACCAACCTGACCACGCCCATGCTCACCGGCCGCACGCCGGGCCGTGGCCCCGATCTGGTCAAACACAACCACACCTGGCTGGCTGCGCTGGTTGCCCTGGCCGTGGTGGCTTACATCGCCTGGGAGTGGAGCCAGGCGCCGCGCGGCTTGGTCAACCTGAGTGGCCTGTTCTGACCGATAACCAAACGGAGAAACAACATGAAAACCTGGATGTGTGTGGTGTGTGGCTTCATCTACGACGAAGCCGAGGGGCGGGCGGAAGACGGCATTGCCCCCGGCACCCCGTGGGCACAAGTGCCCGCCGATTGGAAGTGCCCTGAGTGCAGCGTCGGCAAGGAACAGTTTGAAATGGTGGAAATTTGAGATCGAATATGCCGCTGACGCTTGATATGTATGCATTCATTGCTTCGAAAAAAATCCCAATGAGATGCCTGAAACAGCACAAAAACCGTCACAAGTCCAGCTCTGCCCCACGTGTCCGCAGCCATTCCTTGCGGTCGCCATGATTTGGCAGCACCTTGTCCACCTCGTTCCAGAATGCGTCTGAGTGGTCTCGGTGGTGCAGGTGGCACAGCTCGTGCACGACGATGTAGTCCAGTACCGTCAACGGGGCCATCAGGCACTTCCAGTGAAAGTGAATGTCGCCGTTCGGCTGGCACGCCGCCCACCTGAATCCTAGGTCGCGTACCTGCACCTTGCCGGGCACCACCCCCACACGGGGTGCAAAGTGCGCCACCCTGCGTTGCAGCCGCTCCAGCCCTTTGTGGGCATAGAACGTTTCAAACGCCTGGCGCGCGGCGGCTGGCCCACCGTGTGCCAGCACGGAGCGCAACAGCACAAAGCGCCCGTCTTTCAGCTTCAGCGGCTCGTCTTGTTCTGCCACCAGTTGCAGCTGATAGCCGCTGCCCAGGTACAAAAACGTTTCACCGTTCACCCACTCGCGCACCACGCTGGTGGCGTTCAGGTCGCGCCATTCGGCCAGGTTGCGGTAAATCCACATGCGCTTGCTCAGCACCGTTTCATCCACCTGCTCGGGGGCCATGTGGCGAGGCGGGCGCACGGTGATCACGCCGTCGCGCTCAATCACGATGTCGGTGGTGCGTCGCTCGGTGCCCGGCAACAGCCGGTATTCAATGTCTTTGACTTGCCGCACCTGCATCAGGCTTCTCCCTTGGCCTGCGGGCGCGTCAGCTCAGCGTGCCGGTTCTTGGCCAGCCGCATGATTTCCACCGCAACCCGCTCGCGGTTGGCCTTCAGGTCTTCAATGCCGGTTTTGGTGATCTCGGTTTTGATCAGTCCACGCAACCGCTTTTGCTTGTCGGGGTTTTGCCAGAAGTCGATGCTGCCCACAGTGGTTTGCAGCAGCTCTACCACCGCTTCCATCAATGCCTTGAACGCGGGTTTGTCGGCATCGGCCACCGCGCCGCTGGCAAAACCCACTTGGGCAATGTGCTCGTAAAACGTGGTGGCTTCGCGGCTCAGGCCCGCTTCGCCTTGTTGTCGGCCCGCAATGGCCTCGCCCCGCAACTCGGCCAGTTTCTCTGCCAGCAGCTCCCACTGGTCGTGGTGCTGCTCGATCAGCGCGTCCACCTTGGCCGACAGGCTTTTGTAAAACGCAGGGTCTTCTTCGTGGTGCACCGTGCAGTGCTTGCGAATGGCGTGCTCCATCTCGCTGGCCTTGGCCTCGGGGTTGCCGCCTGAATGGGCGACCAGCTTGGCCATGAAGTCTTCGGCCAGCAGCTCCACCGGCTCCACCTTGGGGTTGATGCCTAGGCTGATCAGGTGCTCGTTGATCAGTGCCTTTACTTTCTCGCCCGCATTGCCCAGGCTCAGGCTGACATCTTTGTATCGCTCTTTGGCCACTTGCAGCACGTAGCCCAAGCGCCGGGCGGGGACCCGGTAAGGTTGGGCCTCGGGCCGTGGCAGCAAGATGTCCATGCTCATCAAAAACTTCTTCAGGTACACCTCAAAGTCGGCGCGCTGCTTGTCGTCCTTCAGCGCCTTGACGGCCTCGTGCACCACGGCTGCATCGGCTTCCAGGTTGGGCAGTTCACCATTCACAAACGCTTTGAAGTGCTTCACGCCCAGCGAGGCAAAGTGCTGCAACAGGCGCTGGTAGCGTTCTTCCAGCACCGGCAGCTCAGACGCAATGCTTTTCATGCCGTCTGCCAGCTCTTGCAGCTCGTCCGCAGCGGCATACAGGCTCAGTGCCTCGGTCAGGTGGTTGGCCAGGCCGATGTAGTCCACCACGTAGCCGCGCTGCTTGCCCTTTTTCACCCGGTTGGTGCGGGCAATGGCTTGCAGCAGCGTGTGCTCGCGCAGCTTTTTGTCGATGTACATCACCTGCTCAATGGGGGCGTCAAAGCCCGTCAGCAGCATGTCGCACACGATCAGAAACGCAATGCCCGTGTTCGCTTTGTCGGGGTCTTGCAGGTCAAAGCTGCGGCAAAAGTTGTCCACCGCGTTCATCTGCGCCGCCTGCTTGCGGGCGTGGGTCACAAACGCCGCTTCGTTGGTGCCGTCTGACGAAATCACCACCGCTGTTTTCAAAAAGACCAGGCGCTGCATCAGCGCCACATCCGGCACGGCCTTCGCCTGTTCCTGTGTCAGCCGCTCGGCCAGCGCCGCCTTTATGCCCGTTTGGTACCGAATGCACGCCAACTTGGAATGGCACACCACCTGGGCCTTGAAGCCGTTGGGCAAGATGTTGTCCACATAGTGCCGCACGATGTCGCGGGCAATGGCGTTGATGCGGTTTTCCGCCTCCAGTATGTCGCCCGTGGCCCCGTACTTCTTTTTGATGGCCAACAACTCCGCCTCGGTGCGGTCGCTGAACAGGTCTTCAAACGCGGTGTCAAAGGCGTGCTTCTCGGTCAGCGCCGTGTCGGCCGTTCTGCCCTCGTACAGGATTTGCAGCGTGGCCCCGTCGTGCACCGAATCCATGATGCGGTACACGTCAATCAGCTCGCCAAACCGTTTGTGGGTTTTCTCTTCGCCATGCCGCTCGGTGATCAGCGGCGTGCCCGTGAACGCAATGCGCGTGGCGTTGGGGAACGCCTCAAACAGGTTGTCGCCCAGATCCGAGCTTTGGGTACGGTGCGCCTCGTCAATCATCAGCACGATGCGGTTTGACGTATTCACCACCCCAAACGTTTTGCCCGCAGGCATGGCCAGGTAGGTTCCCAGCGCCTCAGACACCGCGTTGCTCAGGGTGTGTTTGTGCTCTTGGAACTTGTGCACCATCACCATGTTGATGTCCGAGCTGTCGGTGGCCAGGTGGTGCCGCAAGTCCTGGCGGCTGGTGATCACGTTCACCTTGCCGCCAATCAGCGTGGCCGTTGCGGCCAGCTGGTCTTCCAGGTCGGTGCGGTCGTTCACCAGCACCAGTTTCATGTCGCTCAGGTCGCGGCTGGCGCGCAGCATGCGGGCCAAAAACACCATGGTCAGTGACTTGCCCGAGCCCTGCGTGTGCCACACCACCCCGCTGCGCTCCAGGGCCGTTTGGCCGCTGCGCAGCCGCTCCACCACCTTGCAGGCCGCGCGAAACTGCTGGTAGCGGCACACCACCTTCACACGTGGGCCGCCGTCGGTGTCCATCACCACCGCGCTGGTGCGCAGAATGTGCAGCAGGTTGGCTTTGGTGAGCATGCCCGCCACCAGTTGCTGCTGCGCGTTCAGGCCAGCCAGCGCCGCATCGTCTTGCGGGTAAAGGGTTTTCCAGCCGTAAAAATGCTCGTCACCCGAAGTGATGGTGCCAAAGTCGGCCAGCGTGCCACTGGTGCGCACCAGCAGCAGGTTGCTTTGAAACAGCCGGGGCTCGCCCTCTTTCAGCCCGGCTGCCTCGGTTTCGGGGCGGCGGCGCGTGTAGCGCTGCAACTGCACAAACGCCTCTTGCATGGGGTTGGCGCAGGTTTCAGAACCCTTTTTGCACTCCACCACCACCAGCGGTATGCCGTTCACACACAGCACGATGTCGGGAACCATGAACGCCTTCACGCAACCCGGTGTGTCCACCCGAAACTGGTTGATGGCGTGAAACCGGTTGTTGGCTGGTGTGTGGAAGTCAATCAGCCGCACCACCGGGTCGGCCTCGCCGGTCAGCTCGTTGCGGTCGGTCTGCGCTTTGAACAGCAGCGCCTGCACCGCCTCGTTGGCCTCCAGCAGCGTGCGGTTGGGGTGGCGGGTGAGCTGGGTGCGCAAGTCTTCCAGCTGCCGGGCCGTCAGCCAGGGCTGGCCGCTGGGCGTGGTGTTGATGGCCCGCACCGCTTCGTCAAATACACCGGGCAGCAGAGTTTGGCGAAAGTTCTGGCGCAGGCTGGGGGCTGCGTCTTGCGGCACACCCGTGCCCTGGTCAATCACCGTCCAGCCTTGGGCGGCCAGTTGGTCCAGGAAGGGGCGTTCGACTTCGGTGTATTCGCTCATGTGTTCGCGGTCACCCTATTGGGCGATCGACATCAATTTGAGGCGGTGTTCTCGGTGCCGCTTCAATTGAAAACACGTCGAGTTCACTTTCTGTTTGCTGCAGTCGCGCCTTCAGACTCAGGCGTGTGAGACGTGCAGTCACGGGTGTTTCCGCCAGTTCACGGAGCAAGAATGCCCGTTCACCCAGCAGATGATTGCGATGGCCAAGGGTCATGCAACTTGCGCGACTACCGGTTGGGTCAAGCGGTCTAACGCAATTCCAATTGATCGTTCGTCAAACAGCTTCGCTTTGCGGGCAGCACCACCCTCATGGGGCCAAATAGCTAAGCCTTCTCTGACAGCTGCCACAGTTGGTGCAACGCCCTCCTGCGTAAGCAGCCAGTCCACAGTGGCCAACAACTCCATGCCGAACGGTGACTCGAAGCCATCGATCAACTTAGATGTTTCCTCCAACGCGGGGAGGTAAGGCTTGGCTTCTGTTTTGATAAACGCTTGGACCAAAGCCTTTTGCGCATCATCAAACCAAATCACGTCAAAAGGGTCTGCATCGCTGATGCGCTTGTCGCAATGAAGGTAGCTTCCATCCAGACCTTCCAGGAGGTGACGAAGTCGGTCGGCATACGGTCCAAATTTGTTCGGCTCGAATCGCAAATCCAAGGGCTTGAGTCCAGGCGTTCGCTCAATGGAGCGCTCCAAAAACCAAGCGAGTTTTTGGATTTCCAAAATACTGCATTCCATGCCCAGCACCCAGTAGCGGCGCACCATCTCAGCCACAAGGGCTCTTGCAGGTGTCAGCTTCTGTACACCCGCGCGCTTGGCTACGTTCTGGTACTTCTGTGTAGGTTCGAATACGATGATCTCTACATCGTCGAGATCACCCAGCACTTTCCCGATCTGTTCGCGAACTTCGCTCCATTCCAGACCACCGTTTCCAGCACCCAGTGGTGGCAAAGCGATGGACTTGACATCGTTTTCAAGCAAAAAGCGCCGCAAGTCTTCAAGGCCATCAACGATCCACTCCATGCGGGACGGCGAGCGCCAGTGCTGTTTGGTCGGGAAGTTGATGATCCAGCGAGGGCCGGACAGGCGATGTGTCTCGGTCACGAACATCTTTCCGGTTCGTACTTCCTTGGCCTTGCAGGCTGCTGCATATGCAAGGAAGTTTTCCTTGTACTCATCCTTGAACATCAGCGCGATGCCTTTGCCCATCACGCCGACCGTGTTGACGGTGTTCACCAGCGCCTCGGCACTGGATTCCAGCAGATTGCCTTGTTTGAATTGCATCATCAGAAGTACCACCCCGATCTGGCATGCACTGGAAGGGCCAACGCTCTTTGTGCCAATGCCTGCTCAATACTCATTTTCATCTTTTCCGTGTAGCAAACGATACCCAACAAACCCGATACCGGGCAGTGCTGGTGGACGAGGGCTTCAGCCTGGTAACGCTCGAATTTTGCCGGGTCGTCCGGGTCGCGCTTGAAGTCACGCCGCTGCAGCAACTGCCAGTCCACTTTGCCCAGTTGGTCCAGGTCGTCGTAGTAGTTCGACCACTGGTAGTAGGCATGGCTGTCGGTGAACAGAAACGGAAAGCCCTGCTTTGCGATATGACGCAAGCTGGAGACAAGGATCAGTATCTCCTCGTTGTCGCGACGCTGGACGCTCCGTCCAGAGTGAATGTTCTTCAGCATCACCGAAAACGGCGTGAAGTAGAACGGCACATAGTCGTTCAAGAAGCCGCCAGGCGGTTTGGGGACGCGATGCGTCGCGCGCTTGTCTGTGAGTTCCGGGTTTCCAATGCTCACCCAACCCGGAGCCTTCAATGCGCTGTTTCCACAGTGAAGGCCGTTGTCGAGAATCCACGACAGGTTGTCGCGGTGGACGATGCGCCAGATCAGCGCCTTTTCAGGGTTGAGATTGGTATAGAGCATCACAGAAACATGTACTTGTTTACTTCGACGCCGAGTCCCAACTTGAGTTGTGTCGCAATGCTTCTTACCTGACGCTCGACAGCCGAATTGGCTACATATACGGCGAAGAACTGATCGACAAGCACAGTGGTCGGGGAAAGACACTCTGCCATGCAAACGCTCTTGCTGTGAGGGTCGTGATAGTCACGACGGTTCATGGTTTCCCAATCAATGGCCTGAAACCCGGCAGCGTAGTCCATCAAATGTATGTTGTCGTTGGCCAATGGGTGACGAGGGATGATCTTCCAGTTCAGGCTGCTGGCCAAGGTCCGTTGAACCGTAATCACCACAAAGGTTTCGCCCCGACGAGCACTTTGCACGCCGCCATCGAACGGGTTGCGCGCGAACCAGTGAAATGGCACGTAGTTCTCCAGACCCAGTGCCTCGCGCTTCTGCAGGATTTCATGGTCGGCAACATCCTGAAAGCCTTTCAGTTTGGATCGGGGCTGAAGCCCAGCGCTCAGAATGCTCTCCAGGTTCTTCAGCGATGTCAGGTGGTACAACAGTTTTTGGTCTTTGATATCCGGCATTTGATTCCTCCCTCGGTTTCTTTAGATGTCGTTTGTCCTCATTTGCACTTTGCCGGTGAGCAGGTCTTGCATGAGGCCGAGTTTTTGTTTTTGCAGTTTTTCCACGTTGCGGCTTTCGTCACGTAAAACCTCGCTCGCTCGGTTAGACAAACTGATGATTCGATCCTGCTCATCGAAGTCGGGCCACGCAAATCGCAACTTGCTCAAAACAGCACTGTTTGCCACATCGCGCCCTCCGCTGTTGACTTGGGCTCGTATCTGAGCTTTCAGACGAGAGTCAAAAGCCAACTGCATCTGTAAGTAGTCTGGCCTCACGAGATTTGCGTCAAGTGTTATGCGCATTAGGTTGGATGACATGATCCAGCCCTTTTGTTCCTGGCGAATCGTCACTGAGCGCCCCACGTCAGCTACTCGCGAAAAAACTACGTCTCCTTCATTCAGCTGGAAATCCTTGAGGCGGGCTGCATCTTTGGTGTCAACAAACAGCAGTTCGTCATGAAGAAATGCGCCCTCTCCAAGGGCACCAATGGTGATGACGGGGTGACCATTTGTGCGCCAGTGCTCACCTTTGAGTGCTGAGCCGAACGGGCCAGTCCGTATCCAACTGACATTCGCTTTGCCTTTGGCCTGAAGTCCGGAAACTTCCCATCCTGTCGGAATCCACCCAATCGCCGTTTCCTGGTACAGCTCCGGTGCCTCGCTGCGGGGTGGGCGGAGTTGGCCGCTGGGCAGCACGCCACGGGTGAACAGGTCGTGCATCAGGCCCGCCTTGATTTGCTGGTGTTTGGCAATCAGGGCTTCGGTTTTTTCGATGCTAGTGTCGATGCTGGTGAGGATTCCCGCTATCTTTTCTTGGAGGGGCTTCCCGATGGAAGGAATCCTGTATTGCTTTTTGATGACGCTCGGGTGTGCTTTGTCGGTGTAGTCAAAGGTCAAAGACCGGTGCTGGTGGGCAAGCGAGTAATAAACAAACTTGTGATGAAGCTGCTTCCCATCAACCCGCATGAAGCCGCAAACATTGGTGACGGAAAACTGGTGTTTGTCTCGATAGAAAAAGTTGCCACCACCATCGACGGACCAAGTTATCAACTCTTCGTCGAACATGTATTTCCCATACTCGCCGAACTTGCCATTGTTGTGTGCAGAGGACGAGTAAATTGGATATGGCCCAGGGTGTCCTGCGATGTCATCTTTTGAAATGACATCCCCTCGACCGAGCCGAACTAATCCATGGGCCATGAGGTCGTCAAGGCGGCAGGTTTGAAATTCACTCATACCCCAACTCCACCAAAAACCGCTGCAACGCCGCTGCCGCCGCATCCCGCTCGGCCTCAATCTGCCGCGCCGTCACCGCGTATTTACGCCACAGGTTTTCTAGTGTTCCTACGCAGGCGCGTTGGTCGGCGCGCAGGTAGTGGCGGTAACTGTCCAGCAGCACGGTGCCCAGTCGTTCGGTGATCACCTGGCGGGCTTCGTCGCTGTCTATCTTGGCGCGGGCCTGGGCCACCAGGGCATCGCGGTTGTGGGTGGTGCTTTTGATCAGCACCTTCAGCGCCTTGGCTTCGTCTTCCAGCGCCTTGTGGCGGGTCAGTTGGGCTTCGATGCGCTCCACCTCTAGTTGCAGCGCGGCGGGGTTGCCCCGGGCGGCATCGCGCTTGGCCAGTTTGAGTTGGCCTTTGGCTTCCTTCAGGCTGGTTTTCAGGGCTTTGACTTCGTCGGCGGGCAGCACGCCGCTGTCGTCCGCATCTTCAAAATCGTCTTCGCTGGCGGCGGCAAACAGGGCTTGCAGTTCGGCCAGGCGGGCGTGTTGTTGTTCCAGCTCGGCCAGCACTTGGGGAAACTGGCTTTGCAGAATGTCCTGGTCGGGTATCAGCTCGGCCCCCCAGCCGCTGGCGGCGATGGATTTGAGGTCTGCCGCCAGTTGCTGCACGTAATTGGCAAACGCGCCGCGCACCTGAAAGCGGTTGAGCAGGGTTTGCCCGGCTTCCTGGCTGGCAAAGGTGCGCACGATGCTGGCCAGCAGGGTGGCGCGCAGGGCGTATACGTTTTTGGGCTTGGCCTGGGGGTTGTTGGTGTCGGGGGCCAAGGCTTCCACCAGCGGCAGGTGCTGTTGCCACCAGGTTTGCAGCGCGGCCATGAATTGGGCCTGCGCGTGTTGCACGCCGGGGTGCTGGGCCACCAGCGGGGCAATGTCGCGCTGGCTGGTCAGGGCCGGTGCGAATTCGGCATAGGTCGTTCGGGGCGTTTCGGTGACGTTGACCCGTGGCACAAAGCAGCTTTCGCGCAGGCCGGGGTAGTTGTGCCAGTGGTGGGCCAAGGCCTCAATTTCAGCCAGTGGCACGCCGCCGTGCAGGTGGGCGCGCACGTCGTGTGGCTCGGGTGGCGAGGCGTTGTCCACGTAGCGGCGGATGTTGCAGTTGTATTCCTCGGCCACGATGTCTGCCACCGGCACGCGCTTTGCGTAGGCGGGTATGCCTTGCCCGGCGCGGTAGGCGTGCACGATTTTGTCGATGTCTTCGGGACGAAGGTGGTTTTGGGCTTTGCCTTCGCGGTATTCGCGGTCGGCGTTGATGAACAGCACATGCTGGCGCTGGGTGGCCCCGGCTTTGTTCAGCACCAAAATGCAGGCGGGTATGCCGGTGCCATAAAACAGGTTGCCGGGCAGGCCAATCACAGCTTCCAGGTAGCCGTGGTCAATGAAGTGTTTGCGGGCCTCGCGCTCTTCGCCGCCCCTGAACAAGACGCCGTGCGGCATGACGGTGGCCAGCCGCCCGTCGGCTGTCAGCACGGCCAGCATGTGCTGCACAAACATGAGGTCGGCCTTTTTGCCTTTTTCAGGCATCCACACCGGGAAGCGGCCCGGAAACACCATGTCTTTCTTGATGTAGTTCTGGCTGAACGGGGGGTTGGCCAGCACGCGGTCAAAGCGGCGCAGCTCGTTGTTTTCGGTTTTGTGCTGGGGTTCGCGCAGGGTGTCTTGCTGGCGGATGTCGGCGTGGGCAATGCCGTGCAGCAGCATGTTCATTTTGCAAATGGACCAGGTGGTGCCCATTTTTTCCTGGCCGTACAGGGCCAGCTCGGATGCGTCAGCGCCGTGCTCGCGCAGGTAGTCGCGCGCCTGTATCAGCATGCCGCCCGACCCCACGGTGGGGTCGTACACGCTCATGCCTTCTTGGGGGTCGCAAATTTCAACGCAGATGCGCACCACCTCGGCGGGGGTGTAGAACTCGCCTGCTTTTTTGCCGGCAGAGTCGGCAAAGTATTTGATGAGCCATTCGTAGGCCGCGCCCAGCAGATCGGGGAATTCAAAGTCGCTGTCTTTGAGCGGGATCTTGTCGAAGTTCTGAATGAAGTCCACCAGCGTGTCGTCGTCCAGCGTGGTCTGGCCAATCTTGCGGTTGAAGTTGATGGTGCCTTTCAGCACATCTTGCAGGGCGTCGGGGTTGTCGTCTTCCAGCGCTTCCAGGGCTTTGTTGAGCATGGAGCCCACGTTTTCTTTGACGTGTTTCAGCGCGGGGTGGTGGGTGACCATCAGCTTGCCGTCTTTGTCTGGTGCGGCTTCGGCCCACGGGGTGTTCCAGCGGGCGCGTTTGGGCACAAAGAAGTATTTGCCTGAGTACTGGTCGGGGTCTTCCAGCAGTTGCAGGGTGTCGGCCTCGCTCAACCCGTCGGCCAGGGCTTGCTGGCGGATGTCGGCCTGGCGCTGGTCGAACAGGTCGCTGGCACGCTTCAAAAACAAAATGCCAAAGATGTATTCCTTGTACTCGCTGGCGTCCATGTTGCCGCGCAACGCGTCGCAAGCGGTCATGAGCAGGCTTTCGAGGCGGGCGAGGGTGAGTTTGGCGGCTGTCATGCGGGTGGGCGTCCGACGGGCGGTCGGTGGGTCAGGGGGTGTTCTCAAGCATGTTACCGCTTGGCCCGGCTTGGCAAACAGCGTTACTCTCAGGCGCATGGCCTGATAACCAAATATGCCTCTACCGCTTTATTTGTATGGAAAGTTTGCTATCTATTTAATTATGTAGCTGAAAAGTCAATGCAGATAAGCGCAAGGCCCTGTTTTCTTTCGAAAACAGGGCCTTGTCTTGTGTGAGAGGGAATCAGGCGAAGGTGTCGGCCATCAGCGCGTTGAACCAGGTGCCCATGTCGCGGTAGTCGCCACTGCTCCAGCCCACCGACGCGGCCGAAGATGCGGCCACTGCCTGCATGCTGGCGCTGGCCGCGTTGTACTGGAACACGGCGGTCAGCCACGATGCCTGCGTCATGGTGATGGTGGAGTAGCAGGCCGAGCTGGTCACGGGCGCGGGGTCGGGGGTGCCACCGGCCAGCAGGCGGACGATGGCATCTGCACACACCTTCGCTTCCTGGTTGGCAATGTGGCCCGCCTTGGGCTGGGTGGTGGCGCTGCTGTCGCCAATGATGTGCACCTTGCCTGCTCCGGCCACGGTGCTGGCGTAGCTGAGCACGTCCACCCCCGCAAACCGGCCCTCGGTGGTGTTGGCCAAGCCGTTGGCGGTGACGAGGGTGCCCGCGCGCTGGCGCGGAATGAGGTTGACCACATCGCCTTTGAACTGGCCTTGGGTGGTGTTCAGCGTCATGGTGGCGGGGTCTGCCTGCGTGACTTCGGCATTGGTCACGTATTGAATGACGTTGGCGTGCAGGCCGTAAAACGCCTGGCTGAAGTTGTCCTTCTCGGCGGTGAAGTCGGCGTTGGCGTCCAGCACCAGCAGTTTGCTGCCGGGTTTGTTCACTTTCATCCAGTCGGCCAGCAGGCAGGCGCGCTCGTACGGGCCGGGTGGGCAGCGGTAGGGCACTTTGGGAATGCTCAAGATGGCCGTGCCGCCGCTTGGCATGGCGGCCAGCTGGCTGGCCAGCAGGCTGGTCTGGGTGCCTGCTTTCCAGGCGTGGGGCATGCGGTCAGACGTGCCCAGGCCGGGCACCTCGTCAAACTCGATGCCGGGGGCCAGCACGATGCGGTCGGCGCTCAGCACCTGGCCCGATGCCAGGGTCACCTTCACGCCCACGGGGTCGATGGCAGTCACGTCGCCTAGGGATGGTGTTCAAAACACGGTTGACGCTGGGCACTGAGGCGAGAAATTCCACATGATGAAGAATTCGGTGCGTTTCGGGTCTCAGACAAGGGCATTTCGCCCTTGTAGGGGGTCCCTTGGCAGACTGCAGACGCA
>CAIYQZ010000065.1 GCA_903928495.1 uncultured bacterium
GTCCGCGAGGCTGATGACGTTCAGCACCGGCTTGTCAACGGGCAAAGCGGTGGCGTGGTCGCGCACAAAGTAGTTGTTTTCGCAGCTCCACGCAAACAGGATGCGCCCCACGAACTCCGGTCCGGTGTAACGGGCCACGGGGACAGCCCCTTCGCTGGTACCGGCCAACACCATCCGTGCCGTATCGGCCCAAGGTGCTGACTGAGCAGCCTTGACGGCCAAGGCCACTTCAGACAGGCGCAGGGCGTGCACCTGCTCGTAGACATCGATGGCAATCGGCGATTTGTAGGTGATGCGGTCGGGCAGCGCGAACGAGTCAGGGGCCACGCTGGCCACACCTTGCTCAGCCAACCATTGCTGCCATTCGCCAATGGCCTTCAGCCCCAGACCCGAAGACCCGTGCATGAACACCACCACCGGCGCACGGGCCTGAATTTGCGCAGGTGCGTTTTTCAGCGGCCCGAGGTACACCGCGCCCCCGGTCACGCGCGCGGGCAAGGCCAGTTGGGCACGCTCCATCACACCGCGGGCCGAATCGGCCGTGTGCGCCCTCGCGCTGCCCTTGATCTCGCCCTCTGGTGCTTTGGCGGCCGCCACTGGCTGCTGGGATGTTGTGGGTGCACTGGTGCAAGCAGCCAGCGTGACCAGGCTTGCACCCATGACCAGGAACTTCAGCAGCCGAGTGGCTGCTGAGGTGACAGGTCTGTGCGTGCACAACGGGTGGTGAGTGGTGTGTGTCATGTTCTGAATCTCCTTTGTGCAATGTGGGGACAGCCCCAAACAGAATCACGGGGCCGCTGAGCAGATTCAAGCGGCCACGGCCAACCGCTGCCAGAGTTGGCGCGGCGGCACGCCCCCGGAATTCACGCTCCTAGGAACCCAAGGTCCTGTTTGTCGAAGTTGATGATGTTCGGGAAAATGGTGGCCATGTTCCCTGCCTCGACACCCATCCAGCGTGCAAGCGTCGCACCGTACTGGTCGACACTGACGGCTGGCAACATTCGGCCCTGTCCAACGTCGTCGCTCTCGCCGAGAGCCAAGGATGGCAGTCCACCGAACCATCTGCGCTTTACCGCGCCGCCCATCACCAGCATGTGTGAACCCCAGCCATGATCAGAGCCCGAAACGTTGGTGGTGAGGGAGCGCCCAAAGTCCGACGCCGTGAAGGTGGTGACCTGCTGGCCTACGCCCATGCTGTCGAGGTAGCGTTGGAATGCCTCCATGCTGTTGGCCACAGTAGCAAGCAATGGGTCCTGCACTTCGCGCTGGTTGTTGTGGGTATCGAAGCCACCAATGGAGACAAAAAATACCTGGCGCTTCACACCCAGGCTTTGCCTTGCAGTGATCACCCGCGCAACCGCCCCCAAACTCGAACCGAGCGGCGATGCCGGCATCGTGACGGGGCCTACGCTGGTCAGTGACGAGCTCAACAACTTCGCAGCCTCGGCATTGCGTTGGTAACGGTCCCGCACTTCAACCCGCAGCAGGTTCGTGCGGTTTCTCCGCGCCATTTCACGCTCGATGAGCTGTTGAGCCGCTTGCGACTGCACCGGTGCAAGACTGACCGGGCCTGCAGGGGTCATTGCGTACTCGAAAGAGGTGCCGGCGCCACTGGAAAACACGGCGCTTGCACCTACCGAGATGTTGGTCAGTATCTGGCTCGTTCCGTTGCCGGAGGCCAAAACGTCACCCATGCGCCCACCCCATCCCGAGCCGGCCCCTTCCGTCAGCATCGACTGCCAGAGGTTGAACTGGTCGTTGTGCGAAAAGAGCTTGGCGGGCAGGTTGTTATCGCGCAAAAAATCCTCGCGCGTGGTCGGCGCGTTCATGGTGCCAACGCGGAAGCCCAGTGACAGCTTGCCTTCATCGAAGATGGGCTTCAGGCTCGCCATCTCGGGATGCAAGGCAAACGATCGGCCGGACACCCAGGCAGCAGCGGGTGTCAACACTGTGTTGGCAAGTTCCTGTCGCGACAGTGCCAGGGCTGGCCGCGCTGCCAAATAACGGTCGTGGTGGGTCTTGTCGTAAGGAATGATCGTGTTATGCCCATCGTTACCGCCGTACATGAAGATGCACACCAGCGCGCGGTAGTCATTGGCTGTCTGGGCGCTGGCGGCTCCCAGGGTAGCCAGTTGCAAGGCCAGAGGTGCGGCTGCGCCATAAGCGCCAAAAGCGGTTGCGCGACGCAGGAACTCACGGCGAGAGGCTGGGGAAGAGAAGTTGGACATGTTGGGGCTCCGGTGTCAGCGTTGAACGATGAAGGCGGGGGACGAGGCCACCATCTGCATGGCAGTCTGCACACGCAGGCGTGCCTCGTTGGCCGGAATGCCGGCGACGATGGCCTCCATGGAGGCACGTGGCGCCAAGCCAGTGCCATTTCCGGTGAGCAGAACGATGCACTCATCCAGCAAGGCCTTTGGGTCCGAGGCCAGCCGTTCCATGTTGGCCATCGCTGTCCACTGGAACACGCCCTGCTTGTCGGCGATCAATTCATTGACCGCATTGATGGACGCCACGATTTGCGAGCCCGTGGAAATCTGCAGCTCGGGTGCCACGAGACCAGCCTGCGCCACCAACGAAGACGGTGGCACATAACCCGGGCGGAAAAAGTTGAAGACCGAAGGCGAGTTGACCGGCGTCTGACCCACCCAGGTCTTTCCGGCGGTCAGGTCGCCCATTGGAAAGATAAGGCCCGGGCTGCTCGCGCCCAGCGCCCGTGCCACTGCGGTGATGCGCATCATCGGTTCGCGCAGCTTGCCGAGGTGGTCTGCGTTCAGCGCGGCCGACGTCAAGTCCGTGGCCTCCGCATCGGTCAGGACAGCCAGGACCACGGCCTTCATGTCGCCGCGCACACCCTTGCCGTTGTTGGCAAAGGCCGCTGACACGCGCGCAATGTAGGCCGGGCTGGGGTTGCTGGTCACGAGACGCTGGATCAGCTGCTTGCCAATGAAGGGCCCGACATTGGGGTGTTTAAAAATGTGGTCCAGTGCCTGCTTGAGGCTTTCCTTTGCGCTGGTGTTCGCTGGAATAGTGAGGCCGAGAAAGCGTTTCTCCTCAGGTGAATGAGACCAAGGCACCGACACCATGCGGGCGCGATACCTCTCGAGCCACTCGCCTTTGGTGTCGTAGTTGAAACCGGTGAACACGCGCGCAAGCTGGAAGATGTCCTCCTGTGTATAGGTGGGGATGGGTTTGCCAGCGCTCAACATCGGTGTGCCGTTGGCATTGAGCTTGACAAGTCCAATCGAAAACAACTGCAGAAGTTCTCGCGCGAAGTTCTCGTCGGGCACCCGGATTTCGACACCATTGGCATATGCAGCCTTCTGATTGCCAATGTGGGACAGGAAGTTGCCCATCGCCGGGCTCAAGGCCACGTCCTCCAGCAAATCGCGGAAATTGCCGAAAGCGTGGCGCTCCAGCATGTCGACGTATCCGGCTGACGAGTACTGGTTATGGATGTACCCAATAGCGCCAACACGCTCGTTGATGGCAAATATCTCCAGAAGCGCTGCGCCCATGCGCTTGCGAAGTTGGTCAGGCGCGGTGATGTACGCCTGCCACATGACCGGAATGATCGATACGCTGTGAACTCGCCCCCCAAACGCTTTTTGCGGAAACCCCACATTGGCATCATCGATCGCCTTCAGTGTGTCCCAATGCGTACGGTTGACGGGGATGGCTATCTGCCCCTCCAACCATGCCTGGTAAGACGGCATTGCCCGCAACTCTGCAACGGAAGCAGTCGTCGCGCCAAACGTTGCCATGTTCAGGCGGTGGGCTGCGCCTGCAGCAGACAGCTTGGCATTGACCGCCATCGCTTGCTCAAGCGCCGATTTGGCTTGTATCTGAGGCGCTGCCGAGTTCTCGCCGCCACCGCACGCTGTGACCAGCAACACCGTGCCGAGCATGGCGCTTACCGCGAATTTGCGCGGGTCCGGACGTGTTGAAAGGACAAGCGTGTTAAGGCTCTGTTGCCTCTGGTTAGACTGATGATTCACTTGATACTCCATTTGTGCACTAAGAACGATGTGTTTTTACTTTTTGGGTGTGGGTCCGGGATGGGATATTGGGGTTTCCTACAGCGAACCATCTGAAAACCATTATGTAAGACCAGAATTTTCTTGCTTGCTTCAAATTTTAAATAAAGTTGCTATCGCCAGCGGAAATGAAAAATAATTCCGAGAACATCTACAAGTAAGGCGAAATATTTTTTTACACCAGTTAATTAGTTCAGTCGCCAATTACAACTATCTATACTTCATTTTGCACCTGTCATCATTTTCGCTTTTTGAGATTTTCACCTTTAGCTATTTACCCTGTAAATGACTTTAGCCCCTGCCTTTTTAGCCTTCCTA
>CAIYQZ010000066.1 GCA_903928495.1 uncultured bacterium
TACTTCACCAACTGGTTCAGCTGGATGATGGGCATCAGCACCGCCAGAACGATCAGCATCACCACCCCGCCCATGGCCACGATCAGCAGCGGCTCCAGGATGGTGGCCAGTTGCAGGGCGCGGCGTTGCACCTCGTTGCCCAGTTGCTGCGCGGCGCGCTGCAGCATCACAGGCAGCTGGCCGGTTTGTTCGCCCAAGCGGGCAAACATGGCCAGCAGGCCCGGAAAACGCTTCTTGCCCGCCAGGGCAGAGGCCAGCGGCGAACCCTCGCGCACCAGCACCAGCGCATCGAGCGCATCCGCCCGCATGGCGCGGTTGTGCAGGGTGTCGGCGGCGGTTTGCAGGGCTTTCAGGATGGGAACACCTGCTGCCGCCAGCATGGCCAGCGTGGCGGCAAAGCGGGCGGCGTTGTAACCCCTGGCCAGCCGCCCCACCAGTGGCAGGCGCAGCCAGGCTGCGTCCATGCGCAGCCGCAGTGCTCCGTTTCTGCGGCCCAGCACCACGCCAATGCCACCCGCTACCAGCAGTAGGCCACCCAGCCAGCCCCAGTGACGCACCGCGTCGCTGATGGCCAGCATGGCCACCGTGAGGAAGGGCAGGGAGCGTTTGCTGCCCGCAAACACCGAGGCCACCTGCGGCACCACATATGTCACCAGAAACAGCACGATGACCACCGCCACCAGGCTGACGATGGCAGGGTAGAGCGAGGCACCAATCAGCTTGCCCTTCAGGGTTTCACGGGCCTCCAGGTCGTCGGCCAGGTTGTCGAGCACGGCACCCAGGGCGCCGCTTTGTTCGCCTGCCGCGATCACGGCGGTGTACACGTCAGAGAATTCGCGCGGGTGCTGTTGCAGGGCGCGGGCAAATGTGGAGCCGGCGTTCACCTCGGCGCGCAACGTGGCCAGCAGGTGGCGCTGTCGTTCGTCATCGGCCTCGTCGGTCAGGGCACCCAAGGCACGTTCCAGCGGCAGCCCTGAGGCCACCAGCCCTGCCATTTGCCGGGTCCACACCGCCAACGCTGCTGGGCCGTATACGCGGCTGGCCCACAGCGTGCGGTTGAGCCCCGTGCCGCCATCGGTGGCCTGCGCCGAAGCGGGCTCTACCGCCAGGGGCACCAGACCACGGCTGCGCAGCAGGCCACGGGCAGCACGCGCGGTGTCGGCTTCCAGCAGGCCTTTTTCGGTCTGTCCGCTGGGGGTGAGGGCTTCAAAAGCGTAGGCGGGCACGGTCAATCTCGCGTGACGCGCAGCAACTCGGCCCGGCTGGTGGTGCCGTTGGCCACCAGGCGTTCGCCGTCGGCTCGCATCAGGGCCATGCCTTGCGCAAAGGCGGCGGTGGTCAGCTCGGCCTCTGGTGCCCGGCGGTGGATCAGGCCGCGCAGTGCGTCGTCCACCACCAGCAGCTCGAAAATGCCGGTGCGCCCCGTGTAGCCCGTGTGGCCGCAACGGTCACAGCCCACCGGGTGCCACTGCCCTTGGTCGTCCGCGCGTTTGCAGTGTGGGCACAGGCGGCGCACCAGGCGCTGCGCCAGCACGCCCAGCAAGCTGGAGCTGAGCAAAAAAGGCTCGATGCCCATGTCGGTCAGCCGCGTCACGGCGCTGGCCGCGTCGTTGGTGTGCAGCGTGGCCAGCACCAGGTGGCCTGTCAGTGAGGCTTGCACGGCAATTTGCGCGGTTTCAAAGTCGCGGATCTCGCCGATCATGATCACGTCGGGGTCCTGGCGCAGGATGGCGCGCAGGGCCTTGGCAAACGTGAGATCGATCTTGGCGTTGACCTGCGTCTGCCCCACCCCGGCCAGCTCGTATTCGATGGGGTCTTCCACCGTCATGATGTTGCTGCGTGCGGCATCCAGCTTTTGCAGCGCCGAATACAGCGTGGTGGTTTTACCCGAGCCGGTGGGCCCGGTGACTAGGATGATGCCGTGCGGTTGGGCAATGAGTTTTTCAAACCGCGCCAGCGTGTCCCCCTGCATGCCCACTGCTTCAAGGGTGAGTTTGCTTTCCGTCTTGTCCAGCAGGCGCAGAACGGCGCGTTCGCCGTGGGCGCTGGGCAGGGTGCTCACGCGCACGTCGATGGCTCGGGTGCCCAGGCGCAGGCTGATGCGGCCGTCTTGCGGCAAGCGCTTTTCTGAAATGTCCAGCTCGGCCATGATTTTCAGGCGGCTGATGAGGGCAGCGTGCAGGGCCCTGTTGGGCTGCACGATGTCGCGCAACGTGCCATCTACGCGGAAGCGGACGGCTGAATGCCGCTCGTAGGGCTCGATGTGGATATCGCTGGCCCCGTCGCGCGCTGCCTGAGACAGCAGGGCATTGAGCATGCGGATGATGGGTGCGTCGTCAGCCGCTTCCAGCAGGTCTTCCACTGCAGGCAGATCTTGCATCATGCGGCTCAGGTCGGCGTCGCTTTGCACCTCGCTCACCACGGCGGCGGCGCTGCCGTCACCACCACTTTGGGCTGCGTACACGGCGCTGATGCGCTGGGTCAGTTCGGCAGCGGGGTGACTCAGCAGGCGGCGGGTGCCGTGCTGTCGCATCACCTCGCTCAAGGCCGACAGGCGTTGCATGGCCTGTGCTTCTTCGGCCTCAGTCTGCGCCGATTCGGGGCCTGCCCAGTGCAGGCAACTGTCGTCCCCGTCTTGCTCCAGCAACAACAGGTTTTCGCGGGCAAA
>CAIYQZ010000067.1 GCA_903928495.1 uncultured bacterium
AGCTACTCCACCAGCAACCGCATCATGGTGCCGTTCTATGTGTACTACTCGATGTTCGGCTTCCAGCGCATCGGCGATCTGGCCTGGGCAGCGGGTGATATGCAGGCACGCGGCTTCCTGTTGGGCGGTACCTCCGGGCGCACCACGCTCAACGGCGAAGGCCTGCAGCACGAAGACGGCCACAGCCACATCATGGCCGGCACCATTCCCAACTGCATCAGCTACGACCCGACCTTTGCGCACGAAGTGGGCGTCATCCTGCACCATGGCTTGAAGCGCATGGTGGAAAAGCAGGACAACGTTTTCTATTACCTGACCCTGCTGAACGAGAACTACGCCATGCCCGGCCTGACCGCTGGCACGGAAGAGCAGATCATCAAGGGCATGTACCTGTGCAAGCCCGGTGCAGAAGGCGACAAACGCGTGCAACTGCTGGGCTCTGGCACCATCCTGCGTGAAAGCATTGCCGCCCAGGCCCTGCTGGCCACCGACTGGGGTGTTCAGGCCGACGTGTGGAGCTGCCCAAGCTTCAACGAGCTGACCCGCGACGGCCAGAACGCCGACCGCTTCAACCTGCTGCACCCGCTGGAAACCCCTCAGGTGTCGTTTGTGACGCAACAACTGGGCGGTACCACCGGCCCCGTGGTGGCCTCCACCGACTACATGAAGGCCTACGCCGAACAGATTCGCCCGTTCATCCCTGCAGGTCGCACCTACAAAGTGCTGGGCACCGATGGCTTTGGCCGCAGCGACTTCCGCAGCAAGCTGCGCGAGCATTTCGAGGTGAACCGTCACTTCATCGTGGTGGCCGCACTCAAAGGCCTGGCCGATGAAGGCAAGTTGCCCGTGTCCAAAGTGGCTGAGGCCATTGCCAAGTACGGCATCAATGCCGACAAGGTGAACCCGCTGTACGCATAACCCATTCGGAGACAAAACATCATGGCAATCATTGAAGTGAAAGTCCCCGACATTGGGGACTTTGATGAAGTCGCGGTCATCGAGCTGATGGTCAAACCCGGCGACACGGTCAAGGCCGAACAGTCGCTCATCACCGTCGAGTCCGACAAGGCGTCGATGGAAATCCCGTCTTCCCACGCTGGCGTGGTGAAGGAAATCAAGGTCGCCTTGGGCGACAAGGTGAAAGAAGGCTCGTTGGTCGTGATGCTGGAGGTGTCGGGTGAAGCCGCTGCGCCTGCCTCTACGCCTGCCTCTACGCCAAATGTGGCTCCAGCGCCCGCTCCATCTGCCCCGGCAGCTACACCTTTCATGGGCACAGCCGAGCCCAAAGGTGAGCCCTTTGCTCCCGTGGCGGGAACTGCGCCCGTGTTTGTGCACGTGCCAGACATCGGCGACTTCAAAGACGTGGCCGTCATCGAGGTGTTTGTGAAGGTTGGCGACACCGTGAAGGTGGAGCAGAGCCTGATCACCGTCGAAAGCGACAAAGCGTCGATGGAGATTCCGTCGTCCCACGCTGGCGTCATCAAAGAGTTGAAGGTCAAGCTGGGCGACACCGTCAACATCGGCGACCTGCTGGCCATTCTGGAAGGTGCTGCGGGTGCTGCTGCGCCAGCAGCTCCAGCCAGCGCTGCCGCTGCGCCTGCGCCGGTTGCTGTTGCAGCCCCCGTTGCAGCGGCTGCCGCACCCGTGGCCGCCACGGCTGCTGTGGCGGTGCCCGCCCACAACCCGACCACTTTGGCTGCTGGGCTGCCCCACGCGTCGCCTTCGGTGCGCAAGTTCGCCCGCGAGCTGGGTGTGCCGCTGGCTGAAGTCAAAGGCTCTGGCCACAAAGGCCGCATCACGCCCGACGACGTGCAAGCGTTCACACGCGGTGTCATGTCCGGCTCCATCCAAACCACGGCCATTGCATCTGCAGTGGCTGCTGTTGTGGCCAAGGCTCCTGCGGGTGGCGGTGGTTCCGAGCTGGGCCTGATTCCTTGGCCCAAGGTGGACTTTGCCAAGTTCGGCCCCATTGAGCGCAAGGAAATGGGCCGCATCAAGAAGATCAGCGGTGCCAACCTGTTGCGCAACGCCGTGATGATTCCAGCCGTCACCAACCACGACGACGCCGACATCACTGACCTGGAAGCCTTCCGCGTATCCACCAACAAAGAGAACGAGAAGAGCGGCGTCAAGGTCACCATGCTCGCGTTCCTGATCAAGGCCTGCGTGTCGGCACTCAAGAAGTTCCCCGAGTTCAACAGCAGCCTGGACGGCGACAGCCTGGTCTACAAGCAGTACTTCCACATCGGCTTTGCAGCCGACACGCCCAACGGCTTGGTGGTGCCTGTGATCAAAGATGCCG
>CAIYQZ010000068.1 GCA_903928495.1 uncultured bacterium
CTCCTGTTTAATTCGGGGGGTGGGCCGCAGGATCGACACGATCCGAGCGGTCCAAGCAATTTTTAGAACGTGCGAACCTTGGGTGGCACGGAGTCCACGGTCAGGGGTTTGAGCTTGACGGGTTTGTAGGTCAGGCTGTTGTCGGCGCTGTGCCACAGGGTGTGCTTCATCCACTCGGCGTCGTTGCGGCCCAGTGGGCAAGTGGGGTGGGTCACATCGTGTTCGTAGTCGCGCACCAAGTGAGCGCCACGGCACTCTTGACGGGCGGCGGCGCTCTCAATGGTCGCTTGTGCAGCTTCCATCAAGTTTTCCACTTCCAGCGCTTCGATGCGGGCGGTGTTGAACACTTTGGAGGTGTCCTTCAGACCGATGTTGGCCACGCGTGCGCGCAGTTCTGCGATCTTCTTGACGCCTTCGTCCATGACTTCCTGGCTGCGGAACACACCAGCGTGGGCTTGCATGATGGCGCGCATGTCGTTGGCCACGTCTTGGGCGTATTCGCCGCTTTGAGCGCTTTCGAGGCGGTTCAGGCGGGCCAGCGTCAAGTCGGTGGCGTTGGCTGGCAGGTCCTGCACAGGGGTGCCGGGCTTGTTGTTGGCGATGATGTGGTCGCCAGCGGCCTTGCCAAAGACCAGCAAGTCCAGCAGCGAGTTGGTGCCCAGGCGGTTGGCGCCGTGCACCGACACGCAAGAGCATTCGCCCACAGCGTAAAGACCATTCACAGGACGGTCTTCACCGTTCACGGTGTGCACCACTTGGCCGTTGATGTTGGTCGGGATGCCGCCCATCTGGTAGTGGATGGTGGGCACAACAGGGATGGGCTCGCGGGTCACGTCCACGTTGGCGAAGTTCACGCCGATTTCGTACACGGAAGGCAGACGTTTGTGGATGGTGTCGGCACCCAGGTGGTCCAGCTTCATGTGGATGTAGTCTTTGTTCGGACCGCAGCCGCGACCTTCCAGGATTTCTTGGCCCATGCAGCGGGACACGAAGTCACGTGGAGCCAAGTCTTTCAGTGTGGGCGCATAGCGCTCCATGAAGCGTTCGCCATTGCTGTTGAGCAAGATTGCGCCTTCGCCACGGCAGCCTTCGGTCAGCAGCACGCCAGCGCCGGCCACGCCGGTGGGGTGGAACTGCCAGAACTCCATGTCCTGCAAGGCGATGCCAGCGCGGGCAGCCATGCCCAAGCCGTCACCGGTGTTGATGAAGGCGTTGGTGGACGATTGGTAAATGCGACCTGCACCGCCAGTGGCCAGCAAAACCGTCTTGGCTTGCAAGGTGTAGACCTCACCGGTCTCCATTTCGAGGGCGGTCACGCCCACGCAGTCGCCGGCTTCGTTGCGGATCAGGTCCAGTGCCATCCATTCCACAAAGAAGGTGGTGCGGGCGGCGACGTTGGCCTGGTACAAGGTGTGCAGCATGGCGTGACCGGTGCGGTCAGCGGCCGCGCAAGCGCGTTGCACCGGCTTTTCGCCGAAGTTGGCGGTGTGGCCGCCAAACGGACGTTGGTAAATGGTGCCGTCGGGGTTGCGGTCGAAAGGCATGCCCATGTGCTCCAGGTCGTACACGACCTTGGGGGCTTCACGGCACATGAATTCAATGGCGTCCTGGTCGCCGAGCCAGTCGGAGCCCTTGACGGTGTCGTAGAAGTGGTATTCCCAGCTGTCTTCGCTCATGTTGCCCAGCGAAGCGGACACGCCGCCTTGCGCTGCCACGGTGTGCGAGCGGGTGGGGAACACTTTGGACAGGACGGCCACGTTCAGGCCTGCGCGGGCCAGTTGCAGCGAGGCACGCATGCCCGAACCACCGGCGCCGACGATCACGACGTCGAACTTGCGGTTGGAGATTTGATCTTTGGTGTAGCTCATGTTTATCTATCTTTGTGTGAGGTCAACGCAGTCACAAGCGCATTAAAGGCGCCACAGGGCTTGAACAGCCCAGCCAGCACAGCCGATCAGCCAAACCAGTGTGAAGACATGCAGCACCAGGCGAACGGCCACGGGTTTGACGTAGTCCATCCAGATGTCGCGCATGCCCACCCACACGTGGTAGAGCAAAGCAACGATGACCGCGAAGGTCAAAAACTTCATGCATTGACCGGCAAAAATGCCAGCCCACTGTTCGTAGCCAATGGGGCCAGAGGTGAAGATCACCTGGGCCAACAAGATCACAGTGAACAGGGCCATCAGGCCGCCTGTCACGCGCTGGGCCAGCCAGTCGCGAAAGCCATAACCAGCACCGGTGACGATGCGTTTGGAGCCGTAATTCACGGACATAGGTCAGTTTCCTTTGGAGTAATGGGGGCTGATCAGTACAGGCCGAACATCTTGGCGCCGAGGACGGCGGTCAAGGCGATGCTCAGGGCCAGCGTGACGATGGCGGAAGACTTGCCGAACTCTTTGGTCACGGCATGGCACACGTCCATGTACAGGTGGCGCAAGCCAGCGATGAAGTGGTGCAGGTAGGCCCAGATCAGGGCCAAGGCCACGAGCTTCATGAACCAGCCGGGCACGAAGCCCACGCCGATGTTGAAGGCGGCCGAGAACTTGGCGAAGGAAATTTCAGAAGTGATGGAGTTGTCAAACATCCAAATGATGAGGGGCATCAACAAAAACATCAGGAAACCGCTGATGCGGTGCAAGATCGAGACGATGCCAGCCAC
>CAIYQZ010000069.1 GCA_903928495.1 uncultured bacterium
AGGCCACCTGTGGTTTTCCCACATTGGCCTCCACCTTAAACTCACGCAACATGCGATCGACCAAAATTTCCAAATGGAGCTCACCCATGCCAGCCATGATGGTCTGGTTGGTTTCGTGATCCACCTCCACCCGAAACGAAGGATCTTCCTGGGCCAACCGTTGCAGGGCAATGCCCATTTTTTCCTGGTCGGCTTTGGTTTTGGGTTCCACGGCCTGAGCAATCACTGGCTCGGGGAACACCATGCGCTCCAGCATGATGATGGAGGAAGGATCACACAGCGTTTCACCGGTGGTCACTTCTTTCAAGCCCACGCAGGCAGCGATGTCACCGGCGCGGATTTCTTCCACTTCCTGGCGGTTGTTGGCGTGCATTTGCACGATACGACCGATGCGCTCTTTCTTGCCCTTGACCGCGTTGTAAACGGTGTCGCCTTTTTTGATCACGCCGGAGTACACGCGAACAAATGTCAACTGGCCCACAAACGGGTCGGTCATCAGCTTGAATGCGAGTGCAGACAGCTTTTCTTCGTCGTCAGCTTTGCGGCTGGTGGGTGCTTCGTCTTCATCTGTGCCCTTGACGTCTTCGATGTCCACGGGTGAAGGCAGCAGCTCGATCACAGCGTCGAGCATGCGCTGAACGCCCTTATTTTTGAACGCAGTGCCGCACAGCATGGGCTGGACTTCACATGCCAATGTGCGTGCACGCAGACCGGCAGTGATTTCCTCTTCGGTCAGCGCTTCGCCGCCGAGGTATTTGTCCATCATTTCTTCGCTGGACTCAGCGGCAGCCTCGACCATCTTCTCGCGCCACTCTTTGGCCAGTTCGAGCAGTTCGGCCGGAATGTCGGTGAAGGTGAACTTCATACCCTGTGACGCTTCGTCCCAAATGATGGCTTTCATCTTGCGCAGATCAACCACGCCGGTGAAGTTTTCCTCAGCGCCGATTGGGATCACCACGGGCACAGGGTTCGCCTTCAGGCGGATTTTCATCTGGTCCACAACTTTGAAGAAGTTGGCACCGGTGCGGTCCATCTTGTTCACAAAGGCCAAGCGAGGCACTTTGTATTTGTTGGCCTGGCGCCAAACGGTTTCAGACTGGGGCTGCACGCCACCCACAGCGCAATACACCATGCAAGCGCCGTCCAGCACGCGCATCGAACGCTCGACTTCAATGGTGAAGTCCACGTGGCCGGGGGTGTCGATGATGTTGAAGCGGTGCTCGGGGAAAGAACCGTCCATGCCCTTCCAGAAGCAGGTGGTGGCAGCGGACGTGATGGTGATACCACGTTCCTGCTCTTGTTCCATCCAGTCCATGGTGGCGGCACCGTCGTGCACTTCACCGATTTTGTGGTTCACACCGGTATAGAACAGGATGCGTTCTGTGGTGGTGGTTTTGCCCGCGTCAATGTGGGCAGAGATACCGATGTTGCGGTAGCGCTCAAGGGGCGTATTGCGTGCCATGAAAATTCTCCGTGAATGACGTACAAAGCCCGCCACCCCTTTTCAGGGCGCGGGCTTGCTTCTGACAAGTTAGCAGGTCGGGATGACGGCTGCGTGAATCAGAAGCGGAAGTGACTGAATGCCTTGTTGGCTTCTGCCATGCGGTGCACTTCGTCACGCTTCTTCATGGCACCGCCACGGCCTTCTGTGGCCTCGATCAACTCGTTGGCCAGGCGCAGGGCCATGGATTTTTCACCGCGCTTGCGTGCTGCTTCTTTGATCCAGCGCATGGACAGGGCCAGGCGGCGAACGGGGCGCACTTCAACGGGCACCTGGTAGTTGGCGCCACCCACGCGGCGGGATTTCACTTCCACCATGGGCTTCACGTTGTTGATGGCCACGCTGAAGGCCTCGACCGGGTCTTTGCCGGTTTTCTTTTCAATTTGCTCCAAGGCACCGTAGATGATGCGCTCGGCGACGGCTTTCTTGCCGCCTTCCATGATCACGTTCATGAACTTGGACAGCTCGAGATTGCCGAACTTGGGATCCGGCAGGATTTCACGTTTAGGGACTTCGCGACGACGTGGCATTTTTAAACCTCTGTTGCTTCAGTTGGCGGCTTTTCAACCACCGCGAGAGACCAATGATTGGCAGGACTCTCACTTACTCGACCCGACACCACACGGCATCTGGAGGGTCACTTCGTTTGATCCGGCTTGCCGGCCAGTCAAACACCGAATGGGCACTTGAGCACCCGATACCTGCAGAACCCTGGCTTATTTGGCCTTGGGACGCTTGGCACCGTACTTGGAACGGGACTGCTTGCGGTCTTTCACGCCTTGCAGGTCCAAAGAGCCGCGCACGATGTGGTAACGCACACCGGGCAAGTCTTTGACACGACCACCGCGCACCAGCACCACAGAGTGCTCTTGCAGGTTGTGGCCTTCACCGCCGATATAAGAGATGACCTCGAAACCGTTGGTCAGGCGCACTTTGGCAACCTTACGCAAAGCGGAGTTAGGCTTCTTGGGAGTGGTGGTGTACACGCGGGTGCAAACACCACGGCGCTGGGGGCAGTTTTCCATCGCGGGGCTCTTGGATTTGGTCTTTTCGACCTCCCGCCCGTGGCGAATCAGTTGATTAATGGTTGGCATGAAACGTCCCTAAACGTTTGAAAAAGCGAAAACGAAAGCCTCTCGGAAAATTCCGAAAAGCCCTCGAATATATCACTGGGCCCAAAACAGCACAAGACCGACATCCATGCGTCACTTGATCCACAGGCGAATGGCATCCCAGGCACGCCCCAAAATGCCCGCCTCGGCGACGGTTTCGAGCACCTGCAAAGGCACTTCGGCCACCACGGTGCCATCGGCCTGTGACACCTTCAGCACGCCCAGCGACTGGCCTTGCTGGAACGGTGCAACCAGCGGCTCGGGCCGCACCACCTCGGTCTTCAGCTGGCGCGCAGCGCCTGCGGGCACAGAGACCACCACACCTTCAGGCAAACCCAGCTTCACGGTCGGGGCCTTGCCTTTCCACACGGCGGGTTGCGCCACAGGCTCGCCAGCCTTGACCAGGCGCACGGCCTCGTAGGCCGTGTATCCCCAGTTCAGCAATTTCTGGCTTTCTGCGGCGCGCACGTTTTCGCTGGATGCGCCCAACAACACACTGATGAGGCGGCGGTGTCCGTTGGGGCCTTCTCCCAACGCCGGCACGCTGCGTTTGGCAGTGGACACGAGGCAGTACCCGGCTGCGTTGGTGTGCCCTGTCTTCAAGCCATCCACTGTCGGGTCGCGGAACAACAGCATGTTGCGGTTGGTTTCGTTCGACGCAGGCGTGCCAGGGTAGCGGTAGCGCTGGATGGCGTAGTACGGCACATACTCCGGAAAGTCCTTCATCAGCCGGGTGGCCAGCGTGGCCAGATCGCGCGCTGTGGTGGTGTGGCCGGGCTCTGTCAGCCCTTCCGGGTTGCGGAATTGGGTGCTGTTCATGCCCAGCGCTTTGGCTTGGCTGTTCATCATTTCCACAAACCGCTCCACCGTACCGCCCACGCCTTCGGCCAGCACCACGGTCGCGTCGTTGCCAGACTGCACGATCATGCCCTTGAGCAGGTCCTCGACTGGCACCTGCATCTTGGGGTCGATGAACATGCGGGAACCGGGCATTTTCCAGGCCCGCTCACTGACGGGCAACGCCTGCGACAGGCTCAGTTTTTTGGCCCTCAAAGCATCAAAAGCCAGGTACGCCGTCATCAGTTTGGTGAGTGACGCGGGCTCCACAGCCATGTCGGGGTCTTTGGCAGCCAGCACCTGGGCGCTGGTCATGTCGTACAGCAAATAAGCCCTGCCGGCGATTTCGGGAGGGGCAGGCACTTGCGCGGCCGCAACGGCACACACGAACGGCAAACTCAGGGTCACAGCCCAACGGGCGGAAAAAATGGTCAACACAGCAACTTTCGGTGACAACAAAAAAACAAGCGCGGTCATGCCGCGCCACTGAAAACAGCACGAAACACACTCAATGGCCGATGTGCCTCACAGCCAACGCTTTGAGCAATGGCAACTGCCCGTGAAAGAAATGCCCCATGCCCGGCAACACCATCACCGGCAAATGCTGGGGCCGCGCCCAGTTCAGGACGTCGGCCAGGGGCACGGTGTCATCGGCTTCCCCGTGGATGACCAGAGTCCGCTCGTGAAGTTCAGGCGCCACGGGGGCAACATCGAACCGACTGGCCGCCGTGCCCACCAGCAGCAGACGGTGAATGTCTCGCGTGCCGCTCAGGGCTTGCACGGCGTGCGAGGTGACAAATGCACCGAACGAAAACCCGGCCAGACACAAAGGGCCCTGCGCCGCCTGTGACTGCACCACAGCCAATAAATCGGCCAACTCGCCCCGGCCAGCGTCGTGCTCACCGGTGCTTTGACCCACCCCACGGAAATTGAACCGGACCGCGCGCCAACCCTGCTGCACAAACGCCCGGGCCAACGTTTGCACCACCTTGTTTCCAAGGCTGCCGCCGAACAACGGGTGCGGATGGGCAACCACGGCCACCCCTTTGGCCTCACCAGCCGGTGAATCCACGGCCAGCTCGAGGGTTCCCGCAGGACCTGGCACCAACATCGCCTGGGTTTGAGAGTTCATTGGTATAGCAAACTATTGATTACAGGCTTGCGTCAAATGCATAAAACACCATTTATTCAACGCCCCACATCTGGCGGAGTGCGCAAGCGCTCCACCACCACGCCGCCCGCCAGGTGGGACGAGACGATTTCATCGATGTCGGCTTTGTCCACAAACGTGTACCAAACGGCTTCGGGGTACACCACGGCAATGGGTCCGCCCGCGCAACGGTCCAGACAACCCGCTCGGTTCACCCTCACTTTTCCGGCACCCAGCAGCCCCAGGGACTTGGCGCGTGCTTTGCAATGTTCAAAGGCCTCCTGCGCAGCATGGTTGGCGCAGCATTCGTTGCCTGCCTCGCGCTGATTGGTACAGAAAAAAATGTGGCGCTCGTAATACGAGGCTGGAGTGCTTGTGGAAGTCATCGGCCGATTTTAGGAGGCAAGCCATCGCGGCGGGGTCAACGCAAATCCCGACGGCTGGCTTGCACGATGGCATGCCCCAACGCTGCGTAGGGCCACAGCCAGCCCAGCCACTGAGTCAACCCATGAAACCGGATGAAACGGCCTTGCGCCCAGATATCGAGTGATTCAGCCAAATACGGACTTTGCGGCGCGCGGTTGAGCAAGGTCAGCGCTCCCAAAAGCAAGAGCACCAGCCACACCACACTGGCGCGACGGGATGCGCCGATCAACAGCACACCTCCCAGGCCTGCCAGGCACAGCGCTGCCAGTACCGGCGGCGTGAGCCATGCCCAAGCATGCACTGGGCCGTAAGTCAGGGCGCTGGACAAACCCATCCACCACACACCGCCCAGCAGCACCGCCACGCACCAACCCAATCGGTGCCAGCGCTCACGCAACACGCTGTACCCCAATACACACGGTGCCATCAGGCCCATGGCCACGCACGCGGCCTCGCCGGCACGGGTCAGGGGTATCGCGGTTGCAACGGGAATGGGCCACCAAGCCGCACCTGCAGTGTCGGCCAGTGCCTGTGCCACTGCCAATTCCAATGCACCCCATACCTGTCCCAGCCCAAAAGGCAACGAAGCGGGGTACAGCAAAGCCAGCGGCCACAGCGCGATCAACAGCAAAGCGCCATGGGCATCCGGCACAAACAAACGGGTGCGCACACGCTGCCAATGGGCCAACCAGCCCATGCGAGCCAATGCAAAAGCCAGTCCAGCGCCCAAGGCTCCACCCGCTGTGTTCAGGGCCCAGTCCACGTTGGACGGCACCCGGCTGGGCAAGTACACCTGCAGCGTCTCCAGCAATAGGGACAGCAGCGACGGCAGCACAAACGCACCGGCACGCAAGAAGCCACCGCGACCCGAGCGCAATGCAGTGACCGCCAGCAAGAAGCCCAACGGCACGTATCCCACCAGGTTGCTGAAGACATCGAAAGCCAGCCAATAACGCGGCAGAGGCTCGGTCAGAAAAGCAAATGGGTTCGAACCTTGCACCCGCCAACCCTCGAACGGGTACAAGCTGGCGTAGGCCACCAGCACCCCGAACAACCAGGCCGATGGCCAGGCCAAGGTGCGGCGCGTCATGTCAGCCTCAGAACGGCTTGACCACCACCAGGCACACCACAACCACCAGCATGATGACGGGCGCCTCGTTGAACCAGCGGTACCACACGTGGCCACGCCGGTTCTCGCCCGCAATGAACCTTTTCAGCATGATCGTGCAGGCATGGTGATAGCCCAGCACCAGGGCAACCACGGCCAGTTTGGCATGCATCCACCCATTGCCAGGGCCCCTGCCGATGCCATAGCCCGCCCACAGCCACACACCCAACACCACAGCCGGAATCATCAGGATGTGGGTGAAGCGCATGAGCTTTTGGGCCATGAGCAACAGGCGCGCACGCTCGGCATCGCTGCCGGCCGGCACCATGGCAAGGTTGACAAATATGCGTGGCAGGTAAAACAGCCCGGCGAACCAGCTGGCCACGAAGACGATATGAAACGATTTGACCCACAGCATGGGACACAGTTTAGCCCGCCCGGCGCCTGAAAAAGGCAAAAAAAAGCCCAGCCAAAGGGCCGGGCTGCAATGCCTTTTTGCTGTCACACTCCAAGGCACCCGCTCAGGGAGGAAAAGCGGGAGACCGTCCAGAGACGGCCCGGGGGAATTCTAACCACAGCACAACCCGCATCGCAAGGCATCGCGTTGCAAAATTGCAAAAACAAGACGAATGGGTGTTGTTTTTATCATTTCTTGTGGTGTCTGATGTCTTCGGTTTTTGCCACAATGCCCGGCATGAACATGTCCATTCAACCTCCCCCGTTCCCCGCCTCGCGGCCCCGTCGGCTGCGCCGCGACGCTTTCACACGCAACCTCGTGCGCGAACACGCACTCACCCCGCACGACCTGATCTACCCCGTGTTCGTGCTGGAAGGCCAGGGTCGCCGCGAAGCGGTCGGCTCCATGCCAGGGGTCGAGCGACTGAGTCTGGACCTGCTGCTGCCCGTGGCTGAAGACTGCGTGAAGCTGGGCATCCCGGTGATGGCGCTGTTCCCCGTGATCAGCCAGAACCTGAAAACCCCCGATGGCATCGAAGCCACCAACCCCGACGGTCTGGTGCCCACCGTGGTGCGGGCGCTGAAAAAAGAGTTTCCCGATCTGGGCGTGATGACGGATGTGGCGCTGGACCCGTTCACCAGCCACGGCCAGGACGGCCTGTTGGACGACGACAACTACATCATCAACGACGCTACCGTCGAGGTGCTGGTTCAGCAGGCGCTGACCCAGGCCGAAGCAGGCGTGGACATCGTTGCCCCCAGCGACATGATGGACGGGCGCATTGGCGCCAGCCGCACTGCCCTGGAGGCCAAGGGCCATGTTCACACCCGGATCATGGCCTACAGCGCCAAGTACGCCAGTGCGTTTTACGGGCCATTCCGCGATGCGGTGGGCTCGGCCGCCAACCTGGGCAAGGCCAACAAAAAGGTCTACCAGATGGACCCCGGTAACACCGACGAAGCGCTGCGCGAAGTGGCGCTGGACATTGCCGAAGGGGCCGACATGGTCATGGTCAAGCCCGGCATGCCTTACCTGGACGTGGTGCGCCGCGTGAAAGACCAGTTCCACATGCCCACTTTCGCTTACCAAGTCAGTGGCGAATACGCGATGCTGAAAGCCGCTGCCCAGAACGGCTGGCTGGACCACGACGCCGTGATGATGGAAAGCCTGCTGGCCTTCAAACGCGCTGGGGCCGATGGCGTGCTGACCTACTTTGCCCGCGACGCAGCCCGCCTGCTGCGCAGCTGATCCGGCAGCACCCGCATGCGAGTGATCACCGTCTCTGCGGGCAGCGTGCATGAGACGGACACGCTGCCCACCCGTTTACCGGACACCGGGTACGTCTGGATCGCCTGCGCAAGGCGGGAATTTGAAGTGGTTCAGCAACAGGTTCAGGCGGCACTCGTGACTCTGTGCGGCGGCCCGCTCGTGGATTTGCACCTATCGGACCTGCTGAACAACCAGTTGCCTTCGCACTACGACTACACATCGTTGTACGACGTGGTGGTCTTTCGCCGCCTGGCCACGGGCCAAACCGACACCGACCTGGCCCGCCCCGGTGAGCCATTGCACGAAGCCCGCGAGGGTGTGCCGCGCGCCCTCAAACGCGTCAACACCAGCCCTGTGGGCTTTGCGGTGTTTGACCGCGTGTTGCTCAGCGTGCACCCCACCGAATGCAGTGTGCGCGACGCCTATGCCGAGAGGCTGCTGAACACCAACGCCGCAGAAACCCGCAACGCCATCGCGCGTCTGCCGCCCGATCCCGCAGACATGATGCTGCGCATCGTCAATTCCATGGTGGATGGCTACCTCGACCTGCGCCGCCAGCTCACCCGCGACCTCGACCACTGGCAGGTGGAACTGCTGAAACCCCAAGGCCGCTTCACAAACTGGGCATCGATGTTGGGCATGCGGCTGTCACTGCACCAGTTGGACGAAATTTGCGAGGACCAGAGAGCCGCCGTGCAAGACTGGATCGAAGCGGTGAAAACCTGGGAAGAACCCATCACACCCGAAGGTCGACGTGATCGCGAGCTGCTGATGGTGCGCAGCCGCGACGTGCTGGAACACATCGAGCGCGTCATCCACCATGTGGACCGGCTGGAGCGCAGCGCTGAAACCGCCGTGCAAATGCACTTCAGCGTCCAAGGCAACCGCACCAACGACACCATGAAAACGCTGACAGCACTCACGGCCATTTTCTTGCCACTGAACCTGGTCACTGGCTTTTTTGGCATGAACTTCGAGTTCCTGCCCTTGATTCATCAGACCGATGGCCTGTGGTGGGCGATTGGCGCCATGGGGTTGGTGGCCGGGGCCCTTGGCCTCCTGTTCTGGCGCAAACGATACCTGGCCGGCAACGCGGGTTGAAACCGTGGTGCCCAAGGCATCACTGCACCACAACCCCGGGCTGTGCGGCACAGCGGCAGACACACCGTTCAGCAGGCAGGTGGACCGCCACGCCAACATACCGACCCAGCTATAACTCCACTCCGCAGGTCCACCCATGCAACAGCAACGCGTACTCATCGTCACCGGAGGTTCTCGCGGCATTGGTGCCGCCGTCGCACTGCTGGCCGCTACCGAGGGCTGGGCGGTGGCGGTGAATTACCACACACACTCGCTGGCGGCAGACGAAGTGGTGCGACGCATTCGCGGCAGCGGAGGCCGGGCCATGGCGGTGCAGGCAGATGTCGCCTGCGAAGAGGATGTCCTGCGCATGTTCCAGCAGGTCGACGCCAAACTCGGGCCTCTCAGTGGCTTGGTCAACAACGCCGGTGTGGTGGATGTCGCCGCCCGTGTCGACGAAATGAGCGTGGCCCGCCTGGAGCGCCAGTGGCGCACCCACGTGCTGGGCAGCTTTGTGTGCGCCCGGGAAGCCGTGCGGCGCATGAGCACCACGCATGGGGGCTGCGGGGGAGCCATCGTGAATGTGTCGAGCGTGGCAGCTCGGCTGGGGGCACCCGGCCAGTACGTCGACTACGCAGCGTGCAAAGGGGCCATCGACACGTTCACCGTGGGCCTGGCGCGTGAGGTGGCTGGCGAAGGCATCCGCGTGAACGCCGTTCGGCCCGGCATCATCGACACCGACATTCACGCCAGCGGAGGCCAGCCTGACCGGGCACAACGTCTGGCCAGCACCATACCGATGCAACGTCCCGGCCAGGCCGACGAGGTGGCACAAGCCGTCTTGTGGCTGTTGGGCAGCGGAGCGAGTTACACCACAGGCGCATTGCTGGATGTGGGCGGCGGGCGATGACACAGAGAATTGAATTTCGGCCCACAGGCAATGCCACCGAGGCCCTGTTCCGCTGGCATCACTCGAGCACAGGGTGCTGGCCCATGCGCACGGCGATCCGAGGACCTGCCCGGTCTGGACGCCGAAAGCTGCCCGTTTGAGCACACCAATGGTCTGGGCCTGGGCCAGCACCTTGGCCACCAGACCAGGAGACAGACGCACAGCTGTGCGCAGGAGTTTAGGAGTTGCTGCGGCAGTTGCGCGTGTATTGCAGCCCGTGAGTCAACCTATTTTCATTAAAAAAAAGGCCCTACCGCTTATCTGTATTAAATAGTTTGCTACCGCCAAATCAGCCCAGCAAACGCAGCATGGCTCCCGCTGCCCAAGGCAAGACCAGGGCGCTGAAGAGTGCCGACAAGCCCATCGCCAAACCTGCGAACGCGCCCATTTCCTCGCTCACCTGAAATGCCCGGGCCGTGCCGATGCCATGTGCCGCAGTGCCCAGCGCAAAGCCGCGCACCTCGGGTTGCTGGATGCGCAAGGCGTCGAACAACAGCCGCCCCGTGGCAGCGCCCAACACGCCGGTGCACACCACGAGCACCGCCGTGAGCGATGGCAGCCCCCCCATTTTTTCGGCAATGCCCATGGCAACTGGCGTGGTGACTGACTTGGGCGCCAGCGACGCAATGGTGGCCTTGCTGGCCCCCAGTGCCCAGCCAATGCCAATGGCACTTGCGGTGGCCGCCAAGGTGCCCACCACCAGGGCACCGAGCATGGGCAACCACAGCCGCTTCAAGCGCGGCAACTGCTCAAACAGTGGCACGGCCAGGGCAACCGTGGCGGGCCCCAGCAGGAAGTGCACAAACTGTGCACCTTCAAAATAAGTGGCATAGGGCGTGCCGGTGGCCCAGAGCAGTGTGCCCAGCACCATCACCGCCAGCGCCACCGGGTTGGCCAACGGGTGCATGCCAGTGCGACGGTAGACCATGAATGCCAGCTGATACACCAGCAACGTGACGGTGAGGCCCAGCAACGGCGTCGCAGAGAGGTAAACCCATACGTCGGTCAGGCGCTCAACCGCCTCGCCCGATACCAACTGCGGCAGCGGCAGGCCTTCGTTCACGGTTGTTCAGCCTCACCGGTCGGGGGTGCCACGCGCTTCATCAGCCACGCCATGGTCAGCGCTGCGCTGGCCAGGCCAATCAATGTGCTCAGCACCAGCGCCACGCCGATGGCCAGGGCCTCATTCCCCAGGCGCTGCAGGTGCAACATCACACCCACACCTGCGGGAACAAACAGCAACGACAGGTGCTGCAGCAGGTTTTGTGCGGTGGGTTTGAGCGCTGCCAGCCATGCTGGCCGCACCACCAGCACAGCCAGCAGTCCAGCCATGCCAACCACCGGCCCGGGCACAGGGATGCCGAGCACCCGAACCAGCGCCTCGCCCAGCAACTGGCACACCAGCAACGATGCAAGTGCAGGGATCATGGGATGTGACGCCTGTGAGCCGTCGCAGGTGGTCTGACGGTCAGAGCAGTTCCTTCGGCACGTTGCCACCGTTGGCTGCGATGTGGCCGAGCACCTGCTTGTGCAGCCACATGTTCATCTGGGCTGAGTCGGCCATCTTGTCGTCTGGGCAATACAGTTCTTTGGCCAGTTCCTTGCGCGCCGCCAGGCTGCTGTCCAGGCCCAACAGCTTGAGCAGGTCGACGATGGAGGTTTTCCAGTTCAGTTTTTCCGGGTGCTTGGCGGCTTTGTCGGTCAGCAGGGCAGCCACGTCCACCATGGCAATCGGGTTGACCACCGGAGTTGCGGGTGTGAAAGGCTGCGCGGCTGGCGCCGCAGCCGCGGCGGGTGGGGTGATGACGGGCGCAGCAGCCGCCTCTTTCATGCCCAGCTTGTCCAATATGTTGCTGAAAAAACCCATGTCAGTGCTCCTGTGGCGTCGTCAACACATTGTGCAGTGCCTGACGCAGGCAGCACCGCCGGCAAAGCTTAGCGTGCCAGCAAGTCAACCGCCGGTGGTCGGCACCATCCGACACAGTGCACCGGGGTTTGCGTGCACAAATGCCACTGTCTGTGTCAAACCAGCGCCGCGTCCAGCAGTTCGATCCAGTGTTTCACCGGTGTCGGTGTGCCACTTTGCAGGTGGGTGATGCAGCCAATGTTGGCCGACACGATGGTCTCAGGCGCCATCGCCCCCAGGTGGCCCAGTTTGCGGTCACGCAATTGGTACGACAGCTTGGGGTTGAGCACCGAGTAGGTGCCAGCCGAGCCGCAGCACAGGTGTGCCTCGCAGCTTGCCACGTTGATCTTGAAACCCAGCTCACCGAGGTGCTTTTCAACGCCCCCTTTGAGCTGCTGACCATGCTGCAACGTGCAGGGCGGGTGAAACGCCACCTGGCCGGAGGACACGCGTGGGTTGGCGGCCACACGGTCTTTGAGCACTGGCACCAGGGCGGGCAACAACTCGCTCAGGTCTTTCGTCAGCTCGCTCACACGGGCGGCCTTGGCGGCATACGCCGGGTCGTTGCGCAGGGTGTGGCCGTATTCCTTCACCGTCACACCACAGCCCGAAGCGTTCATGACGATGGCTTCCACCGCACCGCTTTCAATGTGCGGCCACCACGCGTCGATGTTGGCGCGCATTTCGGCTTTGCCACCGTCGTGATCGTTCAGGTGGAACTTCACTGCACCGCAGCACCCGGCTTTGGTGGCCACCACGGTCTCAATGCCGGCAGCGTCCAGCACACGGGCAGTGGCGGTGTTGATGTTGGGCATCATGGCGGGCTGCACGCAACCAGCCAGCATCAGCACCTTGCGGGCATGGGTGCGGGTGGGCCAGGCACCGGCGTTCTGCTTGGCCGGTATCTTGTTTTTCAGGCTGGTGGGCATCAGATCGCGCACCAGTTGGCCCATTTTCATGGCGGGGCCAAACAGGGGCGACGGCAAACCTTCTTTCAGCGCGGTGCGCAGCACTTTTTCCATCAGCGGGCGGGGGACCTGGTCGTCCACCACCTTGCGGCCGATGTCGATGAGGTGGCCGTATTGCACGCCGCTGGGGCAGGTGCTTTCGCAATTGCGGCAGGTCAGGCAGCGGTCCAGGTGCATCTGCGTTTTGCGTGTGGGCGTCGCCCCTTCGAACACCTGTTTGATGAGGTAGATGCGGCCACGCGGCCCGTCCAGCTCGTCGCCCAGCAGCTGGTAAGTGGGACACGTCGCGGTGCAGAAGCCGCAGTGCACGCAGTTGCGCAGGATGGACTCCGCCTCCTGGCCTTCGGGCGTGTTTTTGTATTGGGGGGCAAGGTTGGTTTGCATGGCCGGTCCGGGTGTAGAGGGTTCAGACGTCTGCGTACAGGCGACCGGGGTTGAAGATGCCCGCCGGGTCAAACTCGGCCTTCAGGCGGCGGTGAATGGCAGCCAGCGGCGCACTCAGCGGGGTGAACACGCCCACTGAGCGGTCGGCCTCGGCTGCCGGGCGGAACAGGGTGGCGTGCCCCCCTGCTGCCAGCGCTGCGGCGCGGATGGCCTGTGCCTGTGCCGCTGGTGCCCACACCCAGCGCAACGCGCCGTGCCACTCCACCAATTGCTGCTCGGCGCTGCGTCCGCCCAGCGCCAGCGCTGGAGCGGTTTGTGGCAGCGACACGCGCCACAGCGCGTCACCGGGAGCGGGTGCCTGGGCAAAAAAGGGCAACGTTTGCTCGCGGCAGGCGGCCCAGTCGGCGGCCACCGTGGCGTTGTCCAGGCGCTGGCCGCCCATGCGAGTGCAAGCGGCCTCCACTGCGGCCACAGCGCCGCGCAGGCGCACATACAACACACTGCGCTCCTGGTCTTGCACCCAGCAGCTGGCGTTCAGCGGCAGGGGTTGGCCACCCCAACGGTTGAGCGCGGCCAATGCAGCGGGTTGGTCCATGTCAAAACACAGGGTGGCCTCGGCAGGGGCCACGGGCAACACCTTCAGCGACACTTCCACCAGCACGCCCAGTGTGCCCATGGAGGCCGCCAGGCTGCGGCTGACGTCGTACCCGGCCACGTTTTTCATGACCTGGCCACCAAATGTCAGCAGCTCGGCACGGCCATTGAGCACCTGCGCGCCCAGCACAAAGTCGCGCACCGCACCCGCGCTGGCGCGGCCGGGGCCGTTCAGGCCCGCAGCCACCATGCCACCGACGGTGGCCGTGCTGGCGCCGGTGGTGGCAAAGTGTGGCGGCTCAAACGGCAGGTGCTGGCCTGTGCTGGCCAACACGGCCTCCAGTTCGGTCAGCGGGGTGCCACCGCGCACGGTGACCACCAGCTCTGTGGGTTCGTGCGCCACGATGCCGCTCAACGGCCGGGTGTCCAGCACTTCAGCGTTGGCGTCGATGGTTTGGCCGTAAAAGTCTTTGCTGCCACCCCCGCGGATGCGCAACGGGCGACGGGCAGCAGCGGCGTCACGGACTTGGGAGGTGAGGGTTTGCAGGGCATGGTCCATGGCCGCGATGGTACCGAGCAGCCCCAACAACGCACGTGAATTTTTTGAACAACCAATGACCGGGAAATTGAACAGCCCCGTTCAGCGGGACTGCCGGGGACGCTTTCAGCTGGCGTAACCCAGGCAGGCACCGGCGTTGGGGCGGCCTTTGCATTCCCTCATTAGGCGCTTCTCACGTGCTGGCATGGCTTCACCGCTGGGGGCGTATTGCACCGGCTCGGCCGCGGGCTTTGTTTTGTTCTTTTTCTTGGCCTTCTTGGAAGGCAGGTCCGCTTTCACCACCTGGGTGCTCTGGATGGGTTTGGCTGGTGCAGGCTGCACCTGCGCAGAAGCTGCAGCTGCGGTGACAGCGCAACTGACGAGGGCGCAAAACAGCAGGGGCGCGGTACGTCGATGCATGGGAACTCCCTGAAAAGCAATGTTGTGCCCACATTGTGAGCCAGGCCGCGCCCACAAAAAAGGGCCCGTCGCTTTGCAGCAAACGGGCCCAACATCCAAAGGAGACACCTTGGAGGGTTGCCTGAACCGGGCCATCAGCCCGGTGCAGGCCCCGCACACACAGTGCGGGAGATGCAATGTCGATCAGCGGCCGTAAGCGGTCTCGCCGTGGCTGGAGATGTCCAGACCTTCGCGCTCTGCTTCTTCGGTGACGCGCAGGCCAATGACCAGGTCAACCAGTTTGAAGGCGATGAATGCCACCACGCCGGACCACACGATGGTGATCAGCACGCCCTTGGTCTGGATCCAGACCTGGGAAGCGATGGAGTAGTCGGCAGCGGTCACCATGGTGGCGGTCACCCAGTCGGCCACGTAGCCAGGGCCACCCAGGCTTGGGCTGTTGAACACGCCGGTCAGAATGGCACCCACGATGCCGCCCACGCCGTGCACACCGAACACGTCCAGCGAGTCGTCAGCGCCCAGCAGTTTCTTCAGGCCGTTCACGCCCCACAGGCAAGCAAAGCCGCCCACCAGGCCGATGACCAGTGCACCGCCGATACCGACGTTGCCCGCAGCAGGGGTGATGGCGACCAGACCGGCGACGGCACCAGAAGCAGCACCCAACATGGAAGCCTTGCCACGCATCAGGGCTTCACCCACGCACCAGGCCAGCACAGCGGCAGCGGTGGCGGCGAAGGTGTTGATGAAGGCCAGGGCGGCGAAACCGTTGGCTTCCAAAGCAGAACCGGCGTTGAAACCGAACCAACCCACCCACAGCAGGGAAGCACCCACCATGGTCAGAGTCAGGCTGTGAGGAGCCATGGATTCTTTGCCGTAGCCAACACGCTTGCCAACCATGTATGCACCCACCAGACCAGCCACAGCGGCGTTGATGTGCACCACGGTACCGCCAGCGAAGTCCAGCGCGCCGTGTTGCCAGATCAGACCGGCTTTGCCCAGCATTTCGTCGGCCACAGCAGCAGATGCGTAGGCGTCAGGGCCCATCCAGAACCACACCATGTGAGCGATGGGCAGGTAGCTGAACGTGAACCAGATGACCATGAACATCAGCACGGCAGAGAACTTCATGCGTTCGGCGAATGCGCCGACGATCAGGGCGCAGGTGATACCGGCAAACGTGGCCTGGAAAGCGGCAAACACGATTTCAGGGATGACCACACCCTTGCTGAAGGTGGCTGCGTTGGCAAACGTGCCAGCGGCGTTGTCCCAGACACCTTTCATGAACAGGCGGTCAAAGCCACCGATGTAGGCGCTGCCTTCGGTGAATGCCAGGCTGTAGCCGTAGATGAACCACAGCACCACGATCAACGAGAACGTGACCATGACCTGCATCAGCACGGACAACATGTTTTTGCTGCGCACCAGGCCACCGTAGAACAGGGCCAGGCCAGGCACGGTCATCAGAATGACCAGCAGCGTGGCGACCATCATCCAGGCGGTGTCGCCTTTGTTGGGCACGGGGGCGGGTGCTGCAGTTGCCTCGGCAGGTGCGGCAGCGGCTGCGGGAGCAGCAGGTGCAGCGGCGGCATCGGGAGCGGCGGGGGCAGCGGCAGGTGCATCAGCGGCAGGGGCTGTCACAGCAGGCGCGTCTGCAGCGGGGGCTGCGGTCTGGGCGTTGACCGCCATGCCGCCAAAGGCCAGGCCAAGGCCCAGCAAGAGGGTTGCGAATAGCTTTTTCATGGTGTGTGTTCTTTCTGTTGCGCGTGAGTTGCGGGTCAGAGCGCTTCTTTGCCGGTTTCGCCGGTGCGAATGCGAACAACCTGCTCCAGGCTGTAAACAAAAATCTTGCCGTCGCCGATCTTGCCGGTGCGTGCAGCACCTTCGATGGCTTCGATCACGCGGTCCACCAGCTCGTCGGCCACGGCGGCTTCCACCTTGACCTTGGGCAGGAAATCAACCACGTACTCAGCGCCGCGGTACAACTCGGTGTGGCCCTTCTGACGACCGAAACCCTTGACCTCGGTCACGGTGATGCCCTGCACGCCGATGTTCGACAGCGCTTCGCGCACCTCATCCAGCTTGAAGGGTTTGATGATGGCGGATACCAGTTTCATAGCATTCCTCTTGTTAAACATGAACCCTGCACACTTGGCAAACCTCAGGCAGGACGGGACGAAGCTGGGGTAAGCACAGAGCGTGCCAAGTTTTGTGGCACCATGACTCCCACCTTCAGCAGCGCGGGATGCACCCCCATAGACCGCGATGCACACAAGCGCCGCACCAATACAGTGCACACGTCCTGCCAAACAGGGCATGCACAACCATGGAGTCGAATGAATGAGCCTGTCACTGATCCAAAGCCGTGCATTGCTGGGGCTCAGCGCCCCGTCGGTGTGCGTGGAAGTGCACCTGGCCAACGGCTTGCCCAGTTTCACCTTGGTGGGACTGGCCGACACCGAAGTGAAAGAGGCCCGTGAGCGCGTGCGCTCGGCGCTGCAAAACAGCGGGCTGGAATTTCCCAGCAACAAGCGAATCACAGTCAACCTGGCGCCGGCCGATTTGCCCAAAGACAGTGGCCGCTTCGACCTGCCCATTGCCCTGGGTCTGCTGGCCGCCAGCGGCGTGGTGGACGCCAGCCGCATGGCCGCACACGAATTTGCCGGTGAACTGAGTCTGGGCGGCGAACTGCGCCCCGTGCGCGGTGCACTGGCCATGGCGCTGGCCCAGGCCACCCAAACCGCCACCGCTCAGGGCACTGCCACCACCACGCTGGTGCTGCCCCCCGGCAGCGCCGAAGAAGCGGCCCTGGTGCCAGGCACCCAAGTGGTGCGTGCGCGCCACCTGCTGGACGTGGTGCGCCAGTTCCGCCCCGAAGGCGCGGATGCCTCGGGCCCTGACGACGCGCCCGACGACAGCGGCTGGGCCACCCTGCGGTCAGCCACACCCCAACCGGCCGCCACAGGCCCCGACCTGAGCGACGTGAAAGGCCAGGCCGGTGCCCGCCGTGCACTGGAAATAGCCGCCGCCGGTGGCCACAGCCTGCTGATGAGCGGCCCACCCGGCGCAGGCAAAAGCATGCTGGCCCACCGCTTTGCCGGCTTGCTGCCCCCGCTGGACACCCAGCAAGCACTCGAAACCGCTGCCATTGCATCTCTGGCCGGGCGATTCAGCATGGACCGTTGGGGTCAGCGCCCCACCGTGGCCCCACACCACAGCGCCAGCCCAGTGGCCTTGGTGGGTGGCGGTTCGCCCCCGAAACCGGGCGAAATCTCGCTGGCCCACCACGGCGTGTTGTTTCTGGACGAGTTGCCTGAATTTCCCCGCGCAGCGCTGGAAGCCCTGCGCGAACCGCTGGAGACCGGGCAGGTGCGCATTTCGCGCGCAGCGCAGCACACTGAATTCCCGGCGCGCTTCCAGCTGATTGCCGCCATGAACCCCTGCCCTTGCGGGTACCTGGGCCACCCCACCGTGGCCTGCAAAGACACGCCCGACCAGATTGCGCGCTACCAGGGCAAGCTCAGCGGCCCGCTGCTGGACCGCATCGACCTGCATGTGGACGTGCCCGCCCTCCCCCCGCACGAGTTACTCAGCCCCACCACTGGAACCCATGCGGGTGCAGAAAGCACGGCCACGGTGCGCGAACGCGTGGCCCGCGCCCACAGCCGCGCCATCGCCCGCCAAGGCTGTACCAACCAGGCACTGCAAGGCCAGGCGCTGGAACAGCACGCCACCCTGGACGACGCCAGCCGCCAGTTCCTGAACAAAGCTGCCGCCCGCCTGGGCTGGTCGGCCCGCAGCACCCACCGGGCCCTGAAGGTGGCCCGCACCATTGCCGACCTGGCAGGTGCCGACACCCTCACCGTGGCACACCTGGCTGAAGCCGTGCAGTACCGGCGTGGGCTGCACACCAAGGGCTGATTTTTGAAGTCTTTTTGGCACCCACCGCTTGTCTGCATTGATTTTTCAGCTATTGCTCAATGAGTGATTCAGCGCCTTCTTCGCGCCTCACAGTGTGGCTGTCCCTGGCGCAGTTGGTGGGCTGGGGGTCGGTGTTTTATGCCTTTTCCATACTGCTGTCGCCAGTGGAAGCCTCGCTGGGAGCCACGCGGGCCGAGGTGTCGCTGGCCTTGTCACTGGCGCTGCTGGCCGAAGGACTGGCCGCGTACCCGGTGGGGCGGTGGATTGACGCTGGCCACGAACGGCGGGTGATGGCCGGGGGCTCGCTGCTGGCGGGCTTGGGCCTGGTGGGCCTGAGCCTGGCCACCACGCTGATGGCGGTGTATGCCGCCTGGGTGTGCCTGGGGCTGGCCATGGCGGCCACGCTCTACACGCCGGTGTTTGCGGTGGTGACGCGGCGCTTTCCACAGGCCTACCGCCGACACATCATCACCCTCACGTTTTTGGGCGGCCTGGCCAGCACGGTGTTCATTCCGCTGATGGCCTGGCTGTTGGGCACGGTGGGCTGGCGGCCCATGCTGTGGGTGCTGGCCGGGTGCCAATGGCTGGTGTGCCTGCCCATCCACGCGGTTCTGCTGCGCGGTGCACCGCGCGCTGGCGGGCCGCAGCGCTGGGGCGGCAGCACGCTGACAGGCGCCACTACCGGCCTCACTCGCCAGCAGGCCATGCGCCAACCCACGTTTGCACTGGTGGGGCTGTTCCAAGTGTTGATGATGGCGGTGACCGTCGCCATTGCAGCCCACCTGGTCAACCTGCTGCTGGAAAGCGGCATGCCACCCGCTTGGGCCGTGGCACTCCCCGCCAGCATGGGCGTGGTGCAGGTGGCGGGGCGTGCAATGCTGTTCTGGTTTGAGCACCGCTTCAGCGTGCACCGGGTGAACCGCTGGATTCCCATCCTGATGCCGATGGGTCTGGCAGCCTTGCTGGTGTCATTGACGTGGTTCAACGGGAGCGTGGCCGTGGCCTGGCTGTTTGTGGCACTGTATGGCCTGGGCAACGGCATGGTGACCATCGTCAAGGGCACAGCCGTGGCACAGTATGTGAACCAGGCGCACGCGGCCAGCCTGAACGGCGCATTGGGCATGCCGACTGCCCTGGGCCGTGCCGCCGCCCCTTGGCTGCTGGGTGCCCTGTGGAGCCCCAGTGCCGGCTACTTGCCGGGGCTGTGGGTGCTGCTGGCAGCCAGCCTGGTGGCCGTGGGCGCGCTGGTGTGGGCGCAGCACATTTCACAAACAAAAAGTGCCTCCATCGCTTGACTGTATTCATTTATCAGCTACTTTTAATTGAAGGATTTGAAATGCACAAACACCAACCCACCACCAGCATTCGCCGCCGCACCGTGGCACTGGCCGCTGCCAGCCTGTTGGCTGCGCTGCTGCCGCTGGGCCAGGCGGCCCATGCCGACACCACCAAACCCGTCAAGTTGCTGGTGGGCTTTCCGCCCGGCGGCGGCACCGACGCCATTGCGCGCGTGCTGGCCGACAAAATGAAAGACACCCTGGGCCAACCCGTGGTGGTGGAAAACAAGCCCGGCGCGGGCGGGCAGTTGGCTGCGCAGGCACTCAAGGCAGCCCCGGCCGACGGCACCACGCTGTTTTTGAGCCACGACCACACCGTGACCATCCTGCCGCTGGTCACGCAAAACCCCGGCTTCAACCCCGCCACCGACTTTGTGCCCGTCGCCGGCTTCGCCACCTTTGTGAATGCGTTTGCCGTGTCGGGCGGCACACCGGCCAAAAACATGGCGGACTACGTGGCCTGGGTGAAAACCGCAGGCCAGGGCAAGAGCGCTGTCGGCATTCCTGCGCCCGCCTCGACACCCGAGTTTGTGGTGAAGCTGATGGGCCAGAAATTTGGGCTCGACCTGCTGGCCCCACCCTACCGGGGCAGCGCCCCCATGATGGCCGACATGCTGGGCAACCAGATTGCCGCCGGGGTGGCCTCGGTGCCCGACTTCATTGAAAACCACAAGGCCGGCAAGGTACGCATCGTGGCCGTGCTGGGCGGCCAGCGCCAGGCCACCCTGCCCGATGTGCCCACCTTTGCCGAGCTGGGGCTGGGCGGCCTGGAAGACCTGCCGTACTACGGCCTGTTTGCCCCGGCTGGCACACCCAAGGCGGCACTGGACCGTGTGGCCGATGCACTGGCCAAGGCCGTGGCCGAGCCCGATGTGAAAAAACGCCTCACCGACATGGGTCTGACGGTGGAATTTGCCACCAGCGCACAGCTGGGCGAACGCGAAAAAGCCTATCGCACCAGCTGGACCAAAATCATCCAGACCAGCGGCTTCAAGCCACTTTGAACACCGACACCGCCTGAACCAGCTGCTGCGCCTGGCCATTGAGCGAGGTGGCAGCGGCGGCGGACTCTTCCACCAGCGCGGCGTTTTGCTGCGTGCTCTGGTCCATCATGTTCACCGCCTGGTCCACCTCGGCCACGCTGGTGCTCTGGGATGCACTGGCCTGACTGATGTCGCCCATGATCTCGGTCACGCGCTGGATGGATTGCACCACCTCGCTCATGGTCGCACCCGCCTGGTCCACGAGCGCTGTTCCCTGCTGCACACGAGACACGCTGGCGTCGATCAAGTCTTTGATTTCTTTGGCGGCCTGTGCACTGCGCCCGGCCAGGCTGCGCACCTCGCTGGCGACCACCGCAAAACCGCGCCCTGCCTCGCCTGCGCGGGCGGCTTCAACCGCAGCGTTCAGCGCCAGGATGTTGGTCTGAAAGGCAATGCCGTCAATCACGCCGATGATGTCGGCAATCTTGCTGGACGACGCATCGATGTCACGCATGGTGTGCACCACCTGGCCCACCACCTGGCCACCTTTGACCGCCACCTGCGAGGCGCTGTGAGCCAGGGCATTGGCCTCCTGGGCGTGTGCGGCGTTTTCTTTCACGTGGCCGTTGAGCTGGTCCATGGCCGCAGCGGTTTGCTCCAGAGCACTGGCGGCTTGTTCGGTGCGGGCCGACAGGTCGTTGTTGCCCTGGGCAATCTGTGAGGCTGCCGTGGCCACGTTCTCGGCATCGGCACGCACGGTGCGCACCAGATGGGACAAATGCTTTTGCATGCCCTGGAGCGCCAGCATCAGCTGCCCGATTTCGTTGGTTCCGCTCGCGGGGCAATGCACCGTCAGGTCGCCCTGCGACACGGCCTTGGCCACGCGAACAGCGTCGAGCATGGGCAGGGTAATGCTGCGCACAAACACCAGCGTGAGCCAAACTGCCACCACCAAGCCCAAGGCCTGCAGGCCCAGCACCGCGTAGGTGCGCTGCTGCAAGCTGCTGGTGCGCTCGTCCAACGCCGTTTCCAGCGCGCCCATGGCCACAGCGTTGAGCTTGTACACCGCGTCGATGCTGCGGGTGAACTCGTCGAAATACTGGGTGGCGGAGTAGTTCACTGCAGTGGCGCTGATGAGTTCTTTGTCGGCAAGGGCCAAGGTGCCATCGACCTGGGCTTTGACCTCGCCGGTCAGCGCACTCAGGGCACGCTGCATGTTGGCATCGGCCGCCGAGGCCTGGGCCAGATTGCCAAACAGGTCGTATTGCAGCTCTTTGGCCCGGTCGCGAAGCGACATGATCGTGCCGCGCCCCTCGGCGGGCAAGTCGCCCCGGGTGAGGAAGCCGCTGCCCATGGCGCGCATGACGCCCATTTTTTCAGTCAACCAGGGGGCGTGCACAAACGCGGCTTGAATCAGCGAGTAGGTATTGGCTTCGGGGTCGAGCGAGAGACCAAACTCGTCCATGACCACTTCATTCAACTGCAGCACCTACGTGATGAGTGCGGTGTGGGCCTGGGTGCTTTTGGGGGTGTCGAAACTGCCGCTGGCCACGGCTTGCGACACGTCTGCCCAGCGCTGCTTGAGCGCGCTCCAGTCTTGCCGCAGCTTGGCCGAAGCCTGGACCTCGGCCATCGCCGCATCGACGGCAGCCATGGCCTTGTCCACGTTGTCTTTCACGGCGGGGCGGCGCTCTTTCATGGCGGCATTGCCCGACAACATGCCTGCCGACAAGCCCCGGTGTTGCTGCGCGTATTGAATGACCTTTTGCATGGCCATGAGCGGGTGCATGCCGCGCGACTCTGCTTCTGCGGTGCGGATGTCGGCCAGCGATTTGCTCACATACAGCCCGGTGGGCACCAGCACCATCAGCAGGGCAATCAGGCCCAGGATGGTGAACTTATGACCCAAACTCAATCGACCCAGCAAACCCATGTGTCTCTCCTGAATGTGTTTTGGTACGCCAAGTGTGCAGTCAATGCACCAAAGCAAAGCATGTTTCGAGCCGGAAATTGAGCTTGGTCAAACCGAAGAGGCCCATCGGGGTTGGGCTTGCCATGCCAGCACCCACCCGGGCAGGCTGTGGGCCGGCATGGGACGGGCCACGCCATAGCCCTGGGCCAGGTCACAACCGAGGCGTTGCAACAAGTCACCGTGGGCGCGTGTTTCAACGCCTTCGGCGATCACACCCCGGCCAAAGGCTTTGGCCAGCCCAATCACACCCTGGACGATGGCCAGGTCGTCGGGGCTGGCCAACATGTCGCGGATGAAGCTCTGGTCAATTTTCAACACACTGGCAGGCAAACGCTTGAGGTAGGTCAGCGAGGAATAGCCGGTGCCAAAGTCGTCCAGCGCAAAACTCACCCCCAGCGACTGGCACTCTCGCATGATGGCCGACACGCGGGGGATGTCCTCCAGCGCGCTGGTCTCCAGCACTTCCAGCTCCAGGTCGGCGGGCAACACGCGGGGGTGCTGGCGCAGCAGCTCGGCCAGCCTTGCCACAAAGTGCGGTTGCTGCAGGTGGTGGGCCGCAATGTTCACGCTCAGCGGCACATGGATGCCGGCCTGTTGCCAGTCGTCCAGCTGGGCGAGGGCGGTGCACAACACCCAGTCGCCCAACTGGGCTGACAAAGCATGGCCTTCGATATCGGGCAAAAACAAGCCCGGAGCCAGCAGGCCCCGCTGCGGGTCTTGCCAGCGCACCAGCGCCTCAGCCCCCACCACGCGGCCCAGGCGGAGGTTGACCTTGGGCTGGTAATGCAACACAAACTCGCCTTGCATCAGCGCCTGCGCCAGCCGGGTGCGGCTGTCCATGCGCTTGCGCGTGGTGATGTCTTGCACCACGTCGAACAGCTGGTATCGGTTTTTGCCGGTTTGTTTGGCCTGATACATGGCCTGGTCGGCGTGCCGCAGCAGGGTGTCGGCCTCGGTGCCATCCTGCGGGTACAGCGCAGCCCCCAGGCTGGCCGATACCTGCAGCAACTGCCCCCCCAACGCCACTGGCTGGCTGGCCGCTGACAGCAAACGCTCCAGCACCAGTTCACACTCGCGCACGTCGGGCACATCGACCAGCACGGCCACGAACTCGTCACCACCCACGCGGGCCAGGGTGTCGCCGTCGCGGAGCGAGTCGCGCAAGCGTTGGGCAATGGCCACCAGCAACTGGTCGCCCACGGCATGGCCGTGGGCATCGTTGACCTCTTTGAAGTGGTCCAGGTCCACAAACACCACCGCCATCAGATTGCCCCGGCGCTGCGCCTGCGACAGTGCCTGCTGCAAGCGGTCGGCCAACAGCACGCGGTTGGGCAGGTTGGTCAGCGCATCGAAGTGGGCAATGTGTTCCAGTTGGTCCTGGTGGGTTTTTTGCTGGGTGATGTCCTGGAAAATGGCCACATAGTTCTGTGGCTGGCCCGTTTCATCGGGCACGGCAGTGATGTTGATCATCTCTGCGTACACCTCACCCGACTTGCGGCGGTTCCAGATTTCGCCCGCCCACTGGCCGCTGTCGGCCAGGGATTGCCACATCTGGGCATAAAACTCCGGGCTTTGGCGCCCGGAGCTGAGGATGCGCGGGTTGTGCCCGATCACATCTTCGGGGCTGTAGCCGGTGATGCGGCAGAACGCCTCGTTGACCGACACGATGTTGCCACTCAGGTCCGTGATGGTGATGGCCTCTTGTGCATGGGTGAACACGCTGGCCGCCAGCCGCATATGCTGGCGCTGCTGCCAGCGGGCAATGGCAGCACGCTCTGCGCGCCAGTAGAAAAAAGCGGCCAACCCGGCGGCGGAGACCAACACCACCCATACCGTTGCCCAAACCGTGCGGTTGGCCTGCGCCCACGGCTCGAGCAAGGTGGCATGATCGTGTCGCACGACCGTGACCAAGGGGTAAGCGGCCGAGGCGCGGTAGGCCGTCAGCACCTCCGCGCCGTTGGGCTGGGTGTCGCTGAAGGTGCCCATGTCACGCCGGCCCAGGCGCGCCAGCACGCCGGTGTCGGGACTCTCGGCCAAAGCACCCACCCGCCGCTCGGGCTGGGTGGACAACAGCAACACGCCGTCGTAACGCCACAGCTCGGCCGAGGCGGTCAGGTCATCGACACGGCCCAGGTAGCCGTTGACCACGTGGTCCGTGTTCATCGCCACCAGCACCCGGCGCACGACCCCGCCCGGCAGAGTCACCTCGCGCAGCAGGGCTACAAAACCCGCACTGTTGTCTAAGCCGGTGAGAGAGTGGTTGCTCTGCAGGGGCAAGCCGTTGGAAAAATCACGCCCGGTCCAGGGCTGCCCCACACGCCAGGTGGGCAAGGGCGTGTCAGAGACGGGCAAAAACACGGCCGGGTCCACCACAATTCCGACGTTGGCCGCTGAGCTGGACTGCAGCACGCGGCCGTTGTGGTCGAGCCAGGACAGGCTGCGCATCAGCGGGATGTCGCGCACGACCTGCAGCAACCTGGCTGAACCGGGACCGTCGGGGTGGCCTTGAACCAGCGTCTGCACCACCAGATCGGCGGCCTTGAGGTGCTCGGAGAGGTAGTCCTCCAGGCCGCGCGCCTCGGCACCCGCCAGTTCGACATGGTTGGCCATGGCCTTGGCCTTGAGGTCGGCCTGGGTCACGGCCACACCCGCCGTCACCACAGCCACCACGATCAGCACGGCGGCGGCAAAGCGCCAGCGGTTGCGTGCCAATCGTGAGGCGAGGACGGCGGTCATGGCACGGCGATGGGGCCAAGCCCGTGGCGCTTGGCTGCGGCCAGCAGACGACCGTCTGCGCGGATGGCGGTCACAAACGCCTCCACGCGACGGAACCAGGCATCGTCACCCGGCTTCATGGCCCATGCATAGGGCGTGAGGTGGTAGGTGCTGGGTGGCGACACCAGCCGTGCCCAGTCGGTCTGGTCGAGCATGCGTCGGCTGAAGGGGTAATCGGTCATGAACACGTCGGCCCGGCCCGAGGTCACCTCTTGCTCGCGGGCCTGCGGGGTGTCCAGCACCAGCAGGCTGGCGGCTTTGAGGCGTTCGCGCATGAGTGGCTCGTGGTAGGTGCCTTTGGCCACGGCCACGACCACGCCGGGCTGGTCGATGTCGCCCCAGGCCTGGATGCGGCGGTTGCTGCGGGTGGTGATGCCGTACACGTCACTTTTGAGGTGAGGTGAAGCGCAATTTGTCGGCACGCGCCGGGGTGATGCCGATGGCAAACATGGCGATGTCGCAGCGCTCGGCGGTGACATCGTTGATGAGCGTGGCAAACGAGCTGTCCACAAACTTCACGGGCAGGCCCAAGTCTTTGCCCAGCTCGCGGGCCAGGTCCACGTCGATGCCTTCCAACTCCAGGGTTTTGCGGTTGCGGTGCGAAATGCCGTAGTAATCGGGCCAAACACACACACGCATTTCGCGGGCAGCGGTCATCGCGGCCAGGCGTCCTGTGTCAGAAGCCACAGCGGGTGGCGAAGACATGCCCAGCAGCCATGCCAAAACGGTGACGCCAAGCGCGCCGAAAGTGCGTGAGTTGTTCATCTGTGACCCCAACGGAACATCATCCCTGCATCTGGCAATGGAGCCAAATCGGGTCAAACACCCTCTTGACGGGGTGGCTTTGAGCCGGATGCGGATTGTGGGGGGCAGCCATGGGCACCATTTTGATGCGCATCAAGCTGCGGCCATCATCACCCGGTTGCGTCCGCCGCCTTTGGCAAGGGCCAGCGCCTGGTCTGCGAGATCGGTGATGCTGTGCGGATCGTGCTGACCCTCGTAAAGCGCCACGCCCAGGCTCAGGGTCACCTGCAGGCTGTTTCCATCGGACAGGGGAATGTCTGCGTTTTCCACCGTGCGCCGGATTTTTTCGGCCACCGCCAGGGATTGGGCTGCATCCAGCTCAACCAGCAGGATGAGGAATTCCTCTCCCCCATAGCGGAACACGAAGTCGCTGGAACGCACCTGATTGGCCAACAGTGCCGCCACGTGCTGCAACACGCGGTCGCCCGCCTCGTGGCCGTGCGTCTGGTTGACTTCGCTGAAGTGGTCGATGTCGACCAACATCACTGAAAACGTGGAGCGCTTGCGCCGCGCCAGCTCCATCTCGCGGTGCAGGATGCTGGCCAGCAATGGCCGGTTTAACAACTGGGTCAGGGTATCTCGGTAACCGTCGTTGCTGGCGAGCCGGTCAAAGAGTTGATTGACAGCAGCGCGAACGTCTTCCAACCCAGCCACCACCTCGCGGAGCATGAGCGCGAGCCCGTTGCCCGCAGCGTTGACACCGCTGAGACCTGCTTGCAATTGGGGCAACACATCCCTGTCCAGCCGGTCGATGGTCTGGGCAATGCGGTTGAGCGTGGCCGTCTCTGCTGCCTCGTCAAACAGAAGGGGTGCCTTGTGGTTGAGCCACAGGCCAAAAGGTGATGTTGCCAGCGACTTGACTTCACCCGTCGGCACGGTGCTGAGCATGGTGTGCAGAAAGCGGTTTTCTTCGTCGCTCAGTGCCACGAGTTGCTCGTGCCGTTCGGACTCTGTACGGTCCGGCGCGGCCCTGCTGGTGATGGCGAGGCTGCGTTGGTGTGCGCCGAGCATTTCGGCCAGGGAGAGATCGGCAAGTTCGCCGGCGTACACCGAGGCCTGCAACTGCTCCTGCGGCGTCATCACCGACTGCGCCAGCAATGCGTTGAGTTCGCGCTTGAACCCCCGAAAGCCCTGGATGACCAGGTGCAACGGAATGCCGACGCGGGCATGCACCTCACCCACGTGTCGCTGCAATGCAATGGTGGGTGACGGACTGCTGCTGTTGACCGGGTCAAACAGGAACTGCATCCAACGCTGTATCGAGGGCAGCAATCGGTTGTTGAGCGTGTCCACCGGAATCAGCTGCGCTGCCTCGGGCCGGGCCAACAAGTCTCGGTAAAACGCCACCGACAAAGGCACCATCTGGGCATCTACCAGATGCGCAACCCCGTTTGCCACAGCCGCAGGCACGCGCATGTAGGCGGCGGCCCACTCGCTGACCGAGGGGTTGTCTGGGCGTTCTGTCTGGGCCATGCCAGATCAAGCCGCAGCGAACACCACCTGATTGCGGCCGGCCCGCTTGGCCTCGTACAGGGCCTGGTCGGCGCGGTTGATGAGGTGGCGATAGTCCGGGTGGCCGTCATGCAGCGCCAGGCCGATGCTCACCGTCACGCTGAGAGACAACTGATCGGACAACGTGAGCACCGAGCCTTCGATGCGTGCTCGGATTTTGTCGGCCACGACCCCAGCCTGCTCGGCCGAGACCTCGTTGATGACCGCCAGAAACTCCTCACCACCGTAGCGGAACACAAAGTCGCTGGCGCGCGCCTGCCCTTGCAGCAACACGGCAATGTGTTGCAGCACGCGGTCGCCGGTTTCGTGCCCATGGCTGTCGTTGACACGCTTGAAGTGGTCCACATCGATCATGAGGATCGCAAACGGGTTGTGGTGGTTGCGCGCCAATTCCAGCTCGCGGCGCAGGATGGTGGGCAAAAAACGGCGGTTGTAGAGCTGGGTCAGCACGTCGCGGCCCACTTCCATGTCCACCAGCCGGTCAAACACGGTGTTGAGCACAAACCGCGCTTCTTCCAGGCTGGCCAGGAAGTCTCGGAGCACGCCGGTGCCTTCCTGCCCCTGACCCTGGTTCTGGTTGCTGATGAGCAGGGGCATGAGGGTGTGGTCCAGGTGCTGGATCTGGTCACCGATGGTGGCCAGCTCGGTTGCCGCCTCGAACATCAGCGGGGCCTTGTGCTGCAACCACAACCCGAACGCGGAGGACCGCAACTGCGGCAGGGCCTCAAGGGGCGAGCCTATAGCCAGTGCGCGAAGCACAGTGTTCTCCCAGTCGGTGAGGGCGCCGAGCTGTTTGTGGCGCTCCAGCGCCAGGTTCTGACCGGCGGTGACCAGCCGAAAGGTTTCATCGGTGCGTGCGCCCTGTTCGTGGGCGCGCACATAAGCCGAACTCATTTCGGAAAAGGCCAGGTCCATCAAGCCGCCGACATAACCGACCGCGTCGACCAGGTCTTCGCGGTTGAGTTCGGAACGCACCAGCAACTCGCGCACGCGCACCTTCAGGTGCCGCATGCCGCGAGACACCAGACCAACCGGTATCTCTGCCCTTGCGTGCACATCGCCCACCTGCCGTTGCAGGGCCGCGAGCGCCACCGGGTCGCTGCCGTGCCCGGCGAACAGCAGGTTCATCCAGCGCTGAATAGAGGGCTTGAGACGGGACTGGACCGCTTCGTTGGACAGAAACTGCGCAGCTTCGGCGTCGGCCATCATGACGGCATAAAAGCCTTCGGCCAACGCAGCGCTGTTCTGCTGAATGGCATGCGCCACGCTGGCGGCCACGTCAAACGAGACGGCGGCAACCACATCCTCCCAGTCGTGCAGGGTGTTGGTATCTGTGCTCATGCGGGCGTTCCTCGGGATCTGGGTCGGTTCATAAATTGGGGGCCAGCAGGCGGCGCAACGCGGCCTCCGGCACACCACTGCGGCGGGCCACGTCGGCCATCTGGTCATCACCCAGCTTGCCCACGTTGAAATACGTCGCATCCGGGTGGCTCAGGTAGAAGCCGCTGACGCTGGCAGCCGGGGTCATGGCCAGGCTGTCGGTCAGACCCATGGCAATGTCCGCACAACCCAGCAACTCAAACATCTTGCGCTTGACGCTGTGGTCCGGACAAGCGGGGTAACCCGGCGCTGGGCGAATGCCCTGGTACTTTTCCGCAATCAGGTCGTCCACCGACAACGCTTCGTCGGGCGCATAGCCCCAGAAGTCGGTGCGCACCTTCAGGTGCATCAGCTCGGCAAAGGCCTCGGCCAGTCGGTCGGCCAGAGCCTTGAAGAGGATGCTGCTGTAGTCGTCGTGCGCAGCCAGGAACTGTGCGTCCTTTTTGTCGGCGCCAATGCCGGTGGTGACGGCAAAGGCACCCACGTAATCCCCATCGGCAGCCACAAAGTCGGCCAGGCAGCGGCTGGGGCGCAGGCGGGTCTGGCCGTCGGTGTCTTCAAACTCCTGTTTTTCGGTCTGCTGGCGCAGGCCGTGCCAGGTCAGAGCCACGTCGGTGCGCGTCTCGTCGGTGTAGAGCGCGATGTCATCGTGGTTCACTCGGTTGGCGGGCCAGATGCCCACCACGGCGTTGGCGGTCAGCCAGCGGCCTTCGACGATCTTTTTCAGCATGGCCTGCGCGTCGGCGAACACGCGGCGGGCCTCTTCACCCACCACCTCGTCTTCAAGAATGGCGGGGTAGGGCCCGGCCAGGTCCCAGGTCTGGAAGAACGGGCCCCAGTCGATGTAGCGGGCAATCTCGGCCAGGTCGTAGTTCTTGAACACGCGCCGCCCGATGAATTTGGGCACGGGCGGGGTATAGGTGCTGAAGTCGATGGGTGTGGCGTTGGCGCGGGCTTTGTCCAGCGGCCACAGTGGCACCTGCTTTTTGTTGGCGTGTTGCTGGCGCACACGTTCGTAGTCGGCGTTCAGCTCGGCCAGGTACGCGCTGCGGCCATCGCCCAACAGGCCCTGGCCCACGCTGACGCTGCGGCTGGCATCGGGCACGTAGACCACGGGGCCGCTGTAATGGGGCGCAATTTTCACGGCGGTGTGCACGCGGCTGCAGGTGGCACCGCCAATCAACAGCGGGATCTGGCGGCCGCGGAAGTACTCGTCCTTTTGCATCTCGGCTGCCACGTACTGCATTTCTTCCAGGCTGGGGGTGATGAGGCCACTCAGGCCCACGATGTCGGCGCCCACCTCTTTGGCCTTGGCCAGAATTTCGTGGCAGGGCACCATCACGCCCATGTTGACCACGTCAAAGTTGTTGCATTGCAGCACCACGGTGACGATGTTTTTGCCGATGTCGTGCACGTCACCCTTGACGGTGGCAATCACGATCTTGCCTTTGCTCTTCACGTCGCCGCCCGCCGCTTCCATCGCCAGCTTTTCGGCCTCTATGTAGGGCAACAAATGGGCCACGGCCTGCTTCATCACGCGGGCGCTTTTCACCACCTGGGGCAGGAACATCTTGCCCTGGCCAAACAGGTCGCCCACCACGTTCATGCCGTCCATCAGCGGGCCTTCGATGACGTGCAGCGGGCGGCCACCGGTGGCTTTGATTTCCTGCCACATCTCCTCGGTGTCTAGGGTGATGAACTCGTTCTGGCCGCGCACCAGCGCGTGGCTCAGCCGCTCGCGGATGGGCAGGGCGCGCCACTCGTTTTTCTTGCCCTCGTCTTTGGCCGCGCCTTTGGCGTTTTCGGCGACTTCTACCAGCCGCTCACCGGCGTCGGGGCGGCGGTTCAACACCACGTCTTCCACCCGCTCTCGCAGTTCGGGCTCCAGCTCGTCGTAGACGCCCACCATGCCGGCGTTGACGATGCCCATGTCCATCCCCGCTTGAATGGCGTGATACAGGAACACGGTGTGGATGGCCTCGCGGACTGGGTCGTTGCCTCGGAAGCTGAAACTCACGTTGCTCACGCCGCCGCTCACCTTGGCGCCGGGCAGGTGCTGCTTGATCCAGCGGGTGGCCTCGATGAAGTCGACCGCGTAGTTGTTGTGCTCTTCAATGCCGGTGGCAATGGCGAAG
>CAIYQZ010000070.1 GCA_903928495.1 uncultured bacterium
AGCGGTGTGATTCCGCAAATCAGCCTGATCATGGGGCCATGCGCTGGCGGCGCGGTCTATAGCCCGGCCATGACCGACTTCATCTTCATGGTGAAAGACAGCAGCTACATGTTCGTCACCGGTCCCGAGGTGGTGAAAACCGTGACGCATGAAGAAGTCACCGCCGAAGAACTGGGCGGTGCCGTGACGCACACCACCAAGAGCGGCGTGGCAGATATGGCCTTCGAGAATGACGTGGAAGCGCTGCTGATGCTGCGTCGCCTGTACAACTACCTGCCCCTGAACAACCGCGAAAAAGCGCCCGTGCGCCAGAGCGGCGACCCCATCAGCCGCATGGAGTTGAGCCTGGACACGCTGGTCCCCGACAACCCCAACAAGCCCTACGACATGAAGGAGCTGATCGTCAAAACCGTGGACGACGGCGACTTTTTCGAACTGCAGCCCGAGTACGCCAAAAACATCCTCATCGGTTTTGCCCGCATGGACGGCCAGACCGTGGGCATCGTGGCCAATCAGCCGTTGGTGCTGGCCGGGTGCCTGGACATCAAGAGCTCCATCAAGGCCGCGCGTTTTGTGCGGTTCTGTGATGCGTTCAACATTCCCGTGGTGACGTTTGTGGACGTGCCCGGTTTCATGCCAGGCACCAGCCAGGAGTACGGCGGCATCATCAAACACGGTGCCAAGCTGTTGTACGCATATGCAGAGTGCACGGTGCCCAAAATCACCGTCATCACCCGCAAGGCCTACGGCGGCGCGTACGACGTGATGGCTTCCAAGCATTTGCGCGGCGACGTGAACTTGGCCTGGCCCAACGCTGAAATTGCGGTGATGGGTGCCAAGGGCGCGGTGGAAATCATCTTCCGCGAAGACAAGGGCGACCCCGAAAAACTGGCCGCCAAAGAGGCCGAATACAAAGCCCGTTTTGCCAACCCGTTTGTGGCCGGTGCCCGTGGCTTCATTGACGACGTGATCCTGCCGCACGAAACGCGCAAGCGCATCTGCCGTTCGCTGGTGATGCTGAAAGACAAAAAGCTGGAAAACCCCTGGCGCAAGCACGGGAACATCCCACTCTGATCGCCCGGACGACCCCCTAGGAGCAAAAGAACATGTTCACCAAAATCCTGATCGCCAACCGAGGCGAAATTGCCTGCCGCGTCATTGCCACCGCCCGCAAAATGGGCATCAAAACCGTGGCGGTTTACTCCGACGCTGACAAAGAAGCCCGCCATGTCAAGCTGGCCGACGAAGCCGTCAATATTGGCCCTGCACCCAGCCGCGAAAGCTACCTGCTGGCCGACAAAATCATTGCCGCCTGCAAGGCCACCGGCGCACAGGCCGTGCACCCCGGCTACGGCTTTTTGAGCGAAAACGCCGAGTTTTCCAAGCGCGTGGAAGAAGAGGGCATCACCTTCATTGGCCCCAAGCACTACTCCATCGGCAAGATGGGCGACAAGATCGAGTCCAAGAAGCTCGCCGGTGCCGCAGGCGTGAACTGCATCCCCGGTGTGAACGACGCCATTGAAACGCCCGAGCGCGCCGTTGAAATTGCCCAGGGCATTGGCTACCCCGTGATGATCAAGGCCAGCGCCGGTGGCGGTGGCAAGGGCCTGCGTGTGGCGTTCAACGATAAAGAGGCTTTTGAAGGCTTCACCAGCTGCCGCAACGAAGCCCGCAACAGCTTTGGCGATGACCGCGTGTTCATCGAAAAGTTTGTGGAAGAACCCCGCCACATCGAAATCCAGCTGATTGGCGACAGCCATGGCAACGTGCTGTACCTGAATGAGCGCGAGTGCTCCATCCAGCGCCGCCACCAGAAGGTGATTGAAGAGGCCCCATCTCCGTTCATCAGTGAAGCCACCCGCAAAGCCATGGGCGAGCAGGCCGTGGCCCTGGCCAAGGCCGTGAAGTATGAAAGTGCAGGCACGGTGGAGTTTGTGGTGGGCAAAAACCAAGACTTCTACTTCCTGGAAATGAACACCCGCCTGCAGGTGGAGCACCCTGTCACCGAGTGCATCACCGGGCTGGACCTGGTGGAGCTGATGATCCGCGTGGCCGCTGGCGAAAAGCTGCCGCTCACACAAGCCGAAGTCAAGCGCGAAGGCTGGGCCATCGAGTGCCGAATCAACGCTGAAGACCCCTTCCGCAACTTCCTGCCCAGCACGGGCCGCCTGGTGCGCTTTCAGCCACCGGCCACCGATTTGGTCCAGTCGGTCGAGACACTGCAAGGCGCAGCCTATGCCGGTGGCGCATTCGGTGGTGTGCGGGTGGACACAGGTGTGGTCGATGGCGGAGAAATCCCCATGTTCTACGACTCGATGATTGCCAAGCTCATCGTGCACGGCAAAGACCGTACCGACGCGATTGCCAAAATGCGCGAGGCACTGAATGGCTTTGTCATTCGCGGAATCAGCAGCAACATCCCGTTCCAGGCCGCATTGCTGGCGCACCCCCGTTTTGTGTCGGGCCAGTTCAACACGGGCTTCATTGCCGAGCAGTACAGCAAAGGCTTCAAGGCCGAAGACGTGCCGCACAGCGATCCCAACTTCCTGGTGGCGCTGGCCGCCTTTGTGCGGCGCAAGAGCCGCGAGCGCGCTGCAGGCCTGTCTGGCCAGCTGCGTGGCTACGACGTGAAGGTGGGCAGCAACTACACCGTGGTGGTGCTGGGTGCCGCGGGTGCCAACCAGTACGTGAACGTGCATGTCGACGAATTCACAAACAAATCAGGCTCTGCGGCAATACAGGTGGGTGATAACAGCTATGAATTCAACAGTGATTCGCGCCTGAACGATGTGCGCATCGAAGGCACGGTGAATGGCCAGCCGTTCACTGCGCAAATCGAGCGCGGCATTCCCAAAAACCCGCTGGTGCTGCAGGTGCAACACAACGGCACCAAGATCGACGCACTGGTCATGTCGCCCCGCATGGCCGAGCTGCACCGCCTCATGCCGTTCAAGGCCCCGCCTGACATGAGCCGCTACGTGCTGTCGCCCATGCCGGGCCTGCTGGTGAACGTGGCGGTGCAACCGGGCCAGAAGGTGCAGGCCGGTGAGCGTGTGGCCGTGATCGAGGCCATGAAAATGGAAAATGTGCTGTTCGCGGCGGCTGATGGCGTGGTGGGCAAGGTGCTGGCCACCCAAGGCGAAAGCCTCACCGTGGACCAACCCATTGTGGAGTTTGTGTGATGAGCGTCCAGCGTCCTTTCAAGGTGCTGGGCATCCAGCAAATCGCCATCGGGGGTCCCAGCAAAACCCGCCTGCAAAAGCTGTGGGTGGACATGTTTGGGCTGGAGGTGACGGGCACGTTCCGCTCCGAGCGTGAAAACGTCGATGAAGACATTTGCGCCATCGGCAGTGGCCCGTTCAAGGTCGAGGTGGATCTGATGCAGCCACTGGACCCTGACAAAAAGCCTGCCGTGCACACCACGCCGCTGAATCACATCGGGCTGTGGATTGACAACCTGCCTGTCGCTGTGGAGTGGCTGGGCGCACAAGGCGTGCGGTTTGCGCCAGGTGGCATCCGCAAAGGCGCAGCGGGTTTTGACATCACGTTTCTACACCCCAAGGGTAGTGACGAGTTCCCGATCGGCGGTGAGGGTGTGCTGATCGAACTGGTCCAGGCTCCGCCCGCGGTGGTGGCGGCCTTTGCTGCGTTGGAGGCCCAACCGATGGCCTGACACCCAGTGCTTCCGCACAAAGGGTAGGGTCAGCTCGCCCTGTTCCAGTCAGTCTGGGGCTGTTGCTGTTAGGCAACGGCCCCTTTTTCTTTGCGTATACTGGCGAGAGTTTGAAATGCACCAATGCGGTGAGTGATGGTGATCATTTCGCACCAAATTAATGCATTAAGGGGCGGTTTCCCGTTAATTGGCGCAATAGGCCTGATTGCGGCATGGTTAATTCATAAGAAATGTCAATTCAGGCGACGAACGTGAAATTCTCAGGGCCTTGGTCGTTGAAAATGTCAGTTCAAAAGCGGTCGGTCATGCGGGCAAGCCTCCCGCCGCCACTCACAAAACGTTGGTCGTAACTTCAGGCAATTACAAATGTCAAATGCATCGAATTCGGCTCTGTCAGCCAGCTCCGTTGACGCTTACTTTCAGCCCTCAGGGATTTGGTCCTTGGGCATGCGGTTATTGGGCAATGTCAAGTTTTCGATCAAAGCCTTAGTCATTTGTATTTGCTTTTTGGTTCCCCTGTCGTGGTTGACTTGGTCCTATTACCGCACGGCCAATACCAATATCGCCTTCTCTGCCAAAGAGCGGCTGGGGGTGGATTACAACCGGGCCACGCTGCTCGCTTTGCGCGCAGCACAAGACCTCAGGCGTGATGCAGTGGTTCAGGCAATGTCCGGCCAGGCGCCTGCCTCGTTGTCAGATTCGAAATCGAAGTTGCAAGCTGCTCAGACGGGCCTCGGCGACGCTGAGAAGCGCCTGGGTGCTGAGCTGGGCACGGCCAAGTTGTATGCTGACATGGTCAGTGCGTCGCAGGCTGCCATGTCGTCAGCCGGTTCACCTGATGCGGTGTATGCCGCCCACACCAGCCATGTGCAGGCGATTCTGGCCCTGATGTTCCAGTCTACCGATGGCTCCAACCTCACGCTGGACCCTGACATCGACAGCTATTTTGTGATGGACGCGGCTTTCTTCCGCCTGCCGGAGTTGGCAGAAGCCACTGGAATCATCCGCGGTGCGGGCAACGCTGCGCTGCGGACGGGTAAGGTGGATGCCAACGTCCTGAAGCTGATGACACAACAGGACGCGGTGGGGCGTTACCTGTTTGGTGCCATGAATGCCGGCTTGCCCAAGTCTTATGCCATCAACCCCGAGTTGTCTGGCAAAGTGCGTGCAGAAGACGCCCAGCGCTCCACTGAGGCTTTCCTCAAGCTCGCAGACGATACGTTTGCGAAGCCGCTGGAGGCTCCGAATCCCGATGCTGCGGCCCAGTTTGTGGCTGCGGGCAACGCGGCCATGGATGCCCAGTACCAACTGGCCGACCGCCTGATGACCGAACTGGACGCCCTGCTGGTCAAGCGTGTCGGTGCCATGGTCAGTGACCGCACACTGGTGACGATCGTGCTGGTGCTCGGCTTGCTTTTGGCCACCTACTTTTTCTTTTGCTTCTACCGCGTGTCCAGCGGTGGCTACGCGGTCATGACGCTGCACCTGAAAGAAGTGGCTGAAGGCGATTTGCGCAACAAGCCCAACCCACCCTGGGGCACCGACGAGGCGGCGCTGGTGATTGCCGATTTGCTCAAAACCTACGATTCTTTGCATGCGCTCATCCGCAAGGTACGTCATGGTGCACGCGAGTTGCACACCGCCAGCAATGAGATTGCAGCCGCCAGCACCGACCTGGCAGCACGCACCGAGGCTTCTGCCGCTGCGCTGGAAGAGCAGTCTTCCGCCATGGAAGAAATTGGTTCCACCGTGGGTAACACGGCTGAACACGCACAAACCGCTGCCAACTTTGCCAGCGACAACGCCAGCGTGGCCGAACGCGGCGGTGCCGTGATTGCCCAGGTGGTGACCACCATGAACGACATCCATGCGTCGTCGGCGAAGATCAACGACATCATCGGCGTGATCGACGGCATTGCATTCCAGACCAACATCCTGGCCCTCAACGCTGCTGTGGAAGCTGCCCGCGCCGGTGAGGCCGGCCGAGGCTTTGCCGTGGTGGCCAGCGAGGTGCGCAGCCTGGCGCAGCGCAGCGCCGGTGCGGCCCGCGAGATCAAAGGCCTCATCGGCACCAGTGTTGAGAAGGTGGAGAGCGGCACCCGCATCGTGGAAGAAGCCGGACAGACCATGGCGAAGGTGGTCAGCAATGCCAAGCAGATCAACCAGTACCTGGGCGAGATCGCCACGTCTTCCCGGGAGCAGGCCAGCGGTGTGGAGCAGGTGGGCCTGTCCATTCAGGAGCTCGACCGCAGCACCCAACAAAACGCGGCACTTGTGGAGGAAACCACCTCAGCTGCCTCGGCACTGCGACAACAGGCTGAAATGTTGCAACAGGAAATTGCCAATTTCCGCGTGGCGTGACGTGCAGCGGCAGTGCAAGCCAAGGCTTGGGTGACAATGGACCCCGGCCTTGAATCCCACCCGCTGCCCCATGACATCTCCCATCGACTCTGACGCCGCCCACGAAGCCCGCCGCCTGCACGCCCTGCATGAATTGGGGGTGCTCGATACCCCGCTGGATTCCACCCTTGACCAGTTGGCGGAACTGGCTTCCTGGACCTTCAACGTCCCCCAGGTGTGCGTGGCCCTGGCCGATGGCGACCGGCTCTGGTTTGCAGCCACCCATGGCGTGGTCGAGCCCGAAATCAGTCGTTGGCCCGATCTCGGCGTCACCGCCGCGCTGAGCCACGGTTTTGCCGTGTTCGCCAATGTCCATGAGGACCCCCCAGCACATTTGCACCCCTGGGTGGCTGGTGAGTTGGGGGTGCGCTGGGTCGCCAGCGCCGCTTTGACCACTCCCGAGGGTTATCACGTCGGTGCCCTGATGTTGATGGACAGCCAACAGCGCGAGTTGTCGGCCCACGAGAGCCGCATGTTGTCTGCCATGGCCCGCCTGGCGATGGACCATGTGCTGTTGAAGTCGACAGTTCAGCGGTCTTGGCAGCGACACCAGGAACTGGAGCAGGCACACGGCTGGCTGATTGAAAGCGCCGCGATGGACGCACTCACTCAGGTGGCCAACCGGCGTGCGCTGATGGCGTTTTTGGAGAAAACACAGGCCTTGGCACGCCGAGAGCGGCAGCCGCTGGTGGTGCTGTTGTTCGATGTGCTGGATTTCAAGCGCATCAACGAAATGCACGGTGACAGCGTGGGTGACCACGTGTTGATCGAGATGGCCACCCGCTTGGCCACCAGCGCCCGTGGCAGTGAACTGGTGGGCCGCATGTCGGGCGACGAGTTCATGGCCATTCTCTATCCCTGCACGCCCGAGCAAGGCCGGCTTGCCGGTGAGCGTTATGCGCTGGCGGTGGAAAGTGCTCCCGTGGGGGTGGGTGCCAGTGGCGGGGAAACCATTGCCTTGCAGGTCGCCGTGGGGTTGTGTGCAATGGAGAGTGGCGAGCCATTGTCCCCCGACGAGATTTACAGGCGCACAGCGCATGCCCTCGATGCAAGCAAACTGCGTCGGCAGGGCAAGGGTGCCGCTTAATCGGTAGGCTGGGCGGGCAACTGACTTTTGGCGCGTGCGCGTGCCAAGGCAGCTTCGATCACGGCCCGCTTTTTGTCCAGTACCGCGGGGTCGGTGTGCTGTGAGTGTGCCGCCAAGTCCTCTAGCTTCATGGCGGCTTTGGCTTCCAGGCTTTTCTGGTGCTCGCGCTCTTCGCGCATGAGTCTGGTGCTTCTGAATTCATATCGCGTGCGCGCCTCAGTCGCTTGCGCTGGCGACCATGCATCCCAGCCGGTGGGGGCGGCTCCGAGTTCTGACGGCGCGGGCTCGGTGTGCATGCAGTCCACGGGGCACACAGGCAGACACAGTTCACAACCGGTGCACACGCTTTCAATGACCGTGTGCATGCGTTTGTTGCTGCCTGTGATCGCATCGACCGGGCAGGCCTTGATGCACAGCGTGCATCCGATACACCATGTTTCGTCGATCCAGACCACGACACGCGGGCCTTCGGTGCCGTGGGTTGGGTTCAGGGGAACCACGGGTTGACCAGTGATGTGCGCCAGCCGCCGGATACCCTCGGCCCCGCCGGGAGGGCATTGGTTGATGGGCACGCCCTCCTGCGCAATGGCTAGTGCGTAAGCCTGGCAGTCAGGATACCCACAGCGCGTGCACTGTGTTTGCGGCAGCGCGTCGTTGATCTGGCGCGCCAGCCCCTCGTTCACGCGCTGCACGTCTGCTTCGGTTCAGTCAGTCTGGTGGGGTTCAATCAGCAGCGGTGCCACTTTTGGGTGGCTTGGCTGCGGGTCGCTTGCGGGGTGCGCGCTTGGCTGGGACCACCGCCACCTCGGTGCTGGCAGTGGCTGCCACTGGCACAGCAGGGGCCGAGCTGTTGTGCGACAGGATGAACGCCTTGACTTCCGGGTACACCATTTCGCGCCAGCGGCGGCCGCTGAAAATGCCGTAGTGGCCCGCACCCTTGACCTCGTAATGGCGGCGGCTTGATTTGGGAATGCCGGTGCATAGGTCATGAGCCGCCGCCGTCTGGCCGGAGCCCGAGATATCGTCCAGTTCACCCTCGACCGACAGCAAAGCGGTGGCCTTGATGTCTTGCGGACGGACGCGTTCGGGCTTGCCCTTGGCGTTGTTCACGTCCCAGCTGTTGTTCACCAGTTTGAATTCCCGGAACACGGTCTGGATGGTTTCCAGGTAGTAGTCGGCGTCCATGTCGAGCACGGCGTTGTACTCGTCGTAGAACTTGCGGTGGGCTTCGGTGCTTTCCTTGTCGCCCTTGATCAGGTCTTTGAAGTAGTCGTAATGGCTGTTCAGGTGGCGGTCGGGATTCATCGCCACAAAGCCGGTGTGCTGCAGGAAACCTGGGTACACGCGGCGACCGGCACCCGGAAAGGTGCTGGGCACGCGGTAAATGACGTTGTTCTCAAACCACTCGATGCTGCGCTGGGTGGCCAGGTTGTTCACAGCCGTTGGCGATTTGCGGGCGTCAATCGGGCCGCCCATCATGGTCATGGTCAGTGGGGTGGTTTCGCCCCGGCTGGCCATCAGCGACACGGCGGCCAGCACGGGCACTGTGGGCTGACACACGCTCATCACGTGGCAGTTTCCGTAGTTCTTTTGCAGGTAGCGAATGAACTCCTGCACGTAGTTCACGTAGTCGTCAAGGTGGAATTCGCCTTCTTCCAGCGGCACCAGACGGGCGTTTTTCCAATCGGTGATGTAGACCTTGTGGTCTTTCAGCATGGTGGTCACGGTGTCACGCAACAGGGTGGCGTAGTGGCCTGACAGCGGGGCCACGATCAGCACCACGGGCTGCCCTTTGAGCTTGCCCAGCGTGGCCGTGTCGTCCGAGAATCGCTTGAAGCGGCGCAGTTCGCAAAACGGTTTGTCCACTTCCACGCGCTCGTGGATGGCCACATCGACGCCGTCCACATTGACGGAGCGGATGTTGAACTCAGGCTTGATGTAGTCTTTGCCCAGGCGATAGATCAGGTCATAGCTCGCAGAAATGCGCTGGGCCATGGGCAGGTGGCTGAAGGGCATCAGCGGGTTGGTGAACAGCTTGGAAGCTGTTTGCGCCAAGTCCGCGAAGGGCTCGATCATGGTGCGCTGCGTGTCGTAAATCTGATAAAGCATCGGGCAATCCTGGGAAAATGTTGCAGTGCAATATAACAGTCTTGAGGGCTTGTTTCAGGGGAAACCCCGATCACGAGGTTTTCTCAGGATGTCAACCAATTGCAAGGCTGGCGTGTTGAGTGACCCAGCCGTGCATTGAACACCGGCGCTGTCAAATCACCTTGGCGATGGCCTGGCAGACGTAGTCGATGTTTTTGCTGTTCAGCGCAGCCACGCACATGCGGCCAGTGTCGGTACCGTACACACCGAACTCGGAACGCAAACGCACCATCTGATCTTTGCTGAGGCCAGAGTAGCTGAACATGCCGATTTGGGTGGTGATGAAGCTCATGTCTTTGGTGACGCCGGCCGCCTTCAGGCCATCCACCAGCTTCTGGCGCATGGCCTTGATGCGCACGCGCATTTCGGCCAGTTCGCCTTCCCACTGAGCACGCAGCTCGGGGTTGTTCAGCACTGCGGCCACGATGGCGCCGCCATGGGTGGGCGGGTTGGAGTAGTTGGTGCGGATGGCAATTTTCAGCTGGCTCAGCACGCGATCGGTTTCTTCTTTGGTGTTACCCACCACGCTCAATGCGCCAACGCGTTCACCGTACAGGCTGAAGCTCTTGGAGAAGCTGGTGGACACGAAGAAGTTGAGGCCTGCGGCCACAAACTTGCCGATGACGGCACCGTCTTCGGCAATGCCGTAACCGAAGCCTTGGTAGGCCATGTCCAGGAAGGCGGTCAGGTTGCGGGCCTTGACGGCGGCAATCACCTGGTCCCACTGTGCGGCAGAGATGTCGTACCCCGTGGGGTTGTGGCAGCAGGCATGCAACAGCACGATGGTGCCTTCGGCTGCGGCGTTCAGTGCTGCCAGCATGCCGTCAAAGTTGATGCCACCCAGGCCGCCGTTGGCGCTTTGGTCAAAGTAGGGATAGGTATCCACCACAAAGCCGGCGTTGGTGAACAGAGCGCGGTGGTTTTCCCAGCTCGGGTCGGAAATCAGCACCTTGGCATTGGGGCTGACCTTCTTCAGGAAGTCAGCGCCAATTTTCAGGCCGCCGGTGCCGCCAATGCCTTGCACGGTGGCCACGCGGCCGCTTTTCACCACATCAGAGTCGGCGCCGAACACCAGGGCCTTGACTGCAGCGTCGTAGGCGGCGATGCCGTCGATGGGCAAGTAGCCACGGGCGGTGGGCTTTTCCATCATGGTGTGTTCGGCGGCTTGCACGCATTTGAGCAGGGGCAGCTTGCCGGTGTCATCGAAGTAAACGCCCACGCCCAGGTTGACTTTGTTGGGGTTGGTGTCGGCGTTGTATTGCTCGTTCAAACCCAGAATCGGGTCACGGGGGGCCATTTCGACGGCGGAAAACAATGACATGGGAAACGTCCTGTGGTGGTTTGCGGGGAACCCGGGCAACGCAGCACTGGGCTGGGTTAGGCTAGTGGGTTGATCACAAATTTTACCGGGCCGTGAAACCATGACCACTGTTCCCGCTGTTCTTGCGGCACCTGACCTGGCAGTTGCTGACGTGGACCCGCCACCGGCGGGTGAGTTTGTTCGCTTCGATGGCTCCCCGTTCGAGCTGTTCATGCCTTATCCACCGGCGGGCGACCAGCCCACCGCCATTGCCCAACTGGTGGAAGGCCTGAACGACGGTGAGCTGTTTCAGACCCTGCTGGGCGTGACCGGCTCCGGCAAGACGTTCACCATGGCCAACGTCATTGCGCGCATGGGCCGCCCGGCCATTGTGTTTGCGCCCAACAAGACATTGGCTGCGCAGCTGTACAGCGAGTTCCGCGAGTTTTTCCCCAAGAACGCGGTGGAGTATTTCGTCAGTTACTACGACTACTATCAACCCGAGGCCTATGTGCCGCAGCGAGACCTGTTCATTGAAAAGGACAGCGCCATCAACGAGCACATCGAACAGATGAGGCTGAGCTGCACCAAGAGCCTGCTGGAGCGGAAAGACGTGGTCATCGTCGCCACCGTGTCGGCCATTTACGGCATTGGCAAACCCGAGAGTTACCACCAGATGGTGATGACGCTGCGCGTGGGCGACAAAGCGGGCCAGCGCGACGTGATTGCACAACTGGTGCGCATGCAATACCAGCGCAACGACATGGAGTTTTCGCGCGGCAAGTTCCGCGTGCGGGGCGACACCATCGACGTGTTTCCGGCCGAGCACTCCGAGCTGGCGGTGCGCATCGAGCTGTTTGACGACGAAATCGACGCGCTCATGCTGTTTGACCCCCTGACCGGGCGCATCCGGCAAAAAATCCCGCGCTTCACCGTGTACCCCAGCAGCCATTACGTCACACCGCGCGAGCAGGTGCTGGCCGCCGTGGAAACCATCAAGGAAGAGCTGCGCGTCCGTCTGGCAGAGCTGGTGGGCATGGGCAAGCTGGTGGAGGCGCAACGCCTGGAACAGCGCACCCGGTTCGACCTGGAAATGCTGAGCGAGGTGGGCCACTGCAAGGGCATTGAAAACTACACCCGCCACTTGAGCGCCGCTGCACCGGGCGAGCCACCCGCCACATTGACGGACTACATGCCCGCCAATGCGCTCATGTTTCTGGATGAAAGCCACGTCATGATGGGGCAGTTGGGTGGCATGTACAACGGCGACCGCGCCCGCAAAACCACGTTGGTGGAGTACGGCTTTCGCCTGCCCAGCGCGCTGGACAACCGCCCGCTGAAGCTGGAAGAGTTTGAGCAGCGCATGCGCCAGACCATTTTTGTGTCGGCCACGCCTGCCGACTACGAAAAAACCCACACCGGTCAGGTGGTGGAGCAACTGGTGCGCCCCACAGGCCTGGTCGACCCCGAAGTGCTGGTGCGCCCCGCCACCCACCAGGTGGACGACGTGCTGCAGGAAATCCGCATTCGGGTAGACAAGAATGAGCGCGTGCTCATCACCGTGCTGACCAAACGCATGGCTGAGCAACTGACTGACTATTTGAGCGAAAACGGCGTGAAGGTGCGCTACATCCACAGCGATGTGGACACCGTGGAGCGGGTGGAAATTTTGCGCGACTTGCGCCTGGGGGCGTTCGATGTGCTGGTGGGCATCAACCTGCTGCGCGAGGGCATCGACATTCCGGAGGTGTCGTTGGTGGCCATTCTGGATGCCGACAAGGAAGGGTTTCTGCGTTCAGAGCGCTCGCTCATCCAGACCATTGGCCGGGCCGCTCGCAACTTGAACGGCCAGGCCATTCTGTACGCCGACCGCATCACAGACTCGATGAAACGGGCCATGGGCGAAACCGAGCGTCGCCGTGCCAAACAGGTCGCGTTCAACCTGGCCAACGGCATCACGCCGCGTGCCATCAACAAGCGCATCAAAGACCTGATCGACGGCGTGTACAGCGAGAAGGCCGGGCAGGATGCCGAGCGTCTCGCGCAAGAAACCCAGCAACGCCTGGCCGCAGAGGCCATGAGCGAAAAAGATGTGGCCCGCGAAATCAAGCGCCTGGAAAAGCTGATGCTGGAGCACGCCCGCAACCTGGAATTCGAAAAAGCCGCCCAGGTTCGCGACCAGTTGGCGG
>CAIYQZ010000071.1 GCA_903928495.1 uncultured bacterium
CGAGCCGCGGATCGTTGGACTTCACCGCGATCTTGGCGCGGATGCCGGGATCGCGCGCCGCGGCCTTGATCTCGATCAGTCCTTCCTCGATTTCCGGGACCTCGAGCTCGAACAGGCGCACCAGGAACTCCGGCGCGATGCGCGAAAGAATGAGCTGCGGGCCCTTGGCGGTGCGGTCGATCTTCATCACGTACGCGCGCACGCGGTCGCCGACGCGCAGCATCTCCTTCTGGATCAGCTGGTCGCGCGGAATCACGCCTTCGATGCGGCCCGACTCGACGATGATGCTGCCGCGTTCGATGCGCTTGACCGTGCCCGTGAGCAGGTTGTCCTCGCGCTCGAGAAAATCATTCAGGATCTGCTCGCGCTCGGCATCGCGGATTTTCTGCAGGATGACCTGCTTGGCAGCCATCGCGCCGATGCGGCCAATGGGCATGCTCTCGATGGGTTTCTCGATGAAATCGCCCACTTCGATGTCGGCGATTTCCTCGCGCGCATCCGACACAAGCTCTTCTGCCTCCGGGTTCTGCAGACCGGCCTCATCGGGCACGACCAACCAGCGACGGAACGTTTCGTAGTTGCCGCTGTCACGGTCCACGCTCACACGAATGTCTACTTCGCCTTGGTACAGTTTTTTGGTGGCAGAAGCCAGGGCCAGTTCTACTGCCCCGAAAACCACATCACGCTCAACGTTTTTCTCGCGCGAGATTGCATCGACCAACATCAGGAGTTCGCGATTCATGTCACTGGCCTGCCTTTCTTTTTTCTGCCATCAGCTTCAATTGGGTGAAATACGGTGTCATTCGGCCACATCGGTCGCCGAGTCTGGCTGCACAGGTGCAGCCTTGGGCTTGCGGCCCTTGAAATCAACAATGGGTGCCAGGCGGGCTTCACGCAACTCTTCCAGCATGAAGCGCATGGCCTGGTAAACGGCAGGCGGGCGCTTTTTGCTCACACGCTGGCCGGGTTTGGGGGCAGGCTCGTCGGTCCAGACAATTTGCCACGCACCGGGCTGATCCGTGGACTCCAAGGTGCCCCTGAATTTCTTGCGGTTGGCCGCAATGTCGGTCCCTGTGATGCCAATCGGCTCTTTCAGGGTCAGATCAATGTCGGCACCCACAAACCGGTTGAAATCCGTCGGCGTGCGCAAGGGGCGGTCGATGCCGGGTGAACCCACTTCCAAACGTTTGTAGTCGACGCCCTCAACCTCTAGCAAAAACTGCAACTGCCGGGTCACGGCTTCGCAGTCTTCAACGTTCACGAACTGCTCAGGAGCGCCGGCTTGGTAGGGCATGTCGATGGTGATGCGCAGCAGGCCTGCAGGCGAGCGCTCTATCTCCACGAGGTCATAACCCAAACCTGTCACGGTTTGCTCAACTGATGCTTGCCACGCCATAGATTGCTGGTGTTCGGAAGTGTCCGCCCAAAAATTGAAAAGCTTTCGCCCAAAAAAAATGGGCGGTGGTTACCCGCCCATTTGGTCGTGAAGCTCGCATTCTAACCCGAGGCAGGGGCCTCCCGCAATCCCCAGGCAGCAACTGCGCGGACTACATGCCCAGCGCCCATTTGATGACGTTTTTGGCCAAAAAGCCCAACATGCCGAAAGAGAGCACAAGAAACAGAATGAACGTGCCGAACTTGCCCGCTTTGGACTCTCGTGCCAGGTTCAACACGATGAACATCATGTACAAGACGAATGCTCCCACGCCAAACGTAAGGCCGAACTGGGCGATTTGCCCTTCGGTGTACCCGAAGATGGTGTTGTCCATGTGATCAGTGTGGAGGGCCAAAGGCCACTCAGGCCCGGGAAAAGCAGCGTCCGAGTATCGCTCAGGCCACCCGCGTAAGGTCGCAGTAGGCATGCCAACTGGCGTGTCCCAGCAGCGGCACGACCACAATCAAGCCCAGGAGCCCAGTCAGCATGCCAAGACCGACCAGACCCATGATGATCAGCGCCCACAAACCCAACACAAGGGGGTAGGAGCCCACGGCGTTCCAACTCGCTAGCACAGCTGTGCGCACCGATGCCTGTGTGTCAACCAACATGGGTATGGCCACCACGCTGGACGCGAACATGGGAGCCGCCAGGATGCCCCCGACAAACAACCACACCTCGAACAACCAGTTGTCTTCGGCCAATACAACGTGCTTGAGAAAATCCATCGGATTGCGAACAGGCACAGGCGACAGAGCAGTGATCATGGAGGCAGACGTCATCACCCAACCCGTTGCGGCAAAGCCCAACAGCAAACCAAACACGATCAGGCGGCCGTCCAACGATTGCCACAGGCGCAACACTTCGGACATGCCCACACAGTGCCCGGTGGAGCACTGTTTGCTGATCTGGTACAGGCCAGTGGTGAGGATGGGTGCCACGATCATGAAGCCTGAGAACGCACCCGCCAGCATCCAGAAACGGTCACTCGCAGCCCACAACAACAACCAGCCAAAACAGGTGAGCAGCACACCGTGGAGCAACCCCGGTCCAGGGTTGCGCAACAAGTCGGCCCAACCCAGTTTCAGCCATTGCAACGGGGCTTCAAGTCCGATTTCGGGCTCGTTTCTTTCAGAGGTCATGGCCGTGGGATTCATTGCGGCGCAGTGTAGCGATCCCCCTGCGGGAGCCCGAGCGGGTAAACACGTATACCGTGCAGGGTTTTCGGCTCAATGTCCGGATGCTGCCAGCAAGGCACGAGTGTAAGGATGCTGGGGGGTGCTGAAAACCGCCTCACGGCTGCCCTGCTCCACCACCTCGCCGCCCTTGAGTACCAGCACCTGGTGGGCCATGGCCTGAATCACATCCATGTCGTGGGTGATGAGCAAATAGCTCAGGTGCCTTTCGCGCTGCAGCCGCTGCAACAGGGTCAGCACCTGCTGCTGCACCGTCACATCGAGGGCGCTGGTGGGTTCGTCCAGCACCAGAACGGCGGGCTCCACAATCAGGGCGCGGGCAATGGCCAGCCGCTGGCGCTGACCGCCGGAAAATTCGTGCGGATAGCGCTGCAGCAAGGCCTGGGTGGCCTGGGCGCTTTCAGCTCCTTCATTCACGAGACCCACGGTGGCCAACGCGGACAGCACCTGCGCCCGACGTTGTGCGGGTGGCAGCTCCGGCGCGTGAACATCCAACCCCTCCCCCACAATCTGTTCCACCGTCATGCGGGGCGACAGCGACGAAAACGGGTCCTGGAACACCACTTGCACCTGGCTTCGCTGGCGGCGGTTGGCTTTGGCCTCGCGCGCCCAGGGCTGGCCTGCCACCTGCAAGTCGCCAGTGAAAGAGATCAAATCAAGCGCGGCCAAGGCCAGGGTTGACTTGCCCGAGCCCGACTCCCCCACCACCCCCAGCGTCTGTCCGGGCAACAGGGCAAAGTCCGCCCCCTTCAGCGCCACAGACCGCCCCCGGCTGAACCAGCCTCGGATGCCGGGTCTGGGCACCGGATAGGCCACCGCAAGGTTCTGTGCTTGCATCGGCGACGCAGTGCCTTCGGGTGGTGCACAAGGCGGCAGCGGGTCGCGCTGCGGGCGGCTGTTGAGCAGTTTTTGGGTGTACGGATGCTGCGGGTTTGCAAACACCTCGGCCACCGGGCCCTGCTCCACCAGCACGCCGCGCTCCATGATGGCCACGCGGTCGGCAAAGCGGCGCACCAGCTGCAGGTCGTGTGTGATGAGCAGCACCGCCATGCCCCGCTCACGCTGCTGGGTGGCCAGCAGCTCCAGAATTTGCCCGCGCAGCGACACGTCCAGCGCGGTGGTGGGCTCGTCGGCCAGCAGCAGCTTGGGGGCGCTGGCCAGGGCCATGGCAATCATGGCGCGTTGGCGTTGCCCGCCGCTCAGTTGGTGCGGATAGGCCTGGGCTTTGCTGGCAGGTTCCGGCAGGCCCGTGGATTCCAACAAATCAATAGCTGACTTGATAGACGCATCAAGCGGTAGACCCTGTTTCAACTGAAATATCTCGGCAATTTGCTTGCCAATGGTCATTAGCGGGTTCAACGCCGTCATGGGCTCCTGGAAAATCATGGCCACGTCGCCGCCACGCACACCGCGCAGTTGGTGCTCGGTCATCGCCAGCAGGTCGCGCCCTTGCAGCAAAGCCTGGCCAGAAGTGCGTGCATTGGCCACCAGGCCCAGCAAACTCAAAGCGGTGAGCGTTTTGCCCGAACCTGATTCACCCACCAGCGCCAGTTTTTCACCGGCGTTGATGTGAAAGTTGATGCCTTTGACCACCTCGTGCGCACCAAAGGCCACGCGAAGGTCCGTCACGCTCAGCAGGGTTGTGGGTTGCGTCATGGCTGCCCCCCGTCATTCGAAGCATCTGCCTTGCGCGGGTCCAGCGCATCGCGCAGCGCATCGCCCATGAAGGTGAGCAGCAGCAACGTGACCACCAGCACGGCAAAGGTGGAAAGTGAAATCCACCACGCATCGATGTTGTTTTTGCCTTGCGACAACAACTCGCCCAGGCTCGGTGTGCCCGGTGGCACGCCCAGACCCAGAAAGTCCAGGCTTGTCAGTGCCAGGATGGCCGCGCTCATGCGAAACGGCAAAAACGTCACCACCGGCGTCAAGCTGTTGGGCAGGATGTGCCGGGTGATGATGTGCCAGTGCCCCAGCCCCATGGCGCGGGCGGCGCGCACATAGTCCATCTGGCGGTTGCGCAAAAACTCGGCCCGCACATAGTCGCTCAGGCCCATCCAGCCGAACAAACTCAGCAGCACCAGCAGCAGCGCCAGGCTGGGCTGGAACAGGGCAGAAAAGATGATGAGCAAATACAACTCGGGCATGGAGCCCCAGATTTCGATGAAGCGTTGAAACGCCAAATCGGTCTTGCCACCGAAGTAACCTTGAATGGCCCCGGTCAGCACGCCCAGCGCCACGCCGCACACGGTCAGGGCCAGCGCAAACAGCACACTCACGCGAAAGCCGTAGATCAGTTGCGCCAGCAGGTCGCGCCCCCGGTCGTCGGTGCCCAGCCAGTTGTCGGTGGTGGGAGCAGAAGGATTTGGCGCTTTGGCAAAGTAGTTCAGCGTTTTGGGGCCGTAGCGGTTGGGCGCGTACAGCACCCAGTTGCCGGGCTCCGCCAGCTTTTGCTGGATGAACGGGTCAAGGTAGTCGGTGGGCGTGGGAAAGTCGCCGCCAAAGGTGGTTTCGGGATAGTCCTGCAGCATGGGTGCGTACCACTGTCCCTGGTAGCGCACCACCAGCGGGCGATCGTTGCTGACCAGCTCAGCCACCAGGCTCAAGCCCACGAGGACGCAAAAAGCGAGCAGGCTCCAAAAGCCCAAGCGGTTGCGTTTGAAGCGCTGCCAGGCGCGGCGGGAGGGCGACACCGATGGAGTGAATGCGGGCGTGTTGTCCATTTCGTCAGTCACCCGCTCAATCAAACTTCACGCGGGGGTCCACCCACACGTAGCACAGGTCACTGATGAGCTTGGTCAACAAGCCGATGAGCGTGAAGAAGTACAGCGTACCCAGCACCACAGGGTAGTCGCGCCGAATGACGGCCTCGTAACTCAGCAGGCCCAGCCCATCCAGTGAGAACAAGGTCTCGATCAACAGAGACCCCGCAAAAAATGCCCCGATGAATGCCGCCGGAAAGCCGGTGATGATGGGCAACAAGGCGTTGCGAAACACATGGCCGTACAGCACCTGTCGCTCGCTCAGCCCTTTGGCGCGGGCGGTCAGCACGTACTGCTTGCGAATTTCTTCCAGGAATGCGTTTTTGGTCAGCATGGCCGTCACGGCAAAACTGCCCAGCACCATGGCAGTGACCGGCAGGCAGATGTGCCACAGGTAGTCCACCACCTTGGCGCCCCAAGTCAACTCGTCCCAATTGGAAGAGGTCAGCCCGCGCAGCGGGAACCACTGCAACTGCCCGCCAAACACCACCAGCAGAGCCACGCCCAGCACAAAGCCTGGAATGGCGTAGCCCGCCAGCACCAGCAGCGTGGTCACCAGGTCAAACCGCGAACCTGCCCGCACCGCCTTGGCCACACCCAGGGGCACGGCGACGCCGTAGCTGATGAAGAAGGTCCAAAGCCCCAGGCTGATGGAGACCGGCAGCTTTTCAACCATCAATTGCCACACGTCCTTGTTCTGGAAAAAGCTGCGCCCCAGATCGAACCGGGCGAACTGGCCGAGCATTTGCACAAAACGCTCGGTGGGCGGCTTGTCGAAGCCGTACAGGGCCTTGATTTGCTCCAGCTTCTTAGGGTCAACGCCCTGCCCTCCCCGGTAACCCAAGCCACCACCTTCGGCCCCGCCACTGCCTGCTGCGCTGGACTTGGCTTCGGCCAAGTACTGCTCCACCGGGCCACCGGGCACAAACTGGATGACCACAAACGTGAGCAGCAGCACGCCAAACAGCGTGGGCACCATCAACAACAGGCGTTTGAGGATGTAACTCAGCATGTGCAATCACCCAACAGGCAATAGCAAACTTTGCTTACCAATAAAGCGTTAGAGGCATTTTTGATCATTTATTTGGCCCACCAGGTGTCCAGCGCCCACGCCTCGGCGCCTTGGGTGTAGGGTGGCATGGTCTCGGGCTTGGCCAGGCGCCATGCGCTGTAGGCCAGGCGGTGGGTGCCAGCGGTCCATTGGGGCACGAGCACGTGGCTGTGGGTGATGACGCGCTCCAACGCGCGGCAGGCGGGCAACAGCTCAGCCTTGGTTTTGGCGGCGGTCATGGCTGTGATGAGGGCATCGACCGCCGGGCTCTTCATGCCGGTGAAGTTGCCTGAGTCTTCGGTGTCGGCGGCTTTGCTGCCGAACAAATCCGCGTATTCCTGCCCAGGGTTGTGCGTGCCGCCAAACGCCATGCTGGTGACGTCGAACTCAAACTTCTGCAACCGCTGCTGGTACAGCGCAAAGTCCACAGGGCGGAACCGCAGGGTGATGCCCAGCTTTTCCAAATTGCGGATCCAGGGCGTGACCACGCGGGCGCCGCTTTCGTTGCTGTCCAGGTACTCCAGCTCCAGCGCCTGGCCGGCGGCATTTCGCAAAGCCCCGTCTTTGTAAACCCAGCCCGCGTCGGCCAGCAGTTGTTTGGCTTTCAGCAGGTTGCCGCGAAGGCTGCTGTCGCCATCGGTGCGCGGCGGTGTGGCCATGGGGCCAAACACGGCATCGGGCACCTGCCCGCGCCAGCGGTTCAGCAAGGCCAGTTCGTCGGCACTGGGCCGGCCGGTGGCCTGGCAGTCGGTGTTGCCAAACAGGCCGTTCACACGCTGGTAGGCGTTGTAGAACATCTGGCGGTCCATCCACTCGTAGTCCATGGCCAGGCCCAGTGCCTGGCGCACACGCACATCCTTCAGGCGCTCACGCCGGGTGTTCAGCACGTAGCTTTGAAAGCCCGAGGGCAGGCGGTGCTTCAGTTCCAGCTTGACCAGTTCGCCGCTGTCAAACTTTTTTCCGGTCACGCGGCGGGCCCAGTCGCCTGCAGAGAAAAACCGCATCAAATCGAATTCGCCCGCCTTCAGGGCCTCCAGCCGGGCCGTGTTGTCCTTGTAAATCTTGACGGTGATGCGGTCGAAGTTGGCGCTGCCTTTGCGCACCGGCAGGTCTTTGGCCCAGTAGTCGTGGTTGCGCACATAGGTGATGTCCTTGCCGAAGCGCACCGGGCCGATTTTGTAAGGCCCGCTGCCAATGGGCTCGTCCATCACCACCTCGTTGAACGGTTTTCCGGCGCCCCATTGGTGGCTGAACACGGGCAGCCCGCCCACCGTCAGCGGCAATTCGCGGTTGGGTTTCTTGAAGCGGTAACGCACCGTGCGGTCATCCAGCACGTCCAGCCCGGCCACGTCTTCCAGCGCGGTTTTGTACGCGGGCGAGGTGTGAGGGCCCATCAGCGTGTCGTAGCTGTGCTTCACGTCCTTTGCCAGCACCGGGGAACCTTTGTGGAATTTTGCTTGGGGCCGCAGGCGAAAGGTGGCGCTCAGGCCATCGGGGGCCACGGCCACGTCTTCGGCCAACAGGCCGTAGCCGGCAGCGGTTTCGTCCAGCGCGCCGGTCAGCAGCGTGTCGAACATCAGGCCCGACAGGTAGGCGGGCGCGTTGCCTTTGATGGTGAAGGGGTTGTACTTGTCAAAGGTGGAGGTGCGCAGGTTGCTCACCAGGCGCATCTCACCGCCCTTGGGGGCCTGCGGGTTGACGTAATCGAAATGGGTGAACCCAGGCGGGTACTTCAACTCGCCCCACAGCGCGTAGCCGTGCGCCGCCCACGTGGTGGGGCTGAAACAAGCGAGCACGAACGTCAGGCAAACCGGCAAAAGGCGCATGCGACAATTCTGCCCACTTTCTGTCGGGCTTCTCTGTGGGCCCGGTCATCAACCCCACACACCAAGATTCGAGAACACCATGGGTTTCCTGACTGGCAAAAAACTGCTCATCACCGGCGTCATTTCCAACCGCTCCATCGCTTACGGCGTGGCCAAAGCCTGCCACGCACAGGGTGCAGAGCTGGCGTTCAGCTACGTGGGCGAGCGCTTCAAGGAACGCATCACCGACTTTGCCGCAGAGTTCGACTCAAAGCTGATTTTTGACTGCGATGTGGGCAGCGACGAACAGATTGACCAGCTGTTCAAAGACCTGTCAGCCACCTGGCCCACCTTTGACGGGTTTGTGCACAGCATTGGCTTTGCCCCGCGCGAGGCCATTGCCGGTGAGTTTCTGGATGGCCTGAGCCGAGAGAACTTCCGCATTGCGCACGACATCAGCGCCTACAGCTTCCCAGCCATGGCCAAGGCCGCCCTGCCCTACCTGAGCGACAAGGCCGCGCTGCTGACCATGACTTACCTGGGCGCCATCCGCACCATTCCCCACTACAACACCATGGGCCTGGCCAAGGCCAGCCTGGAAGCATCGGTGCGTTACCTGGCTGAGAACCTGGGCCCACGCGGCATCCGCGTAAACGGCCTGAGCGCTGGCCCCATCAAGACGCTGGCCGCCAGCGGCATCAAAGACTTTGGCAAGCTGCTGGCCATGGGTGCCGCTGCAGCGCCGCTGCGCCGCAACGTGACCATTGACGATGTGGGCAACGTGGCTGCATTTTTGCTGAGCGACCTGGCGTCTGGCATGACCGCCGAAATCACCTACGTGGACGGCGGCTTCAACGCCACAGCCGGTGTGAGCAAGGACAGCGCGGGCGTTTGATTTTTAAGACTTTTAAGGCTCTGGCGCTCGCCAGTATTGCAAAGGCAGCTACTTTTTTTAACAACCCCCCAGGGCAAAATCATGCAGCGCCGCGTGTTTTTGACCTCTGTTGTGGCCTGTGCCAGCACAGTTGGTGCAGGAGCTGCAAAAGCGCAAAGCAGCGCAAGTGATGTACCTCGGCCATCTCTCATGCTGGCCAACGTGTACAACGACCGCACACTCCTGGCAGCCTATTGGGTCAGCGAAAAGTACGACGGTGTGCGTGGCTTCTGGAACGGACACCAACTGGTAACCCGCGGAGGTGAGGTGGTGCACGCGCCTGCCTGGTTCACCGCTGGGTGGCCCGCCACCCCCATGGATGGCGAGCTGTGGGCAGGTCGGGGGCGCTTTTCACATGCGGTGTCTACCGTCCGCGAGCAAACGCCTGACGATGCAGCATGGCGTGACATTCGCTTCATGGTGTTCGACCTGCCCGCGCACCCGGGAACCTTCACTGAGCGCACACAGGCCTACCAGCGCCTGGTGTCGGGACTTAACCAGCCCTGGGTGCAAGCCGTGCCGCAGTGGCGGGTTGACAGCCATGCCGCTTTGCGAGCCCAACTCAATGCACGCGTGAGGGCGGGTGCAGAGGGGCTGATGCTGCACCGCGCCGATGCGCCTTACCGCAGCGGCCGCTCGGACGACCTGTTGAAAGTCAAACTGCACGCCGACGCTGAAGCACGCGTGGTGGGCCACGTGCCGGGCCAAGGCAAGTACGCGGGCCGGTTGGGCGCACTTCTGGTGGAAACGCCCGAAGGCGTGCGGTTCAAACTGGGCACAGGGTTCACCGATGCCCAACGTGCCAACCCGCCGCCTTTGGGCACCCAGGTGACCTACCGCTACCGGGGCTTGAACGACAGCGGTGTGCCACGATTCGCCAGCTTCTGGCGGGTGCGGGGAGAGTGAAGGTCAGCCGGCCTTCACACAGTCGGCGAAGTAGGCCTTTTTGCCGTCCGGCCCCACCACTTCCACCAGGCCGTGAATGTCTGTCTCAAAGCCGGGGCATTGGGCATTGAACTCACGTGAGAACTTCAGGTAGTCCACGATCTTCCGGTTGAACACCTCACCCGGAATCAGCAGCGGAATGCCGGGCGGGTAAGGCGTGACCAGGCTGGTGGTGATGCGCCCTTCCAGGTCGTCAATGGCCACGCGCTCGGTCGTGCGGTGCGCAATGTGGGCAAACGCGTCGCTGGGTTTCATGGCGGGCGTCAGGTCGCTCAGGTACATGTCGGTGGTCAGGCGGGCGATGTCGTACTTGGCATACAGCGCATGCACGTGCTGGCTCAGGTCGCGCAGGCCCATCTGTTCATAGCGGGGGTGCTTCTGACAGAACTCGGGAAGGATGCGCCACAGCGGCTGGTTGCGGTCGTAGTCGTCTTTGAACTGTTGCAGCGCGGTCAGCAGGGTGTTCCAGCGGCCCTTGGTGATGCCGATGGTGAACATGATGAAGAAGCTGTAGAGGCCG
>CAIYQZ010000072.1 GCA_903928495.1 uncultured bacterium
GCCAGGATGTGGCTGTGGCCGTCTTCGTGCTGCAGGCCTTCGCCGTTGAGCGTGGTGCGACCCGAGGTGCCGCCCAGCAAGAAGCCGCGTGCCTGCATGTCGCCAGCAGCCCAGGCCAGATCGCCAATGCGCTGGAAGCCGAACATGGAGTAGTACACATAGAACGGCACCATGATGCGGTTGCTGGTGCTGTACGACGTGGCAGCGGCAATCCAGCTGCTCATGCCACCGGCTTCGTTGATGCCCTCTTGCAGAATCTGGCCAGCCTTGTCTTCCTTGTAGTACATGACCTGGTCTTTATCTACCGGGGTGTACTTTTGGCCTTCTGGGTTGTAGATACCGATCTGGCGGAACAGGCCTTCCATACCAAAGGTACGTGCCTCGTCCACCAGAATGGGCACCACGCGTGGGCCCAGGGCCTGATCGCGCAGCAACTGGGTGAGGAAGCGCACATAGGCTTGGGTGGTGGAGATTTCGCGGCCTTCGGCAGTGGGCTCCATCACGCTCTTGAACGTGTCCAGGGACGGCACGGTGAAGCTTTCTTCAGCCTTGGTGCGGCGTTGTGGCAGGTAGCCGCCCAGGGCCTTGCGGCGCTCGTGCAGGTACTGTATTTCGGGTGTGTCGTCGGCAGGCTTGTAGAAAGGAATTTTTGACAGTTCGCTGTCTGGCACGGGGATGTTGAAGCGGTCGCGGAAGATTTTGATGTCTTCGTCGGTCAGCTTCTTGGTCTGGTGCACGTTGTTTTTGCCCTCACCGGCCTTGCCCATGCCAAAACCTTTCACGGTTTTGATCAGCAGCACGGTGGGCTGGCCCTTGTGCTTCACGGCGGCGGCATAGGCGGCGTACACCTTCTGTGGGTCATGGCCACCACGGCGCAGAGCCCAAATGTCGTCGTCGGACATTTTGGAGACCATTTCGAGCGTCTTGGGGTCGCGACCGAAGAAATGCTTTCGCACATAGGCTCCGTCGTTGGCCTTGAAGCTCTGGTAGTCACCGTCCAGGGTTTCCATCATCAGCTTGCGCAGGGCACCGTCTTTGTCGCGGGCCAGCAGTGGGTCCCAGTTGGAACCCCACAGCAGTTTGATGACGTTCCAGCCTGCGCCACGGAACTCGCCTTCCAGCTCTTGCACGATCTTGCCGTTGCCGCGAACCGGGCCGTCCAGGCGCTGCAGGTTGCAGTTGATGACGAACACCAGGTTGTCCAGCTTTTCGCGGGCGGCCAAACCGATGGCACCCAAGCTTTCCACCTCGTCCATTTCACCGTCGCCGCAGAACACCCAGACCTTGCGGTTTTCGGTATTGGCAATGCCACGGGCGTGCAGGTACTTCAAGAAGCGGGCTTGGTAAATGGCCATCAATGGGCCCAGGCCCATGGACACCGTGGGGAACTGCCAGAACTCAGGCATGAGTTTGGGGTGCGGGTAGCTGGAGAGACCTTTGCCGTCCACTTCCTGGCGGAAGTTGAGCAACTGCTCTTCGGTCAGGCGGCCTTCCAAGTAGGCACGGGCATACACACCGGGCGACACATGGCCCTGGATGTACAGGCAGTCGCCGCCGTGGTTTTGGCTCTCGGCGTGCCAGAAGTGGTTGAAGCCGGCGCCAAACAAATGGGCCAGCGAAGCAAACGAACCGATGTGGCCGCCCAAGTCCCCACCGTCAGCGGGGTTGTGGCGGTTGGCCTTCACGACCATGGCCATGGCGTTCCAGCGCATGTAGGCGCGCAGACGCTCTTCAATTTCGATATTGCCGGGACAACGCTCTTCCTGATCTGTCTCAATCGTGTTCACATAGCCGGTGTTGGCAGAGAACGGCATGTCGATGCTGTTTTCGCGGGCGTGTTCCAGCAGTTGTTCCAGCAGGAAGTGGGCACGTTCGCCCCCCTCGCGCTCAATGACGGCGGACAGCGCGTCCATCCATTCACGGGTTTCCTGGCTGTCTGCGTCTTGGGCAGAGCCGCCCAATGTTTGAGGGTCCTGGGGGTTGGACATGGTCTTGTCTCCTGTGCGTTTGACCGGGTTGCGACACTTGAAAAATCGATGAAAGCAAGTTTCTCACAACATCGTCGGAATTTCAACATATAAATACAGATTTCATATTGCAGAATAATGATGGGGGACAATCAGAGGATTCCTTACAGCGCTGCACCCCTGCCCTTCCCCTACATGCCCTCACACACGAGACCTCCACAACCGACCCCGGTCATTGCGCAGCCGCACCGATCCTGGTGGAAGCGCTGGTGGAGAAAACAAAACCCCATTGCGCAAGACCGCTTTGCCATGCTGGGGCCGCTGGTGTCGGTGATGCTGTTCGTGCTGGTGATGCTGTCGGCATTTGGCTATCTGCGCCTGGAAGAAATCGACCGCGAACAGGAGGCCGTGACACGAGACGTGGAGTACGCACAGCAGCGCATGCGTTTGAGGTTGCTCGAACGGCAGGAACAACTGATGCGGGTGGCGCGCCAGATCACCAACCACGAGATCGAGGAAGAAGAATTCATCTTCCAGGCCGAGAACCTCGTCAGCCAATACCCAGAGCTGCTGTCGGTGACTTGGCTGGACGAACACCGTACGGTCAGGGCGACATACGCGTCACCCAGCGCAAGCGACGAGACCATGCGCAGAACCGGGGATGTGCTGGCGCCAAGTGACACCGATGGCACCTACGACCTGGCCCGCGATCTGCGTCAACCCATTTACTCAGCTCCGCAAAACACCCAGGCACCGGGTGCCACCCTGCTGGTGCAGATTCCGCTGACCGATGCCGCGCGTTTTTCGGGTGTGGTCATGGGTGAATATTCGATCGATGGTTTGTTGCGTTTCGGCGTACCTGCTGAAGTGATGGCCAGATATGCGGTGGCCTTGCTGGACGACCGGCAGAACGTGTTGGCGGGCACAGTGCCCGCCGCACCCACACGGCTGTTTGACGGCTTGCCCTGGGGCGGTCGCGGCATGGAGCAGGAGGTGCCCGTTTCGCCAGTTGGCAACAGCCTCATGCTGCGTGCACAGGGGTACCGCACATCGCAAGACGTGGTCGGCGGCGGCTTCATGTGGTTGATCGGTGCGCTCAGCGCCCTCACTCTCTGGATGCTGGTGGGCACCTGGCGTCACACGCGCCGCCGCATCCAGGCCCAGCAGGCCCTGATTGCAGAAACCAACTTCCGTCGCGCGATGGAAAACTCCATGCTGACCGGCATGCGGGCCCTGGACATGCAAGGCCGCATTTCATACGTGAACCCGGCCTTCTGCAGCATGACGGGCTGGACTGAATCCGAGTTGGTGGGCCGCACAGCTCCGTTTCCCTATTGGCCGGAAGAGGACCGGGAAAGTCTGACGCTGCGTCTGGAGGATGAGCTCAGCGGCCGCTCGAACCCCGGCGGGTTCGAAGTGCGCGTGCGGCGGCGAAATGGCCAGATTTTCGATGCGCGCATGTACGTGTCACCGCTGGTCGATCCCAATGGCGTGCAAACCGGCTGGATGACATCCATGACGGACATCACCGAACCCCGGCGCATCCGGCAGGAACTGACAGCCTCGTACGAACGGTTCACCACGGTGCTGGAGAGCCTGGACTCGGCCGTGTCGGTGGTGCCACTGGGCGGGGATGAACTGCTGTTTGCCAACAAGCTCTACCGCCTGTGGTTTGGCATGGATGGCTTGGGCCACCGCAAGCTTGTGGACATGGCGGGTGTGCCTGCGGTCCAGGGCGCCGACGATTCCGACCAGGTGGATGAATTGGCTGGTTTGCCAACAGACCCACTGACCGATGCACGCCCGGAAAATGCCGAAGTGTTTGTCGATGACCTGGGCAAGTGGCTTGAAGTCCGCTCCCGCTACGTGACCTGGGTGGACGGACGCCTGGCGCAAATGGTGATTGCCACCGACATCACAGCCCGCCGCCGGGCCGAACAACTGGCCGCCGAGCAGGCCGAACGCGCCCAGACGGCCAACCGCCTCATCACCATGGGGGAGATGGCATCCAGCGTGGCACACGAGCTCAACCAACCTCTGACTGCGATCAGCAACTACTGCAGTGGCATGGTGTCTCGTCTGCAGAAAAAGCAGATCAGCGAAGAAGACCTGTTGGGTGCGCTCGAAAAAACCGCCCGCCAGGCCCAGCGGGCCGGGCAGATCGTGCAGCGCATCAAAGCCTTTGTGAAGCGCAGCGAGCCCAACCCCACCCCATCGGAAGCGGCCACGATGGTGGCCAATGCGCTGGAGCTGGCCGACATCGAACTGCGCCGCCAGCAGGTGCGGCTGACGCACTACGTGGCGGCCCGTTTGCCACTGCTGATGGTGGACCCCATCCTCATTGAACAGGTGCTGATCAACCTGCTCAAGAACGGTGCGGAGTCGATCCTGCAGGCGCAGCGTCCGGTGGCACAGCGCCAGATTGAGTTGAAAGTGTTGCCACGTCGCATCAACGGACTGGAAGCGATCGAGTTCAGCGTGCGCGACAGTGGCAAAGGGGTGCCCGATGAACTGCTGGAGCGCATTTACGAGGCTTTCTACAGCACCAAAAGCGAGGGCATGGGCATCGGTCTGAAACTGTGCCGCAGCATCATCGAATCGCACCACGGGAGGATACAAGTTGAGAACATCTACAATGGAAACGAGATTTCGGGGTGTGTTTTCAGTTTTTGGATACCCGTGGTTTCCCAGTTGAAATCCGCTGCCGACCCGAACCGACTTGCCTGAGTCCACCCTCACCCAAGCCGCCCGAAGTGCTCCTGCCGCAGAAAGACACAAATGAGTTTGATCCCCAAAAAAGGCACGGTGTACGTGGTTGACGATGACGAAGCCGTGCGCGATTCGCTGCAATGGCTGCTGGAAGGCAACGACTACCGCGTGCGTTGTTATGAATCGGCAGAGGCCTTTCTGAGCCGCTACGACCCCCGCGAAGTGGCCTGCCTGATTGCCGACATCCGCATGGTGGGCATGTCTGGCATGGAACTGCAAGACAAACTGATGGAGCGCCGCTCCCCACTGCCCATCGTGTTCATCACCGGGCATGGCGATGTGCCCATGGCAGTGGAGTCGATGAAGAAAGGCGCGTTGGACTTCATCCAGAAACCTTTCCAGGAAGCGGCCCTGCTGCCGATGGTGGAGCGGATGCTGGAAAAGGCCCGCGAATCCTTCAGCGGCCACCAAAAAGCCGCCAGCCGCGACGCTTTGCTGTCCAAGCTCACATCGCGCGAGGCACAGGTGCTGGAGCGCATTGTGGCTGGCCGCTTGAACAAGCAAATTGCCGACGACCTGGGCATCAGCATCAAGACGGTGGAGGCGCACCGCGCCAACATCATGGAAAAACTCAACGCCAACACCGTGGCCGATCTGCTGAAGATTGCGCTGGGACAAAATGCCCCGAAAGCAGCCTGAACCCGGCCAGCAACAAGCTTAACTTTGTAGTGAACTTTGCCCACCAGACAAGCGCTGGCGGGCATTTTTATTTATATTTCCGACATGACAGCCCAACGCATCGACGGCAACGCCCTCTCCCGCCAACTTCGCACCTCGGTGGCCGAACGGGTGTCCGCACTCAAAACCCGTGGCATCACCCCCGGCCTGGCGGTGGTGCTGGTGGGCGACAACCCTGCCAGCCAGGTGTACGTGCGCAACAAGGTGAAAGCCTGTGAAGACACCGGCATGCACTCGGTGCTGGAAAAGTACGAAACGGCCATGACCGAGGCCGAACTGCTGGCCCGCATCGAGGCGCTGAACAACGACCCCACCATCCACGGCATCCTGGTGCAACTGCCCCTGCCCGCCCACATGGACGCTCACATGGTGATTGAAACCATCTCACCCGCGAAAGACGTGGACGGCTTTCACGTGGCCAGCGCGGGCGCGCTGATGGTGGGCCAACCCGGCTTCTGGCCCTGCACGCCCTACGGCTGCATGAAGATGCTGGAAAGCATTGGCTACAACCTGCGCGGCAAACACGCGGTCGTCATTGGCCGCAGCAACATCGTGGGCAAACCCATGGCGCTGATGCTGCTCCAACAAAACGCCACCGTCACCATCTGCCACAGCGCCACCCCTGACCTGAAAGCCATGACCCTGCAAGCCGACGTGATCGTGGCGGCCGTGGGCAAACGCAACGTGCTGACCGCAGACATGGTCAAGCCCGGTGCCGTGGTGTTGGACGTGGGCATGAACCGCAACGACGAAGGCAAACTCTGCGGCGACGTGGACTTTGACGGCGTGAGCCAAGTGGCCAGCTACATCACCCCGGTGCCCGGCGGCGTGGGCCCCATGACTATCACCATGCTGATGGTGAACACGCTGGAATCGGCAGAACGCTGCCTTTCTGCCACCTGAGCAATGCGTCTGCTCGGCCCCAACGCCGGGCAGACCGCGCTTATTCGTAGCGCACGCCGACGATTTCGTAGTGTTTCAAGCCGCCCGGGGCTTGGACTTCAACGCTGTCACCCTCTTCCTTGCCGATGAGTGCGCGCGCAATGGGGCTGCTGATGTTGATGCGCCCGACCTTGAGGTCGGCCTCGTCTTCACCCACGATCTGATACGTCACCTGGGTGCCACTGTCTTCGTCTTCCAGCTCAACCGTTGAGCCAAACACCACCTTGCCACCCGCGTCCAACGTGGACGGGTCAATGACCTGGGCCACCGAGAGCTTGCCTTCGATTTCGCCAATGCGGCCTTCGATGAAACCCTGGCGCTCTTTGGCCGCGTCGTAGTCAGCGTTTTCGCTCAGGTCGCCTTGGGCACGAGCCTCTGCAATGGCATTGATCACCCATGGGCGGTCAACCGTTTTGAGTTTGTGCAGCTCTGCCTTCAGCGCTTCGGCGCCGCGCTTGGTCACGGGAAAGGTGGCCATGTGAAGTCTCCGGATAAAAAGACAAACCGCCACAGAGATGCCCTGTGGCGGTTTGGGGGTTGGCTTGTGTTGGGCTGAGTGTAATGGTTCAGGCAGCCAATTGCGCGTGCATTTCCTGCACGGAAATCACGCCGAGGTTGTCCATGGCCTTCATACCTTCGACAGCGGCTTCTGCGCCAGCGATGGTTGTGAAGGTGGTCACGCGGGCCAGCAAAGCCGAGGTGCGGATGTGGCGCGAATCGGCAATGGCATTGCGGCGCTCTTCCACCGTGTTCACCACCAGGGCAATGTCGTTGCTCTTGATCATGTCCACCACGTGGGGGCGACCTTCGGTCACTTTGTTGACCGTGGTCACGGGCACGCCAGCGGCGGCAATCGCCTGTGCCGTCCCTTTGGTGGCCACCAGCTCAAAGCCTTGCGCCACCAACCCACGCGCCACTTCCACGGCACGCGCTTTGTCGTTGTTTTTCACGGAAATGAAGGCCTTGCCGAAACGTGGCAACTTGGTGCCAGCGCCCAGCTGGCTCTTCACAAACGCTTCGCCAAAGGTCTTGCCCACGCCCATGACCTCGCCGGTGGATTTCATCTCAGGGCCGAGGATGGTGTCCACACCGGGGAACTTCACGAACGGGAACACGGCCTCTTTCACGCTGAAATAAGGCGGTGTCACTTCTTTGGTGATGCCTTGCGACGCCAGTGTCTGGCCCGCCATGCAGCGTGCGGCCACCTTGGCCAGCTGGATGCCCGTGGCCTTGGACACGAACGGCACTGTGCGGCTGGCGCGCGGGTTCACTTCCAGCACATAAATCACATCCTGGCCGTCGATGTTCTGGATGGCAAACTGCACGTTCATCAGCCCCACCACGTTCAGCGACGCGGCCATGGCCTTGGTCTGACGCTTGATTTCATCGACAGTCGCGGCACTCAAGCTGTATGGGGGCAGCGAACAGGCGGAGTCGCCGCTGTGCACACCGGCTTGCTCGATGTGCTCCATCACACCACCAATGAAGGTTTGGCCTTCGGGGTCCCGCAGGCAGTCCACATCGCACTCGATGGCATCGTTCAGGAAGCGGTCGAGCAGCACGGGGCTGTCGTTGCTCACCTTCACGGCTTCGCGCATGTAGCGCTCCAGGTCGCGCTGCTCGTGCACGATTTCCATGGCGCGGCCACCCAGCACGTAGCTGGGGCGCACCACCAGGGGGTAACCCAGGGTGGCGGCTTTTTCAAGGGCTTCGGGTTCGGTGCGTGCAGTGGCGTTGGGTGGCTGCTTCAGGTTCAGCTCGCGCAGCAGGGCCGAGAAACGCTCGCGGTCTTCGGCAGCATCGATCATGTCGGGGCTGGTACCGATGATGGGCACGCCTTCGCGCTCCAGACCCAGGGCCAGCTTAAGAGGCGTTTGGCCGCCGTATTGCACGATGACGCCGGTGGGCTTTTCCTTGTCCACGATTTCCAGCACGTCTTCCAGCGTCAGCGGCTCGAAGTACAGGCGGTCCGACGTGTCGTAGTCGGTGGACACGGTTTCGGGGTTGCAGTTGACCATGATGGTCTCGTACCCGTCTTCGCGCATGGCCAGCGCGGCGTGCACGCAGCAGTAGTCAAACTCGATGCCCTGGCCAATGCGGTTGGGGCCACCACCCAGCACCATGATTTTTTTATTGTTGCTGGGCTCGGCCTCGCACTCGTCTTCGTACGTGGAGTACATGTAGGCGGTGTTGGTGGCGAACTCGGCCGCGCAGGTGTCCACGCGCTTGTAAACCGGGCGCACGTTGAGCGCACGGCGGGCTTCGCGCACGGCCTTGTCCGTGGTGTGCAGCAGCTTGGCCAGACGGCGATCAGAGAAGCCTTTTTTCTTCAACCCACGCAGGTCGTCGGCGCTCAGGCTGCCCAGGGCGCCCTCGCCTTTTTCAGCAACAAGTGCATCGAGTGCGAGTTCGTTTTTGACGATGTCTTCGATCTGCACGAGGAACCATTTGTCGATCTTGGTGATGTCGTGCACTTCATCCAGCGACCAACCCGCAGCGAAGGCATCGCCCACGTACCAGATGCGGTCTGGGCCGGGCTCGCCCAGCTCTTTTTCCAACACTTCCCGGTCCTGGGTTTTCTCGTTCATGCCGTCCACGCCGACTTCCAGGCCGCGCAGGGCTTTCTGGAAGCTTTCCTGGAAGGTGCGGCCCATGGCCATGACCTCGCCTACGCTCTTCATCTGCGTGGTCAGGCGGCTGTCGGCAGTGGGGAATTTCTCGAACGCAAAACGCGGGATTTTGGTGACCACGTAGTCGATGCTGGGCTCGAAACTGGCGGGCGTGGCACCACCGGTGATGTCATTGCGCAGTTCGTCCAGCGTGTAGCCCACAGCCAGCTTGGCCGCCACTTTGGCAATGGGGAAACCCGTGGCCTTGGAAGCCAGCGCCGACGAACGCGACACGCGGGGGTTCATCTCGATGACGATCATGCGGCCGTCTTTGGGATTGACGGAGAACTGCACGTTGGAGCCACCCGTGTCCACCCCAATTTCACGCAGCACAGCCAGACTGGCGTTGCGCATGATCTGGTATTCCTTGTCGGTCAACGTCTGCGCCGGGGCCACGGTGATGGAGTCACCGGTGTGCACGCCCATGGGGTCCAGGTTTTCGATGGAACAGATGATGATGCAGTTGTCCGCCTTGTCGCGCACCACTTCCATCTCGTACTCTTTCCAACCGAGCAAAGACTCTTCAATCAGCAACTCGGTCGTAGGCGAAGCCTCCAGACCGCGCTTGCAAATGACTTCGAATTCTTCGGGGTTGTAGGCAATGCCGCCGCCCGTGCCGCCCAAGGTGAAGCTGGGGCGAATGACGGTGGGGAAACCCAAGGTCTTTTGCACATCCCAAGCTTCTTCCATGCTGTGGGCGATGCCGGAGCGCGCGGAACCCAGACCGATCTTGGTCATGGCATCCTTGAACTTCAGTCGGTCTTCGGCTTTGTCAATGGCTTCGGGTGTCGCGCCGATCAGCTCAACCTTGTACTTTTCGAGCACGCCGTTGTGCCACAAGTCCAAAGCGCAGTTCAGCGCGGTCTGGCCGCCCATGGTGGGCAAGATCGCATCGGGGCGCTCTTTGGCGATGATCTTCTCAACCGTTTGCCAAGTGTTGGGTTCGATGTAGGTCACGTCGGCCGTGGCCGGGTCGGTCATGATCGTCGCAGGGTTGCTGTTGATCAAAATGACTTTGTAGCCCTCTTCGCGCAGGGCCTTGCAGGCTTGCACGCCGGAGTAGTCGAACTCGCAGGCTTGCCCAATGATGATGGGGCCGGCGCCGATGATGAGGATGCTTTTGAGATCGGTACGTTTTGGCATTTTTGGTGCTCTTTACTTTTCAATGA
>CAIYQZ010000073.1 GCA_903928495.1 uncultured bacterium
ACATCGCTATTCTGACTGGCGGCAAAGTGATTGCCGAAGAAGTTGGTTTGACACTCGAAAAAGTGACTTTGGCTGACCTGGGTTCTGCCAAGCGCATCGAAGTGGGCAAGGAAAACACCATCATCATCGACGGCGCCGGTGCTGCGATCGACATCGAAGCCCGCGTCAAACAAGTGCGCATGCAAATCGAAGAAGCCACTTCTGACTACGACCGCGAAAAGCTGCAAGAGCGCGTGGCCAAGTTGGCTGGCGGTGTGGCCGTGATCAAGGTCGGCGCTGCCACCGAAGTCGAGATGAAAGAAAAGAAAGCCCGCGTGGAAGACGCCCTGCACGCCACCCGCGCTGCCGTGGAAGAAGGCATTGTGGCCGGTGGTGGCGTGGCCCTGCTGCGCGCACGCCAGGCCGCTGGCACCATCAAAGGTGACAACGCTGACCAGGACGCCGGTATCAAGCTGGTGCTGAAAGCCATCGAAGCGCCCCTGCGCGAAATCGTGGCCAACGCCGGTGGCGAGCCTTCCGTGGTGGTCAACGCCATCCTGGCTGGCAGCGGCAACTATGGCTTCAACGCCGCCAACGACACCTACGGCGACATGATCGAAATGGGCATTCTGGACCCCACGAAAGTGACCCGCACTGCCCTGCAAAACGCTGCCTCCGTGTCCAGCCTGATGCTGACTACCGAGTGCATGGTGGCCGAGTCCGCCAAAGACGACGCTCCTGCCGGTGGCATGGGTGGCGGCATGGGTGGTATGGGCGACATGGGCGGCATGGGCATGTGATGTGCTACTTGCCTGAGGGCTGATCGCCGCGTTGTGCGGGCTTGCCGTGGCGCTGCCACTGTCTTCGCCCACACGCCTTGCGCTAAGCCCTCATGCCGCGTCGAGTTGCTCTGTAGCTCTGGCAAAACAAAAAAACCCCGCGAAGCGATTCGCGGGGTTTTTTTATGGTCTTTTCGGCCTCTAGCGCATACCGGATAATGGGAGGCAGCTATCGAACTCAGACCTTCATCAGTGTTTCCAGCTTGAACGTATCGGCGGCAAACGCACGGATGCCTTCAGCCAGCTTCTCGGTGCCCATGGCGTCATCGTTCAGCGCGTAGCGGAAAGAGGCTGTGTCGTACTGCACGGGTAGCAGGTCCAGTTGCTGCGCGGCGCTGGCATCCAAGGCGCGCACCAACGGGGCCTCGCTGGCCGCCAGTTGGGCCAACAGGTCGGGCGCAATGGTCAGCAGATCGCATCCAGCCAAGGCTGTGATTTGCCCCAGATTGCGGAAGCTGGCGCCCATCACCTCGGTGGCAATGCCGTGCTTTTTATAGTGGTTGTAAATGCGCTGCACCGATTGCACCCCGGGGTCATTGACTCCGGCGCGGGCGGCTTCGTCCCACGACGCACCCGCCTGCTTTTTGTACCAGTCGTAAATGCGGCCCACAAACGGGGAAATGAGCTGCACCTTGGCTTGCCCGCAGGCCACGGCCTGGCAGAAGCTGAACAACAGCGTGAGGTTGGTGTGGATGCCCTGGCGCTCCAGTTGTGCAGCGGCCTGAATGCCCTCCCAGGTGGAGGCGATCTTGATCAGCACCCGGTCAATGTGCACGCCTTCGGCCTGGTACAGCTCGATGATGCGCTGGCCCCGGGCCACGGTGGCTTCGGTGTCAAAACTCAGGCGCGCATCCACTTCAGTGGACACACGACCGGGGATGTGGGTCAGGATTTCACAGCCGAAACGCACCAGCAGGCGGTCCATCACCTCGCCCAGGTCGCGGGTGCCGAAGCGGGACAGGGTTTGGGTCAGCAGTGGCGCGTATTCGGGCTTTTGCACCGCCTTCAAAATGAGGCTGGGGTTGGTGGTGGCATCGCGCGGTTTGAACTGGGCAATTTGCAAAAAATCGCCAGTGTCGGCCACCACGGTGGTGAATTGTTTGAGCGCGTCAAGTTGGTTCATACGCTGATTATCGAAGGTAATAAAATTCCCTACACTTGCCCGACCACGTTACCAACCCCGCACCATGCTTGATCGAATCAAAGCCTCCCTGCCCTCGCTTGCGCCCGCTGAACAGCGCGTGGGCAAACTGGTGCTGCTGGACCCCCGCACCTTCGCCAGCCTGCCCGTGACCGAACTGGCCAACCGTGCTCACGTCAGCAAACCCACGGTCGTGCGGTTCTGTCGCAGCATGGGTTACGACGGGCTGAGTGATTTCAAACTGAAGCTGGCGGGCACGGTCAGTGAGGGTGTGCCCTTCATCCACCGCAGTGTGGACGTGGACGACAAAGTGGGCGATGTGCTGGTAAAGGTCATCGACAACACCGTGGCCGCGTTTTTGAAGTACCGCAACGATGCGTCCACCCACGCGATTGAAAAAGCGGTGGATGCCATCGTGGCCGCCCACACCGCCAACAAACGCATCGAGTTTTTCGGGGCGGGCAACTCGGGCATCGTGGCGCAGGACGCGCAGCACAAGTTTTTTCGCCTGGGGCTGCACACCATTGCCTACAGCGATGGCCACATGCAGGTGATGAGCGCCAGCATGCTGCGCCCGGGCGACTGCCTGGTGGTCATCAGCAACTCGGGCCGCACGCGCGACCTGATGGATGCATCCGACATCGCCCGCAAACACGGGGCCACCACCATCGTCATCACGGCCAGCGGATCGCCCTTGGCTGCAGCGGGACACATCCACCTGGCCGCCGACCACCCCGAGGGCTATGACCGCTACAGCCCCATGACATCGCGCCACATGCACCTGATGATCATCGACATCCTGGCCACCTGCGTGGCGCTGCGCATCGGTGGGGCCAAGCTGCAGCCGCTGCTGAAAGAAATGAAAAACAACCTGCGCAGCAAACGCTACGCCTGATCCGATTTTTCAAAGTTTTTTAGCCTCCAGCGCTTGCCTGTATTGCGCTAGGGATGGTGTTCAAAACCCCGGTCAAGCCCGAATGGTGTGAGCGAGGTGCGCCGGGAACAATGGCGTCATGACCCAACAAGAACTTGGCCTGAACCTGAGCACGCGGCGCACGC
>CAIYQZ010000074.1 GCA_903928495.1 uncultured bacterium
AATCTTCGGTGGCAGGGCAAGCGAACATACGCAAACTCCCAGAAATCAGCTTGAATACACCAATAATCTGAGAGATATTTTACCGGAATCAGCCGAAATATCGTTATGAATCAATGATTTATGAATAAATCAGGGCCGACTAAATACCGCTGCGGTACTGGCTGCCCACATCGCAAAACTGACGGTCCTTCACCGTGGGGTCGATGTGCCGCCAGAAGTACTCCACCAGTTGCGAGTAGCTGACCTTGGCTGGGTCGTACAACACGCGCACGGCCTCTGTGTGACCGGTGTGCCCGGCGCTCACCGTTTCGTAGGTGGGGTTGGGTGTCTTGCCTGCGGTGTAGCCCGACTCCACGCCCACCACACCAGCCAGTTTTTCGAAGTCCGCTTCGATACACCAGAAGCACCCGCCGGCAAACACGGCGTAGGCCATGGGTTTGCCGTCAACGACGGGGGCGGCAACCACTGCTGGTGGAGCCGCCGCAGCCTGCGGCGCTGCAGCCTGGGAACAGCCAGCGAGGCCCAGCAGCACCAGTCCGGCGGCAGCGCACCACCGAACACGCACAAATGAAAAACGTGACGTCCAACTCGTGATGGGGTTCATGGATCAGGTCCGCAAAGCGGGCAACGGTTGGCCCTGGGGTACAAAAGCCAAGGCCACACCGTTGTTGCAATAGCGCTTGCCGGTGGGCTTGGGGCCGTCGTCGAACACGTGCCCATGGTGACCGCCGCAACGTGCGCAGTGGTACTCGGTTCGGGGGTAAATGAGCTTGAAATCTGTGGAAGTGCCCATTGCACCGGGCAAGTGTTGCCAGAAACTGGGCCATCCGGTACCACTTTCGTACTTGTGCGCGGCATCAAAAACGGGCAGATGACAGGCGGCACACACATAGGTGCCCGGTCTTTTTTCGGCGTTCAAAGGGCTGGTGCCTGCCCGCTCTGTGCCATGCTCGAACAACACGGCGTATGCGTTGGGCGACACCAGTTTGCGCCATTCGGCTTCGGTTTTCTTCAGCGGAAAAGCGGTTGCCGCCTGTGCCGTGCGCACCGAAGTGATGGCGGCCATCCAACCGGCGAGGTGCCTGAACAAGTTGCGTCTGTGCATGTGGGTGTCCTTGTGAAGTAGCGTGAAAGTCGTCGCGATTCGATGCGCTTGACTGCCAGTTCGTTCGGTATGCCTGACAAGTTACACCCGATCGACAATTCAGGCTTGCAGCCGCAACGCATGGCCCCACATGCAGATGTGTGCTGACAACACATACACGCCACGCATTGACCGCGCATACCTCATGTCGACAACATCCCAAGACCGCCCTTCAGCCCGTCACCCTCAGTCACTCAGCGGTCTGTGGCCCTTCCTGAAACCGTACCGCCTGCAAGTGGGTCTGGCTGCGCTGTTTCTGGTGCTGGCTGCTGCGGCCACGCTGCTGTTCCCAGTGGCGCTGCGCCACCTCATCGACGGAGGACTGGTGCCCGCCGACAAAAGCGGTCAGGCCATGGCACTGCGCGGGCACTTTGGTCAGTTGTTCGCGGTGGCCGTGGGGCTGGGGGTGTTTTCCGCCGCGCGTTTCTATGTGGTGAGTTGGCTGGGCGAGCGCGTCACAACCGATTTGCGCAATGCTGTTTACAGCCATGTGCTGCGCCAGAGCCCGCAGTTTTTCGAAACCACCCAGACCGGTGAAGTGCTCAGCCGCCTGACCACGGACACCACCCTGGTGCAGACCGTCGTGGGCTCGTCGCTGAGCATGGGCCTGCGCAATGCCGTGATGGGCCTGGGCGCATTGGGGATGCTGGTGTGGAGCCACCCGGGCGTGATGCTGCAGGTGCTTGCCGTGGTGTTTCTGGTGGTCATGCCGGCCATGTGGTACGGGCGACGGGTGCGCAAACTCTCGCGGGCGAGCCAAGACCGCGTGGCCGACTCCAGTGCCCTGGCGGCCGAAGTACTGAACGCGATTCCGCTGGTGCAAAGCTACACCGCAGAGCAGCGGGAGGCACAGCGCTTTGCCATGTCGACCGAGGAAGCGTTTGACACCGCGACACGCCGCAGCCGGGCACGGGCGGTGCTGGTGGCCTTCATCATCATTGCCAACGCTGCGCTGGTGCTGTGGGGCTTGTATCAGGGAACGCAAGCGGTGCTTGCAGGCGAACTGACCGCGGGCGAGTTGGGCCAGGCGGCCTTTTATGTGGTGATTTTTGCGGGTGCCGTGGCCGTACTGGGCGAGGTGTATGGCGACCTGCTGCGTGCGGCAGGCGCGAGCGAGCGACTGATGGAGCTGCTGGCCACGCGTTCCCCGGTGCAGTCCCCTGCACACCCCGTGGCGGCACCGTGGCCTGAGCGTGGAAGTGACGTGTGCTTTGAAAACATCACGTTCAGTTACCCCTCGCGCCCCGGGCAAACTGCACTTGCAGGGTTCAGCCTGTCGGCCAGACCGGGCCAGACGGTGGCCTTGGTCGGCCCTAGCGGCGCGGGCAAAAGCACGGTGTTTGGCTTGTTGCTGCGCTTCTACGATGCCCAGGCCGGACGCATCGTGCTCGATGGTGTGCCCATCGACGACATGGACCTGGAGTCACTCCGTAAGCGAATAGGCATCGTGCCTCAGGACCCGGTGATTTTTTCGGCCAATGCGATGGAAAACATCCGCTACGGCAAACCAGACGCTTCGGACGACGAGGTGCGTGCTGCAGCGGTGGCGGCCTTTGCCGACGAGTTCATTTCGACGCTGCCCGAGGGTTACGCCACGTTCCTCGGGGAGCGTGGGGTCAGGCTGTCCGGCGGACAACGGCAGCGCATTGCCATCGCCAGGGCCATGCTGAAAAACCCCCCACTGCTGTTGCTGGATGAGGCGACGAGTGCATTGGATGCGCAGAGTGAACACATGGTGCAGGCCGCACTGGCGAGCGCCATGCGGGGCAGAACCACGCTGGTGATTGCCCACCGTCTGTCCACGGTGCAACAAGCCGACCAGATCGTGGTGCTTGACCATGGCAAGTGGGTGGAGCAAGGCACACATGCCGAATTGGTGGCGGCTGGCGGGGTGTATGCCGGCCTGGCAGCGCTGCAGTTTCAGGCTTGAGCCGAAGGGGGGCAGACGCCCACCTTATGCGTTTAGCGCATAAAGGGAGGTGAACTCAGCCTTGGACGCGGGAAACGAGGGCCCCTACAGTTCGCGCTTTCGAACACACAACGGAGACTCCCCATGCAAACTTCCCCGACCTTGCCGGCCAACGTGCAAGCATCCTCACATTCTTTGCCTTCGTACCTTCAGGCAGACAACCTGGGCCCGTGGGGAACCTACCTTCAGCAAGTCGACCGGGTGGAGCCCTATCTGGGTCATCTGTCGCGTTGGCTGGAAACCCTCAAGCGGCCAAAGCGGGCACTGATTGTGGATGTGCCCATCCAGTTGGACAACGGCACGGTGGCGCATTTCGAGGGCTACCGCGTGCAACACAACACGTCGCGCGGCCCTGGCAAAGGTGGGGTGCGGTTTCACCAGGACGTGACGCTGTCAGAGGTGATGGCCCTCTCTGCGTGGATGTCCATCAAAAACGCTGCAGTGAACGTGCCGTTTGGCGGTGCCAAGGGCGGTATCCGCGTGAACCCGAAACTGCTGTCCATGGGAGAACTGGAGCGCATCACCCGCCGCTACACCAGTGAAATCGGCATCATCATCGGCCCCACCAAAGACATTCCGGCCCCGGATGTGAACACCAATGAGCAAGTGATGGCCTGGATGATGGACACCTATTCCATGAACGAAGGCTCCACAGCCACGGGCGTGGTCACCGGCAAACCCGTGGACTTGGGCGGCTCGCTGGGGCGGCGTGAAGCGACGGGCCGAGGCGTATTCACCGTTGGCTGCGAAGCAGCGGCACACATCGGCCTGGATGTCACCACGGCGCGGATCGCGGTCCAAGGCTTCGGCAATGTCGGTGGAATTGCAGCCAAGCTGTTTGCACAGGCCGGCGCGCGTGTGGTGGCAGTGCAGGACCATGGCGGGACCATCTTCCGTGAGGCAGGTCTTGACGTGGACCGGCTGCTGGCACATGTGGCACGTGTGGGCTCAGTTGCAGGGTTTGAGCATGCCGAGGTGCTGAGCCCGGATGCCTTTTGGGACGTACCTTGCGACATCCTGATTCCCGCAGCGTTGGAAGGACAAATCACCGCAGCCAACGCAGGTCGCATCCAGGCACGCATGGTGATCGAAGGGGCAAACGGCCCGACCACGCCACAGGCAGACGACATACTTAACGAACGGAACATTCTGGTGCTGCCCGACGTGATTGCCAACGCCGGTGGGGTCACCGTGAGTTACTTCGAGTGGGTGCAGGATTTCTCGAGCTTCTTCTGGAGCGAAGACGAAATCAACGCCAGGTTGGTGCGGGTGATGCGCGAAGCCTTTGCTGGGGTGTGGCAGGTGGCTCAAGACCACAAGGTGAGCCTGCGGACAGCCACGTTCATTGTGGCGTGCAAACGCATCCTGCACGCCCGCGAAATGCGGGGTCTCTACCCCTGAACCCAGTAAGCCAGGGTCACTGCAGGGGCTCTTTCAACCCGGGAATGTTGGGCAAAGGCAGCACCGGAACGCCATCGTCCAGCAACTCCTCAAACTGCTTGGCCGTTGCCTCACCCCGGATGGCACGCTGCGGCAGCTCTCCGTTGTGCATGCGACGGGCCTGGTCGGCAAACCGGGGCCCAACGTCTTGTGACTGTTGAACGAGCTGACGCAAAGCGGCCAACACGTGACCGTCAGAGTCATGGGCGAGGTTTGCCACTTCGTCCGTCACCGAGTCCTGGGACGGTGAAGCGTTCAGATTCAAACGGGGGGCACTGGGCACGCGCACCACTTGAGGGCTTGCGCACAGCGGGCACTCCAGCAGGCCGCGCTCCAACTGTCCGTCGTAGTCAGCTTCGCTGCCAAACCACCCTTCAAAAGAGTGCCCTGACCCGCAACGCAAATTGAATACCTTCATCTCACACGGGCCCGATGGAAGGAACCCGTGGCCCCGGTGGTGCCACATGTCCAGACAGGTCACAACCGGCCCAGTTCAGCACCCAACGACCCGACAACACGTTCTGCCACCAGAAAGCGCCCGTCAGCGTTTTCGCATCAGTCACGGCACCGCTTTGGCAGGCCAGCATCAATTCATCAAAAGTCGAAGAAAAGACCTCCAGAAATTCGCCCGCGTCCAATCGACTGGCACCAGGCAACAACTGGCGGGCAAACCACACGTCGATGTGTTCGGTGGAATATGAAATGACCGGGTGAATGGTGCCTGCGTAGGCCCATTCGCGCGCGGTGTAACCTGTTTCTTCAAGCAACTCTCGCTGGGCACACAACAGGCTGTGCTCGCCAGCGTCCAGTTTGCCTGCGGGGAACTCCACCATCACGCGCCCCATTGGATAACGGTACTGACGCTCCAGCAACACCCCGCCGTCGTCCAGCAGGGGAATCACCATCACTGCACCGGGGTGAACAAGGTATTCCCGCGTTGCAGCAGTTCCGTCGGGCAGGCGAATGTTATCCTGAAAAGCCTTCAGCATATGCCCTTGAGCCAACGGCTTGCGGTGTGTGCCAACCTCAACCAAGTGAGGAAAGTCCGCGTTGTCCAAGTTCATGCAGGCAGCCAGACAACTTTGCGCCGATGGGCCAACAACTCAGCCTTTGCGCAGATAGCGGAACACAAAACCCGGGAAAGCGAGGGTCAGAAAGAGTGCGGCCGTGGTGGCATAAAACTCCCAGCGCTGAGGGTATATCTGCCCTACAGACTGCTCAAGAAGCAATGCAACGCCCCCCACCACGAAGTACAGGACAACCAACTCAACCAAGCGAATCAACAAGGTTTTGGACCGCTTGGCCGGAATGAGGGCGAAAACCCGATCAGTGACAAAGGGCAGATTGGCCCCGACCAACGCCATCAATACAACCAGCCAAACCGATGTTTCCAAAGACATTCAGCAAGCCTCAGGGAATGAGGTGACCAATGGCCTGGCCACACAAGGTCATGAGCCCACCAGGCACCAGTCCCAGAACCAGCACAAGCAGGCCATTCACGTAGAGTACAGCCCGCGCATCGGGGGTGGCCTCAATGGGCGCCGTCTGTACTGGCGCGTCAAAGTACATCACCTTGACTACCCGCAAGTAATAGAACGCGCCCACCAGTGACATCATCACGGCAAACACCGCCAAGCCGACGTAGACGGGTTGGCTTGAAGCCAACAAAGCCTGCAACACAGCCAGTTTGGCGTAGAAGCCCACCAACGGCGGAATGCCTGCCAGCGAAAACATGCAAATGGCCATCACTCCCGCCAGCACAGGACTGCGTTGGTTCAAACCCGCAAAATCTGCAATGTGCTCTGATTCAAAGTCACGCCGGGCCAGTATGAGCATCACGCCGAAGGTAGCGAGCGTGGTGAGGACATAGGTGATGGCGTAGAACATGGCGGCGCTGTACGCATTGCCAAGGTTGCTGGAGTCGTCACCCACCTTGCCAGCCACAAACGCCAACAGGAGGAAGCCCATCTGTGAAATCGTTGAGAACGCCAACATGCGCTTGAGATTGGTTTGCGCAATGGCAGCGAGGTTACCCACCAGCAAAGAACCAACAGCCAAGACTGCCAGCATTTGTTGCCAATCGAAAGACAACGGCAACAAGCCCTCGACCAGCAAACGGATGACGATCGCAAATGCGGCGAGCTTGGGAGCACCGGCAATCAGCAATGTGGCAGAAGTGGGAGCTCCATGGTAGACGTCGGGCAGCCACATGTGAAACGGTACCGCGCCCAGTTTGAAGGCCAGCCCCGCCACCAGAAACACAACCCCCAGCACCAACACTTGTTTGTTGGCCACGCCGGCACCCACACCCTCAAACACTTTGACGAGGTCAAGGCTGCCCGTGGCGCCATACAACATGGACATGCCGTACAGCATGAAACCGCTGGCCATGGCACCCAGCACAAAGTACTTCATGGCGGCCTCTGTCGCACGCGCGTCGTCGCGACGCAAAGCCACCAGCGCATAACTGGACAGCGTCAGCATTTCCAAGCCAAGGTAAATGACAAGGAAGTTGTGTCCCGAAATCATCACGAAGATGCCCAGCAACGAAAATAGCGACAAGGAGAACAGTTCCCCCCCTCGCAACATGTCGCGTTGGGCTGAATACGAACGCCCGTACACCAAGGTGGCCATCATGGCCAAGCTGGCAAAACACTTCAACCAATTGCCCAGGGGGTCAGTGACCACCATGCCACCGAAGCCCGTGACGGTTTGACCCGTGTTGGCGTACATCGCCAACAAAATGGCCAAAGTGGCAAGGGTCATGAGCGTCAATGCATGTGTGGTGCCGCGCAAGGGGGTCTTCACACCCAAGTCGACCAAGGCAATGACACAAGCCATGACCAAAAGGAGAATTTCAGGGTAGGCCACCACCCAGCTGATGTTGTCGATCATTGGCTATCTCAGTGTGTAACGTCAGGGCAGCTTGGAAACTGCGACATGCTGCAACAGCTGCGCAACGGACGTGTTCATGACATCCGTGAATGGTTTGGGATACACCCCCATGGCCAAAACAGCCAGCGCCAGCAAGGAAAGCATGAAGAACTCACGTGCATTGATGTCAACCAGTTCCTTGACATGTGCATTCCCTGGCTCGCCCAGGTAAACCCGCTTGAACATCCAGAGGCTGTAGGCAGCACCGAAAATCAAAGCTGTGGCAGCCAAAGCACCAACCCAAAAGTTGGCTTTGACTGCGGCGAGGATGACCATCCATTCACCAACAAAACCTGCGGTTCCTGGCAAGCCACAGTTGGCCATGACAAACAACAAGGCGAATGCCGCGAACTTAGGCATGGTATTCACGACGCCGCCGTAATCCGCGATCTGGCGTGAGTGCATCCGGTCATACAACACGCCGATGCTCAAGAACATGGCCGCTGACACGAAGCCGTGCGCGATCATCTGAACGATGGCTCCAGATACACCGAGGTCGTTGAAGATGAAAAAGCCCAAGGTCACGAAACCCATGTGTGCCACTGAAGAATAGGCCACCAGTTTCTTCATGTCCTGCTGAACCATGGCCACAAGACCGACGTACAACACGGCGACCAATGACAACCCCACCATCAGCCCAGCCCATTCGTGAGACGCATCAGGCGTGATAGGCATTGAAAAGCGCAGGAACCCGTAAGCACCCAGCTTCAGCATGATGGCAGCCAGTACTGCCGATCCGCCCGTGGGCGCCTCCACGTGCACGTCAGGAAGCCACGTATGAACAGGCCACATGGGCACTTTGACAGCAAATGCCGCAAAAAAGGCAAAAAACAGCAAGGTTTGAGCTGAGCTGCCCAGAGGTAACTTGTGCCAAGTCAGTATGTCGAAACTGCCACCGGACTGGTTATACAAGTACACCAGCGCCACCAGTATGAGCAACGAGCCCAACAACGTGTAGAGGAAGAATTTGAAGGCCGCATAAATCTTGTTGGGCCCACCCCAAATACCAATGATCAAGTACATCGGGATCAAGGTGGCTTCAAAAAACACGTAAAACAACATGCCATCCAGCGCACTGAACACACCGATCATCAACCCCGAGAGAATCAGGAAAGCCCCCATGTACTGGTTGACCCGCTCGGTGATGACCTCCCAAGCAGACACAACCACGATGAATGTGATGAAAGCGGTCAGGGGGATGAGCCACAGCGAAATGCCGTCCACGCCCAAGTGGTAGTGGATGTTGAACCTCTCTATCCACAAAGCCTTTTCAACAAATTGCATTGCCGCTGAGTCGTTGACAAACCCCACATACAGCGGAAGGGTGATGGCCAACCCGACCAAAGCACCGACCAAGGCTATCCACCTGACCACATTGGCCTGATCATCCCGACCCAATGCCAAAAGCACCACACCGAACAGCACCGGTGTCCAAATCGCTAGGCTCAGCAAACCCATTTAGTTCTTCTCCTTATTTGGCGAGCCACACGAAATACGTCAGGAACAGGAACAAACCTGCCAGCATGACCAATGCGTAGTGATACAAGAAGCCCGTTTGGGCCAGTTTGACCAGACGGGATATCAAACCCACCAGCTTCCAGCTGGCGTTGACAACCGCACCTTCGATCAAGCCCTGGTCTCCACCCTTCCAGAATCCGATACCCAAGCCACGAGCAGATTTGGCCAAGACATTCTCATTGAACCAATCCAGGTAGTACTTGTTGACCAACAACGTGTGCAGGGGCTTGAATGTTTTGAGAAGTGCAGCAGGGACAGACGGGTTCACCAGGTACATGTACCAAGCAACCACAACTCCCGACACTGCAAGCCAGAGGGCTGGCGTGAACAGCGAGTGAACAGCCAGCTCGACTGGACCATGTATCAACCCCGCCAATTCCTTCATGGAAGGATGCAAGGCGTCGTTCACCGAAATGGCATCCTTCAGGAAGTCGCCAAACAGCATGGGCATCACCGTCAGGAAGCCAATCAACACCGACGGAATGGCCAACAGAACCAACGGAACTGTGACAACCCATGGTGACTCATGGGGCTTTTCATGCGAATGGCCGTGGTGACCATGGTCATCGTGACCGTGGTGGGCATCTGGATTCTGGTCGTAGCGCTCAGGACCGTGAAACACCAGGAAATACATCCGGAAGGAATAGAAGGCCGTGATGAAAACACCTGCCAGCACTGCAAAGTAAGCAAACCCCGCGCCCGGCAAATGACTGAAATGAACAGCTTCAATGATGCTGTCCTTGGAATAGAAACCCGAGAACAATGGAGTTCCGATCAGGGCCAGCGACCCGAGCAGAGCCGTGATCCATGTGATGGGCATGTACTTGCGCAAACCGCCCATCCACCGGATATCCTGATTGTGATGAACCCCCATGATGACCGAACCGGCGGCCAAGAACAGCAATGCCTTGAAAAACGCGTGGGTCATCAAATGGAACACAGCGACTGAGTATGCGGAAGCTCCCAACGCCACGGTCATATAGCCCAATTGAGACAAAGTGGAGTACGCCACAACCCGCTTGATGTCGTTCTGGATGATGCCCAGAAAGCCCATGAAAAGCGCCGTGATCGCCCCGATGACCATCACAAAATTCAAGGCGACGTCACTGAGTTCAAAGACAGGTGACATGCGTGCCACCATGAATATCCCGGCGGTGACCATGGTTGCAGCATGGATCAATGCAGAAATGGGGGTCGGGCCTTCCATCGAATCAGGCAACCAGACATGCAGGGGAAACTGTGCCGATTTACCCATCGCCCCAATGAACAAGCAAATGCAGATCACCGTCACCAGCATCCAAGAGGTACCTGGGAGCGTCAGGCTGGCAAGATCACCAGCTTTGGCAAAAATTTCGGTGTAGTTCAAGGTTCCGGTGTATGCAGCAATCAAGCCAATGCCCAGAATGAAGCCGAAGTCACCCACACGGTTGACCAAAAAAGCCTTCATGTTGGCAAAGATGGCTGTCGGTTTGTTGAACCAGAACCCGATCAATAGATATGACACCAAACCAACCGCCTCCCAGCCAAAAAACAGCTGAAGCAAGTTGTTGCTCATCACCAGCATCAACATGGAGAAGGTGAACAAGGAGATGTACGCAAAGAAACGGTTGTATCCGTCGTCCTCTTCCATGTAGCCAATCGTGTAGATGTGGACCATCAAGGAAACAAACGTCACCACGCACATCATCATGGCGGTGAGGCCATCGACCATGAAGCCGATTTCCATCTTCAGGCCGCCCACGACCATCCATTCGTAAATGGTTTCATTGAAGCGCGCGCCATCCAGAGCAACACTCTTCAGCGTGAGAGCTGACAAAACGAATGCAACCGCCACACCCAAAATGGTGAAGGTGTGAGACAAACGGCGCCCAATCCAATTGCCACCGAACTGGGTCCCGAAGACACCAGCCAGTACAGATCCAATCAGTGGTGCGAGGGGAACGGCCAGCAACGTTCCTGCAGAGAGGGTCGAACTCATGTGAAAGTGGTCCCGGGCTCAGCCCTTGAGCTCATTGAGCTCATCGACATTGATGGAAGACTTGTTTCGGAACAAAAGAACCAAAATGGCAAGCCCAATTGCAGACTCGGCAGCAGCAACTGTGAGAATGAAAAATACAAACACCTGCCCATGCATGTCGCCCAAGTAATGGGAAAAGGCAACAAAATTCATATTGACTGCCAACAACATCAATTCGATCGCCATCAACAGAACGATCAAATTCTTTCTATTGAGGAAGATCCCGACAACAGAGATGGCAAACAGAATCGCGCCAAGTGACAGGAAATGACCAATCGACAGGCTCATGCATTGGCTCCCTTGGAGTTGGTATCGGGAGTTGTTCCGCTTGACACTGCTGCTCGGGTGGGAGGCATGCTCACCATGACCAAGCGATCCCGCGCATTGACATGTACCTGCTGGCTCGGATTGATGGCTTTGCTGTCCTTGCGTTCACGCAACGTCAATGCAATGGCGGCGATCATGGCCACAAGCAGAATGACTGCCGCTGCCTGTATGGGATACAGGTATTGTGTGTACAACAACAAGCCCAGCTCATGGGTGTTTGACTTTCCCACGGGCGAAGCCAGAACCGCAGACTGGATATTAGAAAAACCGGCCCAGAGAACTGCGATCAGCTCGGCAACAACCAACCCACCCAACACGAGGGCAAGTGGAACGTGCCGCCAAAAGCCTTTGCGAACTGCATCCAGCCTGATGTCAAGCATCATCACCACAAACAGAAACAGGACCATCACTGCGCCCAGATAAACGAGCACGAGCGTCAAGCCAAGGAACTCTGCTTTGAGAATGAGCCATATCGCTGCGGCCTGAGAAAAGGCCAGCATGAGGAACAGAACAGCATGCACTGGATTCCGCGCCGTCACGACCCGCAACGCCGAAAACAGCAGCACTGCCGAGAAAAAATAAAAAAAGCCAGTCTGGTAGTCCATGAGAGTAACTTGTTCAGCTGACACCATCAGCGGTATTTGGCATCCAAGGCTTTGGCCCTTGCAATATCTGCTTCGTATCGATCCCCAACAGCGAGCAGCATCTCTTTGGTGAAATAGAGATCACCTCTCTTTTCGCCGTGGTACTCCAATACATGCGTTTCCACAATGGAGTCAACGGGACAACTCTCTTCACAAAATCCACAAAAAATGCATTTTGTCAAATCAATGTCGTAGCGAGTGGTGCGTCGACTGCCATCATCCCGAACATCGGATTCAATGGTAATGGCCATGGCCGGACATACCGCCTCGCACAATTTACAGGCGATGCAGCGTTCTTCGCCGTTCTCGTACCGACGCAACGCATGCAAACCGCGAAACCGTGGAGACAACGGTGTCTTTTCATCCGGAAATTGCAAGGTGACCTTGCGCTTGAAGGCGTACCGACCTGTCAGGGCCATGCCTTTGACCAACTCCATGAGCAAAAAGCTCTTGAAGAAATCGCGAAGTGAGAACGGTGCAACCGCTGCAGAAGCCATGTCTATGCCCGCTTATTTCCAAATGTTCCATGGTGACTGCATCAATGCACCCACCAACAGCAGCCAAACCAAAGTCACTGGAATGAAAATCTTCCATCCCAAACGCATGATCTGGTCATAACGAAAGCGCGGAAACGTTGCGCGCACCCACAGAAACAATGAAACAACAAAAAATGTCTTGATACCCAGCCATATCCACCCTGGAATCCAGTTGAAGAGCTGGCTGTCAATGGGGGACTGCCATCCACCCATGAACATCAGCACAGCCAGAATGGAAACCAACCACATGCTGGCGTACTCAGCCAAGAAGAAAATCGCAAAACCCATGCCGGAGTACTCCACCATGTGGCCGGCCACGATTTCAGCTTCACCTTCGACAACGTCAAACGGATGTCTGTTGGTTTCAGCAATACCAGAGATCACATAAACCACAAAAATGGGAAGCAGCGGCAACCAATTCCACGAGAGGAAAGTCAGCCCCATATCGGCGCCCATTCCCTTGCCCTGTGATGCCACTATTTCAACCAGATTCAAACTGCCCGAAACCATCACTACCACGAGGAAACAAAAACCGATTGCGATTTCGTAACTCACCATCTGCGCCGAAGCTCTGAGTGCCCCCAGAAATGCGTACTTTGAGTTCGATGCCCAACCGGCAATGATCACGCCGTAAACCTCAATGGACGTGATGGCAAGAATCACCAACAACCCAGCATTGACATTGGCCAAAACGGCCTCCGGTCCGAACGGCACTGCGACCCATGCGGCCAAGGCTGGCATGATTGCCATGATGGGGCCAAGGACAAACAGTCCCTTGGCAGCGGCTGAGGGCTGGATGATTTCCTTGGTCAGCAATTTGACCGCGTCTGCGATGGGCTGAAGCAAGCCCATTGGGCCGACCCGGTTTGGTCCCAATCGCACCTGCATAAACGCCAGCAGCTTTCGCTCCCACAGGGTCAAATAGGCAACTGCACCCATCAGTGGTGCCAACAACACCACGATCTTGAGCAAAATCCAAAGGACTGGCCAAACAGCTGTCACCCACCAAGATGCATGGCTGAGAGACAGGCCGGCGTTGTAAATGGTGTCAATCATGCCGATGCCTCCCCAGAGTGCACTGCCGCACGCGCATCTGCAGTGAGCTGCAATGAAGCAGCGCGCCGCACCAACGAGTCCAACTGGTAAATGCTTGCTGTACAGGGCCTGTCTGTTGCGACTTCAAGATCTGTCGCCACGGCACTGAAGTTGCTCAGACGAGTCGAATCGACGCATTGGCCGCTGGCCACACCGGGAAGTGCAGCAGCCAGCACCTCCGTCACCGAGCTGAACTCCATGCCTGGCAAGGACAACATAGAACCAAGCACACGGATCACTTTCCAGGCAGGACGAGTTTCACCACGGGGTTTCACAACGGCATGGAAACTCTGCAGACGCGCTTCGGCGCTGACAAAAGACCCGGCTGTTTCTGTGAAAGGCGCAATGGGCAACAACACATCACTGATGTCCATGTTTGCCTTGAAGGGACTCAACGTCACCACCAAGTCCGCCCGGCCAATCACCGTCGAAGCCCGTGAACCACCGCGTACATCGTGCGTCGGCTCCACATTGAGAAGCAGGAAAGCCTTGACGCGATCTGACTCCAGCATGGCTGACGTGCTCAGCCCATCCACACCAGGCTGCACACCGACCAACGCAGCACCGACCGTGTTGGCGGCTTCCGTGAGGTAACCCACGGTCCCACCGATCTGGCCTGCGATCCAGTTGGCCAAAGCCAACAAGCTCTCTGACTTTTGGTGATGTGCGGCGGCATTACCGAGCAAAACTGCTTTGTTCTGACCAGACAGCAGCGAAGTCGCTACCGCACGCCAAGCGTCGTTGGTTTGGCAAAGAACCGGACTGCCCACACCTTTTTGCTCAGCAACAGCCTGAGCCAGTTGAGCCAGAGCCGACACCCACGTTTGATACCGCTCTGTGTTGAAACTGGCCAGCGGCATGGCCCAATCTTGGACAGCCTCACCCAATGCATGGACTTGTGCACCCTTGCGGATGGACTGGCGAATCCTCAATGCAAACAGGGGGTGGTCTTTGCGCAGATTTGACCCGACCACAAGCGCCCGATCCAGATGAGAGAGAGATTCAATTGACCGGCCCAGCCACCGAACGGCAGAAACTGGCGCACACGACGAATGCCGCAGCTTGTGGTCGACGTTTTCCGAACCCAACCCTCTCGCGAGCCCAGCAGCCAAAAACAGCTCTTCAACAGTGCTGTGCGGACTGGCGAGCAACCCAATGCTGTTGGCACCATGCTCAGCCTTCACGTCTGCAAGACCATTGGCAACGTACTCCAACGCAGTTTGCCAATCAACCTCTTGCCACACACCCCCTTGCTTGAGCATGGGCTGGGTCAATCGGTCATCGCCGTTCAATGCTTCGTAAGAGTAGCGATCTCGGTCAGCGATCCAACACTCGTTGACGGCTTCGTTCTCAAACGGAACCACGCGCATGACCTGGTGGTTTTTGACTTGAACAACGAGGTTGGCACCTGACGAATCGTGTGGGCTGACGGATTTGCGCCGCGACATTTCCCAAGTGCGTGCGCTGTAACGGAACGGTTTGCTTGTCAGGGCACCAACCGGGCAAATGTCGATCATGTTGCCGGACAGTTCAGAGTCGACTGTCGCACCGACAAATGTCTGTATCTCGGAGTGCTCACCGCGATGGGACATGCCCAGTTCCATGGCTCCGGCAACCTCCTGCCCAAACCTGACACAACGAGTGCAGTGAATACAACGGCTCATTTCCTCCATGGAAATCAATGGTCCCACGTCTTTGTGCGGCACCACCCGTTTTTCCTCATCGTAACGAGAGGACGATCCACCGTAGCCAACAGCCAGGTCCTGGAGTTGACACTCGCCACCTTGATCACAAATGGGGCAATCAAGGGGGTGATTGATCAGGAGAAACTCCATCACCGACTTTTGAGCCTTGATGGCCTTGTCGCTCTTGGTACGAACAATCATGCCTTGGGTCACAGGCGTGGCACACGCCGGCATGGGCTTGGGCGCCTTCTCCACGTCCACGAGGCACATCCGGCAATTGGCCGCAATCGACAGCTTCTTGTGATAGCAGAAGTGTGGAATGTACGTTCCAGCTTTCTCGGCGGCATGCATGATCATGCTGCCGGGCGCAATTTCGACTTTCTTGCCGTCGAGTTCTATTTCAACCATGTGCTGAGGCCTCAGGCTTGCGACGGGACCATGCAGGTCTTGTGTTCGATGTGATGCACAAATTCGTGCCGGAAATGCTTGATCATTGCCTTGACAGGCATTGCCGCTGCGTCTCCCAGCGCGCAAATGGTGCGACCTTGGATGTTGTCAGATACCGAGTCCAACAAATCAATGTCACTTGGTTTGCCGTGGCCATGTTCTATTCGGTCAACCAAACGCCAGAGCCACCCCGTACCTTCTCGGCAAGGCGTGCACTGACCACACGACTCATGCATATAAAAGTATGACAGGCGGAGCAGACTGTTGACCATGCATCGACTGTCATCCATCACGATTACCGCACCAGAACCTAGCATGGAACCAGCTTTGGAAATCGAGTCGTAGTCCATGTCCGTTGACATCATGATGTCGGCAGGCAGCACTGGCATCGACGATCCCCCTGGAATCACGGCCTTCAGTTTCCGCCCAGGCCTGACACCCCCAGCCAGCTGCAGCAGAGTGGCAAAAGGGGTACCCATGGGAACCTCATAGTTTCCAGGGCACTGGACATCGCCACTGACCGAGAAAATCTTCGTACCGCCATTGTTGGGCTTGCCACACGCAAGGTAAGCCGAACCACCATTGCGAATGATCCAGGGGACTGCGGCGAATGTCTCGGTGTTGTTGATGGTGGTTGGTTTCCCATACAGACCAAAACTGGCGGGGAACGGAGGCTTGAATCTTGGCTGCCCTTTTTTGCCCTCGAGGGACTCGAGCAGCGCAGTCTCTTCACCACAGATGTAAGCGCCAAATCCGTGCGCAGCGTGCAACTGAAAGTTGAACCCACTGCCCTGGATGTTGTCACCCAAGAGGCCTGCTGCACGCGCCTCTTCCAGCGCTGCCTCAAAGCGTTCGTATGTGGAAAAAATCTCGCCGTGTATGTAGTTGTATCCAACACTGATGCCCATCGCATAGGCGGCAATTGCCATTCCTTCGATCACAACGTGCGGGTTGAAGTGCAAAATGTCCCGGTCTTTGCAGGTACCGGGCTCACCCTCGTCAGAATTGCACACCAGATACTTCTGACCAGGGAACTGGCGCGGCATGAAGCTCCACTTCAGGCCGGTAGGAAAGCCTGCACCACCACGACCGCGCAAGCCAGATTCCTTCACGGTGGCAATCACCTGATCCTGTGTCAGACCTGGTCCGCCATCCAGCCCCAGAATTTTCTTCAGTGCATCGTATCCACCACGGGCTTGGTAGTCAGCCAAGTGCCAGTTGCCCCCACTCAAGCCAGCGTAAATCTGCGGCTCAATGTGTCGGCCATGAAAACAGGTTTCAACACCTGTGGCTGAATAACGCGCAAGAATGCTGTTGGCACTCATGCTTTCACCTCGACAGATTTCAAATCGGCGATCAGTTCATCCAATTTTTCGTTGGACATGAAACTGCACATGTGCCTGTCGTTCACCAGCATCACAGGAGCATCGGCGCATGCCCCGAGGCATTCGCTTTGTTGCAATGTGAACAGCCCATCAGGTGTTGTTCCACCCATTTTCACCCCGAGCTTGAACTCCAAATGCGCCAAGGCGCCTTGGCCGTTTCTCAATTGGCAAGGCAAGTTGGTGCACACATTGAGTTTGTACCGCCCAACCGGCGCAACGTTGTACATGTTGTAAAACGTTGTCACCTCATGAACCGCCATGACGGGCATGCGCAAGTACTGGGCAACAGCCCGTTCTGACTCAACAGAAACACTGCCAAACTCCTGCTGAACAATGGACAGGCATGCCATGACAGCCGACTGGCGTTGTTCGTCCGGATACTTCGAAACCTCGCGATCGAAGCGGGCCTTCATGGCATCTGAGATCATCTGTCAATCTCTCCAAAAACAATGTCCATCGTGCCGATGATCGCCACCGCGTCGGCCAACATATGTCCCTTGGCCATTTCGTCCATGGTTGACAAATGTGCAAATCCGGGAGCACGTATCTTCATGCGGTACGGTTTGTTGGCGCCATCACTCACCAGGTAAATGCCAAACTCACCCTTGGGATGCTCAACGGCAGCGTATGCTTCCCCGGCAGGGACATGAAACCCTTCCGTGAACAACTTGAAGTGGTGAATCAGTTCTTCCATGCTGGATTTCATGGACTCCCTGGCCGGAGGGGCTACCTTGAGGTTGGACGTGATCACCGGGCCCGGATTGGCTCGCAACCACTGAACGCATTGTTCGATGATGCGATTGGATTGATTCATTTCCTCCATTCGCACCAGATACCGATCGTAGCAATCGCCCGTCTTGCCAACTGGAATATCGAAATCCACCCGGTCGTATGTTTCGTAAGGCTGTTTTTTGCGCAAATCCCACGCAATTCCGGAGCCACGCAACATGGGGCCGGTCATACCCAAATTCAGCGCCCGCTCGGGCTCGACAACCCCGATGCCCACAGTCCGCTGCTTCCAAATGCGGTTGTCGGTCAAAAGCGTATGGTATTCAGCCAGATACTTGGGGAATCGCTGTGTAAAGTCTTCAATGAAGTCCAGAAGGCTGCCTTGCCTGTTTTCATTCAGCGCAGCAATCCCCCGGGCATTTCGGATTTTGTTGGCCTGGTACTGGGGCATTGAATCCGGCAAATCACGGTACACACCACCTGGGCGGAAATACGCGGCATGCATACGGGCCCCGGACACAGCCTCGTACATGTCAAACAGGTCTTCACGCTCCCTGAACGCATAAATCAAGATGGTTGAACTGCCACAGTCGTTTCCGTGCGAACCCAGCCACATCAGGTGATTGAGCAACCTGGTGATCTCAGAGAACATGACGCGGATGTACTGCGCACGTATGGGCACGTCCACACCCAGCAGTTTTTCAATGGCCAAACAGTACGCATGCTCATTGCACATCATGGACACGTAATCCAGCCGGTCCATGTAGGGCAATGACTGGATGAATGTCTTGTGCTCAGCCAATTTCTCGGTTGCCCGATGCAGCAAACCAATGTGCGGATCAGCGCGTTGCACCACTTCGCCATCCAACTCCAACACAAGGCGAAGCACGCCGTGCGCAGCCGGGTGCTGAGGACCAAAGTTAAGCGTGTAGTTTTTGATATCTGCCATGAGTATCAGCCAGCTTCAGTGAAGGCCCCCGTAGTTGTCTTCACGAACGATGCGCGGAGTAATTTCACGAGGCTCGATGGAAACTGGTTCGTAAATCACCCGCTGGCGATCGGCGTCGTACCGCATTTCCACATGACCAGACAGAGGAAAGTCCTTGCGGAATGGATGCCCGATGAATCCATAGTCCGTCAATATGCGACGAAGATCTTCATGGCCATCGAAAACGATTCCATACAGGTCAAAAGCCTCGCGCTCATACCAAGCAGCAGAGGCCCAAATCGTCGTCACCGAGTCCAGCCGAGGAAAGTCGTCATCGGCAGCGAAAACACGCACCCGCAAACGCTGATTGAGCTTGACCGACAGCAGGTGCGAGACCGCAGCAAACCGCTGTACCCGCTCACCCAGAACAGCGTGCTCCTGGTAATCAACACCACACAGATCGATCAGTTGGTCGAAAAGGCATGTCGGATGCGTTTTGAGCGTCTGCATGCAAGAGACATATTCAGACGCTGGCACCTGAAAGGTCACCTCTCCACGGTCAACGATGATGTCACCCTGTGGAAACAGCTCCAGCAAAACTGCTTTCAGCGCCTGCGGCGAAATGGAGTATGGGGTCATGACTGGATTGGACATGGTCAAGCACGTGCAATCGTGTTGGTACGGCGGATTTTTTGCTGCAACTGGATGATTCCGTACAGCAAGGCCTCAGCAGTTGGCGGGCAACCAGGCACATACACGTCAACAGGGACTATGCGGTCACAGCCCCGCACGACGGAATAACTGTAGTGATAGTAGCCACCACCATTGGCACATGAGCCCATCGACAGCACCCAGCGCGGCTCAGCCATTTGGTCGTAGACCTTTCGCAGCGCCGGAGCCATCTTGTTGCACAGGGTTCCCGCAACGATCATGAGATCCGATTGCCGCGGACTGGCGCGGAAGACTTCGGCACCAAAACGAGCAAGGTCATACCGAGCTGTCGCTGCGTGCATCATTTCGACTGCGCAGCAGGCCAAACCAAATGTCATGGGCCACAGCGAGCCGGTTTTGGCCCAATTCACCACAGAGTCGTAACTCGTTGTGGCAAACCCCTCTTTGAAAACGCCTTCAATCATGAGGTACTCCGAACCTTATTCCCAATCGAGGGCGCCTTTTTGCCACTCGTAGGCAAAACCGACCACCAATATGCTCAGAAAAACCACCCCGGCGAGGAAGCCGGTCATTCCGATGTCGGAGAAAGCGACAGCCCAAGGAATCAGGAAGGCGATCTCCAGGTCAAACAAAATGAACAGGATCGCAACCAGGTAATACCGCACGTCGAACTTCATGCGGGCATCTTCAAACGCCTCGAATCCACACTCGTAAGGGGAGTTCTTCTCAGCGTCCGGGCGGTTGGGGCCCAGTATGTAACCCAAGACTTGGGGGATGATGCCAATGGCAACACCAACCAAAATGAACAAGAGAACGGGAAGATATTGTTCAAGTTCCATTGGATGGATCCGCTGGTGCCACCCAGCGGTGACACAGTGTTTACCCAAGATTGGTGCCGACGGCGAGACTCGAACTCGCACAGCTTTCGCCACTACCCCCTCAAGATAGCGTGTCTACCAATTTCACCACGTCGGCAATGTCAAACTGTTGGCCGGACTAGAGGTTTTTCCGGCGTTTCAACAGCTCAGGATTGTAGCTTGAAAATCCCCTGAATTACAGGGTTTTCACTCACCTGAGTTGAGTGCGCGTCATACCCCACAGGGTAATAAGATTACTTACCGGGGATCTGAGCTGCACCGGTTGCAGGCACAGCGTTTGCAGCGGGATCAGCCGGAGCGCCCTGCGTTCCGGTGGGGACGGCCACGCCTTCGAGCACGCTGCCAGTGCTCGCGGGGCGATTGCCCCCGAAGGACGCAAGCATCAGGGTGCTGGTCAGAAAAATGGTGGCCAAGACCGCTGTGCTGCGAGACAGGAAATTGGCGCTCCCACTTGCGCCGAACAGGCTCGCCGAACCGGATCCACCACTCCCAAAAGCCGCACCGGCATCGGCACCCTTGCCGTGCTGAACCAGTATCAACCCGATCATTGCTATGGCTGACACGATCTGGAGCGTCAAAACAACCGTCATCAAAATATTCACATAACCCCCAAAAAATAGCGAAGAAAACTTACTGGTATTGCGCTGCAGACACAATTGTCATGAAATCCTGTGCCTTGAGCGAGGCACCGCCAATCAATCCACCATCGATGTCTTGCTGAGACAGGAGTGCCGCAGCGTTGGATGCATTCATGCTACCGCCGTACAAAATCTTGGGTGTCGAAGACGCCTTGCCACACGCCGCAAGCAACTGGTTGCGCAACATCCGGTGGACCTCCTGAGCCTGCTCAGGGGACGCGGTACGCCCTGTGCCAATGGCCCAAACGGGTTCATAAGCCACCACCACCTCTGTGATGCAGTGCCCAACAGCGTGAACAACGGCCGCCAGTTGGCCTTTGACCACCGACATGGTATCGCCCGCCTCGCGCTGAGCCAACGATTCGCCAACACAGACAATTGGCGTGATGCCGCAAGCCAGAGCGCGCTGCGCCTTGGTGGCGACCACTGCATCCGTTTCGCCATGGTACTGGCGCCGCTCTGAATGGCCCACCAACACGTACCGGCAACCAAACTCGCGCAACATGGCACCACTGTTTTCACCCGTGAAGGCCCCCTGCTCATGGGCAGAAACGTCTTGTGCACCCCATTTGAGTGCGCTTCCAGTGAGCAAGGCCTGCGCCTGGGCCAGATAAACCGCTGGCACACACACCGCAACGCCACAGGCATCTGTTGACTTGGGGTGCGCCAGTTTGAGGGCATCCAGCAGTGACTGGTTGGCAGCCAAACTGCCGTTCATCTTCCAATTGCCCACGATCAATTTCTTCATATCGTCTCCTGTCCGATGCCCTGGATGGAGCGCCAGTCCAGCACCAGTTTTCCAATGTGTTGTCCTGACTCCATCAGGGCATGTGCATCGGCGGCGCACGATGCATCGAAAACGGAATGAACCACCGGGGCCACCGTCTTTTGTTCCAGCAGGGGCCAGACACGCTGCTTCAGCGTTGCTGCGACTGCCGCCTTGAAAGCAACTGACCGCGGACGCAAGGTCGAGCCGGTGAGCGTCAATCGCTTGCGCATCATCAACGCGGCATCGAACGAAGCACTGGTACCGCCCTGAACGGCAATCACAACCAACCGTCCATCGTCCGCCATGCACCGCACTTCACGCGCGATGTACGGTCCAGCCACCATGTCGAGAACCACATTGGCACCACGCCCTTCAGTGATGGCCAAGACTTCAGCTTCAAAGTCCTGTGTTCGGTGATTGATGGCGTGATCGGCACCCAAGCTCAGACAAGCCTTGCACTTTTCCTCGCTGCCTGCCGTGGCGATCACCACTGCACCCAGGGCTTTTGCCAGTTGTATGGCCGTGACACCAATGCCGCTGGTCCCCCCGTGCACCAGCAAGGTTTCGCCTGCAGCCAACCGGCCCCGATCGAACACATTGCTCCACACGGTGAACATCGTTTCGGGCACTGACGCAGCTTCGGCATCCGTCCAGCCGTCAGGCACCGGCAAACACTGCGCCACGGGTGCGACGCACCATTCTGCGTACCCGCCACCAGCCACCAAGGCACACACCCGGTCACCAGGCTTGAAGCCATGGCGAGCCATGGCTTCAACATCACCGGAGACGATGCGGCCTGCAACCTCCAACCCAGGAATGTCAGACGCACCCGGTGGTGGGGCGTACAACCCCTTGCGCTGAAGCACATCGGGTCGGTTCACACCCGATGCGGACACCGCAATCAGCACCTCACCCGGTCCTGCAACGGGACGAGGCCGCACGGTCATGCGCAGCACCTCCGGTCCACCGAAAGACTGGATTTCAACCGCTTGCATCGAGGTGTTCGACATCCGGCAGCTGTGCCTTATTGCTGCTGCGCCTGCTCGGCACCGTCGGCATTGCGGTCGATCAGCGCCTTCATCGACAGCTTGATGCGGCCTTTTTCGTCGGTTTCCATGACCTTGACCTTCACGATCTGGCCTTCCTTCAGGAAATCGGTGACCTTTTCCACGCGCTGATGTGCGATCTGGCTGATGTGCAGCAAGCCATCTTTGCCAGGCAACAGGTTGATCAGTGCACCGAAGTCGAGGATCTTGGTCACGGGGCCTTCATAGACCTTGCCGATTTCAACTTCAGCAGTGATCTGCTCGATGCGGCGCTTGGCCTCTTCAGCCTTGGCACCGTCGGTGGCGGCAATGGTGATCGTGCCGTCTTCTTCGATGTTGATTTGTGTGCCTGTTTCTTCGGTCAGCGCACGGATGGTGGCGCCACCTTTGCCGATCACGTCCCGGATTTTCTCGGGGTTGATCTTCATGGTGTACATCTTGGGTGCGAAGTTGCTGACCTCAGTTTTGGCCTCGCCCATCGCTTCTTGCATCTTGCCCAGAATGTGCATGCGGGCTTCTTTGGCCTGTGCCAGTGCCACTTGCATGATTTCCTTGGTGATACCCTGGATCTTGATGTCCATCTGCAGCGCGGTCACACCATCGGTGGTACCGGCCACTTTGAAGTCCATGTCGCCCAGATGATCTTCGTCGCCCAGAATGTCGGTCAGCACGGCAAACTTGTTGCCTTCTTTGATCAGGCCCATGGCAATGCCAGCCACGTGAGCCTTCAAAGGCACGCCGGCGTCCATCAGCGACAGGCATCCGCCGCACACAGAAGCCATGGATGACGAACCGTTCGACTCGGTGATCTCGCTCACCACACGCATGGTGTAGGGGAATTCTTCTTTGGTGGGCAGCACGGCCACCAGAGCACGCTTGGCCAGACGACCGTGACCGATTTCGCGGCGCTTGGGTGACCCGACGCGGCCGGTTTCGCCGGTGGCGAAGGGAGGCATGTTGTAGTGCAACATGAAGCGGTCTTCGTAGTCACCGCTCAATGCGTCGATGCGCTGTGCATCGCGCTCGGTGCCCAGCGTGGCAATCACCAGCGCCTGGGTTTCGCCACGCGTGAACAAGGCTGAACCGTGGGTGCGGGGCAACACGCTGTTGCGGATTTCAATGGCGCGCACGGTGCGGGTGTCACGGCCGTCGATGCGGGGCTCGCCCGCCAGAATCTGGCCGCGAACGATCTTGGCTTCAATGTCGAACAACATGCCTTCGACCTTAACGCCATCGAATTCCACGCCCTGCTCTTTGAGACCAGACATGACGGCTGTGTATGCGTCACGGCAAGCCTGGGTGCGGGCTTGTTTGCTGCGAATCTGGTAAGCCGCTTCCAGCTTGGCCTGGCCAAGCTCTGACACCTTGGCGATCAAGGCTTCATCACGGGCGGGGGCTTGCCAGTTCCACACCGGCTTGCCAGCTTCACGCACCAGGTCGTTGATGGCATTGATGGCAATGCGGCTTTGGTCGTGGCCGTAAACCACGCCACCCAGCATGATTTCTTCGCTCAGTTGCTGGGCCTCGGACTCCACCATCAGCACGGCTGCCTCAGTACCCGCCACCACCAGGTCCATGTTGGACGTGGTGCGCTGGGTTTGACCTGGGTTCAACACATATTCGCCATTCACGTAACCCACGCGGGCGGCGCCGATGGGGCCGTTGAATGGGATGCCGCTGACCGACAGGGCAGCGCTGGTGGCGATGAGGGCTGCGATGTCAGCGTCCACCTCGGGGTTCAGCGACAACGTGTGCACCACCACCTGGACTTCGTTGAAGAAGCCCTCGGGGAACAGGGGGCGGATGGGGCGGTCGATCAGGCGGCTGGTCAGCGTTTCGAACTCGCTGGGACGGCCTTCGCGCTTGAAGAAGCTGCCGGGGATCTTGCCTGCGGCGTAGGCTTTTTCAAGGTAATCGACGGTCAGAGGGAAAAAGTCCTGACCTGCCTTGGCGTCGCTCTTGGCCACAACGGTGGCCAGCACGACGGTACCGTCCATGTCAAGGATGACCGCGCCGCCCGATTGGCGTGCAATTTCGCCGGTTTCCATGCGGACCGTGTGTTGGCCCCATTGGAAGGTTTTGGTGACTTTGTTGAACATGCTCATGTGTAACTCCTGTGGGTATTTCCGGACCAGGGCAAAAGGCCGCCCGGGATGGCCTGGAGACTCACCTCAGAACACGATGCCATTCCAGCCGGGCTCAGGCTCACCTGAACACACCTGGAATGACACAGCTTCGCTCTGAACGATGCCTCTCCGGAGGTGGTGCCAGAAACTCCGGCACCGGGGTCGGGACTGCAAAACCAGCCCCTTCAAAGCGCAAAACGCCTGAGCTAGGTGTCTAACTCAGGCGTTTCACTGGTCAATCTGCCGCTTACTTGCGCAGACCCAGCTTGGCAATCAGGGCCACATAACGGTCGGCATCTTTGGATTTCAGGTAGTCCAACAGCTTGCGGCGGCGGCTCACCATGCGCAGCAAACCACGGCGACCGTGGTGATCTTTGGCGTGGGTTTTGAAGTGAGGGGTCAGTTCATTGATGCGTGCGGTCAGCAGCGCGACTTGAACTTCTGGGCTGCCAGTGTCGCCAGCGGCGCGGGCATTGGAGGCGACAACGTCAGCCTTGATGGATTTTGCAATCATGATGTACCTTTTGTGAACGTGCGTCCCGTCGCAGCACCTGCCCCGCAAACACCACCCCCCAAGGGGGATAACGGTGTTTCGACAAGCCCGCAGCGGGCGTGAAACCGCCTGCCAAACAGCAGACAGCCCAAAATTATAGCCTGAGCCACTGCCTCAGCCGCTCCACGCCTTCATGCAGCCGACCCATATCGCGGGTGGCAAAGCACCACCGCAGCCAACCTTCGGCCTCGGCACCGAACGCGGAACCCGGTGCCAGGCCCAGCCCCGCCTCCAGCACCAGGCGCTTGGCCGTTGCCAGACTGTCGGTCTGCCCGTCAATTCGGAAAAAGGCATACATGCCACCCAGCGGCACACTGCACGTCACACCAGACAGACCCGAAAGCTCCTTGACCAGCAAGTCGCGACAAGTTTTCAGATGCGTTACCAAATCAGGTGTGATGGTGTCGCCGTGAGCAAGTGCAGCACAGGCGGCCCGCTGAACAAACACCGGCGCGCACGAGGTGTTGAACTCCACCAGCTTGCCCACCGCGTCCACCAGCGACGGAGGCAGCACCAGCCAGCCCAGCCGCCACCCGGTCATGAGAAAGCTTTTGGAAAAGCTGTGTGCCACGACCAGGCGGTCATCGGGCTCGGCGCAGTCCAGGAAACTGGGCGCGCAGCCGTTGGCGCTGGGGGCAAAGTACAGGCGCTCGTACACCTCGTCGGCCAGTATCCAGGTCCCGGTGCGGCGGCAATGCGCCAGGATGGCGCGCTGTTCGTCGGCCGTCAGCGTCCAGCCCGTGGGGTTGTTGGGTGCGTTCAGCACCAACATGCGGGTGTCAGACGTGACCGCTGCCAACAGGGCGTCGAGGTCAAGCCGCCACTGCCCACTCAACGCATCAGGTACCAGCGCTGTGCAGCGAACGCGTGCGCCCATGATGGCAGGCTGCGCCACCAGGTTGGGCCAAATGGGCGTGACCACCACCACCTCGTCACCTGCATTCACCAGGGCCTGACACGCCAGCATCAACCCGTTGACGCCACCCGACGTCACCACCGTGCGCTCGGCCCAGTCTTGCGCCGAATGAGCAGGGTGCAGGCCTTGGGTGTAACGACCCAGGGCCTCGCGCAACTCTGGCAGACCAAGGTTGTGTGAATAAAACGTGTCTCCGGCATGCAGCGAGCGAATGGCTTCGTCGCGGATGAGCGAGGGCGTGACCTCGTCGCTTTCGCCAAACCAGAACTTCAGAACATCGTCACGGCCCAGCCCGGCGTTGGCCACTTCACGGATGCGGGAGGCTTCAAGGTTTTTGATGACTTCACGCATGTCTGTATTGACTTTCTTGCTCTGGAATCAGAATGGGCAACGGGCGGTCAAGGGCGCTGCATGCGGCAACTGTGGGGCAACTCAGCGCGCGCGGCAGGCACCTCGCGGATGACCCGAAAGCCGTAGCTCGAACCCTCCACATCGAATTTCACGCCTGGCTGGCCCCGCTTGTCCATCACAGCCACCACCAAAGGCTGCTGCAACTGGTGGTCAGCCGCGCGCATTCGCCCGGTTTGGCCGGCAAATGTGACCTCGGCACCTTCCATGGCCCGAGCCAAAGCCGCCACGTCCAGCGACGGCTTGCCGTCGGTCAGCTTCACGGCCTGCGCACCCGCCCGCTCCAGCGACTGGGCGAGCATTTCAACCATCAGCTGCATCCGCAAATGCACATAGTCGTCCTCAGGCTTGGGAAAGCGCTGACGGAACGACTGGTAAAACGACTCGGACTCACGCCCGGCCACATTGGGGAACCAGTCAGCCACGGCCACCACCTTGCCCACACCCGCCTCCCCGATGGCAGCCGGGGCTCCCAGCGCATTGCCATAAAAGGTGTAGAACTTGCCGTCGAAACCCACTTCCCGTGCGGCCTTCACCAGCAACGTGAGGTCATTGCCCCAATTACCAGTGAGCACAGCCTGAGCGCCACTGGCCTTGATCTTCGCGGCATAAGGCACAAAGTCTTTCACCCGAGCCATGGGGTGCAGCTCGTCGCCCACGATCCGCACATCGGGCCGCTGTTCCTGCAACTGGCGCCTGGCTTCGCGCAGCACTGCCTGGCCAAAGCTGTAGTCCTGCCCGATCAGGTAAATGCTTTGCAACGCCCTGTCTTCTTTCAGCACACTCATCAACGCTGACACGCGCATGTCGGCGTGTGCATCGAAACGAAAATGCCAGAAGCTGCATTTTTCGTTGGTCAGCTCAGGCAACACAGCGGAATAGTTGAGAAACAACACCTGCCGTGCCGGATCGCGCTCGTTGTGTTTGTTGATCGCATCGATCAGTGCAGCAGCCGGGGCAGAGGAGTTGCCCTGCATCACCACCTGAATGCCGCTGTCAATTGCGGCGCGCAGGGCTGACAAGGCCTCTTCGGTCTGGCCTTTGCTGTCAAAACGCTCCAAAGCCAATGCCCGTTTGCCGCTGCTCAGGTTCACGCCACCGCGCGCGTTCACCCGCTCGGTGGCCCAGACGAGGTTGCGGAACACCGCTTCGCCCGTGTTGGCAAACGGGCCTGACAGCCCTTCGATCATGGCGATGCGGATGGGTGGTAGCGGTGGCGCAGCAGACTGCGCCAGCAAAGGCAACGAAGCGCTGGATGAGGCCAATGCCAGGCAAGCCAGCACAGTGCGGCGAGCAACGGAAAAAGCAGAATTCATGAAATCAAGCAATGAACTGGAGAGGGGCCGGATTATGTTGCCGCCACCAGCTCATCCAAAGGCCACCTGGGCCGCACCTGAAAGCTGTGCAAGTCAGCGCCCGGTTGCCAAACCCCCGCGCGCACCCGCATGGCAGCAGCCATGGCGATCATGGCGCCGTTGTCGGTGCACAGGTGCAGCTCGGGGTAGTGCACCCTGACCCCCCGCTTGGCACAGGCAGCGTTGAGCTGTTCGCGCAGGGAGCGGTTGGCCCCCACGCCCCCGGCCACCACCAGCCGCTTCAACCCGGTGTGCGACAGCGCTTTGAGTGACTTTTTCAGCAGCACCTCCACGATGGCGGCTTGGGTGGATGCCGCCACATCGGCCCGCTCCTGCTCTGACAAAGCGTCGGCTGCGTGCGCAGCGAGAGGCCCAGACAGATCAGCACCCACCAACCGCTTAACCTGCGTGAGCACCGCCGTCTTGAGTCCCGCAAATGAAAAGTCCAGGTCACCGCTGTTCAGCAATGGCCGGGGCAAAGCGTAGGCCTGCGGGTTGCCCTGTTCAGCCAGTTTGGACAAATGCGGCCCGCCGGGGTAAGGCAAGCCCAGCAGCTTGGCCGATTTGTCAAAGGCCTCACCGGCTGCGTCGTCAATGGTCTCGCCCAACAGCTCGTACTGGCCCACAGCGTCCACCCGCATGAGCTGCGTGTGCCCACCCGACACCAACAGGGCCACAAAGGGAAACTCAGGCGGATCTGCGCTCAGGAACGGGGACAGCAAATGCCCCTCCAGGTGGTGCACGGCCAGCACCGGCTTGTGCAAGGCCGCGCCCAGCGCAACCGCCACCCCCGCTCCCACCAGCAGTGCGCCAGCCAGACCGGGGCCCTGGGTGAAGGCCACCAGATCCACATCTGACAGCTGGCAACCAGCGCTGGCCAGGGCCTCGTCGGTCAAAGGCAAGACCCGGCGAATGTGGTCGCGGCTGGCCAGCTCGGGCACCACGCCACCATAGGCCTGGTGCATGGCAATCTGGCTGAACAGCGCGTGCGAACGCAACACGGGCACCGCATCGCCTGTGGTCTCGACCAGCGCCACACCCGTTTCGTCGCAAGACGACTCAATTCCCAATATCAGCATGGCAGAGAGTTTACGGGTCGGCCTGCGCTGGAACGCCGGGGCACGGTTTGTGCTGAGCCTTCGTCCTGCAGCGTCTCGGGCCTGTCTCGACGCTTTTTTCCCTTTGCCCTTCCCATGAAAAACGGCCTGTGTTTCCTGATCGCCGCCAAACGCAGCGAAATGTTGCAACTGCAGCAGTTGGCCCGCACCAGCGAGTTGGTACATGCCACCGCCAGCCTGGTGCATGGCCTGCAGCGTGAACGCGGCTTGAGCAACCTGGTGCTCGCTTCCGGCGGACGGCTGCACTGCGCACAGCGGCAGCAGCAGGTGGAAGAGAACCGGGCGTGGGAAGCCGACATCCGCCAGTGCTTCAACGCACTGGACACCGACAGCCCCCAACCCGAGCACGGTGCGCGCCTGTTCAGCCGCATTGCCTACGTGCTTCAGGGCCTGGACGCCCTGCCCCATTTGCGTCAGCAGATTGCGCAACACAACGGCACACCAGAGCGGGCCACTGCGGCTTTTGTGAAGTTGGTGGCAGGACTTCTGGCGGTGGTGTTCGAGGCAGCCGACAGCGCCAGCGACCCCGAGGTGTCGCGCCTGCTGGTGGCCTTGTTCAACTTCATGCAGGGTAAAGAGTTTGCGGGGCAGGAACGGGCCACCGGGTCCGCCGCCTTTGCCAGTGGCCGCGCCACACACGCTGCCCAACACAAGCTGTTGAACCTGCTGGAGTCGCAAGAACGCTGCCTGCAGGTGTTCCACGACTTCGCCAGCGTGGGCATGGCGGGCTTGTGGCACCAAAGCCAACAAGGTGCGCCCCTGGCCGAACTGGAACGCTTGCGCCGCGTGCTGTGCACCGCTGCCGATGGCGCACCACTGAACCCCGAACACAGCAGCCCGTGGTTCGAAGTCTGCACCCGCCGCATTGACAGTATGCGCGTGGTCGAAAGTCGCCTGGCCCAAGACCTGGTAACCCTGTGCGAGGAACGGCTGGCACAGGCCGAACGCGAGCTGCAGGCCTACCTGCAACTGAAGACCGTGCCCCCCACCGGCACCCCTGAAGAGCAGGCAAACGCTTTTTTTGACGAGGCACCCGCCCCACCGCCCACCACCGTGGCACAGGCCGGGGCCGAGCCTGCCACCATCACTTTCGCCACCGACCGAGATGCCCTTGGCCCGCAACTGGGCCGCTCCATCCTGGAGCTGGTGCATGCCCAGTCCCTTCGCCTGCAACTCATGGAGGCCGAGCTCGACACCGCACGAGCCAGCCTGAACGAGCGCAAACTGGTGGAGCGCGCCAAAGGGCTTCTGATGGCCCACCGGCACCTGAGCGAAGACGACGCGCACAAACTCATGCGCCACATGGCCATGAGCCAGAACCGGAGGCTGGTGGATGTGGCGCAGGCCGTCTTGTCCATGGCCGACGTGCTGCCTGCCCGAAACCGCTGAGTACTCGGCCCGCCGAAAAAGGCGCACAAAAGCGGTGCCGATTCACACCCTGACGCACCAAGGGTTTGCACCAATACGCAACCTTTGAATGAAAAGCGGCTGAATTCCTGGGCCAAAGCCGGCTATTGGGGCCACATGCAGCCTAAAACCAACCTGGCACAGAAGCTGCTTTGTGTGAAGCGAGCGGGTTGCCAACGGCGGTGACAGGCTCAACGGTTTTTTCGGACAACGGCGTCCATTTCCTGCTTGATGTTCAAGCGTGGAGATGGGCGCCGTTGTGCTTTGTAGACCCACTTTTTTGTTTGCCCGCTGATCTCACCAGGAGTTGACCACCATGACGACCATCCCCACGCACACAGACACCAGCACCACCTTGCCTGCCGCCACCGGCGATGCAGGGCGCCGTGGATTCCTGAAGCAAGGCGCGGCCGTGGCCGGTGCCACCATCTTCTCCAGCCTGGGGCACAGCGGCGTGTGGGCGGCGGGCTCCGACGCACCTGAAAAGAAGGAAGTCAAGATCGGCTTCATCCCCCTGACCGACTGCGCCAGCGTGGTCATGGCCAGCGTGCTGGGCATCGACCAGAAGTACGGCGTCAAGATCATTCCCACCAAAGAAGCGAGTTGGCCCGGCGTGCGCGACAAGCTGGTCAACGGCGAGCTGGACTTTGCCCATGTGCTCTACGGCCTGATCTACGGCGTGCAGCTGGGGGCAGGCGGTGCAAAAAAAGACATGGCCGTGTTGATGAACCTGAACCATAACGGCCAGGCCATCACCCTCAGCAAAAAGCTGGCCGACAAAGGTGCCATCAACGGCGAAACCCTGGCCAAGCTGATGCGCAGCGACAAGCGCGAGTACACCTTTGCGCAGACCTTCCCCACCGGCACCCACGCCATGTGGCTGTACTACTGGCTGTCCACGTACGGCATCAACCCCCTGAAAGAAGCCAAGATCATCACCGTGCCCCCACCCCAGATGGTGGCCAACATGCGCGTGGGCAACATGGACGGCTACTGCGTGGGCGAGCCCTGGAACCACCGCGCCATCATGGACGGCATTGGTGTCAACGGCACCACCACCCAGGACATCTGGAAAGACCACCCCGAAAAGGTGCTGGGCACCACCGGCGAATACGCCAAGAAGTACCCCAACACCTGCCGCGCCGTGACCGCCGCCATCCTGGAAGCAGGCCGCTGGATTGACGCGGGCCTGCAGAACAAGCTGAAGATGGCCGAGACAGTGGCCGACAAGGCCTACGTGAACACCAGTGTGGACGCCATCAACCAGCGCATCCTGGGTCGCTACCAGGACGGCATGGGCAAAACCTGGGACGACCCCAACCACATGAAGTTCTACAACGACGGTGCCGTGAACTACCCGTATCTGAGCGACGGCATGTGGTTCCTGACCCAGCACAAGCGCTGGGGCCTGCTGAAAGACCACCCCGACTACCTGGGTGTGGCCAAGTCCATCAGCCAGACCGCCATCTACAAAGACGCCGCCACTGCCAGCAAAACGCCACTGCCCAAGAGCGACATGCGCACCCACAAGCTGGTGGATGGTGTGGTGTGGGACGGCAAAGACCCCGCCAAGTACGCCGACAGCTTCAAGATCCGGGCCTGATCCGGCACCGCTCCCCCACCCTGAATCAGGAGAACCACCATGGTCAGCGCCGTGTTCCACGCGCCGCTGGAGGGGGCCGCCGCGCCCCATCCAGCCAGCGCAGCACCTGTCAGCACGCACAAAAGTGCAGCAAACACATCAACCCCATCAAGCGGTGAAGCACAAAAAACCATGAAAACCACCCACCGCACACCCGTGGATTGGCGGGAACTGGCGCTGAACGTGGTGCCCCCTGTGCTGGGCCTGGGGCTGCTGGTGGGGCTGTGGGCGCTGGTGTCCATCAGCACAGGCGCCAGCATCCCCGGCCCGGTGGAAACCTGGGGCCAGGCGGTGGAGATTTTCAGTGACCCGTTTTACCGCAACGGCCCCAACGACCAGGGCGTGGGCTGGAACGTGCTGATGAGCCTGGAACGCGTGGCCGTGGGCTTTGGCCTGGCGGCGCTGGTGGGCATCCCTGCGGGGTTTGCCATCGGGCGCTTCACGTTTTTGGGGCGAATGTTCAACCCGCTCATCAGCCTGCTGCGCCCCGTGTCGCCGCTGGCCTGGTTGCCGATTGGTCTGCTGGTCTTCAAAGGGGCCAACCCGGCCGCCATCTGGACCATCTTCATCTGCAGCATCTGGCCCATGATCATCAACACCGCCGTGGGTGTGCAGCGCGTGCCGCAGGACTACATGAACGTGGCCCGCGTGCTGAACCTGAGTGAATGGAAGATCCTGACCAAGATCCTGCTCCCTGCCGTGCTGCCCTACATGCTGACCGGCGTGCGCCTGGCGGTGGGCACCGCGTGGCTGGTGATCGTGGCCGCCGAGATGCTGACCGGTGGGGTGGGCATTGGCTTCTGGGTGTGGGACGAGTGGAACAACCTCAACGTCAAGAACATCATCATCGCCATCTTCGTGATTGGCATCGTCGGGCTGATTCTGGAATTTGCCCTGATCAAACTGGCCACAGCCTTCACGTATGACGAGGTGAAATCATGAGCGACTCCCTGACCACCAAGTTCATTGAAGTGCAGGGGGTCGAGCAGACCTTCAAGACCAAAAAAGGCCCTTTCACCGCGCTGCAGGGCATCAACCTCACCATCGCCAAGGGCGAGTTCGTGGCGCTCATCGGGCACTCGGGCTGCGGCAAGTCCACCCTGCTGAACCTGATTGCGGGTCTCACCACACCGACCAACGGCACCCTGCTGTGCGCCAACCGGGAAATTGCCGGGCCAGGCCCCGAGCGCGCTGTGGTGTTCCAGAACCACTCGTTGCTGCCGTGGCTGACCTGTTATGAAAACGTGTACCTGGGCGTGGAACGCGTCTTCGGCGCCGCCAACAAGAGCACCGGCGCAGCCTCTGAAAACAAAGCTCAACTCAAAGAGCGCACCGATGCCGCCCTGACCCTGGTCGGTCTGACCCACGCTGCCCAGAAGCGCCCCGGCGAGATCAGCGGCGGCATGAAGCAGCGCGTGGGCATTGCCCGTGCCTTGGCCATGGAGCCCAAAGTGCTGCTGATGGACGAGCCGTTCGGCGCGCTGGACGCCCTCACCCGCGCCAAGCTGCAGGACGAGCTGCTGGACATCGTGGCCCGCACCCACAGCACCGTGGTGATGGTGACGCACGACGTGGACGAAGCCGTGCTGCTGTCCGACAAGATCGTGATGATGACCAACGGCCCGGCAGCCACCATTGGCGAGGTGCTGAGCGTGGACCTGCCCCGCCCCCGCAGTCGCGTGGCCCTGGCAGACAGCCCCCAGTACCTGGGTTACCGCAAGGCGGTCATTGACTTCCTTTACACCCGCCAAGCCCACGTTGAAAAGGCGGCCTGACCATGGACATGACCCCACCCCCCGTGAAGCGTCAAAAGCTGGTGATGGTCGGCAACGGCATGGCCGGTGTGCGCACTCTGGAAGAGCTGCTGAAGATTGCCCCGGAGATGTACGACATCACGGTGTTCGGCGCCGAGCCGCACCCCAACTACAACCGCATTTTGCTCAGCCCTGTGCTGGCAGGCGAGCAGACACTGGACGAAATCGTTCTGAACGACTGGGCCTGGTACACCGACAACGGCATCACCCTGCACGCTGGTTGGACCGTGACCAGCGTGGACCGGGTCAAACGCCATGTGCTGGCCACCAGCCCAGCGGGCGAAACCATCACCACCGATTACGACCGGCTCATTTTGGCCACAGGCTCCAACCCCTTCATCCTGCCCATTCCGGGCAACAAGCTGACTGGCGTGCTGGCCTACCGCGACATCGCCGACACGCAGGCCATGATTGACGCGGCCACCACATACCAACACGCGGTGGTGATTGGCGGCGGCCTGTTGGGCCTGGAGGCAGCCAACGGTCTGATGAAGCGCGGCATGAGCGTGAATGTGGTGCACGTGATGCCCACGCTGATGGAACGCCAGCTCGACACGGTGGCTGGCAAGCTGCTGCAACAGTCGCTGGCCGAGCGCGGCATGGGCTTTTTGATGGGCGCACAGACGCAAGAGTTGGTGGGTGATCAAAACGACGGCAAGGATGGCCGGGTGAAATCTGTCAGGTTCAAAGACGGCACAGAGGTACCCGCCGACCTGGTGGTCATGGCCGTGGGCATACGCCCCAACACCGCCTTGGCCGAGTCCATGAACCTGCACGTCAACCGCGGCATCGTGGTCAGCGACACCCTGCAAACCACCACCGACCCGCGCATTTACGCCGTGGGCGAGTGCGCTGCACACCGGGGCATTGCCTACGGGCTGGTGGCCCCGCTGTTCGAGCAGGGCAAGGTGCTGGCCAACCACCTGGCCGAATACGGCATTGGCCGCTACACCGGCAGCCTCACGTCCACCAAACTCAAGGTGACGGGCATCGACTTGTTCTCCGCAGGTGATTTCATGGGCGGCGAGGGCACCGAAGAAATCGTCATGTCCGACCCGTTTGGCGGTGTCTACAAGAAGCTGGTGCTGAAAGACGACAAACTGGTGGGCGCATGCCTGTACGGTGACACCGTGGACGGCAGCTGGTACTTCAAGCTGCTGCGCGATGGCCGCAGCATCAAAGACATCCGCGACAAGCTGATGTTTGGCGAAAGCAACATTGGTGATGCCGGGCACCAGGGCCACAACAAAGCCGCAGCCATGGCCGACACCGACGAGGTCTGCGGTTGCAACGGCGTGACCAAAGGCGCCATCTGCAAAGCCATCAAAGACAAAGGCCTGTTCACGCTGGACGAGGTGCGCAAACACACCAAGGCCAGTGCCAGCTGCGGCTCGTGCACGGGGCTGGTGGAACAACTCATCATGTTCACCGCCGGGGGCGACTACTCGGCCACACCCAAGCTGAAAGCCATGTGTGGCTGCACCGACCACGGCCACCAGGCCGTGCGCGAAGCCATCCGCACCGTGCAGGCCGATGGCAGCAAGCTGCTGACCATTGGCGGCGTGTTCAAAGCGCTGAACTGGAAAACGCCCAATGGTTGCGCCACCTGCCGCCCGGCTGTCAACTATTACCTCATCAGCACGTGGCCCAAAGAGGCCAAGGACGATCCGCAAAGCCGCTTCATCAACGAGCGCAGCCACGCCAACATCCAGAAAGACGGCACCTACAGCGTCATCCCACGCATGTGGGGCGGCGAAACCACGGCTGATGAGCTGCGCCGCATTGCCAACGCGGTGGACAAATACAAAATTCCCACCGTCAAGGTCACGGGCGGCCAGCGTATCGACCTGCTGGGCGTGAAAAAGGAAGACCTGCAGGCCGTGTGGAAAGACATCGGCATGCCCAGCGGCCACGCCTACGCCAAGGCACTGCGCACCGTGAAAACCTGCGTGGGTTCCGAATGGTGCCGAATGGGCACGCAAGACAGCACCCAGATGGGCAAAGACCTGGAGCGTGCCATGTGGCGCATGTACGCCCCGCACAAGGTCAAGTTTGCGGTGTCGGGCTGCCCGCGCAATTGCGCCGAGGCCGGCATCAAAGACGTCGGCATCATCGGCGTGGACAGTGGCTGGGAGATGTACGTGGCTGGCAACGGCGGCATCAAAACCGAGGTGGCGCATTTCTTCACCAAGCTGAAAACCGCTGAAGAAGTGCTGGAGTACACCGGCGCGTTCTGCGAGCTGTACCGCCAGGAAGGCTGGTACCTGGAGCGCACGGTGCACTACGTCAGCCGCGTGGGCCTGGACTATGTGAAACAGCGCATTCTGGAAGACCACGCAGGCCGCAAAGCCCTGTGGGAGCAACTGCAGTTTGCACTGGACGGCGAGCCCGACCCGTGGTTCGATTTCAAGGAAGCCGCCGTGGACACCCGCCAGTTCACCGCCATCAGCGCCTGAGCACAAACTTGTAACAAAAATGGCCTCTACCGCTTGTTGGTATTGGTCTGACAGCTATCACTGAATAGGCCATTTCATGACCACCTGGAAAGCCATTTGCCATGTTGACGACATCCCCACCCTGGGTTCGCGCCGCGTGTCGCGCGCCGTGGGGCTGGATGTGGCGCTGTTCAAAAACGACGCAGGCGAGGTGTTTGCCCTGCTCGACCGCTGCCCGCACAAAGGCGGCCCATTGAGTCAGGGCATTGTGTTTGGCACCAGCGTGGCCTGCCCTCTGCACAACTGGACCATAGGCCTGTGCAACGGCCAGGCCGCCGCCCCTGACGAAGGCAGCACACCTGCGTTCGAGGTCAAGGTGGAAGGCGGCCAGGTGTTCCTGAGTGCTGAAGAACTGGACACCGTGGGCACCGACCTGACACGCCCCGTCGCCGGCCCAAAGCCCTGCCGCGCTGCCTGCGCCTGAGGAGACCACCCAATGGCTCCCGACGACACCGGCGCTGCCCGGTTCACCCGATCCACATGCCCGTACTGCGGCGTGGGCTGCGGGGTCATCATCGAGTCGGTGGGACAGCAGATTGTGGGCGTCAAGGGTGACCCCGATCACCCGGCCAACTTCGGTCGCCTGTGCACCAAAGGGGCCACGCTGGCGCAAACGGCCACCGCGCACATCAACCGGCACACGCGCCTGCTGCAGCCCTTGCAGCGCCTGCAACGCGGTGGCCCGACCACCCCCTTGGGCTGGAACGCCGCGCTGGATTTGGCGGCAGACAAGCTGGGTGCCATCGTTCGCGAACACGGGCCCGACGCACTGGGCATCTACGTCAGCGGCCAGTTGCTGACCGAAGACTATTACGTGTTCAACAAGCTGGCCAAAGGCCTGCTGGGCACCAACAACATCGACACCAACTCGCGCCTCTGCATGAGCAGCGCCGTGGCGGGCTACAAACTCACACTGGGGGCCGACGCGCCGCCCGCCTGCTACGACGACGTCAACCATGCGCAGACCCTGTTCATCGCGGGCAGCAACGCGGCCTGGGCGCACCCCATTTTGTTCAGGCGCATCGAAGACGCACGCGCTGCCAACCCGGGCATGAAGGTCATCGTGGTCGACCCGCGCCGCACCGAAACTGCCGCTGGCGCCGACCTGTTTTTGCCCCTGCAACCCGGTACCGACGTGGTGCTGTTCCATGGGCTGCTGCACATCATGCTGTGGGAAGGCTGGCTGGACAGCCCCTACATCGACGCCCACACCAACGGCTTCGACGCCCTGAAAACCCTGGTGCGCGAGTTCACGCCCGAGCACGTTGCCAGCGTGTGCGGTCTGCCCAAGGCCGACTTGTTCACCGCTGCAAAGTGGTTTGCAGGCGTGGATGGAAGCACCCGCACCCCCACCCTCAGCCTGTATTGCCAGGGCCTGAACCAGAGCACCAGCGGCACCGCCAAAAACGCCGCACTCATCAACCTGCACCTGGCCACCGGCCAGATCGGCAAGCCGGGCGCAGGCCCCTTCAGCCTGACCGGCCAACCCAACGCCATGGGCGGGCGCGAGGTGGGTGGCCTGGCCAATCTGCTGTCGGCACACCGGGACATGGCCAACCCGGCGCACCGCGCCGAGGTGGCTGCGCTGTGGGGCGTGCCCAGCGTGCCCAGCAAAGCCGGCAAAACGGCGATCGAGATGTTCCAGGCCGCTGCCGACGGCGAGATCAAGGCCCTGTGGATTGCATGCACCAACCCGGCGCAGAGCATGCCGGACCAGACCACCGTGCGCCGCGCTATGGAGCGTGCCGAGTTCGTGGTGGTGCAGGAGGCCTTTGCCACACCCGCCACTTGCAGCTACGCCGACCTGCTGCTGCCCGCCACCACCTGGGGCGAAAAGGAAGGCACCGTGACCAACAGCGAGCGCTGCATCAGCCGCGTGCGCGCTGCCGTGTTGCCGCCACAGCCCGCCGCTGCCGTCCAGACAAACCACACCCCAGAGGCTGCCAGCCCGCTGCACGGCAACGGCCCCCGACACGACTGGCAGATTGGCCTGCTTCTTGCGCAGCGTCTGGAAACCACATTGCGCCCCCACCAACCCACCCTGTTTCCGTACCTGACGCCTGAAGCCATCTGGAACGAGCACCGTGAAAGCACGCGGGGGCGCGATCTGGACATCACCGGACTGAGCTACGCCATGCTTGACAACCAAGGCCCCCAACAGTGGCCCTTGCCCGACAACCGCCCCGCCCTCACCCGCCGGGCCGACGAACACACCGTGCCGTTCAAAGGCGGCGAGGTGCGGTTGTACACAGATGGTGTGTTCCCCACGGCAGATGGCAAGGCGCGGTTTGCCGCCGTGCCTTACCGCCCGGTGGCGGAAGCGCGGGAATCGAAGTTTCCGTTCTCGCTCACCACCGGTCGTCTTCGCGACCAGTGGCACGGCATGAGCCGCACCGGCACGCTGGGCAGACTGTTCGGCCATGTGCCAGAACCCACCGTACACATGCACCCCCAGGACATGGCCCGCCGGGGTTTTGCACAGGGCGACCTCGTCAGCGTCACCAGCAAACGCGGCACCCTGCTGGTGCCCGTGCAGTCCAATGAAGAAGTCGGGCTGAGCCAGTTGTTCATGGCCATGCACTGGGGCAGCGAATTCCTCAGCGGCCAGGGGGCCGACGGCCTGCCCTTGGCGGGCGTGAACGCACTCACCACGTCGGCGCACTGTCCGACATCCAAACAGCCCGAGTTCAAACACGCAGCGGTGCGGGTGGACAAAACGGCCCTGCCCTGGACGCTGCTGGCCCTGGCCTGGGTGCCCGACGAGCAGACCCACACCGTGCGCGAAGCCTTGCGCTTGCTGATGCCACAGTTTGCGTTTGCCACCTGCGTGCCGTTTGGGCGGGAGCGCTGCGGCTTGCTGTTCCGTGCGGCGGCCACGCAGGCACCCGACCCAGCGGTGTTGGACCACATTGAAATGCTGCTGGGCCTGGACCGGCCCGACACTTTGCGCTACGCCGATGCCCGCCAGGGCCAGCGCCGTGCCGTGCGGCTGGTGCGCGCCGCCGAGCCGTCTGCTGCCGAGCCAAGCGCCGCCACACTCGACGCCTTTTTGCTGGCAGGCGACACCCGCTCACAGGCCTGGATCAAGACACTGTTGCAAGAAGAACTGCCCGCCCAGGCCTATGGTCGGCAGTTGCTGCAGCCCGGTGCACAAGCCCCGGCCGCACTGGCGCAAGCCACCTCTGGTGCTGGGTCACAGGTGTGCACCTGTTTCAACGTGAGCCAGCCAGCCATCGAGCAGCACCTGCAGCGATGCATGGGCTTGGCCACCGAGCGCCTGGCTTCGCTTCAAAGCGCCTTGCAATGTGGCACCAACTGTGGCTCGTGCCTGCCCCAGTTGCGGCAACTGGTGGCCGCCACCGGGGCCTTGCCTGAAGTTGCCTTATGACCGCAAGTTGTGTTGAAACACACACAATGCGGCCATGAGCATCAGCCAGTACATCAAAGAGATCGGCCGTGGGAAAGACGGCGCCCGGTCGCTGAGCCGCGAGCAGGCCGCCGACCTGATGGGCCAGGTGCTGGACGGCACCGTGACCGACCTGGAGGTGGGCGCGTTCTGCCTGGCCATGCGAATCAAAGGTGAAACACCCGACGAAATGGCAGGCTTCCTGGATGCGGCCCACGCCCGGCTCCAGCGGGTTCCCACCGCTGGCGGGCCCACCGTGGTGCTGCCCAGCTACAACGGCGCACGCAAGTTGCCGGTGCTGACCCCGCTGCTGGCCCTGCTGCTGGCCCGGGAAGGTCTGGCGGTGATGATGCACGGTTGCGAAACCGAGAACAACAGAATTTCATCACAAAAAGTGCTCCTGGCGCTTGATGTGAAAGAACTGTCAGCTATAGAAAACGTCAGTGCCGGCCAAGTGGTGTTTGCTCCCACCGGGCTGTTGAACCCGGGTTTGCAGCGCCTGCTGGACGTGCGCCGCGTGGTGGGCCTGCGCAACCCGGCGCACAGCCTGGTCAAGCTGATGGTGCCGGTGCAGGGGCCCTCGGTACTGGTGAGCAGCTACACCCACCCCGAATACCTGCACAGCATGACGGCCACACTGGCGCTGACACACACCACCGCCCTGTTGCTGCGAGGCACCGAAGGCGAACCCGTGGCCGATGCACGCCGCACACCGGCCATGGATGCATTTGCGCAAGGCGATGCAACCCGTGTGCAGGAAGCCCAGAGCGGCCCACTGTCCACCCTGCCCGATTTGCCTGGCACCGACCCCGCCGAGACAGCCGCCTACATCCAGCGCGTGCTGGCGGGTGATCTGCTCGTGCCACCCCCCATTGCCCTGCAGGTGCGCCACGTGTGTGCCCTGGCGACCTCAACAGCTTCCACCGGAGCCCTTGCATGACACAGGTCTACTCTGACGCCATTCCCCCGGTCGCTCCACCCCGGCGGACCACCACCGTCACAGGCTCTTGCACTCTGGTGGGTGCGGGCCCGGGTGACCCGGAGCTGCTGACCCTCAAGGCACTCAAGGCGATCCAGCAAGCCACGGTGCTGCTCATCGACGATCTGGTCGGCCCCGACATTGCGGCGCTGGCACCAGCCCAGGCCCGCATCGTGTACGTGGGCAAACGCGGAGGCTGCCAGTCCACGCCGCAGGCGTTCATCCACAAACTGATGGTGCAGGCCGTGCGCGACGGGGAGCAGGTCGTCCGGCTCAAAGGCGGCGACCCATTCGTGTTTGGCCGCGGCGGTGAAGAGGTGGAGGCCTTGCAGGCAGAGGGCATTGAGGTGAGGGTGGTGAACGGCATCACCGCCGGTCTGGCAGCAGTCACATCACTGTGCGTGCCGCTGACACACCGGGAACACGCACACGGCGTGGTGTTTGTCACCGGCCACGCCAAGCACGGCAGCACCGGCACCGACTGGCGCGCCCTGGCCGCCACCTGCCACAGCGCACGCCTGACTCTGGTGATCTACATGGGTGTCAGCGGCGCGGCGCACATTCAGGCCGAGCTGCTCACAGGTTTGCCACCGCACACGCCGGTGGCCGTTGTGCAACACGCCAGCCTGCCGGAGCAACGCCATGCGGTGTGCACCCTGGACAAGCTGACAGACATGCTGCAAGTTGAACGGCTGGGAAGCCCCAGTGTGATCGTGGTGGGTGATGTGCTGCAGGGCCTGCAGGCCGTACAGGCCAGGGAACCGGCAAGCCAGCGCGCCGCCGCCTGAGCGTCAGGCGCGGTCAGCCACCCACCGGCGCACTTCGTCGGCGAGGTCTCGCAGCGCATTTTCCCAAAAAGGCAATTGCGTTCGCACCTGCGCGAGGTCGCCCTGGCGAGCCGCCTCTTCCATGGCCTGCATCAGGGGCAGAGCCACCTGGCCGCACGCGCTGCCCACCAGACCTTTTGCCGTGTGTGTGGCGCGGGCCACCGCCACGGCGTCTTCGGCGTTGAGTGCGGCAAAAAGGGTTTCGGTTTCCTGGAACAAGGCCTGCACAATGTCTGGCAGCAACGCCACCGCCATGCCTTCGTCACCGTCCAGCTGCGCAACCACTGCCTGAGGGTCGAATGCCCGCAGCGCTACGGTCGAGACGGTTGCCTCCGGCCTGCGCCCCTTCAACCACTGCTGGACCATGGCGGCGAGCCGGGGGGCGTCGATGGGTTTGGACAGGTAGTCGTCCATGCCCGCCTCCAGCACCCGTTCACGGTCTCCACCCATCGCATCGGCGGTCATGGCAATGATGGGAATGCGGGGGTCACGCACACCGCCTTCACCTTTGCGTATGGCCGTGGTGGCGGCAAAACCGTCCATCACCGGCATGCGACAGTCCATCAGCACGAGGCGGTAGTCGTTCTGCGCCAATGCGGCCAATGCCTCCAGCCCGTTGGCGGCCACATCCACCTCGTGCCCCTGGCGGCGCAGCAAGGCGGTGGCCAACTTCTGGTTGGTGGCGTTGTCTTCCACCAGCAGCAGGCGCCCCGGGGGCTCGGCTTCGTTCAACTGATGGCGCGTGATCAGCCGCCCAGGCTCGGCATTGGCCGCCGGCACGAACATGCCACGCAGGGCACGCTGCAGCAGTTCTGCACGGACCGGTTTGGGCAGGTAGGCCGCAAAACCCACGGCCAGCAGGCGTTCGGCATCGCCGCGCATGGCGACTGACGTCAGCAGCATCAGGGGGAGATCGGCCAACTCGGGCTGTGCCTTGATGCGTTTGCCCAGTTCCTCGCCATTGAGCTCCGGCATGTGCATGTCAATGATGGCGGCGTGCATGGGCTGGCCCTGCCCGTGGTCCTGTAGCAAACGGGGCAGCACCTCTTCGGGGGCGCTGCACAGCACCGGCTCGCAACCCCAGCTCTTGAGGAGCATGTCCAGCAGGCTGAGGTTGGTGGCATTGTCGTCAACCACCAGCACCCTCCGACCACTCAAATCCACCTCTGCTGGCGCGGCTGCGGGAGCCGGCGCCTCCTGCAATGCAAATGGCAGCTCGAACCAGAACACAGAACCCACGCCCGCCTGGCTGGTAACGCCGATGCGCCCGCCCATCAATTCAACCAGCCGCTTGCTGATGGACAGGCCCAAGCCGGTGCCGCCAAAGTTGCGGTTGATGGAACTGTCTGCCTGGGTGAAAGGCGTGAACAGCAACGCCACCGCCTCCGGCGAAATGCCCACGCCGCTGTCCCTCACCTCGAACCGCACCTGCAAGGGGTCACCGGCCTGCACCAGGGTGGTGGAGATGGTCACCTCACCTTTCTGCGTGAATTTGATGGCGTTGCCCAACAGGTTGAGCAGCACCTGCCGCAACCGGCCGGGGTCACCCGTCAGGCGTGACGGCACCTGGGGGTGCACCAGGCTGATGAATTCGATGCCTTTTTCTTCGGCGCGCAGGCCCAGCAAGCTGCTGACCTCGTTGAGCAGCACGCGCAAGTCGAAGTCGAGCGACTCGATGTCGAGCTTTCCGGAATCGATTTTCGAGAAATCAAGAATGTCGTTGATGATGGTCAGGAGGGCCTGGGCGCTTTGCTTGGCGGTCTCGGCAAAATCGCGCTGCTCCTCGTTGAGCGGCGTCATGAGCAGCAACTCCGTCATGCCCAGAATGCCGTTCATGGGTGTGCGGATTTCATGGCTCATGTTGGCCACGAACATGCCTTTGGCCCGGTTGGCCGCCTCGGCCGCCTCGCGCGCTTCGCGCAGGTCGGTCACGTCCACGCGGAACGCCACGGTGTGGCCGTTGGGGGTGCGCCGGTCGATCACACGCAGCCATCGCCCGTTGGCCATGCGCATCTCGCTCGAACGCTGCCCCGACCGGTGCTGGGCGATGGCATCGGCAATCCAGGTCTCTTCACGCCCGATGGCGTCTGTGTACTCGCCTCGCTCCACACAAGTGCGGATGATCTGTTCAAAACTGCTGCCCGGCACGATGACGTCGGCCGAACGGCTGTACACCTCACGGCAACGGTCGTTGGCATAAATGAGCCTGTCGTTTTCGTCGTAGACCATGAAGGCTTCGTCGATGGCCTCGATGGCGGTACGCAACAGCCCTTCGGTTCGCGCGAGTGCGCTGTCGGCCGCCTGCCGCTCGGCGGCGCGTGCGGCCTCCAAGGCACCGGCCAGCGTGTTGATGGCGTTGGCAATTTCACCGGTTTCCCCGCGCAAGGGCGGAATGCGTCCACCCAGGTTCTGCCCAATGGCACGCAGCCCCTCCTGGATGGTGCCCACATCGCGGGTCAGCCGCGTGGCCACCACGAAGATGAACAGCACCGCTGCCAGCACCACCACCGCTGTCACGGTGTAGACCGTGCGGCGAAGGCGGGCCATGTCGGCCTCGACATCGCCGAGCAACTGGTTGGCCCACACATAGCCCTGCACCACCCCGCCCACACTCACGGGCTGCATGGCATTGAGGATGTTGCCCCGCACCAGGTTGCCACTGTTCACCGACGGCTGGTTGCTGGACATGACCACCCGCCCGGGGTGGTCGGGCGGGATGCTGAGCCCGACCTTGTCGCCAAAATCCGCGCTGGGCCCATAGGTGATGATGGCATCCAGCTCACGGTGGTAATAACCCACCCCGACACCACCGAACGCCCGCGCCACCTGGTCTGTGTACGGCGCAAGGGCGGCATTCAGACGCTGAATGCGGGCTGCCCGGTCAGCACCGGCTGCCGAACCCGATGCGGTTTCGAGGGCGTCAAAGCCACCGGCATTGCTCAGGTGAATGCGCAGCAACTCGTTGACCCCCTGCAACTGCTGACGCTTTTCATCCAGCAGCGACGATTCACCACCCAACGTCAGAACATGACCCAGGCCGCCAATCGACAGCACGAGCATGGGCACCAGCACCAGCAAGAGACGCCAGCGCAGGCTGCGGGGCCATAAACGCAGCAACCAGACTTTCATGGCAACGCTCTGCAGCCAAAGCCAGCGCGCGCAGGCAATGGGGTATAAACCCGGCACACGCCACACCTAGCACCACACCGCCTCATGAAACGCACCCTGGTTGTCGATGACAACGCCATCAACCGCAAACTGGCGGTGGCGCTGCTCAAGCGCCGTGGCTGGGAGACAGAAGAGGCGGACAACGGCATCACAGCGCTCAAACGGCTGGCTGAGTCAGCACCGTTTGACAGCGTGCTGCTCGACATCAGCATGCCCGAAATGGACGGAGAAGAGGTGTGCCGCCGCATACGGGCATCACAGGCGTGGGCCGGCTTGCGGGTGGTGGCGTACACCGCACACGCTCTCGAAAGTGAGAAGCAGCGCATCATGTCAGCCGGATTCGATGGCATTCTGGTCAAACCCATCACTGCGCAGGATCTGAACCGGGCTCTGCCCGATTGACGCCCTCGGTTGTGTCGGGAATCCAGAACTCGAAGTAGGCGCCTTCGCCCGGCACAGACTCCAGCCTGACATCACCCCCCATCAGGCGCACAAACTCCCGCACCAGTGCCAGCCCCAGCCCGGTTCCACCGTGTTCACGGGTGAGAAATGCAGTGGTCTGACGGAAGCGCTCGAACACCGTTGCATGGGCCTGCTCGGCAATGCCCGGACCGGTGTCACGGACACCCACCACCAGCAACCGGCTCCCGTCCATCCGCGCAGTGAGGCTGATCTCCCCACGCTCGGTGAACTTGACGGCATTGTTCAACAGGTTGTTGATGACCTGGCGCAAGCGCGTGGGGTCGGTGTGGAAGCGCTCGGGCAAGTTGTCGTTGAACAGCGTGTTCAGCACCAAGCCCTTGTCCTGTGCCGGGGTGGCATATTGCAGGGCCACCTCATCGAGCAAGGGCCGCAAGGCAAACTCGCGGGGCTCCAAAGCCATGTGACCTGACTCGATCTTGGCAATGTCCAGCATGTCGTTCACCACCGACAGCAAATGCTGCCCGCTCTGGCGGATGGTGTCAGCGTACTCGCGCACATCGTCACTCTGTGCATCGTCGCGTATCAACTCAGAGAAACCCAGAATGCCATTCAGTGGGGTGCGCAACTCGTGCGACACATTCGCCACAAAGTCGCTCTTCATACGGCTGTTTTCCTCGGCCTGACGGCGAGCATCTTCGCTCTGGCGGAAAGACGCCTGCACGCTATCAGCCATTTTGTTGAGTGAGTCGCTCAGCACGCCCGACTCATCGCTGGAGGTCACCTTGAACCTGAAGCCCAGGTCGCCTGCCGCTATGCGCGAGAGCCCCGCCACCAGATCGGTCACCCGGCGTGTGAGCAATGAGGCCAGCCAGATGGCCACCACCACGACAAACACCAGCATCACGAGCGTGGACAGCGTGAGGGTGGTGGCCGTGCGGTTCATTGAATCGGAAATCAGCTCGCGCAACGCAGCCTGCTGGGTTTTGACCCGCTCTCCGAACTCGGCCACTTTGGCGTCCATCAGCTTGGCAGTGGCAAGGGCCGGGGCGTGAAAGTCGTCCACGTTCGCGCCGATGGTCACATAGCCGAACCCGCGCGGCGTCTGGGCATAGTGCCCCGTGAAATAGGGAATGGCCGCCGCCGTGGTGAGCTTCCAAACACCGGTCCACAAAATGAGGAAAGAGCCCGAGCCGCCGTGTTCGGTCAGGTCGTGCCAGCCCTGGCATTGCGGCGCAAAGTTGAGGTAGCGACAGTCCAGGCCCAGCGAGCCGGCCTTGGTCAGGGCTGCAGCGGGCTTTTTCTCGCGCGTCTGGCCATCAAAGGTTTTCACCCCCGCCAGGAATTCGGTCAACGGCTTGCCGCTTTGCGTCCACCCGTCGTGAATGCTGGCCTCCAACCATGGTGTGGCGTATTCACCGGTGTCGGGGTTGAAGCCCACGATGGAATGGTGGCGAGGGTGGGCAATGCTGCGGTCCAGGTAGTCCCACATGAAGGCGTAGTTTCCGTTCGTGGCATCCGAAATCGCCGTGTAACGCGCAGGCGTGGGCATCAGGTTGTCGGTGAAGCTGCGGATGTGCGTGTGGTCCAGTGCCAGCGTCACGTACCCCACGACCGTTCCGTTTTTGGCCACAGGCGTGGCCCAGCGCACAATGCCTTTGAAGCGCTGTCCGTTGGGGTTCTCCCGGCCTGCAAACGCCTCTTTCTCGGGCTCAAACGGTATGCCCAGCGACTCGGCCTTGGCTGGCGTGACGGGCCCGATGACCCTCGAAGGGGTGTAGGGGCCGATCACATCTGACACGTAAATGTCGCCGGGCTTCATGGCCTTGAGGGCTGCAAAGTACCCCTCTGCCTTGCTCCAGGTGTTCTCTTTGCGGGACACATCACGCAGTTCTTTGGGCAACACGTCGGTGAGCGACACCTTCACACGCTCTTTCCCGTCCAGACCGACAAAAGTCATCTCGTGGTACAGCGGAGCGGGCACATTGCGGACCACGGTCTCCGGTGGGCGGGAGTGGAAGTCCTGGCTGTTTTCACCATTGCTGGGGCTGGCCAGTTTGGCTGCAGGCACCGTCTGCACCTTGGGCACCCAGCCTTTGCCGTCTGGCCCGATACCCCATTCGCCCGGACTGGCCAGCATGCGGGTGCGGTTGCTCATGAACGCCTGGTACTGGGCCTTGTCTGGCGCCAGGGTTGCAGCCAATAGCACGTCGCGATCGCGGTCGTACAGGAAATCTGCCACGGCACGTGCGGTGTCGGTGGTCAGGCGCTCCAGTTCTTCGCGGGCTCGGTCGTCGAGCGCCTTGACCGATTCCTTGGAAAAGGTCTTGCCCATTTCGGCCACCGTGGCCTTGACCTCGACGGCAATGTTGTCCGTCTCATCGGCCAGGCTGCCCCCCAAGTGGTTGACGCCTTCCCACGCAAGCAGCGCCAGCAAGATCAAAGGCACCACCTTGATCAGCACAAACAAGGCGATCAGCTTGGTTCGGATGCCAAACTTCCCGATGTCAAAACCACCGACTGTTTTCATGGGGTAACCCTCTGTCTCTGTCTTGCACGAATTCCACACGTGTCTGGGTGTCATGTTAGCCCACGCGTTCGGTGCAACACCCACGCATACACTGCCGCCCATGCAACATTTCGATGCCGTCATCATTGGCGCCGGTGCCGCAGGCCTGTTCTGTGCTGGCGTGGCCGCACAGCGCGGGCTGAATGTGCTCGTGCTAGACCACAGCGAGAAAGTGGCGGAGAAAATCCGCATCTCTGGCGGTGGGCGCAGTAACTTCACCAACCGCGACCTGGACGTGCGCGCCCCGCAGCGGCACTTCATCAGCGACAACCCGCATTTTTGCCGCTCTGCCCTGTCGCGTTACACCCCGCAAGACTTCATCGGCCTGGTGCAAAGCCACGGCATACCGTTTCATGAGAAGCACAAGGGCCAACTGTTCTGCGACCGATCGGCCGAGGACCTGATAGCCATGCTGCTCAAGGAGTGCGCAGCAGGTGCGTCAGGGGGACGCGTCACCCGCTGGCAGCCTTGCAGCGTCGAAAACATAGTATTTTCGGCATCCAGCGCTTTACCTACGGGCATTTCCAGCTATGAATTGGAGACCGATCAAGGCTCGGTGTCTGCGCCTGCCCTGGTGGTTGCAACGGGCGGGCTGTCCATTCCCAAGATTGGGGCCTCAGACTTTGGCTACCGACTGGCCCGCCAGTTTGGCCTGAGCGTGGTGCCCACCCGCCCTGCACTGGTGCCTCTCACATTTGACGAGGCCCAGTGGCAACCCTTTGCGGCATTGGCGGGCTTGTCGCTGGAGGCCACACTCTCGGTGGGCGAGAAAAAGCAGAAAACCGAATTCCTGGAAGACCTGCTGTTCACCCACCGGGGGCTGTCGGGCCCTGGGGTGTTGCAGATTTCCAGCTACTGGCACAGCGGCCAACCTCTCACCCTGAACCTGGCTCCAGGCCAGCGCCTGGGCGAGCAGTTGCAGCAAGCCAAGCGCCAGTCGCGCAAATTGCTGTCCAACGAACTCGGCCGTTTGTTGCCCGCACGATTGGCAGATGCCTGGTGCACAGGCGCCGTCCCTGGCCTGGACACTGATGCGCTGGCACGCCCCTCCTGCGACGTACCGGACAAAGCCCTGGCGCAATTGGCCGACAGCCTTCAGCAATGGCGCATCACGCCCAACGGCACCGAGGGCTACCGCAAAGCCGAGGTCACTGCGGGCGGGGTGGACACCAAGGAGTTGTCTCAGCAAACCATGGAGTCAATCAAACAGCCTGGGCTGTACTTCATTGGCGAGGTGGTTGACGTCACCGGCTGGCTGGGTGGCTACAACTTCCAGTGGGCATGGGCGAGTGCACATGCGTGTGCCCAGTCATTGAAAGCTCGCACAATCCATTGAGCTCAGGACTGCGCATTCGCTTAGTTTGTCCTAGCTACGAGCTCACCATCAACCACTGAGTTTATTTTTTTGAGGAACTCGATATGCCCTACGTCAACATCAAGATCACCCGCGAAGGCGTCACCGCCGAACAGAAAGCGGCATTGATCAAAGGCGCCACCGACCTGCTGGTAAGTGTCTTGAATAAAAACCCCGCCACCACCGTTGTAGTGATCGACGAGGTGGATACAGACAACTGGGGTGTTGCGGGCGAAACTGTCACTCCCCGACGGGCCAACGGAAAGTGAACGGCCAGAGCTCACGTCTTGTTGTTCAGCGGGGTCAATGCGCACTGACAACTGGTCTGGCGCGTAAACAAACAGCTATAATCCTGCGCTTTGCTGGCAAAACCCCGTCTGCCTGATCAACCCTTAGACGGGGACAATTGCTGACCCTTGGGTGTGAGGCCCGATCTTCCCCACACTTGCAATTCAGCGCATCCATGGAAATTGTTAACTGATGACAACCGTACGCGTTAAAGACAACGAACCCTTTGAAGTCGCTCTGCGCCGCTTCAAGCGCACCATCGAAAAACTCGGCCTGCTGACCGACCTCCGCGCCCGCGAGTTCTACGAAAAGCCCACCGCTGAGCGCAAGCGCAAGAAAGCAGCCGCCGTCAAGCGTCATTACAAGCGCGTGCGCAGCATGCAGCTGCCCAAGAAGCTGTTCTAAGCATTCCCCGCTGGGGCTGCGGTTTACCGTACATGCTCCCGCCGGTCTGGCTCAAGCCAGACCCCCAAGCCCGCCAGAGGACGCTCAAGCGGGCTTTTTTCATTTCCCAACGGAGCCAACCCATGAGCCTGAAAGCCCAAATCACCGAAGACATGAAAGCCGCCATGCGCGCCAAAGACGCCGAGCGCCTGGGCACCATCCGCCTGTTGACTGCAGCCATGAAGCAAAAAGAGGTGGACGAGCGGGTGGAACTGGACGACGCCATGGTGGTGGCCATCGTGGACAAGCTGATCAAGCAGCGCAAAGACAGCATCGAAGCCTTCACCAAGGCCGACCGCAAAGACCTGGCCGACAAGGAAACCGCCGAAATGGCCGTGCTGCAGGCCTATTTGCCAGCGCGCCTCAGCGCTGAAGACATCACCGCTGAAGTGGGCGCACTGGTGCAAGGCTTGGCGGCTGAACTCGGTCGCCCGCTGAGCGGTGCCGACATGGGCAAAGTGATGGGTGCCGCCAAGACGAAGTTTGCGGGCAAGGCCGACATGGGCCAGGTGTCTGCCGCCATCAAGGCAGCGCTGGCCGGCTGATCAGCGGCTCAGCACCAGGGCGCCGCCTGCCACCGTCAGCGCAGCGCCCGCCCAGGCGGCGAACGGTGGCTGGCGCTTGTACACCACCCACAGCAAGGGCAGCAACAGCACCGGCATGACCGAGGACAAAATGGCCACCAATCCGGCGCTGCCCCCGCGCAGGGCCGCCAGAATCAGCGTCATGCCCAAGCCCATGGCCAAAGCCGCGTTCCACGCGACCGTGGCCAGCACCTTTGGGGTGAGCGGGTTCTGCGGCTTGGCCACATCCGCACCCGTGGCGCGCAAAGTCCAGTGGGCAGCCACCGCAGCCAGCATGCGCACGGCCGAGGCTGCCACCGGGTCCACGCCGGCGGCCATCAAGGGCTTGAGCATCAGTGTGGCCACCGACTGACACAACGCGGCCAGCAGCCCCAGCGCCACGCCCACCCACAGGGCACCCTTGACCTGCTCCCAGGCGTGCACCTCGTCAGCCCGCTTGCCAAACGCAATGGCCAGCATCACGCCACCCACCAGCGTGATCGCACCCAGCGCCACCAAACCGCCCAGCGTTTCACCGAGAAACACCCAGGCAAACACCACGGAAAACAATGCGTGTGTGGCAAACAGCACGCCCGAGCGGCGAGGCCCCAGCCGGTTCATGCAACCGAACAGCGCGCTGTCACCCACAAAAATGCCGATCACCCCTGACACCGCCAACAGCAACCACGGGTTGCCCAGCGACGGATCGGTCAGGCTGGTCCAGCCACCCTGCACAGTGGCCACGCTGCACAACAGCAGGGCAGCACACACCATGCGCCAGCGGGTGAACGCGAACGCGCCCAAGTGAGCCGACGCAGGCGCTGCGCTCAGGCTGGCCAGTGCCCAGCAAGCGGCGGCACCCACGGCCAGCCATTCGTGGGAAAAGCTCATGGGAAAAAGAACGTAGGCGCTGGACAGGCGCTCAGTTGCCAGCGATCTTCATGCGGTTGACGAGGATGGAGCCCACCGTTTTCGAGCCGTAGTTGTAGGCATCGGCTCCCACGGCCTCAATGCCCTTGAGCATGTCTTTCAGGTTGCCCGCGATGGTGATTTCTTCCACTGGGTAGGCAATCACGCCGTTTTCCACCCAGTAGCCCGATGCGCCACGTGAGTAGTCGCCGGTCACACCGTTCACTCCCTGGCCCATCAACTCCGTCACGAACAGGCCCGTGCCCAGCTTGCGCAGCATTTCGGGCAGGTCGTCGCCCGGCTGGGTCTGGCGGCTGGTCAGGGTGAGGTTGTGCGAGCCACCGGCATTGCCCGTGGTCTTCATGCCCAGCTTGCGCGCGGAATAACTGCCCAGAAAATACCCTTGAACCTTGCCGGCACTCACCACCTTGCGCTTCTGGGTCCGCACGCCCTCATCGTCGAATGGCGAGCTGCCTTTGCCTTTGACAACGTGCGGGTCTTCCACCACGTCGATGTAGCGCGAGAACACCTGTTTGCCCAAGCTGTCCAGCAAGAAACTGCTTTTGCGGTAGAGAGCTCCACCACTGACAGCCTGCACGAATCCCCCCAGCAAACCGGCAGCCAGCGGGGATTCGAACAACACCGGGCATTCAGTGGTGCCAATTTTTCGGCCGTTCAGGCGCGCCAAAGCTCTCTCGGCTGCATATCGTCCGACGGCCTCCGGGCTGGCCAGGTCTGCCGCATCGCGCATGGAGCTGTACCAATGGTCGCGCTGCATCTTGGCACCTTTGCCTGCAATGGGTGCCACCGACAGGCTGTGGCGCGAGGTGGCGTATCCACCGCTGAAAATGCCGGGCTTGCCACGCTCGCCGCCACGCATGTGCGCCGTGTAGAAATGCGATTGCTGGGCCGAGACGCCAGCGCCCTCACTGTTGCTGATTTTTTTGCTGGTACCAAACGCAGCAGCCTCGCAACGCAGCGCCAGTTCGAGCGCACCCTCCGACGTGAGGACCCACGGGTGAAACAGGTCGAGCTCAGGCCATTCGTTCGCCACGTCGTCCGGGTCAGGGAGGCCCGCCACCGGATCTTCTGCGGTGAAACGTGCAATGTCGTATGCGGCCTGCACGGTTTGCTGGATAGCAGCCAGCGAAAAATCGGACGTGGAGGCGTTGCCGCGGCGGGTACCGACATACACCGTCACCCCCAGCGACTTGTCACGGTTGCGCTCCACGTTTTCCAGCTCGCCTTTGCGCACCGACACGCTCAGGCCACTGCCTTCGGAGGCTTCAGCTCCTGCGTCGGTGGCGCCCAGTTTTCTGGCATGGGTGAGGGCCGCATCTACCAACTCTTGAAAATGGCTGCGGCTGTACTGAAAACCGCTGTCGGGCTGAGTGCGAGCGGCAGTGGGTGAGGATGGCGTGGCGCGCGCGCGGCGCGAAGTAGGTGTGTTCATGCTGGCGGCTATGATACTTTCCACGCCCTTGCCACACCGGCACGCCCCCTGTATGAGACCCTGCCGAGCCCCGGCCTTTGACCACCCCCATGTCCAGAAAACCCAAACGCGGCTATTACGTCAAAGGCCATTTTGTCGAAGAAGGCAGCGAGCTCGACCTGGAGCTGAAGGCCGAGATGAAAGGCACGACCGAGCTCAGCAAGACCGACCTCAAACGCGAAATGGACCGGCTGCAGGTACTTGGCGAAGATTTGCTGACCCTGCGGGCCGATTTGCTGGGCGGGCTTGGCCTGTCGGAAAAACTGCTGGATGCCCTGACGGAGGCCAAGCGCATCACCAATTTTGAAGGCCGACGCCGCCAGATGCAGTTCATCGGCAAATTGATGCGGCTGCTTGAACCCGACACCATTGCCGCAGCACAAGCTGCTCTGGACACCCAGCACAAAGGCAGCGCGGAAGAAAAACTGGCCCTGCACCAGGCTGAACAATGGCGCGACCGGCTGCTGGCCGATGACGATGCACTGACCGAATGGCTGACCGTGGAGCGAGAGGCAGGCATCGAGTCCGACCCGCAGCATTTGCGTGCCCTGATCCGCCAGGCCCGCAAAGACCAGCAAGCCCAGCCGCCCGAGAGCACCGGCGCCGCCTTGCGCCACGGCAAAGCCTACCGCGAGATTTTCCAGACTGTCAAAGCGGCGCTGGCTGCCGCCGACAACTGAGCCCAGTGGCCCTCCCTTCTTGATCTTCTGTCCATCGCCATGAGTCACGACCCCATCACCATCGGTATCGTCAGCATCAGCGACCGCGCCAGCAGCGGCGTGTACGAAGACAAAGGCCTGCCAGCCCTGAAGGAGTGGCTGTCTCGCGCACTCATGAACCCGCTCACGTTCGAAGCGCGGCTCATCCCCGACGACCAAGCAACGATCAGTGCCACGCTGGTTGAACTGGTGGACAAAGTTGGCTGTTCCCTGGTGCTGACCACGGGCGGCACAGGCCCTGCCCTGCGTGATGTGACCCCCGAGGCAACGCTGGCCGTGGCCCACAAGGAAATGCCAGGATTTGGTGAGCAAATGCGCCAGATCAGCCTGCATTTCGTGCCGACCGCCATCCTCTCGCGTCAGGTGGCGGTGGTGCGTGGCAAGAGCCTGATCATCAACCTGCCAGGACAACCCAAATCGATAGCCGAAACCTTGGACGGCCTTCGGGAGGCCGATGGCTCGGTGACCGTGCCGGGCATATTTGCTGCCGTGCCCTATTGCATCGACCTGATTGGCGGGCCTTATCTGGACACCAACGAGTCCGTCTGCAAAGCGTTCCGCCCCAAAAGCGCCATTCGGCCCGCAGCCTGACGGCTCAGCGTCGGGGCTGCGCGACGGGTACCGGCACCACCACCGCCGGCAGACCCAGCTCGGTGATTTGCGTCGCCACGCGCTGGGCATCTTCGCGAGCGCTGTAGGGGCCCACCCTCACCCGTGTGCGGGGCTGACCGGCCATGGTGATCGGATCGCTGTACACAGGCAGCCTCTGCGCCTGGAGCTGGGTCAACACATTGGTCACGTTGGCAGGCTGGGCAAAGATGCCTACTTGCACCCCGAAAGACGTGGCTTCTGCCTTGGCCAAGGCCTTGGGTGCAACCGCCACGGGCGCAGCGTTCGTGCTGGTGGTGGCACTCGCAACGGGCTTGGCGGCCTCGGAAGTGGGCCGTTTGTCTGGCGGGGGATCCCCCGGCAACACCCAGCCCATCTGGGCCGAGGCCCACGCCTCAGACACCGGCAAGGCCACCAACGGTGACGGCGTGGCAATGGGCTCAGGCGCGGTGGGCTTGTCGACAACCACTGCCTGCGCCGCGTCAGGTGTAGGTGCAGGAGATGTTGCGACTGCGGGTTCCGATGTTGCCTCCTGAACCTCTGGCTTGGCCGTTTCAGCGGAGGTGATTTTCAGTGTGGGGGTGGCAGTGCCGGGGGGCAACACCCGTCGCTCGCTGTCAACCACCGCGCTGGCGGGCTTGACAGGGTCGGACACCTCTTCCGGCGCAGGTACTTCTGTCAACCATTCCCAGGCATCACGGCCGTTCCAGGGCGCAAACGTGGCCAGTGCAGGCACAAACAGCAGTAGGGCCACATTGACCAGCAACTGGCCACTCCAGCGCCGGTTGCTGCTGGCCTGGTCGGCCAGCAGATCGGCGGCAGTTTCCCGGTCAACACCCCCGACCAGCACGCGGTGAATCAACGCCATGCAGTGGCGGTAATACAAGGCGTTGGCCAGGAAACCCGCCAGAAGCGAAGCGCCCAACCAAACACCCAAACCCCACGCCAATGTCTCGACCCGCCCCAGGTCGAACATGGCAGCACCCTGCCAGGTCGCCACAGCCAACAGCGCCAGCAAAGCCGCATACCGAACGGCCCAACCCCACATTTTGCGGAAAACGAACCAGTTGACTGCCGAGAAAAACGCCGGCCAATGCCAGCCCAGACGCAACCCGGGCCCTGCTTCCTGCCGCGCAAACTGCTTGAGGTAGTAGGCCTGGTGTCGCGGACCGATGGCTGCCTTGTAGAGGTCCACCACCTTGAGTGCTCGCTCCGGGTGGGCTGCCGCTTCCGCAGCGGCTTCCGGCAGCAGCGTGGGTTCGATGGGGTCAAGGAGCTGTGCCATGGCGTGTCACTTGCCCACCAACTGGTTCAGCCGCTCAGCCTCAAAACACTCCTGGCGCTGGGCGTCCACCGGCACGCAGTCGGGCGTGCAGTCGGTCTGCGGGCGCGTGGCCGACAGGGTTTCGATGGCTTTCCACAGCAGGGCAATCTGGTGCTCCTGGCCAGAGGCTGAGCTGATGAGTCCGCGCAAAGCCTGGCTCACGGGATCGTCTTCCTGTGTCACGCCGTAGGCGGTGAACTTTTGCTCGGGCGTGGCATCGGCGCTGGCACCTTCTTTGGACGCAATGATGCGCGCCGGTATGCCGACCGCCGTGGCCCCGGCAGGCACGGGCTTGATGACCACTGCGTTGCTGCCAATCTTGGCGCCATCGCCCACCAGGAAGCCGCCCAGCACCTTCGCACCGGCACTGACCACCACGTTCTGGCCCAGCGTGGGGTGGCGCTTGGCCCCCTTGTACAGGCTGGTGCCACCCAGCGTCACGCCTTGATAAATGGTGCAGCCGTCGCCAATTTCGGCTGTTTCGCCCACCACGGTGCCCATGGCGTGGTCGAAAAACACCCGTTTCCCGATGACCGCGCCGGGGTGGATTTCAATGCCTGTGAGAAACCGCGACACAAGGGAAATGAAACGCCCGAGCCACTTGAGTCCGTGCGTCCAGCACCAGTGCGCACGCCGGTGAAGGATGAGCGCGTGCAGCCCTGGGTAGCAGGTCAGCACCTCGAAACGGCTGCGGGCAGCCGGGTCGCGCTCCAGGATGCAATCGATGTCGGCGCGCAGGCGTTGGAACATGCTTGGCAAAAGTCCGGTGGGTGTGAAAAAAAGTCAGTCTAGCGCCTGTGCCTCAGTCCCTGGCCGCAGCAGCGGTTTGCCGCATGGCTTTGGCCACTCCGCGCAGGATGTGGATGTCTTCTTCGGTCAGTTGTGCCCGGTTGAACAACTGGTTGAGGCGGGGCATCAATTTCTTGGGTGCTTCGGGGTCCAGAAAGCCCACGTCCACCAAGGCCTGCTCCCAGTGCGCCAGCATGCCCTGGACGGCTTGGGCACTGGCCTGACGGACCGTTGGCGCACCGCTGGGTGGCAGTTCAAACCCACCCAAGGCCAGCCGCCACTCATAGGCAATGAGTTGCACCGCAGCCGCGAGGTTCAGCGAGCCGAACGTGGGCAAAGTGGGGATGCTCAGGCACACATGGCTGCGGTAGACGTCTTCGTTGCGCATGCCAAAGCGCTCGCTGCCAAACAGGAAGGCCACGCCATCGGGCCAGGAATTTGAATCATTTTCATACCCTACCGCTTGCCTGTCTTCATTTGTTTGCTCTTTATTCAGCAAGAACTCAAAGTGCTGGCGTGGGCTGCGCGTGGGGGGGCCGAAATCGCGCGGCGTCATGGCGGTGGCACACAGGTGACTGACTCCGTCGAGTGCCTCATCCAGTGTCTCGACGATGCGGGCGTTGGCCAGCACGTCGTTGGCGCCGCTGGCACGCTGTATGGTTTCCTCGCGGCGCAACACATTGGCCCAGCGTGGCGCCACCAGCACCAGATCGTCAAACCCCATGGTTTTCATGGCGCGGGCGGTGCCGCCCACGTTGCCCGCATGGCTGGTCTGTATGAGGATGAAGCGGGTTTTCATGGGCAGGTCGTCGTGCGGTTCAGGCGGGTAAAATCAGCGCCCATTGTCGCAATCTTGCGGCGCGCCCCCGTTCATCACACAAGTTATGTCGTCCAACCTGCACCCCATGCTGAACGTGGCCATCAAGGCCGCCCGCACCGCTGGCTCCATCATCAACCGCGCCGCGCTGGACGTGGAGTCCGTGCGAGTGTCAGCCAAACAAACCAACGACTTCGTGACCGAGGTCGACCAGGCAGCCGAGCAGGCCATCATCGACACATTGCTGACGGCTTACCCCGACCACGGCATCCTGGCCGAGGAATCCGGCGAGCGTGCGGGCAAACACGGCGGCGCTGACCATGTCTGGATCATCGACCCGCTGGACGGCACAACCAACTTCATTCATGGTTTTCCGGTGTACTGCGTGAGCATTGCGTTGGCCGTGAAAGGAAAGCTGGAGCAAGCGGTCATTTACGACCCGACCCGCAACGACCTGTTTTGCGCCACCAAAGGCCGTGGTGCCTACCTGAACGACCGCCGCATCCGCGTGGCCAAGCGCATTCACCTGCGCGACACGCTGCTGAGCACGGGGTTCCCGTTCCGCCCCGGCGACGCGATGAAGCCTTATCTGTCCATGCTGGGCGACATCATGCCGCGCTGCGCAGGCATCCGACGCCCAGGCTCGGCTGCACTGGACCTGGCCTACGTGGCTGCTGGTTTTTCAGATGGTTTCTTTGAAACCGGCCTGCAACCGTGGGACATGGCCGCTGGTGCCTTGCTGGTGACCGAAGCTGGTGGGCTGGTGGGCAACTTCACCGGTGAGTCCGACTTTTTGCACCGCAAAGAGTGCCTGGCTGCCAACCCCAAAATTTACGCGCAACTGGTGGGCGTGGTTGGCAAGTACAGCCAGTTTGCCAGCGCAGGCGACAAGGCCGCATTGCGCCAGGGCCTGCCCACGGTCGATGAAGCCGCGCAGTTGACCCCTGAGGATGCACTGGCCGCTGCTCTGAACAAACCCGCTGCCGGCGACGCACCGTTTTGACCGCCCCGGAGTGCGCCCCATCAGTGGGGCGTGGACCCACCCAGCGTGAACCAGAACGTGGCCCCCTCCCCCGGACTTGATTGCGCCCAGATGCGGCCCCCATGCCGCTCCACAATGCGGGCCACCACTGCCAGCCCCACCCCTGAGCCACTGAAGTCGGTGGGCGAATGCAGACGCTGAAACAGGCCAAACAGCTTGTCGGCATGCGACATGTCAAAGCCCACACCGTTGTCGCGCACAAACCAGGCCGCTTCCCCCTGTTCACCGGCAGCTGCGTGGCCCACCGCAATGTGCGGAGCGGGCACTTTGGCGGAATACTTCAGAGCGTTGTCCAGCAGGTTGAACATCAGGTGGCGCAGCAGTGTGGCGTCGCCCAAGGCTATGGGCATGGGAGCCACACTCACCTCGGTTTGCGGAAACGATGGCACCAGCGAGCGCACCGCCTCGTGGGCCAGTGCAGCCAGGTCCACGGGCACTGGGTTGAGCTCGGCACGCACCACCTTGAACAGCTCCAACAGGTCGGTGATCATCACACCCATGCGGCGGGAGGCTTCGGTGATGCGGGCAAAGAGTTCACGCCCGTCGGGCGTGAGGCGTTCGGCCTCTTCCACGGCAATCAGGGCGGCAAATCCGTTGACAGCCCTGAGGGGCCCGCGCAAATCGTGGGCGATGGAGTACGACAGCGCCTCGATGTCGTGCATGGAGCGTTCCAGTTCGGCCGTGCGCTGAATAACCCGCTGCTCCAGGGTTTCATTGAGCTGGCGCACTTCTTCGCCACTTTCACGTGCCGCGGCAACCGCTTCCAGGTAGGACGTCACGTCTGCGAAAGTGCGAACGAAGCCGCCGCCAGGCAACGGGTCTGACTTGATCTCGAGAAAACGGTCCTGAGTTGTGCGGCGCACGTACTTGCGGGGCACCGTGCCATCGACAGCAGCGGCACCAGACGCGACGTAATCTCGCACCGAGCGGTCCAGCAACTCAAAGCCCGGGCCAAAATCGCCTCGCCGGTTCTGGAAGTGCACCATGTCCGATATGAGCGGCAAGCTGGCCATCAGGTCGTCGGGCAAGTCAAGCAAGGCGCACACCTGCTGGTTGTACAGGCGCACACGGGCATCCGGCCCCACCACCATCAGGCCCTGCGACATGGCTTGCAAGGTGGTTTCCAGGGCCCGGGTCCGCTCCTTCAGCAATTCACCCGTCACGCGCAATGCGTCCTCGGCATGTTTGCTGGTGGTGATGTCAATGGTGGTGCCCGACATGACACGCGGGCGGCCATCGGCGTCCACCAAGTTGACACGGCCACGTTCCATCAGCCACACCCAGTGCCCCTTTTTGTGGCGGAACCTGAACTGGCATTCGTAGTAATCGGCCTGGCCGTCCAGGTGGGCCTGGCTGGCAGCAGCCAGCCGTTCTTCGTCAGCGGGGTGCAGCAGCAGGTCGTAGAGTGCTTTGACGTCACGCGGCAATTCACCCAGCGTGTAGCCCACCAACGACGCAAACCGCTCATTGAGCACCACCCCGTTGGTCACCAAGTCCCACTCCCAGGTACCTGCGCGCGTTCCGTCCACGATGGTGACCAGACGCTGGCCCGCCTCGCGCAGAGCCTCCTCGCTGCGACGCTGCGCGGTGACATCGGTGTAGGTGCGCACCCGCGTGCCATCGGGCAACGTGCGGTTGTCCAACTGCAGCCAGCGGCCATCGAGCGTCAGCCGGTGGTAACGATCGGGCAACACCGCGCCACGCGTCGGATGACGCATGAACTCACGCACAGCAGGCTCCGAGATGTTCTCAAAGTCGGCACCGAAATCCCCACGCTCGCGCATGAGGGTCACCAGCTCCTGCTCGGTCCGGCCCTGGCCCAGCCACGTGGGGTCCATGTCCAGCATGGCTGCTGCCTTGCGGTTGAACAGCACCAGCTTGCCCTCCGCATCCACCATGGAAATGCCTTGGTCGATGCTCTCCAGCGTTGTCTCCAGCGCGGCCAGCGTCTGGCGGCTGATCTGGTCGGCGCGTCGGGCTTGCACCAGATGCGCAATGGTGTCCAAGACCGGTTGCAGAAACTCCACATCGGCCACGGTGTAACCGCCAGGCTTTTTTGCCAAACCCACCATGGCCAGCAAAGCCCCTTTGGGCCCCACAGGCAGCCCCAGAAAATGTTGGAGGGCTGGGTGTCCGCGAGGCACGCCATGCGCTCGCGGGTCTTGGTTTGGCTCGTTGGACACCACCGGCTCGCCGGTGCGCAAGGCCGCGCCGAACAGGCCGTCAAGGTTGCGGAACACCATGCCGGTGGTGCCGCTGCCGCCATAGGCAGCACGCGACGCATCGTCCCAAGCGATATTGCTGATGGCGTGGATGTTCAGCCAGGGCTGATCGGGTGCGTCGTAGAAAACCTCGCCCACAAACCCGAATGCGCTGCCGGTGAGGGTCAGCAGATCGGACAACACACCGTTGAACGCTTCGCGGTTGTTGGCGGTGCGTATGAAACTGGCCTGCATGTGGCTGATGGCCTGCACCAGCGCGTGTTGTCGCCGCAGGGCACCGGAGGTTTGCCTGTTGCGCAAAGCCGAGCGAATCTGCGCCAGCATGAGGCTGGCAAACCCGGCGCTGGTGTCTTCAAACACATAGTCGGCAAAACCCAACTCCAGCATCTGGGCCGCCGCCAGCTCGTTGCCCCGGTCAATCGAGAGAATCACCGGTGTGCCCGGCACCATCGGCGGCACATCGAATGCGGCGCCGTCGGGCAGCGGGTGATGCACCAGCAGCAGGTCCACAGCATCGCGTGCCAACGCCAGCCTGGCTTGCGCCAACGTGGCCACGTGCACCAGGCGCCACACTGCGCCGTCGCCGTGCATGGCCGTGCGGATGCAATTGGCCGCCGCCGACTGACCGCCCACCTTGAGAATGACCACCATCGCTGCTGCCCCAAAAGCTGTGGCAGGCATGATAGAACACGCCCCCTGCCCACACCGTTGTCCCATGAGTCTGTCTGCACCGCCCAACGCCCCCACTGCCGCCGAGCTGCAAGCCCAGGGCCACACGCCCATGATGGCCCAGTACCTGGCGGCCAAAGCCCAGTTCCCCACCACGCTGGTGTTCTACCGCATGGGGGACTTTTACGAGCTGTTCTGGGGTGACGCCGAGAAAGCCGCCCGGCTGCTGGACATCACCCTCACCCAGCGCGGCCAGTCGGCCGGCAAACCCGTGGTCATGGCCGGTGTGCCTTTCCACGCGCTGGAAACCTACCTGGGCCGCCTGCTCAAGCTGGGCGAATCGGTGGCCATTTGCGAGCAGGTGGGCGAAGTCACCGGCAAAGGCCCGGTGGAGCGCAAAGTGGTGCGCGTGGTCACCCCCGGCACCGTGACCGATGCCGAGCTGCTGGGCGACAAAGCCGAAAACCTGCTGCTGGCCATCCACACCAGCCCGCGAAACACCACCGGCCTGGCCTGGATGAGCCTGACCCAAGGCCTGATACAACTGGCCGAATGCACCAGCGACGAGCTGCCCGCCTGGGTCGCCCAGCTAAGCCCCACCGAGCTGCTGTACGGGGCCGACGTGTCACCCGCCTTCGAGGCCCGACTGTTGACCTTGCCCCGGCTGGTGGCGGGCAACGGCAGCACACTCAGCCTCACGCCACGCCCGGCCTGGCAGTTTGACAGCGGCCTGGGCCGCCAGAAGCTGCTGGCCCAACTGCAAGCCGCCAGCCTGGCCGCGTGGGATGCCGAGGCCCTGCCCCAGGCCCACGCCGCCGCCAGCGCCCTGCTGGACTTTGCCGAGCACACCCAGGGCCCGGCGTTCAAAAACCTTGCCCACGCCACCCAACTGCAAGTGGCTCGCCCCCAGGCGCTGGTGCACCTGCCGCCCACCACCCGCCGCAACCTGGAGCTGACGCACACCCTGCGCGGCGAAACTACGCCCACCCTGTTCAGCCTGCTGGACACCTGCGAAACCGGCATGGGCAGCCGGGCGCTGAAGCACTGGCTGCTGAACCCTGAGCGCGACCGGAGCACTGCCCAGCAGCGCCTGGCAGCTCTGGCCTGGTTGCGCCCCTGGCAAGGCGGCCAGGGCCTGACCGCGCTGCGCCAGGCCCTGAAGCACTGTGCCGACGCCGAACGCATTGCCGCCCGAACCGCGCTGCGCCAGGTACGCCCCCGCGAGCTGGTGGCGCTGGCCCAAACCCTGCACAAATCGGCCCAAATAGGCCATTTTTTTGAAGAGCAAACAAATGAATACCAAAAAGCGGTAGAGGCCAATTTGGCTTCAAAGTCTTCTGCACTGCCCCCGCTGCTGGTTCAACTCGGCCAGCACCTGCTGCCGCCCCCCGGCTGCGCCGAGCTGCTGACCGCCGCCTTGCTGCCCGAGCCCGCCGCACTGGTGCGCGACGGGGGTGTCATCAACCACGGCTTTGACGCCGAACTGGACGAGCTGCGCGCCATCCAGACCAACTGCGACGGTTTTTTGCTCGAGCTGGAAACCCGCGAACGCGCCCGCACAGGCATCACCAACCTGCGCGTGCAGTTCAACAAGGTGCACGGCTTCTACATCGAAGTCACGCAGGGCCAGATCGACAAGGTGCCCGACGACTACCGCCGCCGCCAGACCCTGAAAAATGCCGAGCGTTTCATCACGCCCGAGCTGAAAACCTTTGAAGACAAGGCCCTGAGCGCACAGGAACGCGCCCTGGCCCGCGAAAAGTGGTTGTTTGAGCAACTGTTGGACCATCTGCAAGCCTTTGTGCCCGCGCTGGGTGCGCTGGCGCGCAGCCTGGCCGCGTTGGACGCGCTGTGTGCGCTGGCCGAGCGCTCGCTCACCCTGGGCTGGTGCGCGCCCGAGTTCATGCCGCAACCAGGCATTGAAATCCGCGCAGGCCGCCACCCGGTGGTGGAAGCACGGCTGGCCGAAACCAGCAGCGGCGCCTTCATTCCCAACGACACGCTCATGGGCCCCAAAGCCCGCATGCACATCGTCACCGGGCCCAACATGGGCGGCAAAAGCACCTACATGCGCCAGGTGGCCGTCATGGCGCTGCTGGCCAGCATGGGCAGTTACGTGCCCGCGCAAAGCTGCCGCCTGGGCCCGCTGGACGCCATCCACACCCGCATTGGCGCGGCAGACGACCTGGCCAACGCCCAGTCCACCTTCATGCTGGAAATGACCGAGGCCGCGCAGATACTGCACAGCGCCAGCCCGCACAGCCTGGTGCTGATGGACGAAATTGGCCGGGGCACCAGCACCTTTGACGGCCTGGCCCTGGCCAGCAGCATTGCCAAACACCTGCACGACAAGGTGCAGGCCCTCACCCTGTTTGCCACGCACTACTTTGAATTGACCGAGTTCCCGGCCACCCACCACGGGGCGCAAAACGTGCACGTGAGCGCAGCGGAAAACGGCAACGACATCGTGTTCCTGCACCAGATAGAGCCCGGCCCCGCCAGCCGCAGCTACGGCCTGCAAGTGGCCAAGCTGGCCGGTGTGCCCGGCGCGGTGGTCACCCACGCTCGCCACGCCCTGGCCGCACTCGAAGCCCAGAGCGCCAATGCCCAGCAGCAGGTCGATCTGTTTGCCGCGCCGCCAGTGGCCGCCAGCAACGAACCCAGCGCGGTGGAGGCCGAGCTGGCGCGGGTGGACCCCGATGCACTGAGTGCGCGCGATGCGCTGGAATTGATTTACCGACTGAAGAAGCTGCTGTGATGCTTTTCGCCATCCACCGGAGACACGCGTGAAATGACGAATGGCTATGGCCGCCCTGATGTTCAGCAGCAGCTGTGCCCTGGCGCAGGACCGCTCGACCCAGGCCGAAAAAGCCATCACCGAACTGCTGTTTGCCGAAGAAGCCGACGAGTTCACCGCCTACCGCTTCATCAACAGCCGGGGTTATGTGGAAATCATCTTCGCCTCCAACACCCCACGCGACGTGGCCAAGGGGCTGATGGACAAAATCAAGGCCCTGCCGGATGTGGCCGGGGCATGCGAGAGCTTTGCCGGTACGCCCTGCAAGCGGTTTTGACCCGCATCGGACACAGCTCCCCATCGCCCGCAGGCACGTTGCAAGCGTGTCTGGCTAAACTCAACGGCTTTGCCTCCCCTAATTGGCCCGCTATACGGGCGATGACTGCTTTCCATGACTTATTGCTGCGCCGTCAAACTCAACGCCGGACTGGTGTTCCTGTCCGATTCCCGCACCAACGCAGGGCTGGACCAGATCAGCACCTTCCGCAAAATGATCGTGTACGAGAAGCCGGGCGACCGCTTCATGTGTCTGCTGTCGGCGGGCAACCTGAGCATTTCGCAATCGGTACGCGAAATTTTGCAGGTGGAAAAGCTGAAGAACGAAGACGGTGACCCCATCACCATCTGGAACGCACCCAGCATGTTCGATGCGGCGCGCGTGCTGGGCTCTGCGGTGCGCCATGTGTTCGACCGCGACGGCGCGTCGCTGAAGGCATCGGGTGTCGACTTCAACGTGTCCATGATCTTTGGCGGCCAGATCAAAGGCGAAGGCATGCGTCTGTTCCAGGTGTATTCGGCTGGCAACTTCATCGAGGCCACGCCTGAGACGCCGTTCTTCCAGATCGGCGAAAGCAAGTACGGCAAGCCTGTGCTGGACCGCGTGATCACTCCGCAAACCCCGCTGGACGAAGCCGCCAAGTGCGTGCTGGTCAGCATGGACTCCACACTGAAATCCAACCTCTCGGTGGGCTTGCCGCTGGACATGGCGGTGTACGAGGCAGATGCCCTGCACAGCGACAAAATCACCTGCATCGACGAGCACAACCCGTATTTCAAAATGGTGCACAGCACATGGGGCCAGAAACTGCGCGAGGTGTTTGACAGCATTGAAGACCCCACTTGGGACGGCAGCCACACCGAGGTGCCCCTGCTCAGTGGCAGCTCGCGCAACCTGCCCCTGAGAAAAATCAGCAACGAAACGGAAAAACTGATTTGACCCATCGCACGAGCGCCGTGCCACTGGTCGTTTTCAGCCATGGCAACAGTTTCCCGGGCGGCACCTACAAGCTGCTGCACGATGGCCTGCGCCAGCAGGGCTTCGACGTGGCAGTGCTGGACCGCTACGGCCATGATCCCCGCTACCCCGTCACCAGCAATTGGCCGCATCTGGTGCAGCAGTTGGCGGACTTTGCCGAACCACAGGTGCGCACAAGCACGGGCCCGGTGTACCTGGTGGGCCACTCGCTGGGCGGGTTTGTCAGCCTGATGTGCGCCGCGCGATTTCCTCAACTGGGCGGAAAAGGGGTGCAGGGCGTGGTGCTGCTCGACTCACCCGTGTTGGGCGGCTGGAAAGCCAAAGCGCTGGCCGTGGCCAAACACACACAAATGGTGGGGCACCTGTCACCGGGGGCGGTCAGCCGAAAACGCCGCCACCAGTGGCCCGACCGAGCTGCGGCGTTGGCACACTTCCAGCACAAACGCTCGTTTGCCGCCTGGCACCCGCAGGTGCTGGCCGACTACATCGAACACGGCACAGAAGACGTGGCCTTGCCCGAGGGCGGCACGCACCGTGCCCTGCGCTTTGACCGCGACGTGGAAACCGCGATCTACAACACCCTGCCCCACAACCTCGACCGACTGTTGCGCCAGCATCCCCTGAACTGCCCAGTGGCATTTGTCGGCGGCAAAGATTCGTCGGAAATGAAACAAGTGGGCATGGCCATGACGCGCAAGGTGGTGAGGCCCCAGGAGCACCCCGAGCGCCTGCGCCTGGTCGAAGGCACCCACCTGTTCCCCATGGAGCACCCAGAAGAAACCGCTGCTGTGGTGGCTGAGGTGCTGCGGGGGTTTTGAGCGAGCAACCCTGGCGAGGCTGGTGACAGGGTCAGCCCAGGCTCACGCGTTGAACTTGCCGCTCAGCAACTCAGGCAGCCGCGCCACGGGCATGCGAAAGGCGCAAGCCTGGGCGTGCCCGCCGCCGCCCATACTTTCAGCCAAGGGAATGACGCTGTAGCCCCGCACCGAGCGCAGCGCCACTTTCACCGCACCTTTTTTGTTGACGGCCCACACCACGGCAAAGGTGCCGCCCTTCTCGCTCAACAGGTTGCCCACCAGGCTGTGGAAGGCGCTGGGGGCGTTGACCATCAGGCCACGCTCGCCGTTGAACCCGATGGGCACGGCGTCTTCGGCCATTTCAGACGCCAGCTTTTTGAACTTGTCATCCATGGCCTGCCCGCGCAACATGAAGGTGGCCAGGGTATCGCCGCTCATGTCGGCCAGTGCGGCCCACCGGGCAAAGTCTTGTTCTTCCATGTCGAGAGCCGACAGGAATGCAGCACTGCCTTCGATTTGCCAGGCCCAGATGTCGCGGTCTTCCACCATGGCCACCAGGGCGGGTACTTCGCGCTCGGGGAAGAAGAACTCCCACGCCAGGCGGGCGCCACTTTTGCCCATGTCGAAGTGCACGACGCCGCAGCGGCAAGTGAAACCGGCCAGCTTGTCGGCAGCGCTCTGGTGGTGGTCGAGCATCACCAGGCGCTCGGCACGTTCGTCGATGGCGGTCAGCAACTCGGCAGGCAGCGAGAAATCCAGGATGTAAACGGTGCGCCCGGTCACGTCGACCAGATCGGCCAAGGTGTTCACGTCGCCATGGTCCAGCCCCCGGAACTCGGCCTTGCCTTCGTAAAACAGCCAGGCGGCCAGCGCGGCAGCAAATCCGTCCGGGCAGCCTTTGCCGTGGAACAGCACCAGAGGGCGTGTGTCGGTGCGGCTGGGTTGGATGTGCAGGCGCAGGGGCAGTAGGGTGCGGCGTGGCTGTGTCATGCCCCTATTGTCATGCGAGGCAGGTTGACCAAGCTGGAGGCTGGCCGTGCGCTGGATGCACCAAGCATGTAAATGTGGAGCCAGGCACGCACCACATTGCGCACAACCATGCATTGAAATTGTGTACAAAACGCCGCTTTGATTGAATTCAAGGCTGGCACGGTGTTTGCAGAAGACCGTGCATGGACGTTCACACACCATCCCAGCCCACTTCTTTGGAACTGGTCGCCCTGACCAAGCGTTATGGCCCCGACGCAGTGGCGGTGGACGCCATCAACCTGAAAGTGGCACCCGGCAGCTACTGCTGCCTGCTGGGCCCCTCCGGGTGCGGCAAAAGCTCTACGCTGCGCATGGTGGCGGGACACGAGTCGGTCAGCTCGGGCGACATCGTGCTGGGTGGCCGCAACATCACGCACCTGGCCGCAGCGCAGCGTGGCACGGCCATGATGTTCCAGAGCTACGCGCTGTTTCCTCACCTGAGTGCACTGGACAACGTGGCCTTCAGCCTGAAGATGAAGGGCGTGGCCAAGGCCGAGCGCACCGCACGCGCCAACGAGTTGCTGGAGCGAGTGTCACTGGGCCACCTGGCCCACCGCAAACCCGGCGAACTGTCGGGTGGTCAACAGCAACGCGTGGCACTGGCGCGGGCACTGATCATGCAGCCCCAGGTGCTGCTGCTGGACGAGCCGCTGTCTGCACTGGACCCGTTTTTGCGCGTGCAAATGCGGGCTGAACTGCGCCGTTGGCAGCAGGAGCTTGGGCTCACCTTCATCCATGTCACCCATTCACAGGAAGAGGCCATGGCCCTGGCCGACCTGATGGTGGTGATGAACCACGGCCGCATCGAGCAGGCTGGCCACCCACGCGAGGTGTTCAACCGCCCGGTGAGTGAATTTGTGGCGCGCTTCATGGGCGGGCACAACGTGCTCGACACCCCGGCAGGGCGCATGGCCCTGCGCAACGACCACATTCAGGCCAGCCTGAACTCACACGAAAGCAGCAGCCTGCCCCACATCACTGGCCGGGTGACCGACGTGGAATACCAAGGCACCTATGTGCTTCTGGGTGTGGCAGTGGACAACACCGCATCGCAACAGGTGAGTGTGAGCCTGAGCGAAACCCAGTTTCTGGCCCAGCCCATGGCGCAAGGCGACACCGTGCACCTGAGCTGGCAACCCGCAGAGGCCCATCCGCTGTTGAACTGACGCGGCCAACCCCTTTTTTCCAACCGCTGCCTGACGGTTTCAGGTGTTCCCTGCTTCAAGGAGTGTTTCCGATGAACCCCACTACACCTGACACCCAAGCCACTGCGCTGGACACCTCGGCCACCCGCCGCAACCTGCTCAAGGGCACGGCCGCCATCCTGGCCACGGGCATGTTCCCGGCCATCCACGCACAGGAAAAACTGGTGCTGCGCTACCTGGGCACCGCCGTGAACCAGGACAAAACCATTGCCGACAAGTTCAAGGCCGACACCGGCATTGAAATCCAGTACGTGGCCGTCACCACCGACGAAGTGACCAAGCGTGCCATCACGCAGCCCAACAGTTTCGACCTGATCGACACCGAATACTTCAGCCTGAAAAAGATCATCCCCACCGGCAACCTGCTGGGCATTGACACCAAACGCATCAAGAACGCCGACAAAATCACCAGTCTGTTCACCAAAGGCGAAGTGGCCGGCAAAAAGGTGGGCGACCAGGGCACCGCACCCAAGAAGGTGATGTACCTCGACAAGCCCGACAGCAAAACCTTCAGCGCTGCACCCACTCAGTTCATGACGCTGATCCCCACGGTGTACAACGCCGACACGCTGGGCATCCGCCCCGACCTCATCAAGCGCCCCATCAACTCATGGGCAGAACTGCTGAACCCCCAATTCAAAGGCAAGGCAGCCATCCTGAACATCCCGTCCATCGGCATCATGGATGCCGCCATGGTGGTCGAGGCCATGGGCATCCACAAATACGCCGACAAAGGCAACATGACCAAGGCCGAGATCGACCTGACTATCAAGACCCTGATCGAAGCGAAAAAGGCCGGCCAGTTCCGCGCGCTGTGGAAAGACTTCAACGAGTCGGTCAACCTGATGGCCTCGGGCGAAGTGGTCATCCAATCCATGTGGAGCCCCGCCGTGACGGCCGTGCGCACCAAGGGCATTGACTGCACCTTCCAGCCGCTGAAAGAAGGCTATCGCGCATGGGCCGCTGGCTTTGGCGTGCCCAAAACCCTGTCGGGCAAAAAGGCCGATGCGGCCTACGAATTCATCAACTGGTTCCTGGACGGTTGGGCCGGTGCCTACCTGAACCGTCAGGGCTACTACAGCGCCGTGCTCGACACAGCCAAAGCCAAGATGGAAGCCTACGAGTGGGCCTACTGGATGGAAGGCAAACCCGCCACGCAAGACATCAAGAGCCCCAACGGCGACGTGCTGGCCAAAAAAGGTGCCGTGCGCGACGGAGGCAGCTACGAGTCCCGCATGGGCGGCATCGCCTGCTGGAATGCCATCATGGACGAGAACGAACACATGGTGCGCAAGTGGAACGAGTTCGTCGCCGCCTGATGGCCTCGCCCAACCGCTGACCCGGCACCCTGCCCGACCAGAAAGAGCCCGCTGCCATGAGTGCATCGACCGCCCCCAGCCACGGCCCCGCTGCCGTGGTGTCTTCCGTTCACGCGTGGTGGCAGGCGCTGCCGCTGGCGGCGGTGTTTGCGGTGTTCTTTCTGGTGCCACTGGGCCTGGTGCTGATGGTCAGCTTCTGGGACTTCAACGAGTACGAGTTGTTGCCGGGCTTCACCTGGCGCAACTACTTCTCCATTTTTGAAGGCTGCGGGCGGCTCACCGACAACGGTGACCTGTGCGTCAGCCTCTCCACCTACCTGTCCACACTCAAGTTCACGCTCATCACCTGGGGCGTGACGCTGGTGCTGGGCTTTGCCATTGCCTACTTCCTGGCTTTTCACGTGCGCTCGCCCGGCATGCAGACGCTGCTGTTTGTGCTGTGCACCATTCCGTTCTGGACCTCCAACGTCATCCGCATGATTTCGTGGGTGCCACTGCTGGGGCGCAACGGTCTGGTCAACCAGACGCTGATGGGCATGGGCCTGACCGACACGCCGGTGGAGTGGCTGCTGTTTTCGCAGTTCTCGGTCGTGCTGGCGTTTGTACACCTCTACACCATGTTCATGATCGTGCCCATCTTCAACAGCATGATGCGCATCGACCGCTCGCTGCTGGAAGCCGCCAACGACGCGGGGGCCACCGGGTGGCAAACGCTGTGGAACGTGATCGTGCCGCTGAGCAAAACAGGCATTCTCATCGGCTCCATTTTTGTCATCACCATCGTCATGGGCGACTTTGTGACGGTGGGCGTGATGGGCGGGCAGCAAATTGCCTCGGTGGGCAAACTCATTCAGGTGCAAACCTCTTACCTGCAGTTTCCGCTGGCGGCGGCCAACGCCGTGATGCTGCTGGCCGTGGTGCTGATGATCATCTGGGGTCTGACCCGCATCGTCGACATCCGAAAGGAGTTGTGACCATGTCAAACACCCCCTTTGCCGACAACCGCGCCCCCGGCTACTGGCCGCTGGCTGCCGTGTTTGCCGCCTTTGTGCTGTTTCTGTACGGCCCGATGCTCACCATCTTCGTGCTCAGCTTCCAGGGGCCGGAAGGCGGACTGACCTTTCCCATGCGCGGCTGGTCGCTGCACTGGTACCACCAGTTGGCCAAGGGCCTGGGTGTGGTGGACATCGGGGCTGCTTTCCGGCGCTCGCTGGCGCTGGGCACCGTGGTCATGGCGCTCACCGTGGTGCTGTCGGTGCTGGCCGGGCTGGCATTCCGCAAAAAGCTGCGGGGTGGCGATGCGCTGTTCTACGTCACCGTGGCAAGCCTCATCATGCCGTCCATCATCGTGTCGCTGGGCATTGGCCTGCAGTTCCGGCTGATCGACGGCGGGCTGCGGCATGTGGCCGAAGCGGCTGGGGCCACCGGCTTTCTGGAAACCTTCAACACCAGCCTGGGCCTGTACACCTCCGCCCTGGGCGCACACCTGACGTGGACTCTGCCGTTTGGGCTGCTCATCATGTTTGCCGTGTTCAACCGCTTCAACCCTGCCTATGAAGAAGCTGCGCGCGACCTGGGGGCCACGCCATGGCAAACCTTCCGCCACGTGGTGTTCCCACTCATCGCACCGTCGGTGGTGGGTGTGGGCATGTTCGGCTTCACGCTCAGTTGGGACGAAATCGCCCGCACGTCGCAGGCCATTGGCGACGTCAACACCCTGCCGCTGGAGCTGCAAGGCCTCACCACCACCGTGACCACGCCAGCCATCTACGCGCTGGGCACTCTCACCACCGTGGTTTCGTTTGCGGTGATGGGATTGGCGATACTGCTCACGTGGTGGCTCAAGTCACCACGGCCCAAAGGATGAACGTGACCGCCACCGACACAAACACAACAGCGGACGAGACACCGCAACCCGCCCAGGCAACGGCCAGCGTCAGCGATGCCGAGATTTACGACCGGGTGATTTCCGCCATCCTCGACCACCGGCTGCTGCCCGGCACCAAGCTGGTGGAAGACAAACTGGCCAGTGCATTCGGCGTGTCGCGCACCCGCATTCGCCCGGTGCTGATGCGCCTGGCCAATGAACACGTGGTGACCCTGCGGCCCAACCGGGGCGCAGTCGTGGCAGAACCCTCGCCAGCCGAGGCACACGAGGTGTTTGAAGCCCGTCGCCTGATCGAGCCCACGCTGGTGCAGGCCTACATGGCCGAGGCCAGCGACGACGACATTGCCCAACTGGGCCAGCTCATCCGGGCCGAAGACGAAGCGCGGCTGAAGGGCGACCTGCGCCGCGCCATCCGACTGTCGGGTGACTTTCACCTGACCATTGCCGAAGGATCGGGCAACCAGACGCTGGGGCGCATCCTGCGCGAACTGGTGTCGCGCACCTCGCTCATCCTGATGGCGTACGGACCAGTGGCCGACCAGGCCAGCACAGCCACCCAAGGCCGCGCCGCGTGCGGCTGCCTTGAGCATCAGGCCTTGCTGGATGCCATGCGCCTGCGCGCCGTGCCCGAGGCCATGCGCCTGATGCGGGAACACCTCAGCCGCATCGAGGCCGACCTGGTGTTTGCCCACGAAGCGCCCGCCAAAGACGACTTGGCCGAGCTGCTGGGTTTTTGAACTGCGCGCCATGCACACACCACGCCGCCTGCTGGTCATCAACCCCAACACCTCGGTGCCGGTCACGCAAGACCTGCACGCACAACTCCAAACCGCCCTGGGCCCACAGGTGCACGTGCAGGCCGTCACGGCGCGCTTTGGTGCACCCTACATTGCCGACGAGGCCAGCTACGCCGTGGCCGCCCACGCCGCGCTGGACGCCTGGGCGCACCACGCCGCCACCGGCGCAGGGAGCGACGCGGTGTTGATCGGCTGCTTCGGGGACCCCGGGCTGCAGGCCCTGCGTGAATGCTGTGCTGGCCCGGTCACCGGTTTGGCGGAAGCGGCGCTGGCAGAGGCTGCCCAGTTCGGCGACTGCGCCATCGTCACCGGCGGTGACCGCTGGGGCCCCATGTTGTGGCGCATTTGTGCGGGCCTGCCGCACGGCGAACGGGTGAAGGGCATCGTCACCGTGTCAATGACGGGGGGTGACATGCGCAACAACCCTGCTGCTGCAGAGACCGCCCTGCTGGCCGCCTGCCAGCAGGCTGTGGCTCAGTACCCCGGCGTGAAAAGCATCATCGTTGGCGGCGCGGCCCTGGGCGGCTGGGCGGCTCGTCTGCAAGCGCATGTGCCACTGCCGCTGATCGACAGCGTGTTGGCCGGGGCGCGCCATGCACTCGGTGCCACCACCGGCGAGGGGCTGGGTGCCCCAGGGTGGCTGAAATCTCAATGAAAATACCGCCTAGCGCTTGACTGTATTGGCTTTTCAGCTATTGAATCATTCAGCCCATGTCACCCAACCAAAGTGAGCGGTGACCAGAATCAGAATGCCAAACGCAATGCGGTAGTACGCAAAGCCCACAAAGCTGTGGCTGGCGATGTAACGCAGCAACCAGCGGATGCACAGCCAAGCGCTCAGGAATGCAAACAGCAAGCCTGTGAGGAACATGGGCGCATCGGCCCAACTCAGCAGGGCGCGTTCTTTGTACAGGCTGTAGGCCCCTGCCCCAATGAGGGTGGGAATGGCCAGATAGAACGAAAAATCGGTGGCGGCCTTGCGCGACAAGCCCAGCAACATGCCGCCGATGATGGTGGCCCCGCTGCGGCTGGTGCCCGGAATCATGGCGAAGCACTGAACCAAGCCCACCTTCAGCGCGTCGGTCCAGGTCATGTGGTCGGCATCCAGAATGCGGGGAGCGGTTTCGGCCCGAGCCTGGCGCGCCTCGGCCCACAAAATGATGAAGCCCCCGATGATGAATGTGCTGGCCACCACCGTGGGCGTGAACAGGTGCGCCTTGATGGCCTTGCCAAACAGCAGGCCCAGCAGCACGGCCGGGGTAAAAGCAATGGCAACGTTCAGGGCCAACTGCTGCGCCTGCCGCTGCGTGGGAAGTGCCACCACCGTGCCCTTGATTTTTTGCCAGTACACCAGGATGACGGCAAAAATGGCCCCGGTCTGAATGGCGATGTCAAACACCTTGGCCTTGGCGTCCACAAAGCCCAACAAGCTGCCCGCCAAGATCAGGTGGCCGGTGCTGGAAATGGGCAAAAACTCGGTCAGCCCTTCCACAATGCCCATGAGGGCGGCTTTGATCAGCAGCGTGATGTCCATCTGGAACGTTCTTCCCTGGTTGGCGCGCGGCACGGCTCGCCGCAAAGCTCGGAATTAAACCGCAGAAACGCGCAGTTGCTGCGGTGCACCAAGCGTTCGCATCAGGCTGGCTTTTCGCACGTGCGTCCCGTTTTGGCCACCTTCAGGCAGCGGGGAAACGGGTAGTCGGCCGGACGGCCGGTGCGCACTGCCTCCACCATGTCGATGATCTGCTCGGCCGTGCGGGTGCCAAAAAAGTAGTCGTGCACCACGCCGTTCACCATCAGCGCCGCCTGGGGTGAACCAATGCGCCGGTTGCTGGCTTCGTCCAGCTGGTCTTTGTAGGGCACGACTTCGTCAGGCAGAAAGAGGGTGGGCGGCACGGCAGAGCCAATCACCTTGCGCACATAGCTGAAACGCATCTGTTTGAACTCGGGCGAGGCTTGCAGCTTGGGCAGTTCTTCTTTGCGCCAGCGCACGCAGGGCGGGCAGTCATCGCCGCCCATCCAGATAAAGTGGATGGACGGCGCGGCGGGTGTTTGGGCCTGCGCGGCGCCGGCCAAACCCACGCTCAGCACCGCGCAGGCCAGGGCAAAGGGTTTCAAAGGTGAGGTTTGCATGGGGGCTTCACTCGTACCGCAACGCGGCAATGGGCAGCAGGCGCGAAGCGCGCCGGGCTGGGTAATAGCCAAAAAACACGCCCACCAGCGCCGAGAAACCCACAGCGAGCACCACGGCGTCCACCGTCATGGCCGCCCTCCAGCCTGCGAACTGGCCCACGGCCAGGGTGGCGCCGGCACCCAGCATCACACCAATGGCCCCGCCAATGAGGCTGAGGGTGGTGGCCTCGATCAGGAACTGGGCCAAGATGTCCCGGCCCCGCGCCCCCACCGCCATGCGCAGCCCGATTTCGCGGGTGCGCTCGGTCACGCTGACCAGCATGATGTTCATGATGCCAATGCCGCCGATCAGCAGGCTGATGCCCGCCACGGCGGCCAGCAGCAGCGTCATGACGCGGCTCGACTCTTCCTGGGCTTGAAGAATTTCGGTCAGGTTGCGGATCTGGAACGGGTCGTCCCCACCCGGCTGCACCTTGAAGCGCTGGCGCAGCAGGTCTTTGACCGACTCTTCCACCGCCTTCATGTCCTGGCCCTCGCGCACCTTCACGCTGATGGCCCCCACGCGTTTGAGCTTGCTGGACGCATCGCCTCCCCACAGCCGGTTGCGCAGGGTGCTGATGGGCACCATGATCACGTCGTCCTGGTCTTGGCCCATGCTGTTCTGGCCTTTGGTGGCCAACACGCCCAGCACTTTCATGGGAATGCCGCGCACGCGCACGGTCTGGTCCACGGGGTCCTGGTCGCCAAACAGTTCTCGGGCCACGGTGGCGCCCACCCAGGCCACTTTGGCAGAGCCCGACAGCTCGGCGCCATCAAACAGGCGGCCGCTCGCCAAACCCCAGTCGCGCGCCTCCAGGTAGTCGTTGGTCACCCCAAAAATGGTGGTGCCCCAGTTGGTGTTGCCAAACACCGCCTGCCCGCTGGTGCGGGAGGTGGGCGCGGCCACCTGCACCTCCGGAATTTCGTATGCAATGGCCAGCGCGTCTTCCTCGGTCAGGCGCTGGCGGGTTTGTGCGCCCAGGCGCACGCCGGCTTGCGACACGCCACCGGGCAGCACCAGCATGATGTTGGAGCCCAGCCCCTTCATCTGCTCTTGCACACGCTCGGTGGCGCCCCGGCCCACGGCGATCATGGTGATGACCGCTGCCACACCAATGATGATGCCCAGCATGGTCAACACGCTGCGCAGCGCATTGGCTGCCAGGGCCTTGAAAGCCGAACGCAGGGCGGCGAGGGTGTTCATGCGGGCATGGCCCCCAAGGGAATGGGGGCGTGGGTCACGTCCACCAGCGGCGAGGTGGAGTCTTCCACCATCACGCCGTCGCGGAACACCAGCTTGCGCCGCGCCCAGGTGGCAATGTCGGGCTCGTGAGTCACCAGCACCACGGTCATGCCCTGCTGGTTGAGTTCGGTCAGCAGTTTCATGATGTCTTCGCTGGTGGTGGTGTCGAGTGCACCAGTGGGTTCGTCGGCCAATATGAGTGACGGCTGGTTGACCAGCGCGCGCGCAATGGCCACGCGCTGCTGCTGCCCGCCCGACAACTCCGACGGCGTGTGCCCTGCCCGCTCGCCCAGGCCCACGCGCTGCAAGGCGGCCAGCGCACGGGCACGGCGCTCGGGGCCCTTGATGCCGGCGTAGACCATGGGCAGTTCCACGTTCTCCAGCGCGCTGGTGCGTGGCAGCAGGTTGAACTGCTGGAACACAAACCCGATGCGCCGGTTGCGGATGCTGGCCAGCGCGTCGGGTGCCAGCCCGTCCACGGCCTCAGCGGCCAGGCGGTAGTGGCCCGATGTGGGCACGTCCAGGCAGCCCAAAATGTTCATGAGCGTGCTTTTGCCCGAGCCCGACGCCCCCATGATGGCCACGAACCCACCGGCCTCGATGTCCAGCGACACGCCGCGCAGCGCATGCACGGTCTGGTCGCCCATGGTGTAGGTCTTGGTCAGGTCGCGGGCTTCGATGAGGGCCATGAGCTTGGGTCTCCGTGCGCTCTCAGCCACTCAGAACGGGGGACGAGGGCCGCCCGTCGCAGGTTTGGGTGCCGCCGCAGTGGTGGGCAGGCCGGTGATGACGGTGGCGCCCTCGGTCAGCGCTTCAGCTTCGGGGCTGCCGGGGCGCACCAGCAGTTCGGTGGCCGAGCCGTCGCTGATGCCCAGCCGCACGTCGTAAGCCTTGGGCTTGTTGTCGACCCCCAGCAAGTGGATGCGTCCGCGCGTGGTCTGTCGGCCTGCGCTCTCGGCCACCAGGGTGGCGTATTTGGTTTTTTGCTCGGGTGTGAGCACATCGCCGATGCGGGCGCGGATGTCGGCGGTGATGCGTTCGCGGGCCTTGGGGCGTTCGGCTTCGGGCACGTCGCGCAAAGCCATGAAGCGCGGCCGAGCCTCAGCGTAGATGGCGTCGACCTTTTCCGTTTGCGCGGTGTCCAGCTTCAGCTCGGCCACCAGTTTGTTGCGGAACTCGGTGGCGGGGTTGCTGCCGCCCGTCGGTGTCGCCGGTGCGGCTGGTGCAGGCGCGGCAGATTCAGAACCTTTTTGGCTTCCAGCGCTTGCCTGGTCTGCCTGGGCAGCTACTTTTTCAGGCTCTACACCGGGCACACGCACGCGCAGGGCGGCGTTGGGCACTTTCAGCACGTTGTCTCGCTGGTCGGTGACGATGCGCACGTTGGCCGTCATGCCGGGCAACAGGCGGCCGCTGCCATTTTGGAAGCCCACCACGGCGATGTACGTCACCACGTTGGCCACGTTCTGGGCGGCCTTGCGCACCTGGCGCACCTCGCCCTCAAAGGTTTGGCCGGGGAACGCATCGACCGTGAAGCTGGCCTTTTGCCCGCTGCGGATGCGGCCCACATCGGCTTCGTCAATGCTGGCGTCCACCTGCATGTCAGACAGGTTCTGGGCAATCACAAACATCTCCGGTGCGGCCAGGCTGGCGGCCACGGTCTGGCCTTGCTCCACCGCGCGCTTGATGACGATGCCACCCACCGGCGACACGATGCGCGTGCGCCCCAAATCCACCTTGGCCTGCGCCACCAGCGCAGTGCGTTGGGCCACGGTGGCCTGCGCGGTTTTGATTTGTGCCTCGGTCACGCCCACCTGGGCCTGTGCACCTTTCAGCGCCTCTTCGGCGGTGGCCACGGCGGCCCGGGTGCGGTCGGCCTCGCTTTGGGCAATGAAGCCCTGGTCGATCAAGCGCAGGTTGCGCTCGTGGATGCGGCGGGCTTCGGCCAGATCGGTCTGTGCACGCGACACCGACGCACGCGCCACGGTGGCGTTGGCCTGTGCGGTCAGCACGTTGGCCTGTGCCGCGTCCAGGTCGGCCTCGGCCGAGCGCACGCGGTATTCATACGTGGCGGGGTCGATCTGCGCAATGAGCTGCCCAGCCTTGACCTCGCTGTTGAAGTCGGCAAACAACTCTTTGATCTGCCCTGAAATCTGCGAGCTGACCGATACCTGCGACACCGGATTGACGTTGCCCGAGGCCGACACCGTGGCCATCAGTGCGCCACGCTCCAGTTTGCCGGTGCGGTAAGTCGCCTCGCCACCTGTGCTGCGGCTGTTCCACCACCAGGCCCCGCCGCCTGCCACCAGCGCCAGCATCACGGCACCGGCCATCCAACTGCTTTTTTTCATGGGGCAAATTGTAGGCAGGGGGGTATGACAAACCTGTTTGACGGGGCTTTGGCACGGGTAAAGCTTTGCAAAGCCGGGGGTGGTCGCTGCGTTTGGCGACGCAAACCAGGCGTTTCACGCGCTGCTGGCGCAGGCCATCGCACAGGTGCTGCACCCAGGCGCAACGCAACACACACTGCCGTCCATCGCCCACCCACGCCGCAGGTTTCCCATGCAACTCACGCCCACCATCGCCATCCACATGACTGCCGCGCTGGGCGCCCTTGCGCTGGGCCCACTGGCCATCTGGGCACGCCGCTCGGCCATCCAGCGCCCGATGCTGCACCGCGCTGCCGGTTATGCGTGGGTCACCTTGATGGTGATCAGCGCCGTGTCTGCCATGTTCATCCGCGACTTCCGGCTGCCCAATGTGTGGGGCTACACCCCCATCCACCTGCTGGTGCCGCTCACACTGGGCGGGCTGGTGATGGCGTTTGTGTTTCTGGCCCGGCGCAACATCGTCGGCCACCGCAAAGCCATGCAAAGCCTTTACTGGCAGGCCTGCGTGGGGGCGGGTGTGTTCACGCTGTTGCCCAGCCGTTACCTGGGCCAACTGGTGTGGGGCCAATGGCTGGGGCTGGTGTGACAGGCCTGCTGCCGCTCCGACACCTGCCTACACTTCAACCATGACCGCGCCCACTGCCTCCCACACACCTGCCGATGCCGCTCACCCGCTGTGCAACCCGGTCACGTTGCTCAAGGGTGCGGCCATCACCGTGGTGGTCAACAGCGGCATTGCCCTGGCCCTGTGGTGGTCGGGCAATGGCACGCTGGATGAACAGATGGTGTACTCCCAGGCCATTGGCCTGACGATCTGGGCCCTGATGAACGCGGGGGCCCGCTGGCTGGCCAGGCCCGGTGACCCCGGTGGTTTCCCCCGGGGTTGGCGCGCAGCGGTGCTGATCCCATCGGTCATTGCCATCGGGGCGGCTGTGGGCACCACCGTGGGCAACTGGTACGCAGGCAGGTCGGCGCTGCTGGTCGTCACCCACCCGCGCATGGCGTGGACGATGCTGGCCATCACCGCTGTGGTCGGCGGCGCCATGACGCTGTACTTTTACCTGGCTGGCAAAAGCAACTACCTGCAAACCGAGCTGGAGCGCACCCAGCGCCAGCAGGCAGAAGCGCAGTTGCGGCTGCTGGAGAGCCAGTTGGAGCCGCACATGCTCTTCAACACCCTGGCCAACCTGCACGTGCTCATCAGCCTGGACCCAGCCAAAGCCCAGACCATGCTGGACCACCTGATTGCCTACCTGCGCAGCACCCTGATGGCCTCACGCGCCAGCACCCACCCACTGTCGCAAGAGTTCGAGCGGCTCAACGACTACCTGGCGCTGATGGCCATCCGCATGGGCCCGCGCCTGCAGGTGACGCTGGACCTGCCCCAGGCCCTGAGCGCCCTGCCCGTGCCACCGCTGCTGCTGCAGCCTCTGGTGGAAAACGCCATCTCGCACGGGCTGGAGCCACAGGTGGAGGGCGGCCACATCACCGTTCGGGCCTGGACCGATGGCCACGGCCATGTGTTGCACCTGCAGGTGACCGACACCGGCGCGGGTCTGGGCACGTCAATCCCCAACGCAACGGCCACGGCGCAGGGCACCGGCTTTGGCCTCACGCAGGTGCGCGAACGCCTGGCCACCGCCTATGGCCCCCAGGGCACACTCAGTGTGATAGCAAACAACCCAACAGGCACAAGCGCTACGGTGCAAATTCCATTGAAAACGCCCCAACCGTCATGACCGCCACCGCCCTGATTGCCGAAGACGAACCCCTGTTGGCCGCCGCGCTGCAGGCTGAACTGGCCGCCGTGTGGCCCACGCTCAGCATGCTGGCCACCGTGGGCGACGGCCTGAGTGCGGTGACCCGGACGCTGGAGCTGCTGCCAGACGTGGTGTTCTTCGACATCCGCATGCCCGGCCAAACGGGGCTGGACGCCGCCGCCGAACTGGCCGACGCCTGGCCCGCCAACGGCCCCAAGCCCTTTCCCGCGCTGGTGTTTGTGACCGCTTACGACCAGTACGCAGTGGCCGCCTTCGATGCGCAGGCTGTGGACTACGTGCTCAAGCCCGTGCAGCGCGAGCGCTTGAGGAAAACAGTGCACAAAGTGCAACTGGCGCTGGACGCCCGGCCACAGACCGCTGCGGCGTCGGATTCCCCGCATGTGCCCGGTGCACAGCAATTGGCCCAGTTGGCTGCGCTGCTGGCCCAGGCGCAGACCTTGCCCGCAGCACCGGCTGTGCCCAGGCTCACCGTCATACAGGCCAGCGTCAGCAACGCCCAGGGCGCAGCGCTGGTGATGGTGCCCGTGGAGCAGGTTCTGTACTTTGAGGCAGCCGACAAATACCTGCGCGTGATCACGCCCGAACGGGAGTTGCTGATCCGCACTCCCCTCAAAGAACTGCTGCCGCAGTTGGATGGCCAGCGTTTCTGGCAAATCCACCGGGGCACCGTGGTGCGGGCCGACGCCATCGCCAGCGCCACCCGCGACGAGGCGGGCAAGCTCTGGCTGCAACTGCAGCACCAGCACCAGCGCCCCGAACGCCTGGCGGTCAGCCGGTTGTACGGGCACTTGTTCAAGGCGATGTAACAAGGCCACCGCCCACCCTGTTCACCGCCCTGCATTGGTGCCACAGAGACCCTCAGAAGGTGATCTGTTGCGCTGACGACATACAACTCGCACCACCTTAGGGCACGCCCTAGACATCGCTGGACAGGCGATGCGCGAGCGATAGCATGGGTCATGGTGGCGTCATGAAATTGCCACAAACCAGCCGTGGGGCCGCTCCTGCACAGATGTCCTCCCGGCCAGCCTCAAGGAGACAACATGCGTTTGAAAGTGAAACTCCCGCTGGCCTTTGCTGCTGTGCTCGGTGGGATGATGGTGGCCGCCGTGGTCGGCCTGAGCAATGTCAAGTCCGCACTCGACGTGTTTGCCGAGGGCGAGGTGCAAACCTACCTGCACATGGAAAAGGCCACACTGCAGATCCAAAGTCAATTCAAGACTCAGGTGCAGGAGTGGAAGAACACCCTGCTGCGGGGCCAAAAGCCCGACCAGCTTGAGCGCTACTGGACGGCATTTCAAAAACACGAAAAGCAAGTTGCCCAGGCAGCCAACGACCTTCAGCAACAGTTGCAGAAGGTCCAGGCCGACCCTGCACTTCAGGCCAACGCACAGGCCTTTGCAGCGGCACACCAAAAAATGGCCGACGGGTATCGAAAAGGGTTCGAGGCGTTCAAAGCCTCAGACTTCAATCACCAGGCGGGCGACAACGCCGTCAAAGGCATGGACCGCGACCCCTCCAAGCTGCTGGATGAGTTGGTCGAGGGCATCTCCAAGGCGGCAGACAGTGTTGAACTGGCCGCCACCGAGCGGGCGCAGCGCGCGTTCATGGTGAGCGTGGCGTCCATGTTGCTGTGCTCCGTGGTGGGCTTGGCAGTGGCCGTGTGGATCAGCCGCAGCACCGTGCAACCGCTGGACGCAGCCGTGGCCTTTGCAAACCGCGTGGCCCGGGGCGACCTGACATCGGTGGTGGAGGCCTCTGGGTCCGACGAAGTGGCCCACTTGCGTCATGCCCTGCGCGACATGCAGGGCGCGTTGTCAGGCATCGTGAGCCAGGTGCGCCAGAACGCCGACCAACTGGCCATCGCCAGCCAACAAATCGCCATGGGCAACCTGGACCTGAGCCAGCGCACCGAAGAACAGGCCAGTGCCCTGCAAGAGCAGGCCGCCTCCATGGACCAGTTGGGTGCGGCCGTTTACCACAATGCCGAAAACGCCAATCAGGCCAGCCACATGGCCGCCAAAGCCAGTGAGGTGGCGGCCAGAGGGGGGCAGGCGGTTTCGGACGTGGTCTCCACCATGCGCGACATATCAGACAGCTCGCGCCAGATTGGCGACATCATTGGTGTGATCGACAGCATCGCCTTCCAGACCAACATCCTGGCGCTGAACGCGGCAGTGGAAGCGGCGCGTGCCGGCGAAGCCGGGCGGGGGTTTGCTGTGGTGGCATCCGAGGTGCGCAGCCTGGCCGGCCGCTCGGCCAGCGCAGCCCAGGAAATCAAGACCCTCATCGGCAAAAGCCTGGAACGTGTGGAAGCCGGCAGCAAACAGGTGGACATAGCCGGCAACACCATGAGCGAGGTGGTCACCGCCATCGAACAGGTGACCAGCATCGTTCACAGCATCGACACCGCCAGCGGCGAACAAAGCGCGGGAGTGTCGCAGGTGGGCCAAGCCATCACCCAGCTGGACCAGACCACCCAGCAAAACGCCGCCCTGGTGGAGGAAATGGCCGCTGCCGCCGACAAGCTCAAATCCCAGGCCCAGGAGCTGGTGCAGGCGGTGTCGGTGTTCAAGGTGGCCAACGGCTGAAGCCACCGAAAGGCCCGGACACTCGGCTGGCTGCCAGCCGCCTTGACACAACGCAAAGACACACCCGTTGAAAGGTATAACCTGCACATTGCAGGGGGTCACCTGCAGCAGGGAGTGTCGATTTGAGCCAGTTTGATTCCGCAGCCAATCCGGAAGGTTGGGAGCCTGCGTCGCCCGAGTTCATGCGCATGACGTTGCTCACCCTGCTAGTGGGCTCGTTGGTGTATGCCGTGGCCATCCGCTGGATCGTGCCCGACCAGCCCATGCGCACGCTGGCTCCCTTCGGCAGCGCAGTGCTGTCCCTGGTGGGCTGGCGGGTGCTGGCCACCCACGGTGTGTGGCAGAGCAAGCGGGTGCTGGGCCTGGGCGGGCTGGTGCTGGCGGGCCTGATCTGCGTGTTCAATGGTGGCGTGCTGGCACCCGTGGTGATGGGGGTGCCCGTGCTGCTGGTGATGATGGGCTGGCTGTTCAGCCAGCGTGCCGTTCTGTGGGCGTCAGCCCTGACCGTGCTGGCCATCTGGTCACTGGTGGCCGGGGCAGCGCTGTCGTGGCTGCCCGAGGCGCCTCACACCACACCGGCCATGTACGGCCTGATTCAAACCCTGATGGTGGTGCTGACCACCCACATGACGCTGTTCATGGTGACCAGCTACCGCAACCGACTGAATGAAATTGGCAAGGCCGCTGACGAACTGAGTGCACGCGGCATCGAGCTGGAAGCCAGCAAACGGCGACTGCAAACCATGATCGATGTGTCGGGCACGGTGTTCTGGGAATACGACATTGCCACCGACTCCCTCAGCTATGACCTCAGCGGCCTGACTGCCCTCGGGCTGGACACATCGCAACCACCCACCAATGTGCGCAGCTGGCTGGCGCTGGTGCACCCGGACGACAAGCACCGCTTTCTGGGACTGACGCTGGGCACGGTCAGCACCGCCCTGCCCGCGCTGGACCACGACTACCGCGTTCGGGGCGCGGGGGGTGAATGGGTGTGGGTGCACACGCGCGGCGCAATCATCCGCACCGACGCAACGGGCCAGCCGAAGGTACTGGGCGGCGGCATTGTCAACATCCAGGCGCGCAAGCAGGCCGAAGTCGCACTGCAGGCCAGCGAGCAAACCTCGCAGCTCCTGGCGCAAATGCTGCGCTCGCTGTGCGACAACGTTCCCGACATGATCTGGGCCAAAGACCTGAACCACCGCTATGTGTTTGCCAACAAGGCCATGTGCGAACAACTGCTGATGGCGCAGGACCCCAACGAACCGGTGGGCAAAGACGACCTGTATTTCGCCCGGCGCCAGCGCGCCCAAAACCCCGACAACCCGCATTGGCACACCTTTGGCGAGTTGTGCCAGGACTCGGACACCGTCACCCTGAACCAGGGCAGCGCCGCCCAGTTTGAAGAATCGGGCAATGTTCAAGGGCAGTGGCTGGTGCTCGACGTGCGCAAGGCCCCGTTCGTCAACGAGGCGGGCCAGACCGTGGGTGTGGTGGGCACCGGACGCAACGTGACCGAGGAGAAGGCCGCCAACGACAGGCTGCGGCTGGCCTCACTGGTGCTGGAGCACAGCAGCGAGGCGCTGATGATCACTGACGAGCACAACACAGTGATCGAAGTCAACCCGGCCTTCACCAGCCTCACTGGCTACAGCCGGGCTGAAATCTTGGGACAAAAGCCTTCGGTGCTGCGCTCGGGGCAGCAAAACGCCGACTTTTACCGCCGCATGTGGGAGGCCTTGAAGACCGACGGCAACTGGCAGGGCGAAATCTGGAACCGCCGCAAAGACGGTGCCGTGTTTGTGGAGTGGCTGTCCATCAACACCCTGTACGACCCCGACGGCCAGCCCCATCGGCGTGTGGCGTTGTTCTCCGATGTGACCGAAAAGAAAAAGAAAGAAGAGATGTTGTGGCAGCAGGCCAACTTCGACCTGCTCACCCTGCTGCCCAACCGGCGTATGTTCCAGGACAGGCTGGGCGTGGAGCTGAAAAAGCTCCACCGCTCTGGCAACAAGTTGGCCGTGTTTTTCATGGACCTTGACCACTTCAAGGAGGTGAACGACACCCTGGGCCACAACCTGGGCGACCAGTTGCTGATGCAGGTGGCCAAACGCATCCTGGGCTGCGTGCGCGACTCGGACACCGTGGCGCGCCTGGGGGGCGACGAGTTCACAGTCATCCTCACCGACATCGACAACCCCGCCAGCGCCGAGCGTGTGGCCCAGGCCGTGGTGTCAGCGCTGGTGAAGCCTTTTGACCTGGATGGCGATGCGGTTCAGGTGTCGGTCAGCGTGGGCATTGCCATCAGCCCCGACCACTCCAGCGAGCCCGCCGCGTTGCTGCAGCTGGCAGACCAGGCCATGTACCTGGCCAAGCGCGAGGGCCGCAACGGCTACCGCTTCAGCCAGGCGCACACCTGACTCAGGTTGCCTGCATGCGCAATCTGCGGGCCGCTTCTTCGTCGCGGGCGTCGTCAATTTCGCGCAGCACGCTGCCCAGGTCCAACGCCCCGGCCTCGGGGGTGTAGCGGCCGGTGAGCACGGTGTCGTTGCTCAGCAGCCCGGCCTGATACAGGCTCCAGATTTCGGGGCCGTAAGCCGTGGTCAACAGGTCAGGGGCAAACTGGCCAAAAAAGTCGCGCAGGTTGGCCACGTCGCGCAGCAGCATGCGCTGGGCGTGGTTGTTGCCCGCTGCATCCACGGCCTGCGGCAGGTCGATGATGACGGGCACGTCGGTGCCCCCACCCTCGTCGGAATGCGCAAGCAGGATGTTGAACTCCGACAGGTCGCCATGCACCACGCCCGCACACAGCATGCGCACCACCTCGGCCACCAAGGTGGCGTGGTGGGCACGGGCCGCCTCGGGGGTGAAGGCCACATCGTTCAGGCGGGGGGCAGCGTCGCCGTGGGCGTCGGTCACCAACTCCATCAGCAGCACACCGTCGTGAAAGTTGTACGGCTGGGGCACACGCACCCCGGCAGCGGCCAGGCGGTAGAGGGCATCGACCTCGGCGCTTTGCCAGGCGGCCTCTTGTTCCTGGCGGCCGAACTTGCTGCCCTTGGCCATGGCACGGGCCGACCGTGAGTTTTTGACCTTGCGGTTCTCGGTGTAGTCCACCGCCTGCCGAAAACTGCGGTGCGTGGCCTCTTTGTAGATCTTGGCGCAGCGGGTGTCGTCGCCACAGCGCACCACATACACCATGGCCTCCTTGCCGCTCATAAGCTGGCGCACCACGGTGTCGATCAGGCCCTCTTCAACAAGCGATTGCAGTCGGGGTGGTGCTTTCATGCCGTGCTGCTTTCAGCGGCCGACGCACCACGCGACAGCACCAGGGGAAACAGGTCATCGGCCAGCTCGGCACCGTCTGGCAGGCGTTCGGACAGGCCATTGAACGGTGGCGATGTGCGCCAGGGCCGGACGGCGTGGCGCATGTCGTCACCCAGGTAACGCGCCGAAAACACCCTGCGCCGCTGCGTTGCACCCACGCCGCCGCTGGCGTGCAGTGTGAGCATGTGAAACGCCACCGCATCTCCTGGTTGCAGCGCCCAGGCCAGTTGCCGGTGGTGTTCGGGCTGCTGGTCAATGGGTGGCAGCTCGGCCAGACTGCCCTCTGGGAACCATTTGGCCTGGTGGTCGCGGAACGTGCGCGGCATGTACCAGGTGCCTGCGTGGGAGCCCGCCACAAAGCGCAGCGTGCTTTCCAGCGGCACGGGGTCCACGGGAATCCAGTAGCTCACGTTCTGCCGACCCTGCACGTTGTAGTACGGCTGGTCCTGGTGCCAGGGCGTGGGCTGGCGGGTGCCGGGTTCTTTCACCAGCAGGTGGTCGTGGTAGATGCGCACGGTCTGGCTCTGCATCAGGGCGGCAGACACGGCGGGCAGGCAGCTGTGCCGAAGAATGGCCGCGTAGTCGGGGTTGGTTTGCCAGGTGCAGAAGTCCTCCACAAACCGGCCGGGGTCGTCGGGCTGGCTAGCCACCAGTGCCAGGGGGCTGAGGTGGGACAGGTTGTGCTCAATGCCCCGCTCCAGTTGGGCCAGTTGCTCGGGGTTCAACACGCCGCGCAGAACCACTGCGCCATCGCGCTGGTAGTTGGTCACGGCCTCGGGGGGAAGGGAATAGGTCTGCTGCATGCCTGCATTTCACCGCAAAACCCAGCTTCAGTCGCAGGCTTCGGCCTGCTGCCTCGCCAGCGCACGCAATTGCTGGTGCAACGCATGCTCGGGGTTGACCGGCAACTGGTGTTTGGCCTGCAGGTAATGGTGGGTGAACACGTCGAGATAAGCGTCCAGCGTGAGCGAAGCGTGCGACTCACCTGCCAGGTCAAGGCACAGCGCGGCCACCTCGGCGGTGCAAAAGTGGTCGCCGCGTTTGGAGCGGCGCAGCACGTAGCGCGACACCTGCTCAGGCGCCAGACTGAGCACTGGCAGGTGGTTCAGGTAGGGGCTTTTGCGGAACATCTTGCGCGCCTCTGGCCAGGTGGCGTCCAGCAGCACAAACAGCGGGCGCTTGGTGGCAAGGCCAACGGCCTCGGCCACGGGCAGCGCGGCCACCACACGATCGGCATCCGCAAACTCACCCGGAAACACCACGTAAGGCTGCCACTGCGGGTCTGCCAGCAGCGCCAGCAAGCGAGGGGCCACCTCGGTGCGGGCCCAGCCGAAGGCAAAGGTGTCTGGCACCACATCGGCAATCAGCCACCCAGTGTTGCTGGGTTTGAGTGGCTCGATGTCGGCCATCAGCAGGCACACACCCGCCCGCGTGGGCACCACCGGCCTCACACCGCACAGGCAGTGGCTGGGCACCAGCCGGCAGCCGGGACAACGCTCACCCTTGGGGCCACCCCGCGCCAGAAACGGCTTGGCACTGCGGGCCAAGCGCTCGGTGCGCAGGCGTGAAACGGCGTGCGGATGCGCCGCTTGCTGGCCACCGGGCGTCAGAAACTCTCCCAATCACCGTTGTCAGCCGCCGGTTTCACCACTTTGGGTTCAGAAGCTGCTGCAGGCCTGGGTGCTGCTACAGCGTTGCTGGTCAATGCGGGGCGCTTCAATGCAGGGCGTGCCTGGGGGCTGGGGGCTGAGCTTGCGCCTGGGCCGTCATGCTTCAAGCTTTTTTGGCCTCCACCGCTTTTTGATATTGGTTTTGCAGCTATTGTTTTTCTTGTCTCAACACGCGGTTGCACCTGGCGGGTAGCCGGTGTTGAACTGGTGCGGCTCAGGCCCGCAGAATCACTCACTTTGAACACGCTGACCACATCGGCCAATTGGTGGGCCTGGTCGCGCAGGCTTTCGGCGGCTGCGCTGCTTTGTTCAACCAGAGCGGCGTTTTGCTGGGTCATCTGGTCTAGTTGCGTCACAGCCACGTTCACCTGCGCAATGCCGTTGCTCTGCTCGGCGGCAGCGGCAGTGATTTCGGCCATCACGTCGGTCACGCGCTGCACGCTGGCGACAATTTCGTCCATGGTGCTGCCCGCGCTTTGCACCAGTTGGCTGCCGGTTTGCACCTTCTCCACGCTGGCGCTGATGAGGTCTTTGATTTCTTTGGCCGCCTGGGCGCTGCGCCCGGCCAGGTTGCGCACCTCACTGGCCACCACGGCAAAGCCCCGCCCTTGTTCGCCTGCACGCGCGGCCTCCACCGCAGCGTTCAGGGCGAGGATGTTGGTCTGGAAGGCAATGCTGTCGATCACGCCAATGATGTCGGCAATCTTTCGGCTGCTCTGGTTGATGTCGTCCATGGTGTGCACCACCTGACCGACCACGGCGCCGCCACGCTGGGCCACTTCGGTGGCCGTGGCAGCCAACTGGTTGGCCTGGGCTGCCGCTTCGGCACTCTGGCGCACAGTCGCCGTGATCTCTTCCATGCTGCTGGCGGTTTGCTCCAGGTTGCTGGCAGTGGCCTCGGTCCGGCTGGCCAGATCCTGGTTGCCCGTGGCCACCTCGGTCGCGGCCACCTGGATGTTGTCGCTCACCTGCCGAGTTTGTGAAATGACTTTCTCCAATGCTTGGCGGGCTTGCTCCAGCGACTGCATCAACTGGCCCACTTCGTCGTGGCTGTGCGAGTTGATCTGTGCCAAGAGGTCACCTTGGCCGATCTTTTCGGCACTGGCCCTGGCGTCCTTCAGTGCATTCACCAGCGAGCGGCCAAAGCGCCACGACACCGTCCAGGCCGTCACAACAGCCATCAAGGTCATGACCGCCAGCCACCTGTAGAGTTTTTCAAACCCGGCATCCACGCGCGCTTTCAGCCGATCGACCTCGGCCAGCTGCCCATTGACCAGGGCCTGGGTGGCCGCGATGTACTGGTCGGTCAGCGGCACCAGGCGGCTGTCCACGGTTTGCACGGCAGCGGCGTCGTCACCAGCGTCTTTGAGTTTGTTGATGTCGTCACGCGCAGCCAGCCACGCCGTGCGGACCTCGCCCACCCTGCCGGCCAGCGCTTTGGCGTCAGGCCGCGTGACGGCCTCCAGGAACGCCTTCTGTGTCTTGGTGGTGCCCGCACTGACAGCTGCCATGGCATCCTTGAAAAAGAGATACATGTCTTTGCCTGGCGAGCGGGCCACCGCCAGAGACCGAGCCGAGTTCTGCCGGACATCGGCCAGCCACTGGTTGGCCAGATCCAGCATCAGGGCTTCATTTTTCATGTCCCGGGTGTCGACTTTGACTTGCTCTACCTGCCAGGTCGTGATGCCAATCACGCACAGGAATATGGCCACCACCAGAGAAAAGCCAGCGTACAAGCGGGCGCGGAATGTGAGTTTCATGGCAATACCGTGTTGAGTGCGGAGGCAACAACCGTGTCGCCTGTCAGTGCGCCGACCGTATATCCGAAACGCCGATCACAAGATGGGGTTTGCCCCAAGGGAAGAGGCCGTCCTCAGGTTCGCGTCAGCTAACGTTGTGTTGGCTTGTGGTGCATGGCAGCATTTTCCTTGGGCAGGCAATGCAAACAGCAGCACATCTTGGTGCATGGCGATGCACGTCTTTCAGCATGTCAGATGTGTGCCTGAGGGCTTGTGGGTATGAACGTCAGCGGCACGGCCCATGCACAGCGTCTGGCACGACTTGTGCTGCAACACCCCCGGCGCCCTGTGCGGCGCTTGTGCTGAATCTCTTGCTCAACCTGACCCCACTCAAGGACTATCTATGAAGCGTCGTGACGTTCTGGCTGCTGGCGCAGCGGCACTGGCAGCCCCCTGGGTTCATGCCCAACCCGCAGCGTGGCCCACCAAAGGCAACATCAAGTTGATTTGCCAATACCCCCCAGGGGGCTTGGTGGACACAGTGGCTCGTCTGATGGCACCCCATTTGTCGGCTGCGCTGTCGCAGACGGTGGTGGTGGACAACCGCGCGGGTGCCGGTGGCCTGGTGGGCACCGAGTACGCCTCGCGCCAGCCTGCAGACGGTTACAGCTTGTTGGTCAGCCATGCATCGGTGCACGTGTATGCCACCGCCACGCGCCGCACCATGCCGTTCGACCCGTTGAACGACTTCACCCACATGGGCATGCTGGTGGAAGCCCCCATGCTGCTGCTGGTCAACGCGCAGTCCCCATTTCAAACGCTGGCGCAGTACGTGGACGCCGCAAAGACCAAGCCCGTGCGTTTTGGCACCTCGGGCGTGGGCTCTGCCAATCACCTGTACGGCGAGTTGCTGAAAATCGAAGGCAAGGCACCCGAACTCGACCACGTGCCCTACCAGGGCAGCGCACCCGCCATGCAAGACCTGCTGGGCGGGCGCATTGAGGGTGTGTTTGACCCTGTCACCACCAACGTGAACCAGTTGAAAGGCGGAACGCTGCGTGCCCTGGCCGTGTCCACACCCAGCCGCCTGGCTGCGCTGCCCAACATCCCCACGTTTGCCGAGCTGGGGTATCCGTCGCTGACGGGTTCGCAGTGGCTGGGCTTGTCTGGCCCCAAAAACCTGCCAGCCCCCATCGCGCAGCGCCTGACGGCACTCGTTCCCGAGATTTTGGCCAAGCCAGACATCATGGCCAGACTGGAAGAAATTCAGACCCTGCCACGCAAAGCTCCCGTTCTGGGAGATGACTTCACGAAGCTCATCCAGACCCAAATCACCGACTGGACGGCAGTTGCCAAGCGCGCCAAGGTAGAGGTCATTACCTGAGCTTGACGTGCGAGTGTCCTGCCGCCGTGAGGCGGCAGGCTGTGTTGCGCTCTAGACTGGGGCAGCCTGGCCCATGTGCAGCTGCACATTTTTTGCACCCCATCTGGAAAACTGCTCATGACCGAAGTCGATTTCGACCAGATCACCAGCTATCAGCGCTACAAGCTGATGGCCAGTCTGATCGTGCCCCGCCCCATTGCCCTGGTGACCACGCTGGGTGCCAACGGCGTGGCCAATGCCGCGCCGTTTTCCATGTTCAACATGGTGGGCGAGGACCCGCCCATCCTGATGGTCAGCATCAACCGCCTGTCAGACGGCCGGTTGAAAGACACGGCTGCCAACATTCTGCACAGCGGCGAGTTTGTGGTGCACATGTCTGACGAACCCCTGGCCGCAAAAATGCATGCCTGTGGTGAGTCTTTCCCGTCTGACGTGAGCGAACTGGCGGCTGTGGGGCTCACGCCCGTGCCGTCGCACTGCGTGGCACCACCCAGGATTCTGGAAGCGCCCATTGCCTTCGAATGTGTGTTGCACGAAAAGCTGGAAACCCCGAGCCGTTATGTGTTCATCGGGCAAATCAAGTGGTTGGCCGCCCGCGACGGCCTCATTGACACACAGGCGTGGCGCGTGAACCTGCGCGACTACAAGCCCATTGCACGTTTTGGCGCCAGCTTTTACACCCGCACCGAGGACCGGTTTGCCATTGCGGACCGGGCGGGCGAAACGGCATCCACATCAACCAACATCGACCAGATGTGAGTGGGGCCTGCACTGACAGGGCGCGCCTCAGATGGCGGGCAGCTTGCACGGGCTGCAGTCAAAACGCCCAGGTACCCATCAGGTAGCCCTGCTTTTGCACCGGCAACTGCTTCACCACTGCATCGGCAGGCCCGGCGTTCACGCGCACGCCGCCTTCCACTTTCACCCGATCCCCTTGCCACACCAGACTGGCGGTGACCATGCGGCCACCGTCTGCCGGGTGCCACAGCACGTCGAGCGCGGGTTGCCAGGCGTCGTGGGTCCAGCTCAGGCGGGCGTACAGGTTCTGGCGGTGCAGGCTGGCAGATGCGCCGCTGGCACTGAACGCGCTGCCTTGCCACGCCAGGTTGCCCGCCACGGCGTTGGCCGGTGCGCCCTGCCCTGCCAAAGCGCCCAGCGCCTGGTTGCGACTGGCCCACTGCTGCCATGAGGCTTTGGGCAAAGCGGTGCCGTCGTACCAGGCCTCGGCCAACAGGCTGAGCTGGTTCTCTGCGGTCCAGGTGCCGCCGACCAACACCTGGTGGCCGCTTCCGCTGGTGTACTGGCCCCATGGGTTGACAGGCAACAACGCACCACTGGATGCCGCTGCGGCTGACGACCAAGCCAGCCTGTCGCTGCGCTGAAAGTGACGCACCGAGGCGTGGAGCTCCACCGCATCGCTGGGCACCCACGATGCGGCTGCACCCAGGCTGTTGCCCGTGCGCACGCCGTGGCGGGCAAAGCCGTGCCAATCCACCTCCCCTGCCTGGAGGTACACGCGGGCGGCCAGCGCAGGCTCGTTCGCGCCGGTAGTTGCACGAGGCTTGGTGGGGTTGACCCACACCAGGCTGTACGCCGTGGTGGCGGTGAAGTGCTCCAGCATCAGCAGCGGGCGGCCTTCCAGCGTGGCGGGGGCCAGGGTGCGGCGGGCTTCCTGCTGCACCACGTCGTTGGGACGAAAGGCATAGCCCACGTCCCAGCTCACCACCTTTTTGCCAGCGCTCCAATTCAGACCTGCTGCCGCACCCGATGCGACAGCTTCGTTCACCCAGGCCTGCGTCTGGCCGGGACCGCCTTCGGGGCGTTGGCCCTGCAGGGTGAAGGTGGTGTTCAGCCCCACGCCGCCCACCTTGGTGCTGGCGCGCAATTCGGCCTGCACCGTGGCCGCCGAGGCTTCTGCCGGCGCAATGCCCGGCAACAGCGCGTTGGCCTGCGCCAGCGGGCCTGTGTTGGCGGCCTGGCGCCAAGCCCACGAGGCGCGCAGGTGGCCCGAGGCATCGATGCTTTGGGCCTGCACCGTGGCGGCCAGGGCCAAGCCTGCAAGGGCAGCTCCAAGTTGTGCGGGGGTCATGGCTCAATCCAGTTGCGGGTTGCGGGCCAGGAACATGGGGTTCAGCCACTCGGCGGGCACGGTTTTGTCTTTGCGGCTGAGGTAGGTGACCCGTGTTTCTTTTTTGTTGCTGAGCTGGTCCACCAGCACCATGGCGTTGACGGTGGTGGGTGCGGTGGCGCTGTCCATCACAAAGCGGGCCTGTTTGGCCAGCTTGTCGGACTGCACGTACAGGTTGGCCCGCACAGGCTCGTGGCGCTGTTTGCCCAGCCACAGCTCAATGCGCTGGTAAGTGACACCTTTGCGGCTGGCCAGCAAGTCAAGGCGATAGCACACTTTTGAATGTGGCAATGCGGTGGAGGCATTTTTGGTTTGATTTTTCTCTTCAGCCGCCTTGTCGGGTGCACACGGCTCTTCGCCCACCAGGGTGGCGGTGTAGTCGCCCGCCCAACTCATGGTGGCGATGTCGCCGGTGCTGGCATCGCCCAGCAGTTTTTGCATGGGGGTGATGCGCAGTGGGCGCTGGCTGCCCGGCATCAGCAGCCAGAAGTCGTCTGCCAGCATCAGTATCTTCTGGCCTTTTTCGGCGGGGCTTTGCATCAACACCAGCGACTGGCGGCCCGCTTGGGCAAACACGGTGTAGCGGCGTTCTTTGTCTGGCGTGCCGTCGGCGTTGAACGTCTGCACCTGTGTGTCCACCTGCAGGTTGTCAGCACTCATGCGAAAGTGGTCTGCGTCTTTCAGCAAAGCGCCCACGTCCTGGGCATACACCGGGGCGGCCAGCGCCAGCAGCAAGGGAACGGAGATGTGTTTCATGGTGTTCTTTCCACGTTCAATCAGGTGTGGGCCAGTGCATCGACCACGGGCATGTGCACGGTTTTGCGGGCCACGGCGTAGCTGGCCAGCATGGTCAGGCTGACCATGGCCAGCAGCGTGGCCAGGTACAGCGTGGGGTCGATGGCGATGTTCAGCGGGTAACCCACCGAGCGCCCGGGGGGTGGCGGCATGTTCACCGGCACCACATACAGCAGCACCGACACGCCCAGCGACAGGCCAGCGCCCACCAGCGCACCCACGCCGCCCAGCAACATGCCCTCCAGCCCCAGGGTGCGCAACAGTTGGGCGGGCAGCGTGCCCAGCGCCCGCAGGGTGCCAATCTCGCGGGTGCGCTCGATGATGGCCATGGCCATGGCGTTGGTCACCACAAACACCACGATCACACCGATGATGATGCCCAAGGCACCAAAAATTCGGTTGTAAAGCCCCTTCACCGCTTGATAGAAAACAGCTTGTTGCTCCCAGTTTTGCACTATCAGCTCGGGGTGCAGAGCCGCCACCCGTGCCTGGGCAGGCAGGGTGGACTCCATGCGGTCCAGAAACACGCCCAGGCTGCTGACGCGGTCGGTCACCAGCAGGCGCTGGGCCAGGGCCACGCTGGTGAATACGGCACGTTTGTCCATGTCGGGTACCCCTGTGGTGAAAGTGCCTTTGACCACCACGTCCATGGCGTTCATGGCGCCTTCAGTGGTGCTGGCCAGCAGGGTCAGGCTGCTGCCGGGGGTGGCTTTCAGGCTGCGGGCCAGGGCCTCGCCCAGCATCACTTCAGGCTCTGAGCTGTCAGATACCAGCACGCTGCCCGCCGTCACGGTCAAAAACGGGCCTTTCACGGCAAATTCGTTGTCGGGGTCCACGCCGGTGGCCATCATCACAGTGGATTTGTCGCCGTTGCTGATGAGCCCGCTGAACACCACCTTGGGCAGCACCTGGCGCACTGCAGGGTCGGCCAGCAGCTGCTGGCGCAGCGCGTCCACGTTGCCCAGGCCGTGCTGCAGGGGCACGTCTTCGTCGGTGGTGAAACTGGCCGGGGTGCCCAGCACCAGGTGGCCTGTGTCACGGGCGGCGGCCTGCGCCAGGCTTTCGTAGGTGAACAGGGCAAACCCGCCGGCCAACAAAATGGCGGCCGTGCCCAATGCAGCGATGGACACCGTGACCAGCGAACGCCTGCGGTTGCGCAGCGTGTTTTGCAGCGCAAATTTGAACCAGTGGCTCCAGCCGCTGAAAGAAGAAACGTTGTGCGTGCTCATTGAATTCTCCCGTCCAGCAGGGCCACCACGCGGTCGCAGCGGCGGGTCAGGCGGCTGTCGTGGGTGGCAATGACAAAGGCCGCGCCCTCGGCGTGACCGCGCTCGCGCATCAGGTCCAGCACCTGGTCGGCGGTGTGTGAATCGAGGCTGGCGGTGGGCTCGTCCGCAATCACCAGCTTGGGCCGCTTGACCAATGCGCGGGCAATGGCCACGCGCTGGCGCTGGCCACCGCTGAGCGCGTCGGGCCGGTGGTGGGCATGGTCGGCCAGGCCCACGGCGGCCAGTTGTGCGGCCACGCGTTCGCGGCGTTCTGCAGCAGGCACCCCGGCCAGGAACAGCGGGTAGTCCACGTTTTCTGCCACGGTCATCACGGGCACCAGGTTGAAACTCTGGAACACAAATCCCATGGCATCGCGGCGCAGCAGGGTCAGCTCGTCTTCACTCAAACCGTTGATGCGCTGTCCGTTCAGCTCGATGTCGCCACTGTCGGCCGTGTCGATCAGCCCGCACAGGTTCAGGATGGTGCTTTTGCCGCTGCCCGAGGGGCCTGTGAGCGCCAGCAGTTCACCACGCGCCACGCTCAGGTCCACACCTTGCAGCGCGGGTATGACGTGTTCGCCCAGGCGGTAGGTTTTGTGCACGCCCTGCAGTGCCACCACTGGGGTGTTCATTGCGCACCTGCCAGTTTGGCTTGCACTGCGGCTTTGTTCACAGCGGCCTGAAAGTCTTTGGGGGTGCCGGCCAATGCGGGGCTGGCCAGCAGGTCTTTCACCAGTTTCACACCGCGCTCGTGGCGGTTCATGAAGCCGGGCACGGCCAAAAAGGTGTTGGCAGCCACCAGCTTCACCTCCAGGTTGCCGGGCGTGCCGTTTTGCACCACGGCGCTGTGGGCAGGTGTGAGCATGGCCAGCGCTTTGTCGAGCTGCGCCAGGCCGTCTTCTGCATAGGCCAGTTGCTTCCACGGCAGCCAGGTGGTATTCGCCTTCATGCTGGTGGCCGCACCCGTGTAGGCCAGCAGCACGGGGTTGGTGGGCTCGGTTTTGAGCAGGGTCGCAAAGGCGTCGGCAGCCTTGTCGATGGCCGATGAATTGCCATCTGCCGCCTGCATGAAGGCTGCAAACGCGGGCTGAAACTGTGCGTCGGGCACCGCGTGGGCGTTGCCGGCAAACAAAGTCGTGGCCAGAACACAGGGAACAAGGGCAGAAACAAGGGTGCGCATGGTTTTCTCCAGTGGGTGCCCCGGGTCCGTTCGGTTGGGGGCGTTGAACATCTGGGGTGCACTGTCCAACTTGCGGCCCACGGTGTCGTGCGCCGTGCGACGAAATGCAGCCACGCAGCGCAAAACGCGGCAATGGCGGCATGAAGGTCTTGCCAGCCGCCACCTGCAAGGCGGCCACACGGCCGTGACAATGGCTATCCGTTTGCGCATCCACCCGAGGAACACACCATGTCGCTGCCAGAAATTGAAGTCAAAACCATCGACGGTCAGAACCAGACGCTGGCCCCCTACGCAGGCCAGGCACTGCTGGTGGTGAACGTGGCAAGCCAATGCGGCTTCACACCGCAATACGAAGGGCTGGAGGCGCTGTACCGCCAATACAAGGACCGGGGTTTTGCAGTGCTGGGGTTTCCATGTGACCAGTTTGGCCACCAGGAGCCGGGTGACGAGGCCGAGATCAAGCAGTTTTGCAGCCTGACCTACGACGTCAGCTTTCCCATGTTTGCCAAGGTGGAAGTGAATGGCGCCCACACCCACCCCCTGTACCAGCACCTGAAGCAAGAAGCCCCCGGGCTGTTGGGTTCGCAGGCGGTGAAGTGGAACTTCACCAAGTTTCTGGTGTCGCCCGATGGCGAGGTGGTCAAGCGCTTTGCCCCCACCGATCAGCCCAAAGACCTGGCCGCCGACATTGAGGCTCTGCTGCCCAAATGACCCCTGCGGTTTGCGCTGGTACCACCACCTAGAATTGGCAAAAACACTCGTTGGAAATGCAAGTGCGCAGGTCTTTTCTGAAATGGTCTCTGGGGTGCGTGGCCGGCATGACCGTGCCGCTGGCAAACGCCAACCGCCCCCTGGTGTTCGGTGTGCTGAACCAGCAAAGCCTGGCCCGCACAGCCGCCCGCTGGAACCCGGTGCTCAACCACATCACCCAAAAAACCGGGCTCACGTTTTCGCTGTCGATGGGACCAACGGTGGCAGACACCAACGCCATGATGGCGCGGGGTGAGTTCGACTTTCTGTTCAGCAATCACAACTTCCGGCCCGAGTTCGATGCGTTGTACAGCGTGATTGCCCGACTGGCTGGCCCACCCATCCGAGGGGTGGTGGCAGTCCCCGAGGCAAGCACGGCCACCAAACTGCGCGACCTGGCAGGCCTGCGGGTGGCATTTCCGTCCAGGGACGCGTTTGTTGCCTATGCGGTGCCCATGCTGGCCTTCAAAAAGGCCAAAGTGCAGGTGGAGCCCGTGTTTGCCGGCACGCAAGATGCGGCGCTGCTCATGCTCAAAGCAGGGCAGGTGGCAGCGGCGGCCGTCAACTCGCGCTTTTTGACGCAATTTGCCGCACAGCAAGGGCTGGACTACCGCCCGGTGTTCACTTCAGAAGGTTTTGCCGAGTTGCCCGTATCAGCCCACCCGCGCGTTGCAGCCAAAACAGTGGCAGCCGTGCGGGAGGCGTTGCTGGGCATGAATGCTGACCCGGAGGGCATGCAGGCCCTGGCAGCGTCAGACTTCCCGGGTTTTGCCCCGGCCTCCGAGGCGATGTACGCCAACGTTCGGCGCACCTACCGGGAATTTGACTGAGCCTGCCTCAGCCCTTTCACAAGAGCTCAGCGGCGGTGATGGTTATCCCAGCGGGGGTCCACGGGGTACACGTGTTGGCCACCCCGGCGCTCAGACCGCCAGCCGTGGTGACGGTTGCCGCGGCGGTGGTCGTCAAAGTAGTCGCGGTGGTGGTGCCCATGGCCCGCACCTGCATGTGGGCCATACCAGCGCGGTGGCGGTGCCACCACCACCTGCACCGGCACTGTCTGGTAAACCGGGGGATACACCACACGGGGCGCAGGGTGGTTGGCCACATGGACAACGGCCCCCGGTGTCCCAAAGCCCACCGACCACACCACCTGTGTGGCCTGAGCTTGTTGCCAGACAACACTGCCTGCCACACCCAACAAACCCAGGCTGAGGGTGGCCAGCCAGCGCCGTGCCGTTGCGCGGACAGTGGAGTGCGCGTGAGATACAAGCCCGCTGTGTGCGAGCCTTTGTGCGCCAAGTGAGTTCATGCTGCGGTCTCCTGAAACCGGGCCACCTTTGGCCCGCACCGCTATTTCACGGGCAAACCACCTCGTTCAGCCCTTTTCGGAGGCCACAAGCGTTGCCAAACGTAACGCCCGAACGGGCACAAAGGCTTGGCGTGGCTCAGGGTGGCGGGCTTTCGCCCAGCACACGCAGGGGCGCGGGCAACCAGCCGGCCAGCGCGGCGTGGATGTCGGCTTCGCGCCGCTGCCACCACACGCCCAGCGCCACCACGCCAAGGCCCAGCAGGGTCAGGGCAAACGTGAACGCCAGTGAATCCTGAAACACGCGGTGCGACAGATAGCCCAGGTAAATGGCCACGCCCAGGCCACCCAGCACGGTGAACACCCGCCGCCCGATGGCAGCCCCCCAGAACACCAGCACCAGGTTGATGGCACCGTAAGCCGCTTTGCCCCATTCGTTGTCGCTGTCGCGCAGGCTCAGGCCTGCCCAGAACATGATGGCCCCGAAGATGTAGAGCCAAAAGGCAAAGTCCTGCCGGGCCGCGTCTTCGGTGGCCTGGCGGGTGCGAACGTCCACCCACAGCGCCAACGCACAGGTGCCCAGGCCAAACACCAGCGACACATCGCGGGTGAACTGCCAGTCAAAGCCTTCCTTTTGCATCATCAAGTGAGCCAGGTCCATGTTCAGGTACCACAGCGTCACCGCCACGGGCATCACCATGAAGGGCAGTTGAATGGCCCGCAGCATCACCACGGCTGCCGCCAGCGTGGCGAACTCCAGCGTGAGCCAGCGCCAGTTGATTTGCTGGTGGTAGTGGCCAAACTGGCTGCTGCCACCCTCGGGCCACCACCCCAGGCCCACCTGAACACTCCACACCACCAACGGCACCAGGCACACCGCCAGCGTGGCCAGAATGCCGGCCGGAATGGGCAGGTCTTTGTCTTTGAGGTGCACCGCCACACGCCAAGCGGCGAACAGGTAGCCCGCAGCCAACACAGCGCTGCCCCAGGCACCCAAAGCCGCCCACGCCAGCGTCATGAACAGCGACATGGCCCCAATGGTCAACAAGCCGCCGAAGTAATACAACACATGCGAAAACGTGAACCGCGCCCCTTGTGAGACGTTGGCCACCGGTGCCAAGGGTGTTGGTTTGCGCACCACACGGCGGGGGTTGCCCGGGTCGGCCCACTCGGCCCACAGCCCGTGGGCCTCTGCAGGGTTGATGGCGCCACGCCGCACGGCGGCTTCGATGTCCAGCCAATGCAGTTGCACTTGCACCTGGGGCGCAAACACGTCGCCCACCTTGGTGTCCAGCCACAGGGTGGATTCGTCAACCGGCACGGTGTCGGGTGCGTCTGTCGTCATGTTGGAGCTGCCAGGTGGGGTGGGCGCATCGCTTGCGGGAACGCCGATTATCAACGGCACCGCCCACCCGACCGGTGCCTAGAATGCGCGCCATGTCCGAACCCACCCCCCATCCTTTGCGAGACCAACTGCCCGCCATCCTGGCCCAGATCGAAACCGAAGCACAGGCTCTGTGGGGTCAAGGCAAGGTGGCCAGCTACATCCCGGCCCTGGCCGAGGTGAACCCGCGCCAGTTCGGCATGGCCGTGGCCCTGACCGACGGCAGCGCCCACAGCGTGGGCCACGCACAGGTGCCGTTTTCTCTGCAAAGCATCACCAAACTGTTCACATTTGTGCTGGCACTCAAGGCGCTGGGTGACGACCTTTGGAAGCGCGTGGGGCGCGAGCCATCGGGCGCGGCGTTCAACTCCATTGTTCAGCTGGAGACCGAAAACGGCATTCCGCGCAACCCGTTCATCAATGCCGGGGCGCTGGTCATCACCGACGTGCTGACCAGCCGTTACGCCCACCTGGACTACGCGCTGCTGGGCGCCCTGCGCCGCCTGGCCGACGAACCCAACCTGCACTGGAACGCCCGCGTGGCCAAAAGCGAGCGCGACACCGCCCACCGCAACATGGCCATGGCCTACTTCATGAAAAGCCACGGCAACTTTGTCAACCCGCCCGAGCTGGTGCTGGACAACTACTGCTGCCAGTGCGCCACCGAAATGAGCTGCGCCCAGCTGGCCCAGGCCACCATGTTTCTGGCCAACGACGGCCGCGACCTGCGGCCCGACGGTCAGGCCGACGAACAGTTTTTAAGCCCCGATGAGGCCCGCCGCGTCAACGCCCTCATGCTCACCTGCGGCGCCTACGACGCAGCAGGCGACTTTGCTTACCGCATTGGCCTGCCCATCAAAACCGGCGTGGGTGGCGGCATGGTGGCCATTGCCCCCGGTGTGGGCACCATTGCCGTGTGGGCACCCGAGCTGGACGCCAAAGGCAACTCGGTGCTGGGCGCCTTTGCGCTGGAGCGGCTGGTGCAACTCACCGGCCTCAGCCACACCACCTTCTGACGCGGCCTCTCTGGTGCAGCCAGCACAGCAACCCAAAGTGGCGCGCATAATGGCCGTGAATATCTATTCATATAACCATTCAACATGCCCACCGAAACACCTGCCACCGACCGCGTGCTGGCCGCCCTGCGCCAGGCAGGTGGTGTGGCCACCAGCCCAGAGCTGCAAGCCCAACTGGGACTAAGCCAACCCACCATCTCCAGGGCGCTGGCCCCTTTGCTGGCCACTGGCCGTGTCATGAAAACCGGTGCCGCCCGCGCCCAGCGCTACCTGCTGCCCCGCGTGGTGCACGGCGTGACGCAAGAAGGCCTGGGCGCCGTGCGCGTGGTTGAAATTGATTCACACGGCAACGCCCAACCCTTTGGCAACCTGGTGCCGCTGGCCGGTGGCCAGTATTGGATGGAAGAACATCACGGCCACAGCGCCCTGCACCCCAGCCTGCCCTGGTTTTTGCACGACATGCGGCCCCAGGGCTTTTTGGGCCGGGGGTTTGTGAACGCCCACCCCGAGCTGGGTCTGCCCCCCCACATCACCCACTGGAACGACGACCACGTGTTGCGCGCCCTGGCCAACGCGGGCGACGACCTGCCCGGCAACCTGGTGGTGGGCGAAAAGGCCTTTGCCCGCTACCACTCACGCGCCGAGCGCACACCCTTGGTGAGCAATGCCGAGGCCGACTACCCGCGCCTGGCAGCCCAAGCCCTGCAAAGCGTGCTGCCCGGCTCATCTGCCGGGGGCGAGCAGCCAAAGTTCTGCGCCACGCGCAACGGCCACCCCGTGCTGGTCAAGTTTTCGCCAGCAGGCGACGGCCCCGCCGACCAACGCTGGCGCGACCTGCTGGTGTGCGAATGCCTGGCCCTGCAAACCCTGGCCCAAGCCGGCGTGCCCGCTGCCCACACCGAGCTGGTGCAGGCCGGTGGCCGCGTGTTTCTGGAAAGCCGCCGTTTTGACCGCACGCCCCAAGGCGGCCGCGTGGGCATGGTGTCTTTGGAGGTGTACGACGCCCACTACATTGGCCTGGGTGCCGACTGGGTGGCCACCGCCCAGCGGGTGGACATGGCCGGCAATGACCGCCTCACGCCCGCCGACGTGCGCACCCTGTGCCTGCTGGACGCGTATGGGGCACTGATAGCCAACACCGACCGGCACCACGGCAACATCTCGCTGCTGCTGGTGGATGGCAGCTGGCAACTGGCCCCCGCCTACGACATGCTGCCCATGCTGTACGCCCCCGTGGGCACCGAGCTGGTGGAGCGCCCGTTTGCCAACCGCCCCAGCCACACGCTGCACCCCAGCGTGCACACCTTGGCCGTGTGGCCGCAGGCCCTGGCGCTGGCACGCCAGTTTTGGCAGGCAGCCGCTGAAGACCCCCGCATTTCCCCCGCATTCCGCGCCACCGCGTTGGCCAACCTGCACACCGTGCAAGCCCTGTAGCCACCGCCCCCCGCCACATAGAATGAAACCATGAGTTCCACGCACACCAACACCCACCCTGCAGGCACCGCCGCAGACGCCGCTGCCGCCGACCACAAACCCAGCAACTTTCTGCGCCAGATCATTGAAAAAGACCTGGACCAAGGCACCTACGCACAGCGCCGCTGGGCAGGCACCCCGGGCGACGCCGCCCACCACGCTGCTGGCCCACTGGACCCGGCCAAAATTCGCACCCGCTTCCCGCCCGAGCCCAACGGCTACCTGCACGTGGGCCACGCCAAAAGCATTTGCCTGAACTTTGGTCTGGCACGCGACTACGGCGGCGTGTGCCACATGCGCTTTGACGACACCAACCCCGAAACAGAAGACACCGAATACGTCAACAGCATCCTTGACGCCGTGCAGTGGCTCGGCTTTGGCTGGGAGGCCAACGGCCAGAACCACCTATTCCAGGCCAGCGACTACTTCGACTTCATGTACCGCGCGGCTGAGTATTTGATTGAAGCCGGCCACGCCTACGTGGACGAACAAAGCCCCGAAGACATGCGCGCCAACCGGGGCGACTTTGGCAAGCCCGGCGTGGACAGCCCCTTCCGCACCCGCACCCCGGCAGAGAATTTGGAACGTTTCAGGCAGATGGCGCAAGGCCAACATGCCGATGGCGCTATGGTTTTGCGCGCCAAGATTGACATGGCCAGCCCCAACATCAACATGCGGGACCCGGCCATCTACCGCATTCGCCGTGCCACCCACCACAACACGGGCGACAAGTGGTGCATTTACCCCATGTACACCTTTGCGCACCCCATTGAGGACGCGCTGGAGCAAATCACCCACAGCATTTGCACGCTGGAATTTGAAGACCAACGCCCTTTTTACGACTGGCTGATGGACCGCTTGGCAGAGGGTGGCCTGCTGGCCGCACCAGCCCCCAAGCAATACGAATTTGCCCGTCTGAACCTGACGTATGTGATCACCAGCAAACGCAAGCTGGCCGCGCTGGTGAACGAAGGCAAGGTCAACGGCTGGGACGACCCCCGCATGCCAACCATCGTCGGCCTGCGCCGCCGGGGCTACACCCCTGCCGCCCTGCAAGCCTTTGCCGAGCGCATTGGCGTGACCAAAAGCGACAGCTGGATTGACTACAGCACCCTGGAAGGCTGCCTGCGAGAAGACCTGGAGCTGAAAGCCCACCGCGGCATGGCCGTACTGAACCCCGTGAAACTGGTGCTGACCAACTGGGACGAGGTGTTTGCGCCCCTAGGCGGCGCAGCCTACCTGGACCCCTGCACCCTGCCCGCCCTGCCCCACCCACCCGAAGGCACCGAGCCGCCAGCCGCACGCCATTTCACGATCGGCAAAGAGGTGTGGATTGACCGCGAAGACTTTGAAGAAGTGCCCCCCAAGGGCTACAAGCGCCTGTTCCCCGGCAACAAGGTGCGCCTGAAGGGCGGCCATGTCATTGAGTGCACCGGCTGCACCAAAGACGCCAACGGCGTCATTACTGAAGTGCTGGCCACCGTGGTGCCCGACACCAAAAGCGGCACCCCCGGCGCCGACAGCGTGAAGGTGAAAGCCGCCATCACCTGGGTGGGCGTGGCCGACGGCGTGAGCGCCGAAGTGCGCATGTACGACCGCCTGTTTGTGGACGCCCAGCCCGACGCGGGCGGCAAAGACTTTCTGGAAAGCCTGAACCCCAACAGCCTGAAGGTGGTGACCGCGATCGTTGAGCCGTCATTGGCCAATGCCCAGCCTGACCAGAAGTTTCAGTTTGAGCGGCATGGGTACTTTGTGGCCGACCGGGTGGACCATTCGGCGGGCAAGCCGGTGTTTAACTTGGCGGTGGGATTGAAGGATAGTTGGGGTAAATAACTCCACTAACAGTGGGGAATTCTGGGAGACATAAATGAATCGATTCACTGACACAGAGAAAAATAACTTCTACCGGGCCGCCGATTCACTTCGTAAATATCGACGCGCGGAACTGGTAGATGACGCGACAGGAGAATCGACCTTAGCTGAGCTCTACTGCGACCCGCTGCCCGCCCAAGGTCTTTCTAATCGAATAAATAGCGCAAACACCACGCTGATTGTTGGACGCAAAGGAACTGGGAAATCAACCGTATTCCAAAAACTGCAGCACGACGTTCGCAAGTCTAACGATCGACTTACCGCCTACATTGACATTAAGACTATATGGGACTCTTCCCAGGTAGATGTCGCACTACAAGAACGAGTTGCAGCAATTGACTTCGCGCTGCCGCCGGCAACGGTTCAACGCATGTTGATGTACCGAACTTTTTTGTCGAATGTCGTCGAAGAAATCAAGCGAGAGTTAGACAAACGTCTAAAGGAATCGGTCTTGGTGCGAATCAAAAATGCATTTACTGGTCGACTTGATGATCTGAAGAAGGAACTAGATGCTTTTCAATCAGAATACTCTGACGATAATTTTGTACGGATACTTGGCGTAAAAACACTGGGGTTAAAAGAGCATAGCGAGGCAAAGCAATCACAGACAACAACCTATAGCTTCAAAGGTTCAGCAAGTCCATCAAATGCTGGCTTTGAAACATCTGCCGAAAAAAGATCAACTGATGAGCATGGGCGGGTGCACGACGCACAGTTTTCAGATGTGTTGCTTAACGTATTTGATCCTGCGGGTCTGATTCGAAAGTTGAAGAACGTTCTTGAGAAAGCGGAGATTCGGCACCTTTACCTACTAATCGATGACTTTTCCGAGCTTCCAGAAGACGCGATGAAAATTGTTGTCGATGTGCTGCTTGCGCCGATGAACAACTTGTCGGATGAGTTCGTCAAGCTAAAGATTGCTGCCTATCCTGGCCGCATATATCTTGGTGCGATTGATCGTACGAAAATCGACGAGGTCTATCTTGATCTTTTCAAACTCTACGGATCTAGTGACATCACTAAGTTGGAAGAGAATGGCAAGGACTTCACCTATCGACTGATATCTCAAAGAATCAGCCATTTTTGCGGCGGAGATCCCGTTAGATTTTTTGATAAGAATTTTGACGAGGCATTTCGACAACTCTTTAACGCTGGGCTATGTAACCCACGAATTTTGGGTCACATCCTCGTTTATCTATATGAATCCCATGTAACTGCCGACAAAATAATTGGCGTTCGCGCAATTGGAGATGCCTCAAGAAAATTCTATGAAGAAAAAGTGGAAAGCTACTTTCAGACAGGGCGTTTTTTGCAGGAGGCATTCAACGAACGCTCATCGATTTTTAGCCTAAAGGAATTGCTTGAATCTTTTGTGCAGCGCGCACGTGAACTTAGGCGTCACACGTCAAGTGTTTTTTCGAAGATCCCCTCTACCCCACCGACTAGTCATTTTCATGTTCCGACTCAGTACGAATCGCTGCTAACAACCTTGGAGTTGAATTTCTTTTTGACGAAGTACTTTGAGATGAGCGACAGAGAAGGTCGAAAGGTTGCCGTTTATGCTATGAACTTCGGCCTGTGTGACAAATACACAATTACTTTTGGTCGCCCAACAGGCGAACGGGAATTCAGGCTCTACTTTATTGAGCGGGTATTTGATTATTCGCCGCTTGTTCTCAACTATTTAAAAAGCAATCAGGAAATTGTCTGCGGAAATTGTGGCAATCGATTCGAATATGCAGATCTAGATAAGCTCCAATTTTTTGGCATGAAGTGCAACAAATGCGCAGTGGGAATATGCAGCGTGACGAATCTATCTCGCAAATACGAAACAGAATTGAAGGCCATTAGTGGTGAACTGCTACTGCCTCGAACTGAACTGGGAATACTCCAGACCCTTGAGACTACTGAGCACCCCATGCGGGCGGGCGAAATTGCCGAAGAAATGGATTGCTCACACCAGCTAATTGGTCGCAGAGCAAAGAACCTTGAAGAGCGGCAACTGGTATCACGAGGCACCAGTGAGGATGGTCGTCGTAGCTATGCTCTTACTGAACTAGCCAAGAAGAGCTATTTCGATGGGAGTACCACGACAGATCTTATTCTTCCGGAATCGACTCCAGACTAGGCAATAGATTCCCCACATCAGTACAACTTTTGCACATTGCAGCAGCGACACGGAGTGCCTCTCCTATCAGTACCCATGCAACCCCAAAACCTCCTCCACTTCTGGTTCACAGAGCTAACCCCCAAGCAGCACTTCGCCAAAGACGCTGCGCTGGACGAAGCCATCCGCACCCGCTTCGGGGCCACGCTGGAGGCTGCTGCGCGGTGTGAGCTGTTTGCCTGGCGCACCACGCCAGAGGGGCGGCTGGCAGAGGTGTTGGTCCTGGACCAGTTTTCGCGCAACGTGTACCGCGACACGCCACGCGCCTTTGCGCAGGACGCGCTGGCCCTCGCTCTGGCGCAAGAGCTGGTGGCCAGCGGGCAAGACCGCAGCCTGCCCGTGGCGCAGCGCAGCTTTGCCTACATGCCCTACATGCACAGCGAGTCGGCGCTGATTCATGAGCAAGCAGTGGCGCTGTTTTCGCAGCCGGGGCAGGAAGACAACCTGCGTTTTGAACATGCCCACAAGGCCATCATCGACCGCTTTGGCCGCTACCCCCATCGCAACGCCATTCTGGGTCGCAGCTCCACGGCGGAAGAGCTGGCGTTTTTGAGCGGACCGGGGTCTTCGTTCTGACTGGCTCAGAACATTTTTTATATAAAAACAGTGCTTACCGCTTATCCATAAAGCGCAGGCAGCTATCTATTTTGAATTTCCTAGCAATCCGCAGCCGCGTCATGCATCGCGGGCTTGTTGCACTTGGCTCACGGCAATCACGCACCCGGTGACCACGTCGCCGCCCACGCGGCGAATCAGCCACCAATGTGTTTCTCATAGTTGACAAATATTTGTTTTTGTACATGATGAGAAACAAATGAATCCCAATCCACCCACTACCATCGCCCCAAGCGCCGCACAGTTGCAGGCCTTGGGCCAGCAGCTTCGCGCTCGCCGCAAGGCTTTGCGCGTCAGCAGCACGGCAGCGGCTGAGGCAGCGGGCATGTCGCGGGTGACGCTGCACCGCATCGAGAAAGGTGAGCCTTCGGTGGCGGGTGGTGCCTGGGCGCAAGCCATGGCGGCGCTGGGCATGGTGCTGCAGGCCCGCAACACCGAAGAAAAGCCCACCAACGATGGGAACCAAGGCAACCCAACAAACTTGGCCGAGTGGATACCGGTGCGCGTGCGCTTGCAAAACTACCCACAGCTCAAAGCCCTGGCCTGGCAGGTGCATGGCACTGACACGCTGTCACCGGCAGAGGCGTGGGGCATTTACGAGCGCAATGCCCGGCATTTGGAAATGGCCAACATGTCGGCCGCCGAACTTGCTTTGGTACAGGCTTTGCGCACGGGGCTGGGTGGCGGCACCGAAACAACAGGCACCGCCCATGTTTGAGCGGCCCCACCACCAACGCATTGCGCATGTGCTGGCCGCGCTGAACGGGGACCTGCTGCGCCAGCACGGCTGCTTGTTTGGTGGCGGCACCTGCATTGCGCTGCGCCATGGCGAGTACCGGGAGTCGGTGGACATTGACTTTCTGGTGTCTGATGCCGCTGGCTACCGCGAACTGCGGCAGTTGGTCACAGGCGCCCAAGGGCTCAACGCCCTGCTCAGGTCGGGCGCAGAGCCGCTGACGGTGGGGCGCGAGGTGCGCGCCGACCAATATGGTTTGAGAACCCAGGTGCAGATGGACGGGCAACTCATCAAATTTGAAATGGTCCGCGAGGCACGCATGGCGCTGGAGGCACCGGGCAACAGCGACGTGATAAGCGGCATTGCCACCCTCACACTGCTGGATCTGGCGGCTTCAAAGTTGTTGGCCAACTCAGACCGGCAGGCAGACGACGGCGTGTTCAGCCGCGATGTGATTGACCTGGCCATGATGAACCTGCGCTTGCCGCTGCTGCAAGCGGCATTGGCCAAGGCCGAACTGGCTTACGGCGCCTCTGTGGCGCGTGACCTGGCCAAAGCCATTGACCGCCTGCAAGAGCGCGCTGGCTGGCTGGAGCGCTGCATGCAGGCCATGGCCATGACGCTGCCCAAAGCGGTGGTGTGGCAAAAAGTTCGGGCTCTGCGCAAGCTGGTGAAACCTGTTTGAGGGGTGCATATTGGCTGCAGCTGCAAGGAAGTAGCGCTGAAGTTTTTTTGCGTATGCTGGCGGCAGGAGGGGTTGCCCATGAAAAGATGGTTTCACCGAGTGGTGCTGTCGCGGCGCTGGGCCACATTTGCGGTGCTGGGGCTGAGCTTTCTGCTGTTTGGCAGCAGCTCGCTCAACCTGCTGTTTGTGGCCAAGGCCAACATGGAGCTGATTGCCGAACACGGCTGGCAAGCTCTGGTTGAGGGCGGAGCACAGCAACTGCTGGAGGTGCTGGCCACGGCCTATGTCAGCATGGCGGCGTACGTGGTGTTCAAGGCGTGCGAGGCCAAGCTGGTGCGCTCCATCATCGACCCGCCCGGCGTGCATCATTGACAACCGACCCGCTGGCCCAAAGGCCAGGCCTGCCGCCATGCCCTCCCGCCAGCCCCGCGCCCACCACCATGTGTATGTGATTGAGCTGCACCCCGACGTACTGCAAGAGCCCAAATTCCGGCGCTGCAACCCTGGCTATGTGGACGGCAAACCTTGCGTTTACGTGGGCATGACGGGGCTTGACCCCGATGTGCGGTTTGACAAACACAAGGCGGGCATTCAGGCCAACGCCTACGTACAAAAGTACGGCCTGCGCCTGCTGCCCGACCTGTACGAAGGGTTCAACCCCATGCCATACAAGGTGGCCCAGGAGCGCGAGGTGGAGGTGGGCATTGACTTGCGCTCGGCAGGGTTTGGGGTGTGGCAGGCCTGACCCGGCCCGGCGGCTACCATTCGCCCACACCCATGCCCACCATCGCCATCATCGACTTTGAAACCACCGGCATGTCGCCCGACGTGGGTGCGCGCCCAACAGAAGTGGCCATCGTGCTGACCGAGCAGGGCCGCGTGGTGGACCGCTACCAAAGCCTGATGAACCCGGGGGTGCACATTCCGCCGTTCATCACCGGGCTGACCGGCATCACCAACGCCATGGTGGGCGCGGCCCCGCCGGTGGCGCAGGTCATGGCCGAGGCAGCGCGGTTTGTGGGTGATGCGCCCATGGTGGCGCACAACGCGTCGTTTGACCGCAAGTTTTGGCAGGCCGAGTTGGGGCAGCTTGGCTTGCGCACCGACCACCCGTTTGCCTGCACAGTGCTGCTGTCGCGCCGCCTGTACCCGCACGCGCCCAGCCACAAGCTGGGGGCGCTGGTACAACACCTGGATTTGCCCGCCAGCGGCCGCGCCCACCGCGCCCTGGCCGACGCCGAAATGACGGCAGAGCTGCTGCGCCACATGCTGGGTGTGCTGCGCCGCGACCACAGCCTGCACCAACCCAGCCACGCGCTGCTGATGCAGTTGCAACGCTGCACCAAAGCGCAGGTGCCGCAGTGGCTGGCGCAGGCGGCCACCGAGCTTCACCGCTAGCATGGCGGCATGAACACACCCACTTCACCCCCCTCTTCCGCCTCCCCCATTCAGTTTGGCCACCAGGGCCGCGTGGTGCTGATCACCGGCGGGGCGCAAGGCATTGGCGCGGCCTGTGCGCGGCGGTTTGCCCGCGAAGGTGCGCGGGTGGTGCTGGCAGATGTGGCGGACGCCCCAGGCCAGGCCCTGGCCAGCGAATTGGGTGCCCTGTACGTGCATTGCGATGTGGGCAGCCAGGTGCAGGTCAACAGTGCCGTGGCAAAGGCCGTGGCCGCACACGGCCGCATTGACGTGCTGGTAAACAACGCGGGCATATTCAAGGCGGCGGACTTCCTGGACGTGACCGAGGAAGACTTTGACGCCGTGCTGCGCGTCAACCTGAAGGGCGCATTTCTGGTGGGGCAAGCCGTGGCGCGCGAGATGGCCCGCCAGGGCAGCGGCTCCATCGTCAACATGAGCTCAGTGAACGGCGTGATGGCCATACCCAACATTGCCAGCTACAACGTGAGCAAGGGAGGCATCAACCAGCTCACGCGGGTGATGGCGCTTGCCCTGGCCGACCATGGCATCCGCGTGAATGCAGTGGCCCCCGGCACCATTGCCACCGAGCTGGCGGCACAGGCCGTGCTGACCAGCGAGGCCGCGCGCACCAAAATTCTGAGCCGCACGCCCATGAAGCGCCTGGGCCAGCCGGAAGAAATTGCCGATGTGGTGGCCTGGCTGGCGAGCGATGCGGCCAGCTACGTCACGGGCGAGATCGTCACTGTGGACGGTGGCCGCATGGCGCTGAACTACACCGTGCCGGTGTAAGCCCTTTTCGGCTCAGTGGGTGCGCCGCGCAGTCGCCCCATTCGGGTCAATGCGGTTGCAGTGAGTCCTCCAGCCTGGGTAAACCCTGCCCCGAAATGGAGAACCTCACTGTAAAAAATGACACGAAGCTGACAGACAGTTGCGCCCAATCGTTTGCACAGCCGTTTTCATTTTTTCAATCAACCTTCCATTTGCCCATGTCCGACGCCCCAGCACACCCCTGGCACGCCACCTACCAACAAGTGGGCATTTCCCCCACTTTGGCCCAGTTGCCCTACCAAAACCTGGCCGAACTGACGCACGAAAGCTGCAAGAAGTGGCAAGCCGAGAGCAAAGCCAAAGCGGCCTTCAGCTGTGTGGTGCCCAACGGCATGAACGGCCGGCTGAGCTTTGCCGAGGTGGACGAACTGTCTGATGCCTTTGCCGGCTACCTGCGCGCCGTGTTGGGCCTCAAACCTGGCGACCGCGTGGCCGTGCAGTTGCCCAACAGCCTGGGCTACCCGGTGGCGGCGCTGGGTGTGTTCAAGGCCGGGTGCGTGCTGGTCAACACCAACCCGCTGTACACCGAGACGGAAATGATCCACCAGTTCAACAACAGCGGTGCGCAGGTGCTGGTGCTGGTGGACATGTTTGCCGACAAACTGCCTGCTGTGCTGGCCAAAACCGGCATCAAGCAGGTGGTGCTGGCGTCGGTGCCCGAGTTCTTTCCGGCGGTGCCGGGGGCCATCGTGACAGGGGTGCAACGCTATTGGAACCGTGTGCTGCCCCCGGTCACGTCGCCTCACATCCGTCTGAAAGACGCTCTGGCTGCTGGCCGCGCCACACTGGCCAAAACACCTGCCAAACAGTACTGGCAAGCCGTGGGCCGAGATGATTTGGCACTGCTGCAATACACCGGCGGCACCACGGGTGTGAGCAAAGGGGCCATGCTGACGCACGGCAACCTGCTCAACAACATTTGCCAGACACACGCCATGGGCCAAAGCCACATGACGCCCGGCCAGGAATGTGTGCTGACGGCGCTGCCGCTGTATCACATCTTCGCTTTCACGGCCAACCTGCTGGGCTACATGACCATTGGCGGGCACAACGTGCTCATTCCCAATCCACGGCCAGTGCAGAACCTGCAGCGCGCCATGGAGAACTACCCCATCACCTGGATGACGGGGGTCAACACCTTGTTCAACGGGCTGCTGAACGAAGAGTGGTTCGTGGCGTACCCACCCAAAACCCTCAAGGCGTCCATTTCGGGCGGCACCTCATTGCACACCGCTGTGGCACAGCGCTGGCGCGACGTCACCAAAACCCCGATTGCAGAGGGCTATGGCCTGACCGAAACCGCGCCGGTGGTGAGCTTCAACCCGCTGACGGGCACGCCGCGTGACGGCAGCATTGGCATTCCCGCCCCAGGCACTGACGTGCGCCTGACCAACGACGAGGGGCACGACGTGGCCCCCGGCACACCGGGCGAGATTTGGGTGCGCGGCCCGCAGGTGATGAAGGGTTACTGGCAAACCGACGAAGAAACCGCGAAGGTCATGAACAACGGCTGGTTTGCCACGGGCGACATTGCCGTGATGGATGAAACCGGTTTCATGCGCATCGTGGACCGCAAGAAGGACATGATCCTGGTGTCAGGTTTCAACGTGTACCCCAACGAGGTGGAAGACGTGATTGCCGACATGGACCACGTGCTGGAAGTGGCCGTCATTGGTGTGCCCGACGCCAAAACCGGTGAGGCCGTGCGCGCCTACGTGGTGCAAAACCCTGACCACAGCAAAGAGGTGATGCCCGCCGATGTGCTGGAGCACTGCCGCAAACACCTGGCCGCCTACAAGGTGCCCAAGCTGGTGGTGGTGCGCGACGAACTGCCCAAGAGCCCCATCGGCAAAGTGCTGCGCAAAGACCTGCGCAAGGCCGTGGCCGAAGAAATGAACCGCGCTTGAGCCAACTCCACAGACACAACTTGAGAAGCTGCACATGATTTCCGAATTTGAAACCAAACTGCTGGGCATCATGATGATCGTCATCATGCTCGGCATGGGTGCGTCGCTGACGTGGCGCGATTTTCTGATTGCCTTTCGCAAGCCCAAGGGCGTGCTGGTGGGCCTGCTGTGCCAGTACGGCATCATGCCGCTGCTGGCATTTTTGCTGGCCAGGGCGTTGGACCTGTCGCCCGGGCTGACGGTGGGCCTGATTTTGATGGGCTGCATGCCCGGCGGCACCACCTCCAACATCTTCACGTACTTCAGCAAGGCAGTGCTGGCGCTGTCGATCATGATGACGTCGGTGTCGTCGCTGATTGCACTGGGCATGGTGCCTGCGCTGCTGGAGTTCTATTCGCAGCTGGCAGGCCTGGGTGGTGACTTCAAAATTCCGGCGGGCAACGTCGCACAGGTGCTGTTTGTGCTGCTGGTGCCCACCGTCATTGGCATGGTGCTGCGCAAGCTCAACCCCAACATCGGGGCCAGCATTGAACTGCTGGGTGGCATGCTGGGTGTGGCGGTGATCCTGTTCCTGGTGTTCACCTGGATTCCACGCAACCACATGCTGCTGGCCAACACTCCTTGGTATGTGTTTTTTGCGGCCATCGGGCTGGGGGTGTTTGGCATTGCCCTGGGCTACTTTCTGGCACGCACCCTCAAGCAAGACCCCAACCGCAGCCGCACCATCGCGCTGGAAACCGGCATTCAGAACGGCCCCCTGGCGGTGCTGATCGTGACGCTCACGTTCACCGGCGAAATGCAGCAGGAAGTGCTGCTGATCCCGGTGCTGTACTCGCTGTTCATCGTCATCACGTCGAGCATCGTGACGGTGTTTTTCCGACGCAAGAGCGAGCAAGAGGCCCAGGCGCGCGACCGGGCAAAAGACGGTTCGGTGCTGGTGGCCAGCTGACTGGCCTCAGGACACAAAATCCAGAGCCGCTTGCAGTGCCGCGACCTGCGCTGCCACGCATTGCTCGGGGGTGGTTCGGGGGCTGTCGGGGTAGACCTCGGTGGTGGTGGTGTACCGCGCCCCGGTGATGGCGGCACACAACCCCAAGGCCTGCATGTCGTACTCAATCACACTGGGTGCCACCTGCGGTGAACCAATGACATTGCCCTGCGAGTCAGCAGGCGCAATGTGGGTCACCCGCTCCACGGCCTGGATGATCGCCTGCTGAAACGCCAGTTGGGGGTTGGCAGAGTCAGCCACCAGATAGAACCCGTCGGGAATGGAACCGGGCACAAACGGAGTGCCATCGCGGGCGGCCAGGGCCGGGCGGAACTCGGTTTCGTCGGTATCGGTGGTTTCGTGCAGGTCAATGTGCGCCACAAACTGCCCTCGAAGGGGCTCCACCAGCCGCATGAGCGCTGCTGACTCTGGCGCAGGGCTGTGGGCACGAAAGCTGCGGTTGGGGTCGATGGCATCCGCATTCCAACGCTGCACATGTTCGTAGCTCCAGGGGCTGACGCAAGGCACCACCAACAGATTGAACCGCCCCACGTACCGCGCTGCGTGTGTGGCCGCAAACCGCAGTGCGCCGTGAACGCCGCTGGTTTCGTAGCCATGCACGCCGCCCGTCACCAGCACGGTGGGCAGGCTGCTGACCCAGCCACGGCTGCGCAACGCCAGCAGTGGCAACGCGTGCCTGTCATCTGCCTGAGGCGCCCCAACGTGGCCATAGGTTTCCACGTCCCACTGGTTTCGCATCAGGTTTACGGCAGCCCGCACATCGGCTGCATGGCTTCGCTGGCGCACCTGGCGCTGGCGCCACTGAGCCACTTCGGCAGGCCCCCAGGGTTGCCCCGGAGTACCAATCGGATGGTGAAGGACATGGGTGGGAGAAATGGGCGACATGGAATGCTGAGTGATGGCCAAACCCGCATGATGCCTCCGGGATGGACCGGAGGGGCGCCTGGTTGTTGGCGGTAACACCCGTGCGTGGTTTGGGGATTGGCGCCAGAATCGGCCGATTGCCAACAAGCCAGGAGACCACATGCCCCAACTCAAACTCAACTACTTCGACTTTCACGGTGGCCGCGCCGAACCGATTCGGCTGGCGCTGGCCATTGGCGGTGTCGCGTTCGAAGACAACCGCTTCGGCTTCCCGGCATTTGCCGAGTTCCGCAAAACCACCCCGTTCGGGCAAGTGCCCACGATGAGCGTTGACGGCATGCAGGTGACGCAATGCGATGCCATGCTCCGTTACGCAGGCAAGCTGGCTGGCCTCTACCCCACCGATGCGCTGCAAGCGCTTTTCTGCGACGAAGTGGCTTACGTGGTGGAAGAAGCCAGCGTGCGCATCGGCCCCACCTTCCGCATGACCGGCGACGAACAAAAGGCCGCCCGCCAGGCACTGGTGAATGGGTCCATGCCCGTGTACCTGGCATGGTTGCAAGGCCAGCTGGCGGCCCACGGTGGCGAGTACTTTGCCGACAACCGTCTGACCGTCGCAGATTTGAAGGTGTTTGTTGACGTAAAGGGCCTGAACTCGGGGCGCCTGGACCACGTGCCCACAGACCTGGTGCAACAGGTGGCCCCCGCACTGAACGAACATGCGCAACGCGTGGCCAACCACCCGGGTGTGCAGGCCTACTACGCGCAATTTGCGGCCAAATGACGCGCCCTGTCCGGGCCGTTGCCGATTGGGTGCCCACGCTGGCGTCTGAACGTTTGCGTTTGCGCCAGTTGCGGGAAGCTGACTTCGAACCGATGGCGACTTTTTTTGCTGACCCGGTCTCGGCTTATTACGGTGGCCCGTGCAACCGGGACGATGCGTGGCGCAAATTCGCCGTGTACTCGGGCCACTGGCTGCTGCGGGGCTATGGCCCCTGGGCGCTGGAAGAAAAGGCCAGCGGCAGCTTTGTTGGCATCAGCGGGCTTTGGTACCCAGAAGGTTGGGCCGAGCCTGAAATCACCTGGGCACTGGTACCCGGTGCATACGGCAAGGGCTATGCGACCGAGGGGGCGCGCCGCGCGTTGCAGTCGGCCTACGAGGACTTTGGCTGGACAACGGCGGTGAGTGTGGTGTCGGTTGCCAACACAGCGTCACAGGCCGTGGCGCGGCGGCTGGGCGCCACATTGGAGCGGGAAATCAGTTACCGGCACGGGCCCGCACACCTTTACCGGCACGTGCCCCCCGGCGTCCTTGCCACTCACACCACTTGATGCTCGGTGCCCCCAAGCGCCAGCCTGCTTGGTAGAGACCCAAAGCGGGCTTGCATCAGTTGTTACAAATACACCAACCGGCAAAAGACACAAGGTCCGCGATCGATTGACAATGGTTGTTGAAGCGGCTGGCACGCTGAACACCCATTTCAGGAGACAACTCATGCAACGCACCTGGTCACCCCTTCTGGCACTGTTGGTCAGCACCGGCGTGCTGGCACAAGCCGACGAACAACGCAGCACGCTGGCCGACCAGACGCAGGTAGCGGTCACCATCTACAACGAGAACCTGGCGCTCATCAAAGACCAGCGCAAGCTGCAACTCAAACCCGGGCCGCTGGCCTTGGCCTTCAGGGACGTGAGCGCACGCATGCGGCCTGAAACCGCCTTGCTGCGCAGCGTCAGCGCGCCGGGCAGCCTGTATGTGCAGGAACAGAACTTCGACTTTGACCTGCTCACACCCCAGAAGCTGCTTGAAAAGTACGTGGGCCGCAGCGTGCAGCTGGTGCGCACCAACCCGGCCACGGGCGCGGAAACCACCGAGCAGGCGCAGGTGCTGGCAGCCAGCAACGGCATCGTGCTGCAAGTGGGCCAACGCATTGAAACCGGCACCCCCAATGCCCGCATCGTGTACGGCGATGTGCCGCCCAACCTGCGCGACCGCCCCACACTGGTCATGTCCATCGACAACACCGGCAGCGCGCAGCAAGACGTGGAGCTGAGCTACCTGACGGGCGGCCTGGCCTGGAAGGCCGACTACGTGGTGGAACTGAACGCCGCCGATGACAAGCTGGACATGTCGGGCTGGGTGACGTTGACCAACACCAGCGGCGCCACCTACCGCAACGCCAAACTGCAATTGGTGGCCGGTGACGTGAACCAGGTGACCCCGGTCATGCAACAGGCTCAGCGTGTGCAAATGATGTCGGCCCCCATGCCAGCCGCTGCGCCACGTGCAGAAATGGCACAGGAAGCGCTGTTCGAGTACCACCTGTACACGTTGCCGCGCCCCACCACCATTGCCGAGAACCAGACCAAACAGGTGGCCCTTTTGTCGGCCGCCGGAGTGCCGGTGCGCAAGGAACTGCTGCTGAGAGGGGCCGACTACTACTACCGCAGCAGCTTTGGCGACTTGGGGCAGAAGATGAAGGCTGGGGTGTTCATCGAGTTCGACAACAAAGAGAGCGCCCAACTGGGAAAGCCGCTGCCCAAAGGCATCATCCGCGTGTACAAAAAAGACTCGGCTGGCAACGCCCAGTTTGTGGGCGAAGACCGCATTGACCACACACCCAAAAACGAAAAAGTACGCCTGAAGCTGGGTGAGGCCTTTGACGTGACCGCCGACAAAAAGCAGACGGATTTCAAGAAACTGGGCGGCGCCGACCGCTACAGCACCCAGTTTGAAACCGCCTTTGAATTGGTGCTGAAAAACGCCAAGAAAGAACCCGTGACTGTGACGGTGCAAGAGCCGATTCCGGGCGACTGGAAGATGCTGAGCGAAACCCACCCATCCACCAAAGCCACCAGCAACACCGCCACGTGGAACATCACCGTACCGGCTGAAGGCCGCGCAACCCTGGCCTACCGCACACTGGTGCGCTATTGACCTGAGGGCTGACTGTCAGCCCTGGATGCCCTCGCCCGACACCAGGTAGTTGCCGCCGGCCACATGGTGAATGGTGCGAAGGTCGTCAGGCGCGCCATCGAAATGCCAGCGCCCCTGGCTGAACACGCGTTCGTCGGCCCAGGCTGCGGTCACCTCGCCAATGAACAGGTCGTAGGTCTGCTGATTGTGTGGCTCGGGCATGAGCTTGCACATCAGCCAGCCCACGCAGCCCTGCACCAGAGGCACGTCGCAGCCTGGCGCGTTGAACAGGCTCACCCCATGTTGGGCCAGCTTGTCGGGTACGGTGTGCGCGCTGTCTGTGCCCACACCCGTGGTCAGCTTGGCCATGGCGCGGGTGGGGAGTTGCAGCGCAAACTGGCCGCTGGCCTCGACCAGGCCACGTGTGGCAGTGGCTTTGTCGATCACCACCGTCACTTTCGGGGGCGTGAAGTCCAGCACGCACGCCCAAGCTGCGGCCATCACATTGCCGACACCGCCGTGCGTGGCCGAGACCAGCACAGTGGGGCCGTGGTTCATCAGGCGGTACGCCTTGTCCAGCGGCACGGGCTGGCAGTGTGGGGGAAGGGTATCTGGCGGCAGTGTCATGTCTCAAAGCCCGCGCACAGCGGCGGGCACTTTGGGTTTCTTCGTTTCCACCGGGTTGGCCAGCAACCAATTGGCCGGGTAGGCGCGCATGAACTCGCGTGCTTTTTCGGGGCGGGCACTCAGCCAGGCGTCGTAGGTGCCTTCACTCAACACGGCCACCATGCGCTTTTCTGTACCGTCGTGGCCATAGCGGCGCATCAGCGCGTGGCTGTTGGCGTTGATCGTCAGCAGCGTGAAACTGGTGATGGCCTCGCCGTCTTTTTCCCATTGTTCCCACAACCCGGCCACGCCCATGGCCTTGCCATCCACCCGGGCAATGCGTGTTGGCACCGGTTTGCCACCGCGCAGGTCGTCCTCAAAAAAGGCCGTCAAGGGAACGATGCAGCGTTGCCCCGCCAGCCAGGCCTCGCGGAAGTTGTTCGACGTGGTGACCGTTTCGGACCGTGCATTCACCAGCTTGGTGGACCGCAGCATGGCATCAGACGCGGACTTGACCCAGCGTGGCACCAACCCGAACTGGCCCACCACCAGCTCGCGCTGCACGATTTTGGGTTCGGCAGTGAGCGGTGCATCGGCTTCAGCCGGTGCGCTTGGGCTGGCCTCAACAATGGGGCCCTGCATCTCCCGTATGAACACCGCCGGTTTGCGGGGCCAAACGTCGCGCCCCACCTGCACAGTGGGCTCTGGCACGCCAAAGGCTTCCGGGTACAGGTTCAGGGGGTACAGGCTTTCGTAGTGGGAACTCATGCGGGGGATGCTAGCGCACGCAACCCGCTCGACTCAACGCATGAAAGCTGCCGTGGAGGCCGGTCAGGGCTTGAGCACGTCTTTCAGAAAACCCGCCACAGGCTGGAGGGCGGCAGGCATGTTGAGCAGGGTGTGTGGCGCGCCGGGGATGAGCACCACGCTGGCCTGCTTTTGCTCTTTCAGAGCGACCCCGCAATGGCCCGATGCCGCCGGATTGCCCAACCAACCATTGGTGCGCGAAAAGAACGGGTCCGCGAGGCTGATGACGTTCAGCACCGGCTTGTCAACGGGCAAAGCGGTGGCGTGGTCGCGCACAAAGTAGTTGTTTTCGCAGCTCCACGCAAACAGGATGCGCCCCACGAACTCC
>CAIYQZ010000075.1 GCA_903928495.1 uncultured bacterium
CGGCTGATGCCCTGCTCCAGGCCGTTTTTGACACGGTAAAAGCCTTCCTGCGTGCGCTCACCGGTGAGGAAGGGTTTGTCGTTCGCGTCGTAATCGGAGGTGATGAGGTTGGCGGCTTCAGCGTCGGTACGGGCCAACACGATGGTGGACACACCCATCACGTCAGCAGCGAAACGGGCAGAAATCAGCTTCTCGATGGCTTCTTGCGTGGGCACCAGCACCTTGCCGCCCATGTGGCCGCACTTCTTCACGGCAGCCAGTTGGTCTTCGAAGTGAACGCCGGCAGCGCCGGAAGCGATCATGTTCTTCATCAGTTCGAAGGCATTCAGGACGCCACCGAAACCGGCTTCTGCATCGGCCACGATGGGCAGGAAGTAGTCCACAAAACCTTCGTCACCGGGGTTGATGCCACGGCTCCACTGGATCTCGTCTGCGCGCTTGAACGTGTTGTTGATGCGGCGAACCATGGTGGGCACCGAGTCGTAGGCGTACAGCGACTGGTCGGGGTACATGGTTTCGCTGGTGTTGCCGTCAGCGGCCACTTGCCAGCCAGACAGGTACACAGCTTCGAGGCCAGCCTTGGCCTGTTGCATGGCTTGACCGGCGGTGATGGCGCCGAACGCGTTGACGTAGCCCTTCTTGGCACCGCCGTTGACCTTGGCCCACAGCTTTTCAGCACCGTTCTTGGCCAAGGTGTACTCGGGCTGCAGGCTGCCGCGCAGGCGAACCACGTCAGCGGCGGTATAACCGCGCTTCACCAGTTTCCAACGTGGGTTTTCGGCCCAGTCTTTTTCCAAGGCGGCAATTTGCTGTTCGCGGGTTTGTTGTGTCATGAGAGCACTCCTGAAGGGTTGAACAAAGGACTGTTGCTGCTTGCAACCATGGGTCTAGTGTAAGTCTTATAGAAGACCAAAGACAAATCTTATGTCTTATATAAGAATAAAAATTTATCCTTTAAAAACATACGTTTTTCCAAACGATCCCACATTACGGGATAAATGACAGTCCAAAGTGAACCCATCAACCGAAAAGTCAGCCCACACCTTCCACAATGAAGATTCTTGTTTTTGCATTATGAAAAACACATGGAAATGAACACTCCGCAACACCGCTGGATAGCCTTCATGGCCCTGGCTGGCAGCATGGCCCTGGTGGGAAGCTACGTTGCCCTGTCAAAGCCGCTGCTGGCTGCGTTTCCTGTGTTTGTGCTGGCCTGGCTGCGGTTTTTCATCGGAGCCGTGGCAATGTCTGGCTGGATCAGGAAGCCAGACGACGAACCGCCCATGTCCAGAAAAACCAAGCAACTGATCTTCCTTGAGTCATTCCTGGGCAACTTCCTGTTTTCGATCTGCATGTTGTATGGCATGCGTCTGACAACTGCCGTGGCAGCCGGGATCATCATGTCCGCCATCCCAGCAGTTGTGGCTGTGATGAGTTGGGCTTTTCTGCGCGAAAAAGTAGCTTGGCGCAGCTGGGCTGGCATCGCATGTGCAGCGGCAGGCATTGCCCTTTACTCCGCATCAAAACCAGAGCAACCAGCTCAATACGGACAAGCGTCAGGGGCTGATATTGATACTTTTTCTTTATGGATGGGAAATTTGCTGATATTCGCCGCCGTCATATGTGAAGCGGCTTATGCCGTGATCGGAAAACGACTGACGGAGGGACTCGGCCCCAAGCGCATCTCATCCCTGATCAACCTCTGGGGCTTTGCACTGGTCACACCGCTGGGTTTCTGGTTTTCTTTGCAGTTCGATTTCAGCGCTGTGCCCCTGAACCTCTGGGGGTTGCTGGTGTTTTACGGTTTGGCAGCCAGTGTCTGGACCGTGTGGCTGTGGATGACCGGGCTGAAAACCGTGCCGGCGAGCCAGGCGGGGCTGTTCACTGTGATGCTGCCGGTGAGTGCCGCCTTGACCGGCGTGATTTTTCTGGGTGAAACCATCAGCGGCATGCAACTGGTGGCGTTTGGCATTGCACTGGCAGGTGTCGTGCTGGCGACGCTACCAGAGAAGCGATAGGGCATTCAGGCGGTCAGCGCTCACATGCACCACAGGCCGGTGGGCTGCGTCACGCCCATCCACAAAGCCCAGCCAGATGTGGCTGCCAACGCCAATCCCGCGAGCCTGATGGCCAATCCGCCTGACTGCCCTCCCCTGACACGCAAGAGCAGCCATGGGCCAGCCGTCAAGGCAACAGATGTGCCCGCAGCAAAGGCAACCATGATGATGAACCCGTCAAAAGCACTGGCTGACAGGGACGCCACCAACAACGCCGAATACAGCAAACCGCAAGGCATCAAAGCCCAACCCACGCCCAGAACCACGGGAGCCTTTTTGCCCATGTTTGCGATGACAGGCTTGGCCTTGCGCCAAACGCGTTGAGAGCAGTCGTCCACCCAGGCAGGCTGGCGAGCCATCCAGAGCAGCGCAATTCCGAGCACAAACGCAGCAACGTGCAGCATGGTCCAGAACGGACGCAGGACTCCGGTGTTGGCCCCGAACCAGGCCAGGCCTTGAACAGACCCTGCGGCAAACGCACCCATCAGGCCATAACCGACCATTCGGCTCAGTTGGAATGTCCACAACGCTTTGGTGCCCTGAGTACCCGCCGCGCGCGAGATGCCGGCACAGGCTGCGCCGCACATGGCGACACAGTGAGGCCCCCCCACCAAGCCCATCACCAAGGCTGAAATGACCATCGACGTTTGCATGTGCAGACTTTACCCAAGGACCGCAGTCTCTGCTGCCATCTGCAAACAGTGCGTTGGCGCGGCTGGCAGAGGCGCGTCAGATGATGCGGGAAAACCGGGCCCGGTCCTTGTCAACCTGCAGATATCGGTCAAAAGTCATGGCAATGGCTCGCACCAGGTACCACCCGGTGGCCGTGACGCGGATACCACTGTCGCTGAGTGTCACGAGCCCTTGCGTTTGCAAGTCAGCCAACGATTCAAGTTCACGCGCAAAGTAGGACTTGAAGTCAATGAGATGCCCCAGCTCGATGGACTCAAACTGCACCTCGCCTTGGCACATCAGCGCCATGATCACAGAGCGTCGCAACAGGTCGTCGCGGTTGACAGCCAACCCTCTCACGATGGGCAAACGCCCCTGGTCGAGAGCATCGTAATACTCCTCCAAGGTTTTGGCGTTCTGGCTGTAGGTCGCACCAATGCGGCCAATGGCCGACACACCCAATGCAATCAGGTCGCAGTCCGGCTGGGTGCTGTAGCCCTGGAAATTCCGGTGCAGGCGCCCCTGGCGCTTTGCCACAGCCAATGCGTCGTCAGGCAAGGCAAAGTGGTCCATGCCCACGTACACGTAACCACCTTCGCTGAAGGCATCCAGCGAAGCAGACAGCATGGCAAGCTTGTCAGCACCACTGGGCAACTCAGCAGCCACGATCCGTCTTTGGGGTTTGAAGCGGGCCGGCAAGTGAGCGTAGGCATACAGCGCAATGCGGTCTGGCCGCAAGGTGTTCACCTGAGCGAGCGTCCGAGCAAAGGACTCGGGGGTCTGCAACGGCAGGCCATAGATCAGATCCACGTTCAATGACTCGAACCCGATGTCTCGTGCTGCCTGAACCAGCGCAAACACCTGCTCAGCAGGTTGTACGCGGTGCACGGCCTTCTGAACCGCCGGATCGAAATCCTGCACACCAAAGCTCAGGCGGTTGAAGCCCAGGCGGTGCAATGTTTTCAGCCGCTCCGGGGACACTGTGCGAGGGTCAACCTCCACGGAGTACTCACCACCGGGCACAAGGGAAAAATTGCGGCGAATCATCGCCATCAGGTCCTCGATTTCCTCATCGCTCAGGAAAGTAGGAGTCCCACCGCCCAGGTGCAACTGCGAAACACTGTGGCCACGCCCAAAATGCTCGACTTGGAGTTCGACTTCACGAGACAAGTACCGCAAATACTCGGCCGCCTTCTCATGGTGCTTGGTGATCACCTTGTTACACGCACAGTAGTAACACACCGATTCACAAAACGGAATGTGCACATACAAGGACAAGGGAAGCGCCATGGAGCCAGCGCTGCGCTGTTCCAGTGCCTGGATGTAATCGGCTTCGACGAAAGCCTCCACAAACCGGTCCGCCGTGGGGTACGACGTGTAACGTGGGCCGGGAATGTCGAAGCGGCGCAGCAAGTCTTCTGAAATTACGTGTGTCACGTGGCAACTCTCCAATGTCCCGCCAATGTGCCACCAAGCTATCTCACGCCGATTGACTTGTATCAAGTATCTTCCGTTCCCTGAACCACATCCCGTGCAATGAGCTGAATCTCAGGCACGACAAACCAACAGCAGCAAAGCTGCGTTAAGCTTGATGCAAATCAAGGCCAACCAAACTTATGGACATCAACAGCATCAAAGTCGCCTGCTCCAGTTGCAATTTGCGCGAACTGTGCCTGCCCATGGGGCTCAACGCCGTTGAAATTGACAAGCTCGACAGCGTGATTTCAACCCGAAAGCGCATCAAGCGAGGCACCGCATTGTTCAGTGCAGGTGAAAAATTCACTTCGCTTTACGCTGTTCGCTCGGGCTTCTTCAAAACCTGTGTCACAACCGCTGATGGCAGAGACCAGGTGACAGGTTTTCAGATGACTGGAGAAATCATCGGGCTTGATGGCATCGTGAGCGATCACCATTCCTGTGACGCGATAGCCTTGGAAGACGCGGAAGTGTGTGTGATGCCGTTTGACCAAGTGGAACAGTTGTCGCGCGAGTTCACCACGCTTCAACACCACGTGCACAAAATCATGAGCCGGGAAATCGTGCGTGACCACAGCGTCATGTTGCTGTTGGGCAGCATGCGTGCAGAAGAGCGCCTGGCAGCCTTTCTGCTGAACCTCGTGCAGCGACTGCACGCCAGGGGTTTTTCACAGTCAGAACTGATACTGCGCATGACGCGCGAAGAAATCGGGAGCTACCTGGGAATGAAGCTCGAAACGGTGAGTCGTACGTTTTCCAAGTTTGTGGAAGACGGGATCATCGAGGTCAAACAGCGCTACGTTCACATCAAAAACACTGATGGCCTGCGTCAAATCGTGAACTCACCCAGTTGCCGGTAAATCTGGACGGCGGGCCGAAAAGCAGTTTCAGCACGCCTCAAGGCAGCCCTAACTCAGCAGGCGCCAGCAGCGCCTTCAGTTTCAAGATCCTTGGCAACTGCCTGGTTCGCAGTTCTTGGCACAGTCAACCGGCCTTTGGTCTGCGGGGATAGGGCAACGGTTGACCTCAAATGGGGACATGGACAGCAGTGTCGTCAGCGAACTGGACAACATGGTGAAACCCCACAACACAAAGAATGTGACGGTGTAGACCGCCTCACGGGACAAATCCAGACCGCCACCGGCCCAGTGCAAATCGGTAGGGTCGACCACTGCAAAAATCAGCATCTCCAGCACTGCTGCCACTAAAAAGGCAGGCCATGCGACCCACATCAAACGTTGCCCCAGCATATTTGTCTCCCGATTGTTGAGTTCTGACAGGGCAAACATTATGGCCCGCGATCACTTGGTGCCAACAGGCTCCAAAGGTAAGGGTGACGCCGCGTGGTTTCGACCCACCATGGCGGGCTGCATGTTCACCAAATTGTCCTTGGCGTATTGGGCTTTTTTGGATTGCTCCATGAATTCTGCCTGGCCGATGTTGCGCGGATCCAGAACAGGGTCCGGGTTGGTGAAAGCAATGAAACCGGTCCACACGGCAGCCACCACCACCACCAACGGTCCGCCAATCACGAGCCACACATAAGGCTCGCGCCACCAGACCTTACCAACACCTTGAGAGGCTTGAACGACAAAAGCTGAAGAGGTGGACATTGATAACTTTCCGTTTGGCAGTGCCAGACTATCTGAATAACTGGAAACCCAAAAACGCAAACTGCAAACCATCGCTGGCATCACACCAGTCCTGGCTTGCAATCAGACGCATCACTTGGCGGCAGGTTGGTTGGATTTGTTCCAAACGTACGAAGCCAACACATGAATCTGCGCTTCATTCAGCAGGCGGCTTTGACCAGGCATGGCGTTGTTTTTGCCTTCGTTGATGGCCTTGATGATGGCATCAGCACCCCAGCCGTGCAGCCACGTCTGGTCTGTCAGGTTGGGGGCGCCCATGGCGATGTTCCCTTTGCCGTCGGCTCCGTGGCATGCAGCACAGGCACCGAATTTGTCCTTGCCCAGCGTTGCTTTCACAGCGTCATGTGGGCTGCCCGACAAGCTCAACACGTATTGAGCCAGGTTCGCCACGTCTTCAGCAGAACCCACGGCAGCAGCCATGGGAGGCATCACACCATTGCGACCATTGGTGATGGTCTCCTTGATGGCCTCCGGAGAGCCACCCCACAGCCAGTCCGAGTCAGTCAGGTTGGGGAACGTCGTGCTGCCACGGGCGTCCGAACCATGGCACTGCGCGCAGTAGTTCATGAACAGGCGCTCACCGATGGCCATGGCCTTCGGGTCAGCCGCCACTGCTGCGGCGTCCATCTTGGTGTAAGCCGCGTAGATGGGCGCAATGGCCTTTTCCACCTTGTCAACCTCAGCAGCATGTTGCCCTTGTGAGGACCACCCCAATTGCCCCTTGAAAGAGCCGAACATGGGGTACAGCGCGCCGTACACGAAACCGAAAATTACGGTGATCACGAAAAGGTACACCCACCACTTGGGCAGTGGGTTGTTCATTTCACGCAAGTCACCGTCCCACACGTGACCGGTGGTGTTGTCAGCTGCAGGCGACACCTTGGTGGTGCCCGATACCCACAACAGCACGGCACAGGCGATGATGCTGACCACCACCGCAACGGCCACATACATTGACCAGAAATTGCTTACAAAGTCGCTCATGATTTTTCTCTCTGTTGACTCTCAGCGGCTTACTCGTCTCTGAAAGGCAGCTGAGCCGCCTCATCAAAGCTGGATTTGTTCCGCTTGGACCAAGCCCAAGCCACGATGCCCACAAAGGTCAGAAGACTGACCACGGTGACCACGCTTCGCATGTCGTTGATGTCCATGGGAGTACCTTAAAAGTGTTTATTTGACAGCCGTACCCAAAACCTGCAGATAGGCAATCACGGCCTCGATCTCGGTTTTGCCTTTGACTTCTTCGGCAGACTTGGCAATTTCCTCATCTGTATAAGGAGCACCCAAGGTACGCAGCACTTTCATCTTGGCAGGCATGTTTGCGTATTCGGCGGGCGCCGTCAGCAGCCATGGGTATGCCGGCATGTTGGATTCAGGCACCACGTCACGGGGGTTGTTCAGATGAACACGGTGCCATTCATCGCTGTAGCGACCGCCCACACGGTGGAGGTCGGGACCGGTGCGCTTGCTGCCCCACTGGAACGGACGGTCATACACAAATTCGCCGGCCAGGGAGTAGTGACCGTAACGCAGCGTTTCGGCCTGGAAGGGACGAATCATTTGCGAGTGGCAGTTGTAGCAACCTTCACGCACATACACATCGCGGCCAGCCAACTGGAGAGCTGTGTAGGGCTTCAGTCCCTCCACAGGCTGCGTGGTCGACTTCTGGAAGAACAGCGGAACAATTTCCACCAGTCCGCCCACTGCAATCACCAGGACGATCAGGATGATCATCAGGAAGTTGTTGGTTTCAATCCGCTCGTGCGTGAAACCTTTGATTTCATGGTTCTGTGCCATTGTTCTTCTCCTTAAGCGTGTGCAGGGGTGACAGCAGGAATGCGAACTTCAACGATCGAGCCTTTGAAGGCTGTCATCAGAACGTTCCAGAGCATCAGCACCATACCGCCCAGGTACAGAACGCCGCCCAACAAACGGATCACGTAGAAGGGGAAGGTGGCTTTGACCGACTCGACAAAGGTGTAGGTCAGGCTGCCATCGGGGTTGACCGAGCGCCACATCAGGCCTTGCATCACACCGGCAATCCACATCGCAGCGATGTACAGCACGATACCGATGGTGGCCACCCAGAAATGGATTTCAATGGCCTTCATGCTGTGCATCTGCTTCTGGCCGAACAGTTTGGGGATCAGGTAATAGATGGAACCCATGGTGATCAGGCCCACCCAACCCAAAGCGCCGGAGTGCACGTGGCCCACGGTCCAGTCGGTGTAGTGCGACAAGGCGTTCACGGTCTTGATGGACATCATGGGGCCTTCGAACGTGGACATGCCGTAGAACGACAGAGACACGATCAGGAAGCGCAGGATGGGGTCGTCACGCAGTTTGTGCCATGCGCCAGACAAGGTCATGATGCCGTTGATCATGCCGCCCCAGCTGGGAGCCAGCAGGATCAGGGAGAAGACCATACCCACGGACTGGGTCCAGTCAGGCAGAGCCGTGTAGTGCAGGTGGTGAGGACCCGCCCACATGTAAGTGAAGATCAGCGCCCAGAAGTGGACGATGGACAGGCGATAAGAGTAAACCGGACGGCCTGCCTGCTTGGGGATGAAGTAGTACATCATGCCCAGAAAGCCAGCGGTCAGGAAGAAGCCCACCGCATTGTGGCCGTACCACCATTGCACCATGGCATCTTGTACACCAGCGTATGCAGAGTACCCGTGGGTCAGGCTGGTCGGCAGAGCGGCAGAGTTGACGATGTGCAGCAGGGCAACCGCCAAGATGAACGCACCGTAAAACCAGTTGCCCACATAAATGTGGCGAACCTTGCGAATGCCCACGGTGCCAAAAAACACGATGGCGTAGGCAACCCACACCACCGCGATGAGCACATCGACGGGCCAGATCAGTTCGGCATATTCTTTGCCCGATGTGAGACCCAGTGGCAAGGTGACCACAGCCAGCACGATGACCAGGTTCCAGCCCCAGAAAGTGAAGGCAGCCAGCTTGTCCGAGATCAGTCGGGTCTGGCAGGTGCGTTGAACGACGTAATAGCTGGTTGCAAACAATGCAGAGCCACCGAAGGCAAAAATCACCGCATTTGTGTGCAGTGGTCGCAACCGTCCGTAGGACAGGTACTCAATCCCCAGGTTCAATTCCGGCCAGGTCAACTGGGCCGCAATGATCACGCCCACCAGCATCCCCACCACGCCGTACACAACGGTCATGATGGCGAACTGGCGAACGACTGTGTCGTTATAGGCAGTCGCCTGACTGGCCTTCATCGTTAGTGACATACAGAACTCCTCAAAATGTCGTCGACGGAGTGTCGCGGTGCGGCACTCCATTTGCCTTGACTTAAGTCAATCCGCACGAAGAATACGTTCACCTTCGCGCTCCACGTTATCGAGTTGGCCCGACTGCAGGGCCCACCAGAAAATGACGATGATGCCCAGCACCACGATCACCGACAGCGGGATCAGCAGGTACAGAATTTCCACTTGTCATGCTCCTGAAAAAATCAGACCGAATCGGCCACGGCTGTACGGTTCAGCCGCAGCGCATTGCCAATCACCCAAAATGAGCTGATCGCCATGCCCAGGCCTGCGGCCCAGGGAGGCATGTAGCCCATCAGCGCCAGAGGCACACTGACAGCGTTGTAGGCCGCAGCCCACGCCAGGTTCTGATGAACCACCCGCATGGTGGAGCGCGCCTGGATCAATGCACGCGGCACATCCATCAGCCTGCCCCCCTGAATCACGTAGTCTGAGTTGGCCTGCGCCAACGGCGCAGCAGTACCCAGTGCAAACGATGTGTCCGAGCGGGCCAGCACTGGACCGTCGTTCAAGCCATCGCCCACCATGGCCACCTTCAGCCCTTGGGCTTGCAGCTGGGTGATTTCAAGCAGCTTTTGCTCGGGCGTGGCACCGGACACCACATGATCGACCCCCACGAGGCGTGCGATTCGCTGTGCCGCCTCGGGCAAGTCACCCGACAACAGCCAGGTTTTCACACCGGCAGCCTTCAGTGCTGCCAGCGCCTCAACGGCATCGCTGCGCAGGCATTCATCCAGCTCGAATGTGGCCAACCACCCGGCAGAATCTGACAGGTAGGCCCTGGGAGACTCTGCCTCTTGGGAATGGGCAGTGGGCACGCCACAGAATGATGCCGACCCCAGACGCACCCGGCCCCAACCGACCACCTCCGCCTCCAGCCCCTGCCCGGCCACCTCGGTGGACGACACAACAACCTCTCGCGTCAACACCAGACCGCCCCACCCGTCTGTAACGGCTGATGCCAATGCCTTGGAGGCCGGGTGCAGAGACCCTGACGCCAGCGCACCAGCAACGGACAGCGCGGCATCTCGTGTGAAACCTTCTCGCACCGCCACAGAGGCGAGCTGCAGTTTGTCGTGGGTCAGGGTTCCGGTTTTGTCGAAAACCACCGTGTGGACCTGCGCCAGTGTTTCAAAGGCCTGCAAACGGCGCACCAGCACGCCCCGCCGTGCCAGTGTGCCTGCCGATGCCAGCATCGCTGCCGGTGTGGCCAACGACAGTGCACAAGGGCAAGTCACGATCAGAACCGCCACGGCAACGGCCAGCGCACGCGTGTGGTCTATCTGCCACCAGTAGACGCCTGCCGCGAGAGCTGCAAGCAGCACCAGCGAGAGGAACGGCCCGGCTATGCGGTCAGCCAGCACTGCGAGGCGCGGTTTTTCGGTGGATGCGCGCTCCATCAAGGAAACGATCTGCGCGAAGCGGGTATCTCTGCCCAGGCGGTCCACGCGCAACTCGACCGGGCCAGCCAGGTTGTAACTGCCAGCCACCACAGTCTCCCCCACTGCCCTGAGCACGGGATGGGACTCACCGGTGAGCAATGCTTCGTCGACCGTCGCACCGGTGGCTGTGAGCGTCCCGTCACCCGGAAATGCCTGCCCAGCCTGCACACGCACCACATCGCCCACCACCAGGCGGCGAACCGATACAGGTTCGAAGCTGCCATCGGGTTTGCGCCGGTCACACACCTCGGGCAAGCGGTTCATCAGGTTGTCGAGTGCGCCTGCTGTGCGGTCACGTGCCTTGAACTCAAGGTAGCGACCTCCCATCAGGAAGAACACGAACATGGTCAACGAGTCGTACCACACCTCGTGCCCCCATGGTCCGGTGGGGTCGAACGTGGCCAGCGAACTGGCCACGAACGTGACCACAATGCCAATGGACACAGGCGTGTCCATGCCCACGCGGCCTTGCTTCAAGTCGCGCCAGGCTCCACCGAAAAACGAGCCACTGGCAAACAGCAACACAGGCACGCTGAGCACCCAACTGGCCCAGCGCAGCAGGTGCTCGATGTCGGGCGGAATGTCACCTGGCTCGGTGATGTAAGCCGGCCACGCATACATCATCACCTGCATCATGCAGATGCCCGCCACAAACAACCGCCACAGCACCTTGCGTGACTCGGCAATGCGCTGGGTGATGCTCAGCGCCTCGTGCATGGGCAAAAGGCGGTAACCTGTCTGGCCCACGGCCTGGGCCAGGGTGGAGGCGCGGGTGACAGCGGGGTCCCACTGGACGGTCAGCCGGCGGGTGGCAGCATGCACCTCAGCCTTCGCGACGCCAGGCAAGTTGCACAGCGCGCCCTCAACGGTGTCTGCACAGGCGGCGCAGTACATGCCTTGCACCATCAGCACCGATTGCGCCATGCGCTTGCCGTCGATGTCAGCGAACTGGGTGAACTCGGTTTGCTCGACAGGGTCGTCCAGCACCGCGAAGTTGTCGGTAACGGTGAGCGGGCCCTTGGGCCGCTCGGCAAATACATCGTCCAACGCCAAAGCCTCGGGTTGGGCCTCCGCGCCGACCGTGTTGCGCCCTTGCAAGGGCGCGGTGGTGGCCTGATTCATGGCGGCGGAGGATATTTCACACAACGTCCGCGCCCGTTGACTTAAGTCAACAGTGGCGGGGCGACTGCGTATAGCCTAGTGCATGTGGGTATCTTTACTGACAAAGACCCTTGGAAACCGCAGCCACAATCTGGCAGCAGCCCATTTCACACAACCAAAGGAGCACCCTCCATGTACAAGCGCATCCTCGTGGCCACCGACGGCTCCAAACTGTCCGACAAAGCCGTTGAACACGGCCTCATGCTGGCCGACCTGACCGGTGCAGAGCTCATTGCGGTGAAGGTGGTGCCCCGCTACCCGCAAACCTACTTTGAAGGTGGCGTGGCACTGGCGGCCGATGAAGTGGCCAAGATTGAAAAACAGTGGAACGACGAAGCACTGGAAGCCGTGAACGCCGTCAAGTCGGCTGGTCAGTTGCACAACGTCAAGGTCAAGGCCACCACCGTGAAGTCCGACCTGATTGCCGAGGCCCTGATCGCCGCCGCCAAACGCCACAAGTGCGACCTGATCGTGATGGCCTCGCACGGCCGCCGTGGCTTGAAGCGCCTGCTGCTGGGCAGCGAAACCCAGCAGGTGCTGACGCATTCGCACATTCCCGTCTTGGTTTTGAGATAAAAAACCTGCCTACCGCTTGACTGTCATAGTATTCAAGCTACGAAAATAAAGCACCTGAAACGCCCCACCGGGGGGCATCAGGTGCTTTTTTCATGCTTTGAACAGGGCCTTGTGCTGCTCACGAAGCAGGTTTTTTTGCACCTTGCCCATGGTGTTGCGGGGCAATTCAGCCACCACGAAACACCGCTTGGGAATCTTGAAGTTGGCAAGTGCCGCTTTCAACGCAGCCAGCACGGCATCGGGCTCCACCGATGCCCCCGGCTTGGCCGTGACCACCGCCACGCCCACCTCGCCAAAGTCGGGGTGGGGCACGCCCACCACCGCGCTTTCGGCCACTCCGGGCAAGTCGTTGATGAAGCCCTCAATCTCTGCCGGGTACACGTTGTAGCCGCCGCTGATGATCAGGTCTTTGCTGCGGCCCACAATCGTCACGTAGCCCCGCGCATCGACCTTGCCCACGTCGCCCGTCTTGAACCAGCCGTCGGCCGTGAATTCTTCGGCGGTTTTTTCAGGCATGCGCCAGTAACCGGCGAACACATTCGGGCCCTTCACCTGGATGTTGCCAATGTCATCGCCCTCCACGGGGGTGCCCTTGTCGGTCATCACGCGCAAACCCACACCGGGCAGAGCAAAGCCCACTGTGCCACCCCGACGCTCGGTTTCAGGCTGGCCCTGGGTGTTGAGGTGCCGGTCATCGGGCAGGCAGGGGTTGGACGTGAGCATGATGGTTTCCGACATGCCATAGCGTTCCAGAATGGTGTGGCCCGTGCGCTGCTGCCATTCCTGAAAGGTTTCGATCAGCAGCGGAGCCGAACCGCTGATGAAGAGGCGCATGTGGCGGCACGCATCGGCTGTGAGTGCCGGTTCTGCCAGCATTCGGGTGTAGAGCGTGGGCACGCCCATGAACACCGTGGCCTGCGGCAACCAGCGGATGACGGTTTTGGGGTCAAACTTGTTGAGCCACAGCATCTTGCTGCCGTTGATGAGTGCGCCGTGCATGGCCACAAACAGACCGTGCACATGGAAGATGGGCAGCGCATGGATGAGCACATCGCCACCCTGCCCTTCGCTGCGCCAACCCCAATAGCGTTGAAGAACCTGGGCGTTGCTGAGCAGGTTTTGGTGCGTCAGCATGGCCCCCTTGCTGCGCCCGGTGGTGCCGCTGGTGTACAGAATGGCCGCCATGTCGTTCGGCGCTTTGGCGGCAGTGGCGTGCTGGTCGCTGTGGTGTTTGGCGCGCTCCAGCAGCGAGCCCGTGCGGTCGTCACCCAGCGTGAACACATGCTGCGTGCCCGCCTTGAAAGCAATTTTGCTCACCCAACCAAAGTTGGCGGGGGTGCACACCACCACAGCAGGCTCGGCATTGCCCACAAAGTATTCAATTTCGGCACTCTGATATGCCGTGTTCAGCGGCAAAAACACATGGCCTGCGCGCAAGGTGGCGAGGTACAGCATCAGGGCCTCGACCGACTTCTCTACCTGAACCGCCACGCGGCTGGACGGGGGCAGGTCCAGTGAATCGAGCAAATTGGCCAACATGGCACTGGCATGGTCCAGGTCGCGCCACGAATAGCGCAAACCGCTGTCGGTTTCAACGGCGGTCTGGTCAAGATCGGCAGGAAAAGCGGCCCTGAGTGCCGCAAACAGGTTGGCGTTTGTCATGTTTGGTTTGATTGAAATTCAGGCGGGCGTTTGGCCAGAAAGGCCGCAATGCCTTCGCGGTGTTCCGCGTCGGGGGCATAGGCGTAGGCGCGCTCCAGCAGGGTCGCCATGGCCGGGGTGGGGCCAAGCGGGTTCAGAGGCCCCAACGCTCGCAAGGTTTGCTTGTGAACGCGGGCGGTCAACGGGGCAAGGGTGGACACGCGTGCCGCCAGGGCACGCGCCTCGTCGGCCACAGCGGCATCGGGCACCACGCTGCTCAGAAAGCCGCGCTGCAGCATGAGCCCAGCAGGCAGCACGGCAGCCGCCAGCAGCATTTCCCGGGCCGACAGGTCGCCCACAGCGGTGGCCACCAGCTGCGCTTCACGCGGGGCCATCGGAAAGCCCAGGCGTGCAATCGGCGCACCAAAGCGAGCACTCTGCCCTGCCAGCCGCAAGTCGCAACAACTGGCCAACTCAACACCTGCACCCATGCAGTTGCCCTCTATGGCCGCCACCACGGGTATGTCGCAGTCCAGCATGGCAGACAGCCCGCCCCACACGTCGTTCTCGTGAAAGTCACGCAGGCTGGCTTCGTCAAAACGAAAGTCGGGGTATTCGGCGATGTCACCACCGGCACAGAAATGCCCCGCGTCCCCCTGCACCACCACGCAACGCAGGTGCGAGCGGCCGGGCAAATCCAGAAACAGCGCCTTGAGTTCGCGCCACATGCCCCGAGACATGGCGTTGAATTTGCCCGGATGCGACAGCGTGACCCACGCCACCGCACCCTCCTCGGCACAACGGATGTGGCCTGCCATGCGCTTCAGTCCAGTTTGGCTCCACTGGCCTTGACCACGGTGGCCCATTTGGCCAATTCGGCTTTCACAAAAGCATCGAACTGGGCACCCGTCAGGTTGGGGAATTCAGCGCCCTGGCTGGCCCACACCGCTTTGGCCTCGTCGGTCTGACATGAGCGGCGGATGTCTTCGATGGCACGGGCCTGCGCGTCCGCTGGTGTGCCCTTGGGGGCCCAAACGCCGTACCAGGTGCTCACGGTGTAGTCGGGCAGGCCCAGTTCGGCAGAACACGGCACGTCCGGGAAGGCAGCGTTGCGCTTGGCACCCGACACCATCAGCGCCTTGATGCGCCCGCCTTTGATGTGGGCGGCAGAAGAACCCAGACCATCGAACATCATGTCCACATTGCCGGCGATCAGGTCCTGCAGTGCCGGCCCGGCGCCACGGTAGGGAATGTGGGTGATGAAGGTTTTGGTTTGCAGCTTGAAGAGCTCACCGGCCAGGTGGTGCGACGTGCCGCCGCCGGCCGAGCCGTAGTTCAGTTTGCCGGGGTTCTTGCGGACCTGCTCCATGAAAGCCTTGAAGTCACCGCCCGGCACGTTCTTGGGGTTGACCACCAGCACCTGCGGCACGCTGGCCACTTGGATGAGGGGCACGAGATCGCGCACCAGGTCGTAGTCGAGCTTGGCATACATGGCCGGTGCAATGGTGTGGTGCACGGCCCCCATGAACAGGGTGTAGCCATCGGGTGTCGATTTGGCTGCCACACCTGCTCCCAGCGTGCCACCGGCACCACCCTTGTTGTCGATGACCAGCGTTTTGCCGGTCAACTTTGAAAACTGGGCCGACATGGGGCGTGCAAACGCGTCTGTTCCACCACCGGCCGGGAACGGCACGATCATGGTCACGGGTTTGGTTGGCCAGGTGGACTGGGCGTGCGCCCAGGGCACCAGCGAGCCGGCAGCACCTGCCAGGGCAGAGCGCAACACGGTGCGCCGGGAAGCAGACTGAGGGAATTGGGGTTTCATGTTTGTCTCCGGTTGTTGTGGTGAGTAAAACGGTGCCCGACTCAGTTCATCAGGCTCTTCACGGCCCGGGATGCGGCTATGCGTCCCTTGACCAGTTGCGCCCTGTTGTCGTCGAGCTTGTCCAGATCGTATAGGTAGTTGACCATCAGGCCCAGCGATTGCCGAATCCCCCGGGCCGACGGGTCTGCAGCCCAGTTGATGCGCTCCACGCGCGCCCCATTGCCCAAATGGAAGCGGGCCACAGGGTCCAGGGGTTCGTTCTGGCCCATCTCGCGGGTCAGGTAGCGGGCGGCCCACGCCAGCAAGTCTTGCTTCACGGCCTCTGGCACCTGGCCATTCGGAGCCTTGGTCACCGCCTCGGCTGCAGCCATAAGGTCGGACGGGGCTTCGCGACTCAACCAACCGCGCAGCCCCGGAATGGGCGAAAGCGTGGCAAAGGTTTTCAGGCGTGGAAACTCCGCTCTCAGCAACTCCACCACCCGTTTGATCAGCGAATCGCCAAAACTCACCCCCCGCAGACCCGTTTGCGTGTTGCTGATGGAATAAAAAATGGCGGTGGTGGCGCGGTTGATGTCTGCAACGTCGGCAGACTCATCCAGCAGCGGGGTGATGCTATCGGCCATGTGGTCCATCAACGCCACCTCGACAAAAATCAGCGGCTCGTCGGGCAGGCGCGGGTGAAAAAAGGCGTAACAGCGGCGGTCGCTGTCCAGCCGGTTCTTCAGATCGGTCCAGCTTCGGATGTCGTGCACCGCCTCGTAGCGGATCAGTTTTTCGAGCAGCGATGCGGGCGAGTCCCAGTTGATGGGGCGCAGATCCAAAAAGCCCACATCGAACCACGTGGAAAACATGTATTCCATTTCCACGTCGAGCGCACGCAGGCGCCGGTCGGCCTTCAGGTGGGGCAGCAACTCGGCGCGCAGGGCCACCAGAAACGGAATGCCATTGGGAAACGCACTGAAGCGCTGCAGCAAGCGCCGGCGGGGCGACACGGTGGCGCGCCGGAAAAGCACCTCCGCAACGGGCTCATCGGACGTGCCCACGGCAGCGGCGTATTCGGCCTGCGCGCGCCTGACCACGTCGGGGTCGGACATGAACTGTTCGCTCATCAGCAGCCAGGCATCGAAGCGCTGCGCAGCCGACGCCTTGGCGTACCAGCCGGCCAGGGCCAGGGCCCTGCGGCCGCCTTCAACCTCGCTCACCTGCGGGTCGATCACCGCCTTCAGCTCCTTCAGGGTTCGCCTGAGCATGCGGGGAGACAAGGCCTCGTTGGGCTGCTTCAACTGGGCCGCCAGCCGGTCGCGAATGCTGCGTCGCTCAGCCTGTGGGGTAACCTCTGAAGTTGAAGCAGACAAATCAATACCAACAAGAGGTGGTCGGCCTTTTGGTTCATTGTCCCGCTTCAGAATGGCCACGCTGCGCGACAACCAGTTGGACGCCTTCATGTGCTCAGCCTTGTGGTTTGGTTGCGGGCCAGTTCGCGCAACGCAGCACGCTGGCGGGTGATGTGGGTGCGCATGGCCGCTTCAGCGCCCAGCGCGTCGCGGGCCTTCAGGGCAGCAAACACCGCCAGATGCTCAGACAGGCTCTGGTCCAGCCGCCCGGGCGCGTGCAGCTGCTGCAAACGGGCCAGCTTGACCATCTTGCGAAGGTCACCTATCACCTGGGCCAGCCAGCGGTTGTCGGCCAGGGTGATGATGGCCTCGTGAATGGCGAAGTTGGCTGCGTAGTAGTCGTTGATGCGGCGGGCCTGCGCATGATCCGTCAAGCGCGTGTGCAGCACCTCCAGCGCGGCAAGATCTGCATCGGTGGCGCGCAAGGCGGCCTGGTGGGCGCACTGCCCTTCCAGCAGCGCAATGACAGGGAACATGTCGTCCAGGTCTTGCTCGGTCACCTGGTTCACAAAGCAACCGCGCCGGGGCTCGTGGCGCACCAGACCCTCGGCCGCAAGAACCTTCAAGGCCTCGCGCAGCGGTGTGCGGGAAATGCCCAGGCCCTCGGCCAAAGCCACCTCGTCCAGAAACGCCCCAGGCACCAGTTCGCCTGAAAAAATGCGCTCGCGCAGCGTGTGGGCCACGTCATCGTGCAGCGGTGTGGGAATGGGGCGCATGGCAGCAGCGTGTAATTTTTTGTAATTAGCCATAATTATGTGTAATCACAAGCAGATCTGCCCCCGTGGATACCCTCGGGCTCACAGAACCTGAACACCTGAAACACCCGCGCGCAGCGGGAAGAACGCCCTCGTCAGCGCTGGCGCCCCATCCAAACCCAAAGGGCGGCACCACCCACGATCATCGGCACACACAGCCACTGACCCATGCTCATGCCCAGCGCCAACAAACCCAGGTGGGCATCGGGCTCACGGAAATACTCGGCCACAAAACGGAACACGCCATAACCGAACACAAAAGCCGACGCCACCTGGCCGGGCTTGTGTTCCTTGCGGGCGTACAGCCACAGCAACACAAACAGCAGCAGGCCCTCCATCAGGAACTGGTACACCTGTGACGGATGGCGTGGCAAGTCGCCCGCACCGCGAAACACCATGGCCCAGGGCAACGAGGGGTCTGCCACGCGGCCCCACAGCTCGCCATTGATGAAGTTGCCCACCCGCCCGGCCGCCAGGCCGGTCGGCACGCAAGGAGCCACAAAGTCCATCACCTGCAAAAACGGACGTTGGCGCGACCGGGCAAACCAAACCATGGCAACGATCACTCCCAACAAGCCACCGTGAAAACTCATGCCCCCCTGCCACACGGCAAATATCTCCAATGGGTGGCTCAGGTAATAGGCCGGCTTGTAGAACAGGCAGTACCCGATGCGCCCGCCCAGCACCACGCCCACCACGCCGAGAAACAGGATGTCCTCCACATCGCGCCGCTGCCACACGCCCGCCTGAGACAGAGCAGCAAACGGCGGGTGTGACAGCCGCCGAAAACCCAGAAACAGGAAAAGGCCAAACGCGGCCAAGTAAGTCAGGCCGTACCAGTGAACGGCCACGGGCCCCAGTTGCAGGGCGACGGGATCGATATAGGGGTGCTGAAGCATGCGCGGCATTGTGCCAGCGCGGGTGTTTCCCCCGCGCAAACCCTCTTTTCAGGGTGCGTGGGGTGGCAGGGTCTGCAAAAACACTTCGTCGCGCTGCGACAGAAGGCCTTGGGCGCGTGCTTGCACCAGCAACTCGGGCCGCAGGGCAGCAGTGGCTTGCAGGCTTTGCTCGCGGCGGTGGCGGGCAATGCGCTCGTGGTTGCCTGACAGCAGCACGTCGGGCACCCGCTGCTCGCCTTGCGGGCCCGCCCACACGTCGGGCCGTGTGTAGTGGGCGCAGTCCAGCAAGCCGTCCAGGGCGGGATTGAAGCTGTCTTGCTGGTGGCTGCCTTCATCGTTCAGCACACCCGGCTGCAGGCGCGCCACAGCGTCGAGCAGGGCCATGGCGGCAATCTCGCCTCCCGACAGCACAAAGTCACCCAGGCTGACCTGGTGCGTCACATGGGTGTCGATGAAGCGCTGGTCAATGCCTTCATATCGACCACACACCAGCACTGCGCCGGTGCTGTCTGACCAACCCTGCACTGCCGCATGGTCGAGCGTGCGGCCCGTGGGGGAAAACAGCACCACCGGCGCGGTCTGGCCCTCGGGCTCGGCACGCGCGGTTTGCACAGCCGCCAGGCAACGCGCCAAGGGCTCAGCCATCATCACCATGCCGGGACCACCGCCAAAAGGCCGGTCGTCCACGCGTCGGTAGTTGCCATCGGCAAAGTCCCGCAGTTGCCACAAGACCACCTGCACCTGCCCGCTGTCAAACGCACGGCGGTTGATGCCGTGCACCAGCAGCGGCTGCAGCAACTCGGGAAACAGGGTGATGACGTCGAAGCGCACGGTCTTAATTTATCGCAGCATAAAAATCAATACAGGCAAGCGCTGGAGGCTTTTTCTATCAATAATCTGGCTGCCAATCGACCGTGATCATCCCGGCCGCCTTGTCCACCTTGTCCACGTAGGCCGACACAAACGGAATCATGCGCTCGGCGGTTTTGTCGTCGGCCTGGTACTCCAGCACCAGCACTGAATGAGGGCCGGTGGCCATCAGGTCGCGAACGATGCCCAGGGCCACGCCTTCACGGTTGACCACAGACAAACCCAGCAGGTCCACCCAGTAAAACTCGTCGGGGTCATCGCTGGCAGGGAACGCGCTGCGCGACACAAAAATGCGTGCACCCTTCAGCGCCTCGGCCTGGTTGCGGTCGGCAACGCCTGAACACAGTGCCACCAGGGTGTCGGCGTGGGGCTTGATTTCGGTCACATCCAGACAGACAGTGCCGCTGAAGGCCTTGAACGCGCGGTCAAACGGTGGCGTGGGGGTTTGCAAAAACCACTGCGTGGCAGCCAACAGCGCCTCGGGGTTGCTGCTGTGGGGGTGTACCTTCATCCAACCCTTGATGCCCCAGGCATCCAGGATGCGCCCCACCTCCACGGCATCGGCGGGCAACTCGGACGGGGCAAAACCTGAAGTCTGGGCAGCGGTCATGGCAAACACTCGGCAACAAAAATGAAAAAAGCGATGGCCCCGGTGCGGCAAGCCGCTGGAGACATCGCTCTGGCTGTGGGCCTGTGCCGCTGAGACACTGGCCCTGTGCGGCCCAAATCAGGCAGCAGCCACGGGGGTGGTGGGTTTGGACTTGAGCAAACGCTCCACGGTGGGGGATGCCTGGGCACCCACGCCAACCCAGTAGGTCAGGCGGTCAGCAGCCACGCGCAGCATTTCTTCCCCGCCCTTGGCGATGGGGTTGTAAAAGCCGATGCGCTCGATGAAACGACCGTCGCGGCGGTCGCGTTTGTCGGCCACAACGATGTTGTAGAACGGACGGGCTTTGGCGCCGCCGCGGGAAAGTCGGATAACGACCATGGTGAATCCTTAACGTGAGGGGCAGCCATACAATGGGCCCCAGTGTGTATTCCGCCAGCGTTTGAGACACCGACTGACCACCCGGTCAGCGAAACGCAGCAAAGCCCGTGATTATAGCCAGCACCTGCCTGGCACCAACCCCTTCCCCCATGCAAGCCTTCCACATCCGTCCCAGTACCGACGCCGACCTTCCCGCCATCACCCGTATTTACGCCCACCACGTGCTCAATGGAACGGGCACGTTTGAGACCTCGCCCCCCAGCGAAGAAGACATGCGCACCCGCCGTGCCGACGTACTGGGCAAGAACCTGCCCTGGCTGGTACTGGAGCAGCACGGTGTGGTTCAGGGCTTTGCCTACGGCAACTGGTTCAAACCGCGTCCGGCCTACCGCTTCTCGGTTGAAGACTCCATCTACCTCGGGTCAGATGCGGCGGGCAAGGGCTTGGGCAAACTGTTGATGGCCGAGTTGCTGGTTCAGTTGGAACGCCGTGGCGTGCGCAAGGTGATGGCCGTGATTGGCGACTCGGCCAACCTGGGCTCCATCGGTGTGCACCGCAGCGCCGGTTTCGAGCACGTGGGTGTGGTGGAAGCCTGCGGCTGGAAGTTTGGCCGTTGGCTGGACATTGTCTTGATGCAAAAAACCCTGGGTGCGGGCAGCACCACACCGCACGAAGGCACGCAATGAGCAAGGGCAAAAGCAAAACGCTGGCGGCGTTTCTGGCCCTGGTGCTTGGCACCATGGGTCTGCACCGCTTCTACCTGAAGGGCTGGGGCGACTGGGTCGGCTGGTTGTTTCCCATCCCCACCGCGTTGGGCTGGTGGGGCGTGGAGCGTGTGCGTGCGCTGGGGCAGGACGACCAACTGGCATGGGTTCTGGTGCCCATGCTGGGCGTGGCGCTGGCCGCCAGTTGCCTGACGGCGGTGGTGTACGCCGTCACCCCACAAGACAAATGGAACGCTGCCCACAACCCACACCTGCCAGCTGATGCACCTGCAGGCGCCGGCCATGCGCTGACCATTGCCGTGCTGGTCATTGCCATGCTCACGGGCACCACGGCGTTCATGGCCAGCCTGGCGTTCAGCTTCCAGCGCTACTTTGAGTACCAGATCGAAGAAGCCAAAAAAATCAGCCAGCCCGGCGGTTGATGTGACGGCTGTGGGAGCTGCTCAGGCCAACCACAGCATGAAGCCACTGAGCGTGACCAGCGCCAGCCCCGTGGATACACCAATACTGGCCGTGACCAGGTCGTGCGCAACGTTGTAGCGCTGGGAAAACAAAAACACATTGGCCCCAATGGGCAAGGCTGCAGCCACCACCATCACGGTCAGGGGCAGCCCGTCGATGCCAAACGCCCAGGCGCTGGCCCCCACCAGCAAGGGCAGCACCAGGTTTTTGCTGAGGCTCACGCCCAATGCACTGCGCCAGTGCGCGCCCACCGGGGTGCGTGCCATCGTCACCCCCACCAGCACCAGGGCGATGGGGCCAAACGCGCTGCCCAGCAACTGCAACGGCTTGTCCACCACCGAGGGCAGCACCCAGCCGGTCTGGGCAAACAGCAATCCGCACAGAATGGGCAGGGGAATGGGGTGGATCAGTGCACCGCGCGCCACCCGCGCACTGCTGACCACCAAGGCGCGCCAGCGCGCCCAACCAACGGCTGGCACTGCATCCTGTCCGCCACCTGCAGCCTGGCGTGCAACCGCCATTTCAAGCATCACGGTGGCCACGGTCAACAACACGAGCGCGTGCACCGATACCAGAGTCAACAGGGTGACCAGGCCCTGTTTGCCATAGGCCAGTTCCACCAGCGTGATACCGATCATCACCATGTTGGAAAACACCCCGGCCAGAGCCGTGACCACGCCGCGAGGGTGCAGGCCCAGCCAGCCCACGAGGGCCGCCAACAGCGCCAGAGCCGCCACGAAATAGGCGGCAATGGGCCGCAGATCGAGTTGCTCCACGTGGACGCTGCTCATGGTGCGGAACAGCAGCGCAGGAATGAGCAGCAAGAACACCAGGTTGGAGAGGTCTTTGACGGCCTCGGCCCGTATCCAACCCACACGACCAGCCATGAAACCCACACCGATGAGCAGAAACACCGGAGTGAGGGACACAAACACCGGCTGGGCGGCGGCCAGGCTCATTTCACCAGCACCGCATCGGTCATGCGGTAGAACAGGCCCATCGGGTCATCTGCCAGCACCTGCAGTGTGCCCTCCACCACCACGCCTTCGAGGCTGTACTTCACGGGTTGCGGCGTTCGCACCTCCAGCATGCTTTCAGGCCCGCCGGGTGTGCAGAAGGAGCAGGTCAACGGCACCGACGACACCAGAAAGTGCGACTGCATCGTGCCGGGGGCCAGCGGCATCATGAAGCCCTGCACTCTCCGCTTGGTGCCCTGCATGGCCATGACCTCGGGACTGAACACCGGCAGCACGCGTTTGGCCACCACCTTGGACTTGACGGCCGTCAACACCGACCACGGCACCACGTCGCTGCGCTTGGGCAACTCCGGAAACGGGCTGTTGGGGCTGTGGGTGCCAGCCCCCTGCCCTGTGGCTTGGGCTGGCGCAGCCCCCAAAGGAGATGACAACTGGGCTTGCGCAACACCCAGTGTGGCAAACGCCAGCCCGAGGCCAGCCAGCAACCTGCGCCTTGCGCTGCGGGTCACGGCCTCAGTGCGCATGCCGCATGCCGCAGTACTTGCCTATGCCCAAGCCCTTGCAGGCGGATTGAAGCTCGGCCATGCAGACCTTTTCGCCCTTTTTGGCTTCCAGGCATTTGGCCGCGCCTTCATGTGCTGCAGCCATGGCGCGGTGGCGGGCGATGTCTTCAGCCACTTCTTTGTCACTGTGGGCCTGGGCCCACGCTGATGCAGCCCACACCGACAACAAAGAGGCCAGCAACAGGTGTTTCATCGGGTTTCCTTTCATGGCTGTGTCAGCCGCAGGTTCAACAAACAAACGGATCTCATTCAGGTTCCAGAGTTCAGTAAACGGGCCACGTTCACCCTGTACGCACCCCACGCAGGCAAAGCTGCAGCCAGCACGGCCACACCCAGCGCCAGGGCGGGCACGGCCCACAACTGGGGCGGCCAGCCACTGGTTGCCACCAGCCCGGCAGCCTCCGTGGGCATGAGCAGTGGCAGCGCGGCCATCAGCCCCTGCGCCAGCAACAACCCAAGCACGCAGGCCAGCGTAGCCAGCCACAGGGCCTCGGCCAGCAGCAGCATGGCCAACTTGAACGGGCCAGCGCCCAGCATCCGCAGCATGGCCAGGTCAGCCCTGCGCTCGCGCACGGCCTGCCACAGGGCCATGAACACGCTCAAACCGGCCACGGCCAGCAGCGTCGCAGCCAGGGCGCGCAGCACGTCGGTGCCCGAGCCCAGCAGCCGCAGCAGCCGCGACAGTTCGTAGGCAGGGGCAGCGGCCTGCATCTCAGTGGTGGTGTTGACCAAGCGGGGAAAGGTCACCGCCGCCAGCGGCGTGTTGTAGCGGATGAGGGCGAGCGTGATTTCGCGCTCCGCCTCCAGTGCGGCGCGGTCGTCGTCGTCCACAGCCATGTCGGTCTCGTGCACGGCCCATACCGATTCGGTGGCCGTCAGCACCAGCCGGTCGAGCACGCTGCCGTTGGCACGTAACACGCCCACCACTGTGTACGGCGTGTTGCCGTGGCTGTGCCCGCCCGCGCCCAGGCCGTGCAGCCCGGCGAACGTGTCACCCACCTGCAGCCCCAGGTTGGCCGCCACCTGCGCGCCCAGCACGGCCTGCATGGGCTGGGCCCACAGCGCTCCCTGTGCCAGTTGCCCGCCGTAGAGCGCAACGTAGTCGGGCGTGGTGCCCACGATGCGGTGGCCGCCCACGTTGTCGCCCAGACTCATGGGAATGAGCTGTGCCACCTGGGGGTGTTTTTGCAGCGCCTGTGCGTCGGCCAGGGCAATGTTGCCCGGGGGCACGTCCAGGTGGTAGACGCCCGCCAGAATGAGTTGCAGCGGGCTGCCTTTGGCACCCACCACCACGTCGATGCCCGCCACGTCTCGCTCCAGAGCCTGCGTGACCCGTTGCTCGGCCAGCAGGATGAACGCCAGTGCGCCCAAGCCCAGCGCCAGCAGCAGCACGTTCAGTGCGGCAGACAGCGGCTTGGACCAGGCATAGCGCCATGACAGTGTGGCAATGTTCATAGTGAACTTTTCACATCCATCAAGCGCTGAAGGCATATTTCATTCGAAACAATGCTGCCCTCGGCCTGAGCCCGCCCCACAGCAGCCACCACCCGTGCATCGTGCGTGGCCAGCACCAGCGTGGCGTGGGCTTGTGCCGCCGCCTGCAGCAGCACGGCCAGAGCGGCATGCGCAGCTTCGTCGTCCAGCGCGGCGGTGGGCTCATCGGCCAGCAGCACCTGAGGCTTCAGCAACACGGCGCGGGCCAAGGCCACACGCTGCGCCTGCCCGCCCGACAACTGGTGCGGGCGGCGTTGCGCCGAACCCGCCACACCCAGCGCGGCCAGCACTTCGGCCACGCGTTGCGGATCGGCCTTCACGCCTGCGGCCCAATGGGCCAGCGCCAGGTTCTCGGCCACGGTGAGCGCGGCACTGAGGTGCAGCTTTTGCGGCAACAGGCCCAAGTTGCGGGCGCGCCATGCGTCCAGCGCGGCGCCGGTGGGCCCCGGTTGGGCCGGGTGGCCGGCGTGCAAACAGGTGTCGGCCACCACCACAGTGCCTTGCAGCGGTGCCATCAGCCCCGCCACCAGCGCCAGCCAGGTGGACTTGCCGCTGCCCGACGGGCCTCGCAGCAGCAACACGCCGCCTTGGGGCACGTCGACATCGGGGAAGGCAATCTGCGGCCCGCCGGGGTGCGCGGCCAACAGACCTTGTGTCCGGATCAAGCCGCTGGCCCCTCGGCCCCCTGCGCACCGGCGGGCGGGTCGACACACACGTTGCAGGTGCCATGGATGGACAAATCCACACGCTGGCCCTGGTGGCCCAGTGTGGCCAGGGTTTTGATGAGCTGGTCGGCCACCGCCTGCGTGGGAGGACTGGCCTCCGTCAGGCGGAACTGCCGGTGGCAGGCATCGCATTCGAACCGGGGCACCACCCCGCCATCGGCACCGGTGGCGTCGGGCGCCAGGGCGTAGCGCCAGGTGCGGGCTGCATCGTCGGCGTGCCGTGCCAGCAAGCCCGTGCTGGCCAGGCGGTCAAGCAGGCGGTACAGGGTGACTCGGTTGACCTCCAGACCTTGCGCCAGCAGCGCGGCTTCGACGTCTGCATGGGTGGCCGACCATGAGCCGTCGGACAGGAACAACTGCAACACGGCCCGCGTGGCCCTGGTGCGCCTGAGTCCCGCCTGGGCCAGCCAGTGGTCCAGCTCGGCCTCGGTGGCGGGCACGGAACGAACAGGGTCAGCAACGGTGTGGTGGGGCATGTCGGTTGAATGTGGGTGCGCTGGCACACATTAAACGCAACCAGGTTGCGTTATGATGCGACGCAACGCAATTCAGTTGCATTATTTTGCAGCTGTCATCTTACCGCCAACCCCTGCAACCGCAATGCACCCTGCCAACATGCCGGCCCACCACCCCGCACCGTCCGCCTCGCCCATGCCCGCGCAACCGGCGCAGAGTTTTCTGCAACGCTCGGCCGCCCGTCGGCTGGGGTTGGCCGTGGCCGTGTTGGCGACGCTGTGGGTGGTGCTGATGGCATCGCTGTCGGCTGTCGACTGATCGTGCAGGCCTTGGCATGAACAGCACCCCCGCCATCGAGCTGCACAACCTCACGCTGGGGTACGAGCGCCACCCTGCCGTGCACCATGTGTCGGCCACCCTGCCCGCCGGTTCGCTGGTGGCCGTGGTGGGGCCCAACGGAGCAGGCAAGTCCACCCTCATCAAGGGCTTGGCGGGGCTGGTGCGGCCCATGCAGGGGCACATTGACGGGCTGGCGGGCCAGCGCGTGGCCTACCTGCCGCAGCGCGACGACATGGACCACAGCTTTCCCATCACCGTGGCCGACATGGTGGCCATGGGCCTGTGGCACGAGGTGGGTGCGTTGGGTGGCTACAGTCGCGCCCAGCGCCAGCGCTGCACCGATGCCCTGGCCCAGGTGGGCCTGAGCGGGTTTGGCCAACGCACCATTGCTACGCTGTCTGGCGGGCAGTTTCAGCGCGCGCTGTTTGCCCGGCTGATGCTGCAGGACGCGCCCATCATTCTGCTGGACGAGCCCTTTGCCGGGGTGGACACCCGCACCAGCCGAGACCTGCTGGCCCTGTTACACACCTGGCACGCACAAGGCCGCACCGTGTTGGCAGTGCTGCACGACATGGACCAGGTGAGCCAGCACTTTCCGCACGCGCTGCTGCTGGCCCGCGAGCTGGTGGCCGCAGGCCCCACGCAGCAGGTGCTGACCGAGGCCAACCTGCAACGCGCCCGCCGCCTGAACGAAGCATTTGACGACGACGCGCCCGAGTGCGACGCCTCCCCCGAACCCGCGTCAGCCCACACACACATGCACGCACCCGGGGTGCACCAAGCTGACCACGCCAGCCATGCGGCAGGGGTGCATCCATGACCGCTCTGTTCGACCTGTTGTGGGCCGCCCTGGTGCAACCGGTGGCCGAGTTCGGCTTCATGCAGCGCGCTCTGGCCGGGTGCCTGGCGCTGTCGGTCAGCGCCGCGCCCATGGGTGTGTTTTTGATGCTGCGGCGCATGAGCCTGACAGGCGACGCCATGGCACACGGCATCCTGCCCGGCGCCGCGCTGGGCTATCTGGTGGCCGGGTTGTCGTTGGGGGCCATGACGGTGGGCGGCATCGTGGCGGGGCTGCTGGTGGCAGTGGCGTCTGGCCTGGTGGCGCGGCACTCCATCCTGCGTGAAGACACCAGCCTGGCCTCGTTCTATTTGCTGTCGCTGTCCATCGGCGTGCTGCTGGTGTCATTGAAGGGCAGCAGCGTCGATCTGCTGCACGTGCTATTTGGCACCGTGCTGGCACTGAACAACGATGCCGTGCTGCTGCTGGGTGGCACGGCCACCTTGACGCTGGTGGGCCTGGCCGTGTTGTACCGCCCGCTGGTGCTGGAGTGCCTGGACCCCGGCTTTTTGCGCTCGGTCAGCCGCTGGAGCCCGGTGGCGCACTACGGCTTTCTGGTGCTGATGGTGCTCAACCTGGTGGCCGGGTTCCATGCGCTGGGCACGCTGATGGCCGTCGGCCTGATGGTGCTGCCCGCCGCAGCGGCCCGCTTCTGGGCACGCGACATCACCCGCCTGCTGCTCACGGCCACCGCCATTGGGCTGGTGGGCGCGGTGGCGGGCCTGCTGCTGAGCTATCACGCCGATTTGCCCACCGGCCCCGTGATCGTGATGTGCCTGGGCACGCTGATGTTGCTGTCTCTGGCGCTGGGGCCGTTTGGCCTGGTGTTCAGCCGCCTGCAACCGGCCACACACCGCCGGGCCTGATTGTTTTATTGCTTCCACAGGAGTTGTCATGCCGTTACGCACCCCCCGCATTTCCAAATTGTTTGCCCTGGCCACCATAGGCTGTTCAGTGGCGCTGAGCGCCCTGCCCTCCCACGCAGCCCCTGCCGTGCAGGCCGTGGCCAGCTTCAGCATACTGGGCGACATGGTTCGCCAGGTGGGCGGCGACCGCGTGGAGGTGACTGTGCTGGTGGGCCCCGGCGCCGACGCACACGTGTACCAGCCCACCCCCACCCAGGCCAAAACCGTGGCCAAGGCACAGGTGCTGTTTTCCAACGGGCTGGGCTTTGAAGGCTGGATGGCCCGCCTGCTGAAATCGGCTAACTACAAAGGCACGCACGTGGTGGCCACACAGGGCGCCGATGTGTTGCAAGCCGAAGACGACGACCACGATGCCAAGCCCGGCGCACACAAAGGCCACAAACACGACCACGGCAAAGCCGACCCACACGCCTGGCAGAGCGTGCCCAACGCTTATGTGTATGTGAAAAACATTGCCAAAGGCCTTTGTACCTCAGATGCAGCGGGCTGCGACAGCTATCAAAAAAATGCAGCCGCCTACACCGAACAGCTCAAAAGCCTGGATGCCGAGGTGCGCGCTGCATGGGGCGCCATCCCGCAGGCACAGCGCAAAGTCATCACCAGCCACGACGCGTTTGGCTACTACGCCAAAGCCTATGGCGTGACATTCCTGTCCCCCCAGGGCGTGAGCACCGAGAGCGAAGCGTCTGCCAAAGGCGTGGCCAAGCTCGTGCGCCAGATCAAGGCTGAAAACGTGAAGGCGCTGTTTGTGGAGACCATCTCCAACCCACGCCTGATCGAACAGATTGGCCGCGAAACCGGCGTCAGGCCTGCGGGCGAGCTGTTTTCAGACTCGCTGTCCAAAGCCGGTGGCCCGGCAGACAGCTACGTGAAGATGATCCGGTACAACACCTCGGCCCTCACCGGCGCCATTGCCGGAACAGCGGCGGCAAAATAGGCGCCACTGATCGACTTGGGCCGTTTGCAATGCTCGGGTCAACGGTGAAGCCCATCCCTTGTTCCCACCGTTGTTTGGCCCGCCATGTACGAACCTATTAAAGATGGCATCGAGAAAACGGCGCAGTTGGTCCGCTACGCCGAGGCCAAACCCCCTGCGCACCTGTCCAGCGTGGTGCATTGCTACTGGGAGTTGAAAACACAAGCCACGCTTGAAGCAGACTTTTGCCTGCACGCCATGCCCGATGCTTGCGTGAACATCTTGTTCAACCAGGCCGACACCCGCATTGCCAGGGTGACGGCCTTGCGCACGAAGCACGAGGTGCTGAATCTGGGGCGGTCGTTCCACTACGTCGGCATCCAGTTGCTGCCCGGTGTGTGGCAGGGCAACCCCCACGAGATCACAGACCGCTTCGTCGGCACGCCCTATGCGGGCGAACTGCCGCTGGTTGCCACCAGCGAAGAACTGGCCACACACCACTTCGCGGCCAAGCAGGACGTGATGACGCGCCTGGTGCAATGGTTCATTGACGCAAAACTGGTGGTCAGCAACGTGGTGACCGAAAGAATCCTGGCCAACCTGGATGCGATCAACACCGTCGCGGAGATGGCCACGGTGGCCTGCCTGTCGCCGCGACAGTTGCAGCGCACGCTGAAACACACCACCGGGTTCGCACCGCATGACCTGCTCAAGGTCTTGCGCATGCAAAAGTCATTCAGCCAGCACTACCTGGACTTGTATGCCGACCAGTCGCACTACATCCACTCGTTCCGCAAAATCACCGGCTACACGCCGGCCAGATACGCCGACAAGTTTGATGTCTGATTTACACAATACGTTTGCCTGACCGCTCCCTAAGCTGAGCACTCCTCAACCAACAAGGAGTGCCACATGGCCAAATCAAATGCAATCGGGTGGTTTGACATCTATGTCAGCGACATGAACCGGGCCGTCACGTTTTATGAAAGCGTGCTGCAACACAAGCTGGTGCCCATTGGCGACCCGACTGGCGAAACCCAGATGATGGCCTTTGCCGCCGACATGGCGATCTACGGCGCAGGCGGTGCGTTGGTGAAAACACCCCACGCGCGCCCGGGACTGGGCGGCACCTTGGTGTACCTGAGTGTGGAAGACTGCGCCGTGCAGCAATCGCGTGTGGTGCCCGCAGGCGGCAAGGTGGTCAGGCCCAAGTTCTCGATTGGCGAGTTCGGCTGGGTGACCCTGTGCGAAGACACAGAAGGCAACGTGTTTGGCCTCAGCTCCATGCAATAGCCCCACGGTCGCAAAAAACCGATAAAACTTCAAATAATTTAGGCCTCTAACGCTTTATGGTATTTAATAGTTTGCTATTTAATATGATCAATCCTTCAGCAACCGCTTGAAGGTTTTGACGAACTTCTCCACCTTGGGGCCCACCACAAACGCGCAGTAGCCCTGGTTGGGGTGCTGCTCAAAGTAGTCCTGGTGGTAGGCCTCTGCGGCGCTGTAGTGCTGCAGGGGCTGCACCTCTGTCACCACTGGGCTGCCCAGCTCGCCGCTGGCGTTCATTTCAACCACCGTGGCCAGGGCCTCGGCCTGCTGCTCGGGCGTGGTGAAGTACACGCCGCTGCGGTACTGCGTGCCCACGTCGTTGCCCTGGCGGTTGAGTGTGGTGGGGTTGTGGGTGGCAAAAAACACCTGCAGCAACTCAGCCGTGCTGACCACTGCCGGGTCGTAAACCAGCTTGACCACCTCGTTGTATCCCGTGTCACCACTGCACACCTGCTCGTAACTGGGCTTGGGGTAGCGCGAGGCGTTGCCGTTGGAGTAGCCCGACTCCACATCGAGCACACCCTTCACGCGCACAAACACCGCCTCGGTGCACCAGAAGCAGCCGCCGCCCAACACCAGGGTTTGAGGGGAAATAGGGGTCATAGGGTCATCCTTGTGCCAACTTTGTTGCAGAGTATGGTGGCACAGCCCACCCGCTGGCTGCTTGTGTTTCCACGCCAACCCTGGAGCCCACATGCCCATTCCATTGAGCCCCCTCAAACGCCTGCTGAACACCGCCACGCTGGTCGGCACACTCTGCCTGGGGCACCACACACTGGCGCAGGCCAACGCTGCCGTGGGCCAGCCTGCTCCTGCGTTCACTGCCACGGACACATCGGGCAAAACGGTGCGCCTGGCCGATTTCAAAGGCAAAACCGTGGTGCTGGAGTGGGTCAACCCCGGCTGCCCGTTTGTGCGCAAACACTACGACAGCGGCAACATGCAGGGCACCCAACAAGGGGCCATTGACCAGAAGGTGGTGTGGCTGGCCATCAACTCCACGCACGACGAGTCAGCCGACCACAAAACTCCTGCCGCCATGGCGCAATGGATGAGCGAACACAAAGCCGCCGCCACCGCCACGCTGATGGACACCGACGGACACATCGGCCGAGCCTACGGCGCGCGCACCACGCCGCAGATGTTCATCGTCAACGGCGCTGGCACGCTGGTGTACGCCGGAGCCATTGACAGCAAAGCCACTGCCAGAACAGCCGACATCGCCACAGCCACCAACCACGTGAAAGCCGCACTGGCCGAGCTGGCGCAAGGCAAGCCCATCAGCGTGCCACTGACGCCGCCTTATGGGTGTTCGGTGAAATACAAGGTATCTTGAATGGGTGCGGCTGGGGTCCGCAAGCCGTTGCGCAGAGGTTCGGGGTGGCTGGAATCGGCCAGGAGCGGTCATTTATCCCCACTTCAGTCCTGATGATTGAGTGGCTACTCCATTCTGAAGTCTGCCGGATGGCCGACATTGCGATGCTGGGCCACCACCTTGAATGACTAACTAAACTGTATGTCACGACAACTGACGAAGCATGAGTTTGTAGCCAAGGCGCGAGACGTGCATGGCGAAATTTATGATTATTCGAATGCGGACTATGTAAATAGCTCCACGAAGGTTGTCATTCGTTGCCCGAATCATGGGGAGTTCGTTCAGACACCCGGCAACCATCTCAGTGGCTTTGGGTGCTTGAAATGCGCCCATGACAGGGCGGGTCAGTATCACAAGAAGAATACTAATTCGTTCATTTCAGAGGCTCAGGCGGTTCACGGAGATGCCTACGATTATTCCAAAACGGTCTATCAAGGAGCGCGTGAAAAGCTGGTTGTGATTTGCCCCAAGCATGGCGAGTTTGAGCAAGTTGCTTTCGTTCATCTCAGAGCCAATCCAAAGGAAGCTTGCCGCCAGTGTTCGTATGGTGGGCGGGGTGAGCGGCACCAACTGAGCCTTGACGAGTTCCTGCAAAAGGCAGCTACCGTTCATCAACAGCGCTATGACTATTCGCGGGTAGCATCAGAATTTGTCGGTGCAAACAAACCGGTGCCAATTGTGTGCCCCGAACATGGCTCCTTTAAGCAGACGCCTGCTAGCCATCTTCGCGGTAGTGGGTGTGGCAAATGCGCGACTAGACGGCTGGCTGCTCAATTCGGAAAATCGACTGCCGAGTTTATTGCTGACGCAAGAGAGGTTCATGGCGATCTCTATGACTACTCCAAAGTTGACTACAAAGGTGCCTTCGACACCGTTAGCATCACTTGCGCAATAGACGGCCCCTTCGACCAGTCCCCAAGTTCACACCTTGCAGGCATAGGATGCCCGCGATGCAGTCGCCGTGCCCAAGGTGCCCCACGTAATTTGGTGCGTGCGGTGCGTGGCGAGTTTGACGATGTCAAGCCTTCTTTCGTCTATGTGATTGCGTTCCAGTTGCCTGGGATAGTTCAGCAGCTTTTCAAGGTTGGAACTGGCTCAGGCTTTCGAATCGGATCAACTCTGTCGTCAATCAAGCGAGTCGGCGGCATCACCTTGGATACATGCAAACTGGATCTATCGAGTACCGGCGAGGCGATTGTGTTCGAGCAACTGGCGCATCAGCAGATTCGTGACTCTCAGTTCCCAGTACCGCGCGAGTTGAAGTTTGTGGGGCACTCAGAAGTATTCACCCGCATGCCTGACTTGGCAGCGATAGAACAGCATGAAATTCTGATGCGCTTTCGGCGTGGGGAGCGCTGGACGATGAAGCGGGTAGCGAAAGGTACATGGCGTTAAGCCATGTTCCCGCCGCTATGGCCAGCAAATGACCACATTGCTGACGAATGAACTGCCTCGCTCCAATGTCGGCAGCGGGTCGCCAGCCGTGCATGTTTCACGCCCACCCCCATAGATGCAAAGCAGTTACTTGCCGCGCACCTGTGCCGCCCCGCCATGCTTTTATCCATGATTAACAATGCGGACCACTAAAGCAGGCGCTCAGCCAGTCCCCCTCACACTCCCGCCCCTACGCCGAAGCCGAAACAAAGCATGAGCCTGACCATCCTGCTGCGGTGCCACGACACCGAACAAACGCGGATCTTTTACGAATCGGTGCTGGGATTCCACACCACGGCCACTGCCGATGGCACCGTCACCGTGGCGCAACACGGCGCACAGCTCATCTTCACCAGCCAAGATTTGTGGCAAAAGCCCCCAGGCCTGTCGGGAACCATCTACATCCATGTCAAGGATGTGGAAGAGTACTTCGCGACCCTGCAAAACAATGGCTGCGTGGCCTGGCCTTTGCAGGCAATGCCTTACGGCGGGAAAGAGTTTGCGGTCACCGACTGCAATGGCTATCTGGTGGCCTTCAGGCAGTTGACGCAAGCTGCGGTCTGAGCAACGCCACGTGCCCCCGCACGGCCTCCAGAAACGCCGCCAGTGCGGTGTGTGTGCCGCCCTCGCGCTGCGCACGCCAAAGGCAGCGGGTTTCGTACGGCGGGGTGTCCTGGGTCAGGGGCACAAACACCGCCCCGGCCAGGCCCGAGCGTTGCAGCGCCTCGGGCACCAGCGCCACACCCATGCCCTGCGACACCAGGCTGACCACGCTGAGCCAGTGCCGCAGCTCGTGCCGCACCTGCGGCGCCCAACCCGCCTGGGCGCACAGCGCAAGGATGCGGTCGTGATAGTCGGGCGACACGTCTCGTGATACCAGGGCCAGCGGCTCGCCAGCCAGTTGTGCCAATTCAATGGGTCGAGCCGGGTCAGGCCGCTGGGCCAGCGGGTGGGTGCCGGGCACGCAGGCCACCAGCGGCTGGCTGGCCACCAGAATGTGCTGCAGCCCCGGCGGCACCAGGGCGGTGTGGGCAAAGCCCACGTCCAGCCGGTCGCGGGCCAGTTCGGCCAGCTGTTCGGCCGAGCTGAGTTCGCGCAGCTCCAGCCGCAGGCGGGGGTGGCTGGCCTGGAATGCCTGCAGCATCTGTGGCAGGCCCCGGTAGAGCATGGCGCCCACAAACCCAATACGCAGGCTGCCGGCCTGGCCCAGATCGACATCGCGCACGTGCTGCAGGGCCTCGTGCGCCTGGGCCAGCAGTGCGCGGGCCTCGGGCACCAGCGCCTGGCCCGCAGCCGTGAGCTGCACCGATTTGCTGTTGCGCAAAAACAGCCGTGCGCCCACAGAGGCCTCCAACTGCTGGATGGCCACACTCAGCGGCGGTTGAGACATGCTCAGGCGCTGGGCGGCACGGCCAAAGTGCAGCTCTTCGGCCAGGGCCAGAAAATAACGAAGGTGACGCAGCTCCATGAATTTGATTTGGCTATGACTGAATAGGTATTCAATATTAGACAAACATCGTTGAAACTCCAACAATCACGCTCGCCATCCCATTTGCCAACCCGTGCAGGACAACACGCCATGAAACCCAGCTTCCAGTGGAACGACGCCTTTTTGCTGAACGAACAACTGAGCGACGATGAACGCGCCATTCAAGAGGCCGCCCGCCAATACTGCCAGGACAAGTTGCAAACCCGCGTGCTGATGGCGGCCCGCAACGAGCACTTTGACCGCGAGATCATGAGCGAGATGGGTGCCATGGGCCTGCTGGGCTGCACCATCGAGGGCTATGGCTGCTCGGGGCTGAACTACGTGAGCTACGGCCTGGTGGCCCGTGAGGTGGAGCGCGTGGACAGCGGCTACCGCAGCGCCATGAGTGTGCAAAGCAGCCTGGTGATGCACCCCATCAACGAATACGGCAGCGAGGCGCAACGCGCCAAGTACCTGCCCAAACTGGCCACCGGCGAGTGGGTGGGCTGCTTTGGCCTGACCGAACCCAACCACGGCTCAGACCCGGCCAGCATGCTCAGCCGCGCTCGCCCGGTGGACGGTGGCTACATGCTGAAGGGCCAGAAGATGTGGATCACCAACAGCCCGATTGCCGACGTGTTTCTGGTGTGGGCCAAGCTGACCGACCCCGATGGCAAGACCGGCGGCCAGGAAGCCATTCGTGGCTTCATCCTCGAAAAAGGCATGAAGGGCCTGAGCGCACCCAAGATTGAAGGAAAAATGAGCCTGCGCGCCAGCATCACCGGCGAAATCGTGATGGACGATGTGTTTGTGCCCGAAAGCCAGCTGCTGCCCAACGTGAGCGGCCTCAAAGGCCCGTTTGGCTGCCTGAACAAGGCCCGCTTCGGCATTGCCTGGGGCGCCTTGGGTGCAGCTGAAGACTGCTGGCACCGTGCCCGCCAGTACACCATGGACCGCCAGCAGTTTGGCCGCCCGCTGGCACAAAACCAGCTTATCCAGAAGAAACTTGCCGACATGCAAACCGAAATCACGCTGGGACTGCAAGGCTGCCTGCGCGTGGGCCGCCTGATGGACGAGGGCAAGTCGGTGCCCGAAATGATCAGCCTCATCAAGCGCAACAGCTGCGGCAAGGCGCTGGACGTGGCCCGCATGGCGCGCGACATGCACGGCGGCAATGGCATTCATGACGAATACCACGTCATTCGCCACATGATCAACCTGGAAACCGTCAACACCTACGAAGGCACGCACGACGTGCACGCGCTGATTCTGGGCCGCGCACAGACCGGCTTGCAGGCGTTTTATTGATGACATGACCAACAAGCCACAGGGTCATGCCCATGCCGCTAACCTGACGGCATGACCGATGTTACCGCTGCGCTCAACACCGACTTTCTGAACCTGCCGCTCATGGCAGCGGCCGGGCTGTTGCTGGCCAGTGCGGTAGCGGCTGTGTTTTCGGCTCGGCTGGGGTTCTCGTTCCTGCTGGTATTTCTCGTGGGCGGCATGCTCGCCGGTGAAGACGGGCCCGGCGGCTACGTGTTCAACGACCACCGCCTGAGTTTTGTGGTGGGCAACATCGCGCTGGCGGTCATCCTGATGGACGGTGGCCTGCGCACCCGGTTTGCCACGTTCCGTACCGGACTCAAACCTTCGCTTTGGCTTGCAACTGTGGGTGTTTTGGCCTGCACGCTGGTCACGGGCGTGGCGGCGCGCTGGCTGCTCGACTTGCCCTGGGCCATGGCGCTGCTGATGGGTGCGATCGTCGGCTCCACCGACGCGGCAGCGGTGTTCTCGCTCATGAAAACCTCTGGCGTGCGCCTGAACGAGCGGGTGGAGGCCACACTGGAAATCGAGTCGGGCATGAACGACCCCATGGCCGTGTTCCTAACGCTGGCACTGGTGGGCGTGGTGCTGGGGGCATCGGCAAGCGCCGCCGCACCACCCAGCGGTTGGCAACTGGCAGGCCATTGGGCCGAAGCGCTGCTGATGCAACTCGGGCTTGGGCTGCTGCTGGGGGTGGCGGCGGGCTTTGGCCTAGCGGCCTTGCTGAACTGGCTGCGTGCCACTGCCCACCCTGCCGCCGGGGTGGTGGGCCTGGTGCTGCTGGCAGCCGGGCTGCTGCTGTTTGCGGCCTGCGGCTGGCTGGGCGGCTCGGGTTTTCTGGCGGTGTATGTGGCGGGTGTGCTGGTGGGCAACCGGGCGCGCAAGGCGGTGTTGCCTGCCATGTCCATCATGGACGGCTATGCCTGGCTGGCGCAGGCCAGCATGTTCCTGCTGCTGGGTTTGCTGGCCACGCCGAGTGAGGTGCTGCGCACGCTGTGGCCCGCGCTGGGGGTGTCTGCCGTGCTGATGCTGGTGGCCCGCCCGCTGTCGGTGTGGCTGTGCCTGGCGCCGCTGCACTTTGCGCGGCACGAGATGGCTTTCATTTCATGGGTGGGGCTGCGCGGGGCGGTGCCCATCGTGCTGGCCGTGTTCCCGCTGATGGCCGGATTGCCCGGTGCGCAGGTGTTTTTCAATGTGGCGTTTGTGGTGGTGCTGTCGTCACTGCTGCTGCAGGGGGCCAGCATTGCGTGGGCAGCACGGCGGCTGCAGGTAGCGCTGCCAGCAGCGCAGGACGAAGAAGGCATGCGCCACATTTTTGGCGACTTTGAACTGGACGCCAAACGCCCGTTGGAACCCCTGTGCGAGTTTTACGGCCTGCCCACACCCGACCACGACGGAGAACGCCTGGGTGACTGGATGGCCGCCCAACTGCACCGCCCGCCCGTGGTGGGCGACACACTGACACTGGGACAGGCACGGTTGAGCGTGCGCAGCATCAATGACGAGGGCCAGATCAGCACCGTGGGCTTGAGGCTGGGCAACACCCAGACAGAGGGCTGACACAGACGCCGCTGGGCATCAGCGGCGTTCGGGCACGACGCCTGCTGGGGTGGGAGCCCGCGAGTGCAACCCGAGGTGCAACGCGGCTTGCGCCAGCACATTGGCCGACACTGGCGCGGTGACAAACACAAACAGCGTGATCAGCAACTCGGCCACGCCGGGGCGACCCTGGACAAAGGCCACCAGCATGGATGCCAGCAGCACCCCGCCCACCCCGAGGGTGGATGCCTTGGTGGGTGCGTGCAGGCGCATGTAGAAATCGGGCAAGCGCACCAGGCCGATGGCACCCACCAGCAAAAAGAACGAAGCCCCTACCACCAGCGCAGCGGCAAGCCACTCCAGAAGCAGATTCATTGAAAAGGTCATGCTCGCTCCTTCACTCCACCACGTCACCGCGGCTGATGTACCTGCCCAGCGCAACGGTGGACACAAAACCCAGCATGGCCACCAACAGCGCGGCCTCGAACCACAAGGCATTGCCCCACAGCATGCCGAGCAGCACGATCAGGGCCACCGCGTTGAGGTACAGGGTGTCCAGGGCCAACACCCGATCTGCCACCGACGGGCCACGGAAGAGCCGCACCGCACACAGTGCCATGCCCAGCGCCACCGCACCAATGCCGACATGCAAAGCCCACTCAAGCACTCCCATGACCTGTCCTTTCGGGCTGGACGCTGAACACATCCATCAGAGCTGCCTCGTACCGGGCCTTCATGTCGGCCACCATCGCGGCCTCATCGTCACCGTCGATGGCATGAACCCAGATGCAGTGTTCAACCTCGTCCACAACACATGACACCGTGCCAGGCGTGGTGGTGATGATGGTGGCAAACAGGGCATTCACCTGAGGGTGGTCGCTGGCCAGCGGCACCCGCAACCACATGGGTCGCATGCGCGCCAGCGGCCCCAGCACCAGGCGGGCCACCACCCAGTTGGCCACCACAATGTCCTTCAGCACCACGATCGCCAGCCGCATGGCGGGGCCCCAGCGAACCGTCGCCGGCGGCGGCAGGAATGCAGACACCAGCCTGGGCACACACAAGCCGATCAGCAGCGCCGAAAGCAGGTGTACCGGCTCCACGCTGCGCGCCAGGGCCAGCCACGCCAGGGCCAGCAACAACGACAGGCCCGGCCGCGACCACCAACCCGAAGCCGGCTTCACCGGCTGGCCTGTATGGCGATCAGTCAATAGCGAGGGCTGCTTCATGGCTGGGCCTTCACGTCTGTGGCTGGGGCTGGGCGAAGTACCCCATCGTACGGGCGCGTGCTGTTTGACGGAGCGCCAGCAGGCAAACCCAGCACGGCACGGGCATAGGCAGCGGTGTCGGCCAACTGGTGCGCAGCGGCCTGCGAATACCGCACCAGGGGCGAAGCCCACACAGCCATGGTCAGCGTCAGCGCCATGAGCGCCCACACGGCCGACAGCAGTTTGAAACTGGCACCGGCCCCTGGCTCGGCCTCGTTGGCATTGGGCTTGATGTGCCAGAACACCACCACCCCGGCTCGCGCCAGACCCACGATGGACGCAAAGCCGACGGCCAACACCACCGTCCACACCCACGGTTGCGCAGCGACGCCTGAGGCTGACTCCAACACCATGAGTTTGCCCAGAAACCCTGGCAGCGGCGGCAATCCGGCGGCCGATGCAGCGCCGAAAATGAGCATCAACCCCAACAACACGGGTTCGTGCACCGCCATGGCCGGGCGCAGCTTGTCCTGCGCTGCACCGCGTTGAGCAGCCAACAGTTCGGTCAGCAAAAACAGTGCGGCAATCACCACCGTGCTGTGCACCATGTAATACAACGCAGCGGCCAGGCTGGCAGGCGTGAACAGGCCGACCGTGGCCAGCACAGTGCCCACCGACGAGACCGTGAGGTACGCCACCATGCGCCCAAGGCTGTGAGCGGCCAATGCACCCATCACACCCAGCACGCTGGTGGTCAGCGCCAGGGGCAGCAACCAGTCTTGTGCCACCAACGCGGCTTCGCCTGCGCCAACGCCAAAAATGCCCCAGTGCACACGCACGATGCTGTAGACCCCCACCTTGGTCATCAGGGCAAAGAGAGCAGCCACCGGTGCACTGGCCGCCGCGTAGGCACCCGGCAGCCAGGCATGCAGGGGCACGAGCGCAGCCTTCAGCCCAAACACCACCAGCAACAGCAACGCGCCAGAGCGCGCCAGCACCGCGCCGTCGCCCGTGAGAGCGGCCACGCGCAGCGCCATGTCGGTCATGTTCAGGGTACCCGTGGCGGCATAGAGCAGCGACAAGCCCAACAGGAACAAAGCCGATGCTGCCAGGTTGAGCACCACATAGTGAACGCCCATGCGGAATCGCTCGCGCCCCTGACCGTGCAGCAGCAGCACGTAAGAAGCGATCAGCAGCACCTCGAAAAACACAAACAGGTTGAACAGGTCACCTGTCAGGAAGGCACCGCACAGCCCCATCAGTTGGAACTGGAACAGCACATGGAAATAGCGCCCCCGCGTATCCCAGCCGCCCGTGGCATACCACAACACGGGCAATGCAACCAAATAAGTGAGCAACACCATCAATGCAGACAAGCGGTCAAGCACCAAAACAATACCAAAAGGCGCCGGCCACTCACCCAGGCGATAGACGAGCAGGTACCCCTGCGCCGCAACCGACACCAGGCCAACGGCCATAGCAGTACCCACCGCAGCCGACCCCAACGCCACGGCCCGACGCCAGCGCAAGCGAGTGTTAAGGCGCGTGCCCGCCTGCCCTGCGGAGCCCGAGCTTTCGCCCAGCAACAGCAACACCACGGCCGTGAACGAGGGCAGCAACACAGACAGCACCGGAGCGTGCTGAAGCCAGAAGCCGTACAGAGCTTCCATCACACAGGCCCCTCGTCACTGGCGCGGGGCTGTGCGCCACCAGCAGGGCCAGGCTCATGGCCATCCACATGGTCACTCCCTGCTTCGTGGTGGCTGCGCAAAGCCAGTTCGATGAGGAAGCCGGTGGTGGCAAAACCGATCACGATGGCAGTCAGCACCAGCGCAGGGGGCAAAGGGTCTGCCACTGGACCTTGGCTGGTCAGGATGGGCGCAGCGTTGCTCCACAGCCTGCCCATCGCAAAAATGAACACGTTGACGGCGTAACCCAGCAACGACAAACCCAGCACCACCGTGAACGTGCGCCCGCGCAGCATCAGGTAAATGCCCGTGGCCGTGACCAGGCCCAGACCAGTGGCGAGCAACAGTTCCATGCTCATGCTGCTGCCCCTTGGTTGTTCGACGCGTTGGACGCCGCTGCGGTGCCTTGGCTCACCGAGCCCAACACGGACAGGGTCAGCAGCGTCGAGCCGACCACGGTCAGGTACACACCGAGGTCAAACAACGCAGCGGATGCCAGCGGCAGTTCGCCCAGCAGGGGCACATGGGGGTGGCCAAATGCACTGGTCAGGAACGGCCGGCCCCATACAAACGCCCCCACCCCGGTCAACCCAGCCACGGCCAGCCCACTGCCCAGCCAGCGCACGAAACGCTGGCCGCTCTGGGCGCGCAACCACCACTCCGCCTGGGCTTGACCCAACGCCATGAATTGCAACACCAGCGCCACAGCCGTGATGAGCCCCGCAATGAAGCCACCGCCAGGCAGGCCGTGCCCGCGCATGAAGATGTACACCGTGAACACCAGCGCCAATGGCAGCACCACGCCTGCGGCCACCCGCAACAGCAGCGGCTGGCGGGCAAACGTCCAGGCGCGTCCTGCGTTGTCTGCGCCCGGGCGACGGGTGCGCATGCCCTCCATCAGCGCATACACACCGATGGCGGCAATGGCCAGCACGGTGATTTCGCCAAAGGTGTCATAACCCCTGAAGTCCACCAGGATCACGTTGACCACGTTGGTACCACCGCCCTTGGGCACGGCGTTATCCAGGAAGTACCAGGCGATGGAATCCTGAGGACGGGTCAGCACCAACCACGCGAACCAGGCCACACCCGCCCCGCCTGCCAGCGCAAGACCCGCATCTCGCAACTGCCGGGGCCACCTGGATTCCTTGGGGGACTGCGCGGGCAGCAATGCCAGCCCCATCAACAACAGAGCGGTGGACACCACCTCGACCGAGAGCTGCGTGAGTGCCAGATCCGGCGCGGAAAAACCCACGAACACCAGCGAGGTGACCAGGCCCACCAACCCGACCAGCACCACAGACACCAGCCGCTGGCGGTGCATCACCACCAGTGCCACGCACGTGGCCAGCAACACGACCCACACCACCAGCGCCAGGGGTGTGACAGGCAGCGTCGGCCGCGAACCGGTGCCCAGGCCAGACCCCCACAGGGGCCACGCCGCCACGACAATGGCCGAGGCGAGCAGCCACGCCAGATACCGCTGCAACGAGCCGTTTTCGAGCCGGGTGCTGATGCGGGCAGACAACGCAAACAAACCGTCGATGCCGCGCTCGAACAACGCGCGGCCCGTGACAGGGCCAAACCAGTCTTCCGACAGGATGCCGTGCAACCGGCGGGCACGCGCCAGCAACAGGTACAAGGCCACACCACCCGCCAGCGCCACAGCGCTCATCAGCAGCGGCAGATTGAAGCCGTGCCACAAGGCCAGGTGGTACTCGGGCAAGGCTTTGCCTGCCATGGCGGTGGCAGCAGCGTGCACCAACGGGCCCGCCACCATCGAAGGGAACAGACCGACCACCACACACACCACGGCCAGCAGCACCACAGGTGCTTTCATGCCCAGCGGTGGCTCGTGGGGGTGCGGGTTGGGCACGTCGCCCAACGTGCCGTTGAAATACGTGTCGTGCACCAGCCGCAGCGAATACGCCACGCTGAACACGCCAGCCAGCGTCACGGCGATGGGTACAGCCCACGCCCAGACACCTGCTGTGCCATTCACAGCCTCGGTGAATGCCATTTCTTTCGACAAAAACCCGTTGGTCAGCGGCACACCGGCCATGGACGCAGCTGCCACCATGGACAGCGTGGCCGTCCAAGGCATGAAGCGCCACAGCCCCCCCAGTTGGCGCATGTCACGGGAATGGGTCTCGTGGTCCACAATGCCCGCGACCATGAACAGAGCGGCTTTGAAAGTGGCATGGTTCAGCACGTGGAACACGGCGGCCACGGCAGCCAACGGGGAGCCCAGTCCCACCAGGAAGGTGATGAGCCCAAGGTGGCTGACGGTGGAGTAGGCCAAAAGCCCTTTCAAGTCATGCTTGAACAGTGCGATGAAGGCCGCAAACAGCACGGTCACCAGCCCGACAGCCGTCACGGCCAGCTCAAACCAGCCCGAGCCAGCCAGCACCGGGGTCAGGCGCATCAGCAAAAACACCCCTGCCTTGACCATGGTGGCCGAATGCAGATAGGCCGACACAGGCGTGGGCGCAGCCATGGCGTCGGGCAACCAGAAGTGGAATGGAAACTGCGCACTCTTGGTGAACGCGCCGATCAGTATCAGCACCAGCGCAGGCACAAAGTGAGGGTGCGCCTGAATGTCTGCCGCACGCGACGCCATGGCACTGATTTCGTAGGTTCCTGCGATTTGCCCCAGCAAGACAAAGCCTGCCAGCATGGCCAGCCCCCCCCCCCTGTCACAGCCAAGGCCTGGCGGGCGCCGGCGCGCGCATCAGGCCGGTGCCCCCAGTAGCCCACCAGCAAAAAAGAGGAAACGCTGGTCAGCTCCCAAAACACGATGAGCAGCAACAGGTTGTCCGACAGAACCACACCCAGCATGGCCGCCATGAACAGCATCATCTGGCTGTAAAACTTGCCCACCGAGTCGGTGGGGCTCAGGTAGAAATGCGCGTACACCACGATCAGCAAACCAATGCACGTGATGAGCCCGGCAAACAGCAGCGACAAACCGTCCAGCCGGAACGACAGCATCAACCCCAGCTCGGGCACCCATGACCAGGTCTGAAGCACCGCTTGACCGGCCAGCACGGCGGGAGCCTCGGCCAGCAGCAGCAACAGGCTGCCAGCGGTCACGGAAAAAGCCCCCAGCGCAGTCAAGGCCCGCGAGCGCGAACCCAACCACAGGGACAGCCCGGTGCCCACCAGCAGGGGCAGCAAGACCATCAGCAGCAACATGGAGCGTCTTTCATTTGCGCCGCAGTCTAGCAAGCCGCCTGTTCAACCCGCCCGTGTGGGCGGAGAAATCCACATCAACCGCGAGCCCAAACCCACGACGCCACCCACCACCCAAAAGACGGCCCCGACGCCCACCAGGGCACCCAACGATCCGAAAAGGATGGGCATGAGCACGCTCGATGCATTGATGGCCATGGCGCGCAGGGCCAGCGCCTCCCCATGTCGGTGGGCCGGCGTGATCTGGTGCAGGGAGCTCATGATCATGGGTTGCACCGAACCCAGGGCCAGGCCCAGCAACACCGAAAGTGATGCCATGGCCCAGGCTGTCTGGGCCAAGGGGTAAAGACCAAACAGCGCAGCGGTGCACACCATGGCACTGCCAATCACCACCGGCTCGCGCAAGCGCGATGCGAGCCACGGCATCAGCACCCGGATGGCCGTGGCAGCCAGGGCAAACGAGCCCAGGATGGCGCCGATGGCCGTGGCGCTCAGCCCCCGCTCATGGCCGATCACCGGCACCATGAAGGTGTGCACATCCCAACATGACGACAACAGCCAGTTGACCAGCATCAGGCGGCGAAAGCCGGGCTGGCGAAGCAAATTCCAAGACGAACCACTTGGTTCGCTGTGTGTCTGCGCCCTGGGCTCGTGTTCCGTGGCCCCTCGCACGGCCAGCCACGCCAATGAGGGCAGAAGGGCCAGCAGCAAATAGGCGGCCCTGAAGCCGTGAGCATCGATCAACAGCCCAGCCAGAAAAGGGCCGATGAAGTTGGACAACGATGGGCCAATGGCCATCCAGCTGAACACCTGTTTGAGCTGCGTGGCGTCAGAGGCCAACAACCCCACATGGCGCTGCAGCGCAATCATCGCCAGACCGGTGGCCGCACCACACACCAGGGCCGACACACACAGCACCCCGAACACCGGCCACGCCACAGCCAGCGCAGCACCCAACGTGGCCAGTTGCACAGCGTGCTTCAGCGGCTTTTTCAGGCCGTGGCGGTCGGCAAAGCGCCCCGCGGGCAATGCCAGAAACACCTGGGCCAACGCAAACAATGCCAGCAGCGCGCCCACAGCCAGGGGGCTGTGCCCGGACCGCAAAGCCATCAACGGTGCGGCCATGCGCAGCCCGGTCATGCAGGCGTGCAAACACACCTGGCCCGCAATCAGCCGCGCCAGCTCGGCACGCAGGGTGGGCCTCAAGAGTCCCCTTGTTCGGTGGAGTCGAATGGCAACAAGGCGGCGGCCTGGTCCGTGGGCAGTGCCTCGACGGTTTTGAGCGCGCGGCCCATCGCGCGGCTGCGGGTTTCAGCGCTGTCCAGCGTGTTGAGCACGGTTTGTGTTTGGCTTTTGACCTTGGCCAACACGTCGCCAAATTTTGTGAACTCGGTTTTGACCGCCCCCAGCACCTGCCAGACCTCGCTGCTGCGCTTTTCAAGCGCCAGGGTTCTGAAACCCATTTGCAGCGAATTGAGCATGGCCATCAGCGTGGTGGGCCCCGCCAGCGTGACGCGCATGTCGCGCTGCAGAGCTTCCATCAGGCCCGGACGGCGCAGCACTTCGGCGTACAGGCCTTCGGTGGGCAAAAACAGAATGGCGAAGTCGGTGGTGTGCGGCGGCTCCAGGTACTTGTCGGCCATGCTTTTGGCCTCCAGCCGGATGCGGCTTTCCAGCGCTTTGCCTGCCGCGTCTGCCGCTGGCGCATCCGCGCGCAACTGGGCGTCCAGAAGGCGCTCGTAGTCTTCATTGGGAAACTTGGCATCGATGGGCAGCCAGCATGGTGCTCCGTCGTCGCCCCGGCCCGGCAGACGGATGGCGAAGTCCACCACGTTTTTGCTGCCAGGGCGGGTGACCACCTGGGTGGCGTACTGGTCGGGGGCGAACACCTGCTCCAGCAGGGCGGCCAGTTGTGCCTCGCCAAACATGCCCCGGGTTTTGACGTTGGTGAGCAGGTGCTTCAAGTCACCCACGCCCTGGGCCAACGTTTGCATTTCACCCAGACCCTTGTGCACCTGCTCCAGCCGGTCGGCTACCTGCTTGAAGCTCTGGCCCAGCCGGGTTTCCAGCGTGGTTTGGAGTTTTTCGTCCACGGTGGCACGCATTTCGTCGAGCTTGGTGGCATTGCTGGCCTGCAATTGGGCCAGCTGCGCCTCCAGCGTGGCGCGCACCTCGCCCATGCGGCGGGCATTCGATTCGTTCAGTGCCTGCAGCTGGCCGGTGAGGGTTTCACTCAAAGCCCCACGCAACTGGGCCAGTTGCTGAGCAAAGGCATCAAGCTGGGCATTTTGGGTGCGTGTTGTTTCCTGGGTTTGCTGGGTTTGGGCCAGCAGTTGGGCGTTGAGTGTGTCGGTGAGTGAGGTTCGCAACTGCTCGATCAGCGCCTGCTGGGTGCGGGTGGCCTCGGCGCTTTGGCGACTGAGGGTCTCGCCAAAGGTGGCCAGGGTTTGCATGACATCCTGCCGCCCGCCACGGGTGCCTTCGACCACGTCCTGGCGCATGTCGCGCTCCAGGCGGTCCAAGCGTTCCAGCACTTGCTTCAGTTGCTGGGCCTGCTGCTGTTGTGCAGCCTGCCACTCCTCTGCACTGGGGCCGCTGGGTTTGCGCAGCCACACCAGCAGGGCCAGCACGGCGGCCAGGCCCGAGAACGCAAACACCAGCCAAAGTTGCAGCTCGGCATTCATGCAGCGGCAGCGCCCAACACCTCGGGGTTGATGGGCGTCAGCGCCCTGCCCTGCGTGAGGAAGGCAATGACGTTGTCGGCCGCCAATTCGGCCATGGCGCGGCGGGTTTTGAGCGTGGCGCTGGCGATGTGAGGGGTAAGCACCACATTGGGCACGGTGAGCAGCTCAGGGTGCACACTGGGTTCGCCTTCAAACACGTCCAGCCCGGCGGCGGCAATCTGGCGGTTTTTGAGGGCTTGCGCCAAGGCAGCGTCGTCAACAATGCCACCGCGTGCAATGTTCACCAGCGTGGCGGTGGGCTTCATTTGCGCCAGCTCCGCCGCGCCGATGGCGTGGTGCGACGCAGCGCTGTACGGCACCACCAGCACCAGGTGGTCGGCCTGTGCCAGCAGCTCGGCCTTGCTCACATAAGTGGCTCCGCAGGCTGCTTCGGTCGCGGCATCCAGCCGCGAGCGGTTGTGATAAATCACCTTCATGCCAAAGCCATGTGCACCTCGGCGTGCCACGCCCTGGCCGATGCGGCCCATGCCCAGAATGCCCAGGGTGGTGGCGTGCACCTCGGCCCCGGCAAACATGTCGAGCGCCCACTGCTTCCACAGCCCTGCACGCAGGTAATGCTCACTCTCGGCCACGCGGCGGGCGGTGGCCAGCACCAGCGCAAAGCCAAAATCCGCCGTGGTTTCGGTCAGCACGTCGGGCGTGTTGGTGGCCAGCACGCCCTGCGCCGTCAGGGCGGGTACGTCGAAGTTGTTGTAGCCCACGGCGATGTTGGCCACCACCTTCAGGACAGGGCATGCCGCCAGCAGTTCTGGGCCGATGCGCTCACTGCCAGTGGTGAGTGCCCCCACCTTGCCTTGCAGGCGCTGGACGAGTTCGTCCTGCGACCACACACCGTCGGTGTCGTTGGACTCCACGTCAAAGTGCTCGCGCAGGCGCGCCAGCGTTTCAGGGAAAACGCGGCGCGCCACCAGGATGGCGGGTTTGGCAGGTGTGTTCATGACATCAGGGTAGAAGGCAACGGAGAGCCGAACCTGCGGGCACAGGCGCGAGGCAATGGCTGGCGGTTAAACGCCCAGCAATTCAACTTCAAACAGCAGGGTGGCGTTGGGGGGAATCACGCCGCCTGCACCGCGTGCGCCGTAACCCAGCGCCGCAGGAATGACCAGGCGACGGGTGCCGCCCAAGGCCATGCCTTGCACGCCTTCGTCCCAACCCTTGATGACGTGACCGGCGCCCAACGGGAATTCAAACGGCTGGCCACGGTCTTTGCTGGAGTCGAACTTGCTGCCCTGCTGGCCATCGTTGAACAACCAGCCGGTGTAATGCACTTGCACATGCTGGCCTTTTTCGGCGACAGCGCCTTGGCCCACCACGGTGTCTTCGTATTGCAGGCCAGAGGGGGTGGTGATCATGCTCATGGAAATTCCTTTTGATAAATGAAATATGCCTCTACCGCTTGATGGTATTGGGTTTATAGCTACTGATGATGAATCTACCAGCAGGCCTTTTCAGGCCAGCCAGGTGGTGAATTCAGCCACGGTTTGGCGGGGCGTGTGCAGGGTGTTGACCTTGTCGGTCTCGTCGGCGTAGCCCAGCGACATGCCACACACCAGCATCTCGTCGGGGCCAGCGCCGATGTGGGGCAGAACGATTTTCGCAAACCCGTTCCAAGCTGCCTGCGGGCAGGTGTGCAGGCCGCGCGCCCGGGCTGCCACCATGATGTTTTGCATGAACATGCCGTAGTCCACGAGCGAGCCCCGGCCCATCACCTTGTCCACCGTGAACATCAGGCCCACGGGGGCGTCGAAGAAGCGGAAATTGCGCTGCTGCTGTTCGTGCATGCGGTCTTTGTCTGCCTTGCCAATGCCAAGCAGGCCGTACAGGCTCCAGCCGTTTTCGCGGCGGCGGTCGATGTATGGGCTGACCCATTTTTCAGGGTAGTAGTCGTATTCCTCGCGGTACTCGGCCGCGACGGCTGGGTTGGCCCGCATGGCGTCGTGCACCTCCACCACCTTGGCCACCAGGTCGTCACGGCTGGCACCTTGCAGCACGTACACCTTCCAGGGCTGGGTGTTGGTGCCCGAGGGCGCGCGGCTGGCCACCTGCAATATGTCGGTCAACATTTCACGCGACACGGGCTGTTGCGTGAAGGCGCGGGTCGACATGCGGCTGGTGATGGCCGCATCGACTGCTGCGGTTGCCACAGCGGTGGTTTCGGGGGTGGGGGTGGTCATGTGAGGGTCTCCAGAACGGTTTTCAGGGCAATGGGCAATGGCACTGGGCGTCGGGTGTTGCGGTCCACGTACACATGCACAAAGTGGCCACGGGCGGCACAGGTGTCAGCGCCTTCGGCAAACAGCCCCACTTCATAGCGCACGCTGCTGCTGCCCAAGCGCGCCACGCGGATGCCTGCGTGGATCGTTTGCGGGAATGCCAGCGGCGCAAAGTAGTTGCACTGGGTTTCCACCACCAGGCCAATGACCTCGCCGTGGTGAATGTCCAGCGCGCCTTGCTCAATCAGGTGGGCGTTCACTGCGGTGTCGAACCAGCTGTAGTACACGACGTTGTTCACGTGACCGTACACGTCGTTGTCCATCCAGCGGGTGGTGATGGGCCGCAATGCACGGTAGCTGGCCCGCGCGTCGGGGCCCAGCTTGGCTGAGGTGGGGGCTTGTTCAGACATGGCGGCGCATTCTGCCAGCGCCCATCGTCAGACACAGACCAGCGCGAGACACCCTTGGCGGGCCGGGGCATTGGGTCACTTGGCAGAACTGTGTGTGTGCGAACGCCAGCGGTCGGCGTACGTGAGGGCCACCCGGTACGTGTTGAGCTGCACGGCCACCGTGTCTTCAATGCGGTGGCCATAACCCCCAGCCATGGCAAACACCAGTGGCAGGCGGCGCTGCCAGGCCCAGTCGAACACCTGGCGGTCACGGGCCTCCATGCCATCGGCGGTGAGCTTGAGGCGGCCCAAGCGGTCGCCCTCGAACACATCTGCACCGGCCAGGTACATCACAAAGTCAGGCTCGAAGCGCTGATCCAGGGTGTCAAGAGCCACGGTCAGGGCCTCCAGGTAGGGCCCGTCGGTGCAGCCGTCTGGCAACTCCACATCGAGATCACTGGGCTCCTTGCGGAACGGAAAATTCTTTTCCCCGTGCAACGACAAGGTGAACACCGATGGGTCGCGCTGGCATATGTGGGCGGTGCCGTTGCCCTGGTGCACATCCAGGTCCACCACAGCCACCTGCAGGGGTTTTCGCGATGCGCCGCTCTGTGCGGCAGCGCGTGCGGCCTCGGCCTGCATCAACCGCGCAGCCACCGCCACATCGTTGAACACGCAAAACCCGCTGCCTTTGTGGGCATAAGCGTGGTGGGTGCCACCGGCCAGGTTGGCGGCCACTCCTTCTCCCCCCAACGCGCAGCGGCTGGCTGCGACCGTGGCCCCCACTGATCGCCGCGCCCGCTCGGCCATTCCGGGGCTCCAGGGAAACCCGATTTCGCGCTGCGCTGCGTCGCTGAGGCTGCCATTCAGCACAGCGTCGATGTAGGCCGGGTCGTGCGCCAGGGCCAATTCGCCCTCGCTGGCCGGGGGTGCCTGGCGCAACACCACACCGGGCAATTCCGCCACGATGCGGTCGCGCAGCATGGCGTATTTCTGCATCGGAAACCGGTGACCGGCAGGGAGTGGCAATACAAAGTGATCTGCGTAAAAAGCGTGCATGTAAGACCTGCCAAAGCGCAACACATCACTGCTGCAACGGTGTGAAAGAACGCGGATCAGCCGTGTTTTTAGTGGACTGTGACTAATTTGCTGCAGCGCAACAAAAAATGCTTGCAGACTGGTTCAATTGGCCTATACTTAAGTCCATGTTGCAGTGCAGCAAAAACGAAAGGGCACTTGAGGCCCCACCGTTGACCCGCAGCCCTCGACTGAATTTTTTCCTCTTTTTCTTTATTGGAGTATCTATATGTTGACTGCTGACCAAGTTGTTGCCGCACAAAAAGCAAACATCGAAACCCTGTTTGGCCTGACCCAAAAAGCCTTCGAAGGCGTGGAAAAGCTGGTTGAACTGAACGTTCAAGCCACCAAAGCCGCCCTGGCCGAGTCCGCCAACCACACGCAAGCCGTTCTGAGCGTGAAAGACGCCCAAGAACTGTTGGCCCTGCAAGCTGGCCTGATGCAGCCCCTGGCTGAGAAGACCGCTGCTTACAGCCGTCACCTGTATGACATCGCTTCTGGCGCTGGTGCCGAGTTCACCAAAGCTGCTGAAGCCCAAGCTGCCGACGCACAGTCTAAATTCATGGCTGTGGTCGACAACGCCACCAAAAACGCACCTGCCGGTTCTGAAACCGCTGTGGCCGTGATGAAGAGCGCCGTGAGCGCCGCTTCCAACGCCATGGAATCCGTGCAAAAGGCCGTCAAGCAAGCCACCGAAATGGCTGAAGCCAACTTCAACACCGTTGCAGCTTCTGCTGTGAACGCTGCGAAAACCACGACAGCCACTGCTAAAAAGCGCGGCTGATCAGGGGTTTCTCCCGGTTGTCTCCTCGGGTCCCTCCAGAAATTCAGTTTCACGGACCCCTTAAGGCCCTGTCTTGCGACAGGGCCTTTTTTTCGTCCACGCGGCACAGGTGCGTCAGCGCGTGACCCGCACGGCCCGCAGGGCCATTTGCTGGCGCAGCGCAGGCATGGCTGCCAGCATGGCATCGCGGCCTGCGGCAATGGAGCGCTGGCGCTCGCCAAACGCAGCGCTGCCAACGCCTTTCAGGGCAGGACGCACGACCACCTGCGCGCTGGCCAGTTCGTGCCGGTTGATGGTCTGGCCCATGATGGCAAAGGTTTGCAGCAAGACCTTGAATGAGTCGGTGGCCGCATTGCCATCGGGTGCACTGGAAATGTCCACGGCCACTACCAATTCGGCACCCATCTGCTGGGCGTAACGCACAGGCACAGGGGCCACCAGTCCACCGTCCACATACTCGCGACCAGCAATTTCCACGGGCTGGAACACACCCGGCACGGCGCTGGACGCACGCACTGCCGTGCCCGTGTCTCCCCTGCGGAACAAGACCCCTTCGCCATTGGCCAGGTCGGTGGCCACGATGCCCAGCGGCAGTGCCATGCGTTCGATGGTGCGCCCCTGAACCTGGGCGTTCACGTATTTCGCCAAGGCCGTGCCGCGCAGCATGCCCCGATTAGCAAACGGCAACGTCCAGTCGGTGAGGGTGGTTTCCTCCATGGCCAGGGCCGCAGTTTCCAGTTCGGCGGCGGTTTTGCCACTGGCGTACAGGGCAGCCACCAGGCTCCCAGCCGACGTTCCCACCACCAAGTCCGGACGCAAACCCTGCTGTTCCAGAACTGCAATCACCCCGACATGCGCAAAACCACGGGCGGCACCACCACCCAATGCCAGCCCGATGCGTGGTGCCCGGGTCTGTGCTGCAGGTACGGCAGCGGGCTCCTTGGGCACAGCCACAGGTGGTGCCACCGTTCCACTGCCCCGCACGGCACACCCGCCCAGGAGGGTCATGGCAGCGGACACCAGCATCATCCGGCGCACACCTTGGACAGTGCACACATTTTCTTCAATAGTAATTATTCTCATTTCTGATATTATTTGACACCGGTAAACGCCCACGAGCACATCGCCCCAAACACAACCCGCTCACTCCATTTTCGCCACTGACATGACCAGCCACTCCCGCCACATCACAGCCGCAGCCATCGCCCTGATCACCGCCACTTGTGGCACGCTGCCCGTCCATGCGCAGGACAAAGTTTTGAACCTCTACTCAGCGCGGCACTACCAGACCGATGACGCCATGTACGAGCAGTTCACCAAAACCACAGGGATCAAAATCAACCGCGTGGATGCAGACGATGCGGGCATTCTGGCCCGACTCAAGGCCGAAGGCGCAGCATCACCGGCCGATGCCATTTTGCTGGTGGACGCCGCGCGCATGGCATTGGCAGACAGCCAGGGACTGTTCCTGCCCATCAAGTCCAAGGTGCTCGACAATGCCATTCCCGCCAACCTGCGCGCCACACCCACGGCAGAAGGCGTGACATGGACCGGTTTCTCCACCCGCGCCCGCGTGATCGTGTACGACCCCCTGCGAGTCAAGGCGGCCGATGTGGCCACTTACGAGCAACTGGCCGACCCCAAGCTCAAAGGCCTGCTCTGCACCCGCAGTGGCTCGCACCCTTACAACCTGTCCCTCTTTGCCACCGTGATCGAACGCCTGGGCGATGAGAAAGGCGAAGCATGGCTCAAGGGCCTGGTGTCCAACATGGCGCGGGCCCCCAAGGGCGGTGACACCGACCAGATCAAGGCCGTGGCGTCGGGCGAATGCGGCGTGGCCATCACCAACACCTATTACGCGGCACGGTTGGTGAAGTCCGCCAAGCCCGATGAACGCGAGGCCATGGAAAAGGTGCGCGTGGTCTTCCCCAACCAGGGAACCTCTGGCACCCACGTCAACATTGCGGGGGCCGCTGTGGCCAAACATGCAAAACACCGTGACAACGCCATCCAGTTCATGGAGTACCTGGCCAGCCCGTTTGCACAGGGCTACTTTGCCAATGGAAACCACGAATTCCCGGCGGTCAAGGGCCTGAAGGTGGACAACCCGGCGCTCAAGGCCATCGGTGGCGAGAACTTCAAGGCCGAGAACATCCCCCTGGGAGTCGTGGCCAAAAACATGACCAAGGTCCAGCAGATGCTGGACCGCGTGGGCTACAAGTGAGCAGATAGCGAAATGCCTCCGGGCAGGCATAATTGACGTTTACGTCAACGTCAACTGGAGGCATTTCATGGACATCGCAGGCAAGGTATTCATCGTCACGGGCGGCGCATCGGGTCTGGGCGAAGGCACAGCGCGGATGCTGGCCGCTCAGGGCGCACGGGTCGTGGTGGCAGACATGCAGGCCGACAAAGGTGCGGCGGTGGCCGCTGACATCGGCGGCGCATTCGTCAAATGCGACGTCTCGAGCGAAGCCGATGGCCAGGCCGTGGTGGCCCAAGCGGTTTCCATGGGCAAACTGATGGGGCTGGTGAACTGCGCGGGCATTGCCCCGGCTGAAAAGACCGTGGGCAAGCAAGGTCCACACGCCCTGACAGCGTTCAGCAAAACCATCACCGTCAATCTGGTGGGCAGTTTCAACATGATCCGCCTGGCTGCCGATGCCATGTGCAAGAACGAACCCGAGCCCACCGGCGAACGCGGTGTGCTGATTTCCACCGCCAGCGTGGCGGCCTACGACGGACAGATTGGCCAGGCTGCTTACGCGGCGTCCAAAGGTGGCGTGGTGGGCATGACCTTGCCCATAGCCCGCGATCTGGCGCGCAACGGCATTCGCAACATGACCATTGCGCCTGGCATTTTTGGCACCCCCATGCTGTTTGGCATGCCACAGGAAGTACAAGACGCGCTGGCTGCCGGCGTGCCCTTCCCCAGCCGCCTGGGCACACCTGCAGACTATGCAAAACTGGTGCGCCACATCATTGAAAACGACATGCTCAACGGCGAAGTCATCCGCCTGGACGGGGCCATCCGGCTCGCGCCGCGCTGACGCTGTCTGCATTTCCATACACAGAAGGGTCGGTTCTGTCTGGGCCGTGCCGTTCAAGTCACAAATTGAGGCCACAATGCACTTCTGAAGCACTGTGACCCCACCTGAGCCTTTGTGTGGCTTTTCCCCAGACGCACCACCCATGTCCGACAAGAAACCGGCCGAAATCGCCCGCGATGCTTTCAAGCTCATGGCTGAACGCAAACAGCAGCCATCGCCCGACAACTACGAGGCTGCGTACAACGAAATTGCGGGCACCAAAGCGCACGCGGCGCCCTTTCCCGAGGACGCACTGCGCCGGGTAGCTCTTGCACTCCCCGCACATGAGGCCGATCTGGCCAAAGCTGTGGCTTCGGTTGAAAGTGCCATTGCCCAACACAATTGGGCCGCCTTCAAGAACAGCCTGCTCGACTACGTCACCAAGGTGGACCACCACAGCTCGCAGGGTGGTCAGCCCGCTGGCAAATCGGGTGCGGAGGTGCGGGAACAGGTGGCGCGCCTGGTTGAACATGTGGCCCCTGCTCTGGGGTCGGACGACGAGCGCTTCACCAAGCAGATTCAGGAGCTCATCGTGCTCCTGCGCAACCCATCGGTGGATCTGACCACGGCCCGGGTGGCTCTGGCCAACTTCAACCTCAAATTGTCGTTTGTGGGTGAAGAACAAGGTGCCATCCGCCTCACCCTGCTGCATTTGCTGAGCTTGATGTTTGAAAACATCTCTGCGCTGGGCATCGAAGACCGCTGGCTGGTGGGTCAAGTGCAATCTCTGATGGAAGCGGCCACACCGCCGCTCAACCTCAAGCGCCTCGACGACGTCAAACGCAAGCTGCAAGACGTCATCGCCAAACAAACCGAGGCCAAGGCGCGCTCCCTCGAGGCGCAGGCGCAGGTTAAGCTGATGCTCGCCACGTTCATCGAGCGGCTGTCTCAAATGACCAGCACCACCGGCCAGTTCCGCAACGAAGTGGACGACTTTGCAAAGGTGGTGGAGAAAGCGCACGCGCTGGAGGAAATTGGCCCCGCGTTGCAGACTGTGCTCACCGCCACCCGCAACATGGAAGAAAGCGCCCGCCAGGTCGGCAGCGAGTTGACCAGCATCCGCGAGCGTGCGATGCAGGCCGAAGAAGAAGTTATCAAGTTGCAGAGTGAGCTGGACAAAGCCAGCGTGCAGGCCCGGCTTGACCCGCTCACCGGGGCGCTCAACCGGCGAGGTCTCGACGAAGCGTTTGCCCGGGAAATACTCGCCGCGCGGCGCAAAGGCAGTCATCTGTGCCTGGCCATGCTGGACATCGACAATTTCAAAGTGCTCAACGACACGCACGGGCACAAAACCGGCGATGCCGCACTGACCCACCTGGTGGGCGTTGCCCGGACGTGCATGCGCCCGCAGGACACGATGGCCCGTTACGGTGGCGAAGAGTTTGTCATCCTGCTGCCCGACACCGCCTTGGAACATGCGGTGGAAGCCATGCAACGACTGCAACGCGAGTTGACCAAGCGCTTTTTCCTGCAGAACAACGAGCGCCTGATGATCACGTTCAGCGCCGGCGTGGCCCTGCTCGACGCCGCTGAAACACCTGAAGACGCTGTGAAGCGCGCCGACCATGCCATGTACCTGGCCAAACGTGCGGGCAAGAACCGCGTGTTTGCGGCCAGTTGACCGGATTCACAAGCTTTTCAGCCTCTACCGCTTGATGGTATTGGTTTTATAGCTATATTTTCATCTATCCCCTGTCAGACGTGAGCATCCCGCAAAGCTTCATCCAGGAACTGCTCTCGCGAACCGACGTGGTGGAGGTGGTGGGCCGCTACGTGCAGCTCAAAAAAGGCGGCGCCAATTTCATGGGGCTGTGCCCTTTCCACGGGGAAAAATCACCTTCGTTCAGCGTCAGCCCGGCCAAGCAGTTCTATCACTGCTTTGGTTGCGGTGCGAACGGCAACGCCATTTCCTTCCTGATGGAACACGCCGGCATGGGCTTTGTGGAGGCCGTGAAAGAGTTGGCCCAACAGGCCGGCTTGCCCGTGCCCGAAGACGACGCCACCCCGCAGGATCGCGCACGCGCGCAACAGCAGCGTGAGCAGCAGGTTTCGCTGACCGATGTGCTGGAACAGGCCGCCCGTGCCTACCAAAAACAACTGAAAACCACCCCCCGTGCGGTGGCTTACCTGAAAGGGCGAGGCCTGTCGGGTGACATTGCCAAAACTTTTGGTCTGGGCTATGCCCCCGAAGGCTGGCGCGCGTTAGCCAGCCTTTTGCCCGATTACCCAGACCCCCGGTTGGTGGAGTCAGGCCTGGTGATCGCCAGCGAAGCCACAGAAACCGATGGCACCCCCGGGGGCTCCACACCCGCCACGCCCCGTGAAGGCAAACGCTACGACCGTTTTCGCGACCGCATCATGTTCCCGATCCGCAATGTCAAAGGCGAGACCATCGGTTTTGGCGGACGGGTGCTGGACAAAGGCGAGCCCAAATACCTGAACAGCCCTGAAACCCCAGTGTTCAGCAAAGGCCGCGAGTTGTATGGCCTGTACGAGGGGCGCACCGCCATCCGGGTCAACGGCTACGCACTGGTGACCGAGGGCTACATGGACGTGGTGGCCCTCGCCCAACTCGGGTTTGCGAACGCCGTGGCCACCCTGGGCACGGCCTGCACTGCAGAACATGTGCAGAAACTCTTCCGTTTCACCGATGCCGTCATCTTCAGCTTCGACGGCGACGCGGCAGGTCGCCGCGCAGCGGGCAAAGCCATGGTGGCCGCCCTGCCCTTCGCGCAGGACACACGCAGCATCAAATTTCTCTTCCTGCCACCCGAGCACGACCCTGACAGCTTCATTCGCGCCAACGGCCAGGACGCCTTTGCCCAATATGTGAAAGAGGCCATGCCGCTGAGCCGCTTCATGCAGGAAACGGCTGCCGCAGGCTGCGACCTGTCCACAGCGGAAGGCCGAGCCATGATGGCCAGCCATGCCCGACCGCTGTGGCAAGCGCTGCCCGACGGAGCGCTGAAGCGCCAGTTGCTGGGCGAACTGGCCCAGCAGGTGGGTTTGGGTACAGCCGAGCTGACCGATGTCTGGCAACTGCTAGGCACACATTCCCACCGGCCCAGTGGTGCGGGCAATACCCATGAGAGGGGCTGGTCAGAACAGGTGCACAGCGAGCCCCCCGACTCGCACAACAGGCACTGGGCGGGTTCCGAGGCGACGAGCAGCGGACGTGTGTCGCGCCGGGGCGACTGGTCTGGCCGCTACAGCGGCCGAAAAAGCTTCAGCGACCCAGGCCACCTTGCCGCGCGTGGCCCGCGCACCACCCCCACTTCGCGCGCCGACCTCGTGGCACGCGCCCTGCTCAGCCATCCGGCGGCGTGGGACTGGCTGACCCCGGAAGACCACCACCTGCTGGCAGCTCAACCCGAACCGCTCGGGCCGTTGTTTGCCTGGCTGGAAGGCCAGTGGCACGAACACGGGGCTCAGCCATGGGCGGTATTGCAACAGGCGATGACGGGCCAGGCGTTTGCGGGCATTGCCAACCGGCTGGTGTTCCAAGCCTTGTCGATCGCGGTGCCTGAGGCCGATGCTGAGCCAATACAAACCGACGCTGACCTTCAGCGTGATTTGCGCGAAATGCTCAACCGCATGCTCATCGAAGACCTGAAGCAGCGTGAGACGCTCGCCATTGCACAAGCCGCCAGTGAACCCTCGGCCCTGCAAACTTACCGCGACCTGCAGGCCCGTCGGCTTGAGCTCGAACGCCTGGTACAACCTGCAAAGGTATAATCCAAGGCTTTTCGGCAAGCGCGACAGCAGCACCTCCGGCCCCGGCCACCACCCGCAATGGGTTGACGGACCCTGATCCAGGCCACCCCCCGCAAGGGCTGCACTCCAAATGTTCGCCCACACAGCTTGCCTGCCCGCCGCAACTTGACTTGCGTTGGGCGTTTTGCCTGAGCAAAACATGCGTGCCCCTTGTTTGCCTGGGGCATGGCCCCCACATTCCGTTGGTTCCGTTTTCGCCACCCGAGAGGTTTTCATGCCCAACAAGAAGCCCGCCACACCTGCGTCTGGCCCCACCGTCATCGTCAAGAAGGCTGTGCGCACCCCTGTCAAACCGGCCGCCGAAGTGCCCGCCACGCCCGTGGTAGAAACACCTGTCGCCAAGGCCGCACCGGTGGTGCGCCGTGTGGCCACGGTCAAAGCCGCCGAGGAGAAACCGGCGAAAGCTGCCAAAAAAGCAGCCGCCCCTGTGACGGAGTCCGTGACTGTTGCCGTCGAAGACGATGGCGCGCCCAAAAAGAAGGCAGGTCGTCCCGCCAAGGCAGCCGCACCGAAAACGTCTGAGAAGGCCGCAGGTGCAAAACGTGGGCCCAAAGCGAAAGCCAAAGAGGCCGATCTCGACGATGCCGACCTGTCCGACATCGACGATGAGCTGGAAGGCGAACCCGAAGCGGCTGAACCCGCCGAAGCAGCCTCAGCCGCACCGGCCGAAAAGGTCAAACCTCTGCGCATGAAAATCAGCAAGGCCAAAGAGCGGGCTTTGATGAAAGAGTTCGGACTGGACGAAACCGTCTTGTCCGAAGAAGAAGTGGCGCTGCGTCGCCTGCGCCTGAAAACCCTGATCAAGCTGGGCAAAACGCGCGGATACCTGACCCACGGTGAAATCAACGACCACCTGCCCGACAAGCTGGTCGAGGCCGAAACCCTGGAAGTCGTCATCTCTTTGCTGAATGACATGGGTGTGGCGGTGTACGAGCAAACGCCCGACGCCGAAACCCTGCTGCTGAACAACACCGGGCCCACGGCCGCCACGGAAGAAGAAGCCGAAGAAGAAGCTGAAGCTGCCCTGTCCACCGTGGACAGCGAATTCGGCCGCACCACCGACCCTGTGCGCATGTACATGCGCGAAATGGGCACAGTGGAATTGCTGACGCGAGAGGGCGAAATCGAGATTGCCAAACGCATCGAAGGTGGCCTGAACGACATGATGGCGGCCATCTCCGAGTCGCCCGCGACCATCGCCAAAATCCTGGAAATGGGTGAGGAGATCCGCGAAGGCAAGGTCGTCATTTCCACCGTGGTCGACGGTTTTGCCGACGCCAACGAGAACGATGACTATGTGGCCGAAGAAGACTTCGACGAATACGACGAAGCCGACGACGACGACGGCAAAGGCGGCTCCAAAGCCCTGACCAAAAAGCTGGAAGAACTCAAGCGCGAAGCGTTGTCCCGCTTCGACAACATGCGTGCGTTGCACGAGAAGCTCAAGAAAACCTACGACAAGGAAGGCTACGGCACCCCCAGCTACCTGAAGACGCAGAAGGCCCTGACCGAACAGCTGATGACCATCCGCTTCACGGCCAAGAGCATCGAAAAGCTGTGCGACATGCTGCGTGGCCAGGTGGATGACGTGCGCAAAAAAGAGCGCGAGTTGCGCCGCATCATCGTGGACAAGTGCGGCATGCCACAAGACAAGTTCGTGGCCGACTTCCCGGCCAACCTGATCAACCTGGACTGGGTGGTCAAGCAAGCTGCGGCCGGCAAGCCCTGGAGCACGGTGATGCAGCGCAACATCCCTCCTGTGCAAGACCTGCAGCAAAAGCTGATCGACCTGCAAACCACCGTGGTGGTGCCGCTGGGCCACCTGAAGGACATCAACAAGCGCATGAACGAGGGCGAGCGCACCTCGCGCGGCGCGAAGAAGGAAATGATCGAGGCCAACCTGCGCCTGGTGATTTCCATTGCCAAGAAATACACGAACCGTGGCCTGCAGTTCCTGGACCTGATCCAGGAGGGCAACATCGGCCTGATGAAGGCGGTGGACAAGTTCGAATACCGCCGTGGCTACAAGTTTTCGACCTACGCCACCTGGTGGATCCGCCAGGCCATCACCCGCAGCATTGCGGACCAGGCGCGCACCATCCGCATCCCGGTGCACATGATCGAAACCATCAACAAGATGAACCGCCTGAGCCGCCAGCACCTGCA
>CAIYQZ010000076.1 GCA_903928495.1 uncultured bacterium
GCATACAGAAGACACACGGGGCTGGCGGGGTGCAATAGCGTCGGTAAGACACTGAATGCCCATGCTCGCACCGTCAAAGACCTCGGCACCAGCTCCGCATCGGCTGGTTATGGCCGGGTTTTGAATAAATCAGGTCGGACCAATTAGTTCGCCCATAACAGCACCATCGATCGATCGAATAATCTGGGAATTCATCCGCGTAAGATTTGGGCCGTTGGAGGGGTCGATAGGGCCTTTAATGTGCTGCTCCTTGCTAACTTGGAAGTATCCAAAACTTTTGGAGTCCTGTCCCATTGGAATAAGTGGCTGCCCGTATTGATTGAATTTCTCAGGCGGCAAAATCACCGTCTCATAAACCTTAACGCCCCCATCAATGGCACAAAGTCGCTTGGCCTCTGCATCCAATCGGTCGCGTTCTGTGGGGTAGAACAACCACCACGCCAGCACCAAAGCGGCCAGCACTGTCGGTATCACTTCGCGCCGATGAATCAAGACCATGTGACCTCCTGTCCCGTGGGGCGGGCTTTGCAGGTGGCAATGGTTGCTTTGTTGAAGTTCATAGCAACAAAGCCAATTATTCCGAGCGCCAGTGGCCTTTTTTGTCTATTTTTTCGGCAAGGCAATCGCTTGTTGTTCAGGCGATACCTGTTCTGGCCGAGCACGTTGCCGGTCAGGTCCTTCTCATTGCGCGTGACCAGCGCCTGCAGCATGGCGGCGCGGTCGGTGTACCAGTTGTCGCTGTAGGAGGGTTGCTTGCTGGTGTCGCCGCAGCCGCCCAGGCTGTGGCCGTTGACGGCGTTGATGGAACCAAGCACGCTCAAAACGCCTGTGCCTGTGGTGGGTGTGTCCAGGGCGAATGTTTTGCCAATGACTGCACCTGGTATGTCCGCCACATTGATTCGCACCACGTTTTGGTCGGTGGTGCTGGCGGTGCTTTTGAGCCACCAGTTGACTGTGTCTCTGATCTGGTCGCAGGGCAGGCCTTTGGAGGCCAGGCTGGCGTCGTCGGCAATGTCTGTGCCGCCTTGGGTGCCGCGCATGGAGACGTAAGTCTGGCCGGCATAGGGTGTGCCCGCTTTGCCTTCCCACACCACGGCGTCAAAGCCGGTGCCCAATTCTGAATTGATGGTGTTGGGCGTTTCGACGCTGGATTTGACGGTGAAGTTGGCGGCGAGGAAGGCAAACTGGGATTGTGTGAGGCGTTTTAAGAAGTCTGAACTTTCTGTAATGTTTCCCTTTGTAATGCCTTTTATATAGGAGGCGTCTGCAAGCAAGGCGTTGACGTAAGCGGTTTGAATTGTGTTCATTGGGATCTTCCGTAAGTTAAGTTTGTTTGTGCAGCGAGCGCGCCAAATGCAATCTGATCTAAATGGCCACGACGGTTTGCCGAGCAGGAATATTCATTTCCAAGAATGGATATCCCACTCAGACGCCCACCGGGTGTGCTGAAAGACTTGAACTGAGCAATCTGCTCGCCTGTGTCTAAGTCGACGATTCGAACGACTAGTTGACTAATCGGTATGGCGTAACTTTTCAACGGTTCAGAGTCCCCACTCTGTGTTACTGCCCGCTTGGTATTCACCGCTGCCGGGCTGATTTGCAATCGCCCTTCTTCGGCACAGAGCTTTTCAAACTGCCGCATGCCAATGAGGTGGTCCGCCAACGGCCCCACCAACAGCAGCAAAGCCACCAGCGTCTGTGCCACCCAAGCATGCTTTTTGAGGTTGAACCACTTCGGTATACGAAGGGTGATTCGGTACACCACCACCAACCACAGGCCAATGGCTGCAAAAAACATCAATCCAATCACGCCAGGCTCCTCATGCCACTCCGATGGGTAGCGATTGTTTTGTGGTCAAAAACGCCTGTGGCGCATGTCTATGTTGGTTTCATTGATATTTTTTTGTTTGCTGATTGCTATTTGTAACGGGGCGATTACTTTGTAGGCCGCACCGGTCAAATGGAAATGTGGGGGGTATTGGCTGGCGTGTTGAACTTCATGTCTGTCAAACCAACGTCTAATTTCGCCAGTTCTCTTTTTTGTTCATGTTTTTGGGCGAGGCACACGCTTTCACGTGGGCGAAGGGCTGCAGCTTTTGCCTGGCTCGAGGTTGGCCCCCAATACCGGTACAGCACCGACCGACGGCATACACACGTTTCGTTTGGCAAAGCATCCCGTCTGGCAGTAGGTGACTTTCATCGGGCCGAGCTTGGTAGATGTGGTGGGCGTGGACGGATGGCAGCCAATAGCTTGTCAGTTATGGCGCGGTTTGCCCATCCGCCAAATGGGTGACACGCTAGAGCAAGCATGCTCCGCGCCAACCACCGGGTAAACCCTGACAAAACAATCCAAACAAAGCACTACATTTATTTCTGATTTTTTCAATTTTCTTGTGTCACATCAGATCGCACAGAGCAAAGCTTTTTGTCCATTGTTCGTCAAACGCACCCCGGAGTTTTCGTGCCTCACGCCCTGCTGACCGCCCATCAACCCTTGCTGGACGGAGCGCTGCACGCCATCGCCACCCGTGGCTACTGGTCGCCCTTCAACGAAATGCCCAGCCCCAAGGTGTATGGCGAAACGGCTGCTGACGATGGCAAGCGTGCTTTTGAATCACTTCTGGGCCAGACTTTTGAGTTGAACCAGCCCGGTGACACCGGCCAGCGCGTGGCTCCTGAGCAATCGCCTTACGGCGTGGCGCTAAACGTGAGCTACCCCATGTGCGACCACGAAGCCTTGGTGGCCGCAGGCCAGGCCGCCATGCCCGCATGGCAAGCCGTGGGTGCAAAAGGCCGCACCGGCATCTGCCTGGAAATGCTCAAGCGGCTGAACGCACAGAGTTTTGAAATTGCCCATGCGGTGATGATGACCACCGGCCAGGGCTGGATGATGGCCTTCCAGGCCGGCGGCCCGCACGCCCAAGACCGCGCACTGGAAGCCGTGGCCTACGCCTGGCGCGAACAGAGCTTTGTGCCCGCCGAAGCCACCTGGGAAAAGCCGCAGGGCAAAAACCCACCCATCGTCATGAAGAAGCACTTCGAGGTGGTGGGCCGGGGCGTGGCGCTGGTCATTGGCTGCGGCACCTTCCCCACCTGGAACACCTACCCCGGCCTGTTTGCCGCACTGGCCACAGGCAATGCTGTCATCGTCAAGCCACACAGCAACGCTGTGCTGCCAGCGGCCATCACCGTGCGCACGCTGCGCGCCGTGCTGGCCGAACAGGGCCTGGACCCCAACCTGGTCACCCTGTGCGTGACCGAGCAGCGCAGCACCACGCAAGCGTTGGCCACCCACACGGCCGTGAAATCGGTGGACTTCACCGGTGGCAACACCTTTGGGCAGTGGCTCATGGCGAACTGCAAGCAGGCCCAGGTGTACGCCGAGCTGGCGGGGGTGAACCACATCGTCATCGACTCCACCAAAGCCTACAAAGCCATGCTGGGCAACCTGGCGTTCACGCTGTCGCTGTACTCGGCGCAGATGTGCACCACCACGCAGGCCATTCTGGTGCCCGCTGGCGGCATCGAGACAGACCAAGGCCACAAGACGTACGACGAGGTGTGCGCCGACCTGGGTGCGGCGATCAGCAAGTTCCTCAGCAAGCCCGAAGTGGCCTGCGCGGTGCTGGGCGCCATCCAGTCAAGCGACACGCTGGCTCGCATCGAGCAGGCCAACAGCGGTGCATGGGGCACAGTGGTTCTGGCTTCTGAAACTTTGGCCAACCCCGAATTCCCCAACGCCACCGTGCGCACCCCGGTGCTGCTGGCCTGCGATGCGACTGACGTGTCGGCCTACCAGGAAGAGCGTTTCGGCCCCGTGGCCTTTGTGGTGAAGTGCGCCAATACCGCCGCCGCCGTGGCTTTGTCCGAGCACATGGTCAACACCCATGGCGCGCTGACCGTGGGCGTGTACAGCACCCGTGCTGACGTGATTGACGCCATAACGGCGCCACCTGGCGCAGCAAGGTGGCCCTGTCCATCAACCTGACCGGTGGTGTGTTTGTGAACCAGTCTGCGGCGTTTTCTGACTACCACGGCACCGGCGGCAACCCGGCAGCCAATGCCAGCTATGCCGATTCGGCATTTGTGGCCAACCGATTCCGCGTGGTGCAGCTCCGCTACCACATTGATAGCTGACCACGCAAGCAGGACAAGCGCCATGAGCTACAAAAGCATTGAATTTTCGGTTGACACCGCCACCGGCGTGGCCCGCCTCACGCTGAACCGGCCCGACAAAATGAACGCCTTCACCGGTGACATGCACGCCGAACTTCGCGACGCGCTCGATGCCTTGCAGGCAGGTACAGGCGATTGCGCCCAGGCCCGCGTGCTGGTGGTCACTGGCGCAGGCCGGGGTTTTTGCGCGGGCCAAGACCTGGCAGACCCTGACATGGTGTTCACCCCCGGAGAGCCGCCACCCGACGTGGGCAACGTGGTGGAGCGCAACTTCAAACCCCTGGTCATGCGGCTGACCAACCTGCGCGTGCCGACCATCGCCCGCGTGCAGGGTGTGGCCGCCGGTGCGGGCTGCAGCCTGGCGTTGGCCTGCGACATGGTGGTGGCGGCAGAGGCAGCCTCGTTCATGCTGCCGTTTTCCAAGATTGGGCTGATACCCGACACCGGTGCTTCGTGGGCCGTGCCGCAACGGCTGGGGTTTGCTCGGGCGATGGGCCTGGCACTCACCGCACAGAAACTGCCCGCTGCCAAGGCCGCCGACTGGGGCCTGATTTGGGAATGCGTGGCCAACGACGCGCTCGACGGTGCGGTGAACGCCCTGGCAGACCAACTGGCCGCGCTGCCCACCACTGCGCTGGTGCGCACACGCCAAGCCATGCTGGCCGCACACACCGCGTCGCTGGAGCAGCACCTGTCGTATGAAGCTTTGATGATGCGCGAGCTGGGCCACAGCGCCGACTACGTGGAAGGCGTGGCCGCTTTCCTGGAAAAGCGCCCTGCCCGCTTCAACCAAGGCTGAACCCAGGCAACTATACATAGCTGAAAAGCCATACCCATCAAGCGCTGGATGCCAAAAAAATGATGAATTCAACCCCCAACACCACCGACGCACACGCGCTGGCTCAAGAAGTGGCACAGGCCATGTGGGGCCGCGACCACGCCACGCAGGCGCTGGGCATGTCCATCGTGGCGGTGGCCCCCGGCAGCGCCACCATTGCCATGCCCGTGCGCCAGGACATGCTCAACGGCCATGGGATGTGCCACGGGGGCTTCATGTTCACGCTGGCCGACAGCGCGTTTGCGTATGCCTGCAACAGCTACAACCAGAACACCGTGGCATCGGCCTGCGCCATCGACTTTCTGGCCCCCGCCCGCGAAGGCGATGTGCTGGAGGCCGAAGCAGTGGAGCGCTCGCGCTCGGGCCGCACCGGGGTGTACGACATCACCGTGAAGGTGCTCAGCGGCAAAACCGTGGCCCTGTTCCGGGGCAAGAGCTACCGGATTGAAGGCGAAGTGATTGCCGGGCTGGCCGCCAAAGCCGCCGCCTGATCCGCCCCGCACCCCACACCAGACAGTCAAGGAGACACAAGCCCATGCCCGTGAAACAACCACAACCCGGCGACCTGGAGCCCATCGAGCGCGCCAGCCGCGACGAAATTGCGGCCCTGCAACTGGAGCGCCTGCGCCACACCCTGCAGCACGCCTACGACAACGTGCCGCACTACCGCGCCAAGTTCGATGCAAAAGGCGTGCACCCGTCTGACCTGAGAACCTTGGCCGACATCGCCAAGTTCCCCTTCACCACCAAGGCCGACCTGCGCGACAACTACCCCTTCGGCCTGTTTGCCGTGCCGCGTGAACAAGTGGCGCGGGTGCACGCCTCGTCGGGCACCACGGGCAAACCCACGGTGGTGGGCTACACACTGAAAGACATTGACAACTGGGCCAACCTGGTGGCCCGCAGCATCCGCGCCGCCGGTGGCCGCGCGGGCGACATTTGCCACATTGCCTACGGCTACGGTCTGTTCACCGGGGGCCTGGGCGCGCACTACGGGGCCGAGCGTGCGGGCTGCACCGTCATTCCCATGTCGGGCGGGCAGACCGAGAAGCAGGTGCAACTGATTCAGGACTTCAAGCCCGACATCATCATGGTCACCCCGTCGTATTCGCTGGTGATTGCCGAAGAGTGCCAGCGCCAAGGCATTGCGCCGGAAGACATTTCGCTGAAGGTCGGCATCTTCGGGGCTGAGCCCTGGGGCGAAGGCATGCGCGCCGAAATCGAGCGCAAGCTGGGCCTGGACGCGGTGGACATTTACGGCCTGTCTGAAGTGATGGGTCCCGGCGTGGCCAGTGAGTGCATTGAAAGCAAAGACGGCCCGGTGATCTGGGAAGACCACTTCTATCCCGAAATCGTCAACCCCACCACTGGCGAGCCAGTGGCCGACGGCGAAGAGGGCGAACTGGTGTTCACCTCGCTCACCAAAGAAGCGCTGCCCATCATCCGCTACCGCACCCGCGACCTGACGCGCCTGCTGGCACCCACAAGCCGCAGTTTCCGGCGCATGGGCCGCATCGTGGGCCGCAGCGACGACATGCTGATCATTCGCGGCGTGAACGTGTTTCCCACGCAGATTGAAGAGCAGGTGCTGCGCGACACCCGGTTGTCGGGCCTGTACCAGATCATGCTCAGCCGCAGCGGCCACCTCGATGAGGTGGAGGTGCGCTGCGAACTCCAGCCCAATGCCCACCTGAGCCCCGATGAGGTGAGCGAGCTGGCCAAAGCCCTGCAGCACCGCATCAAGGTGGTTGTGGGCATTTCCACCCGCATTCAGGTGGCCGATTTCGGCACCCTGCCCCGCACCCAAACCGGCAAAGCCCGCCGCGTGTGGGACGAGCGGCCCAGTCAGGTCTGACGCTGCCTTTTCCCCCATTTTTTCAGGAGCACACCATGTACACCCAATCGTTCAACGTGCCCGACGGCGCCGGGCAACAGCCCGCCGTCAAACCTGTGCTCCGCACCGAACCGCCAGAGCTGATGGCCAAGTTCGATGCATGCATTGACGCCGACGGCCGCATCGAGCCGCAAGACTGGATGCCCGAGGCCTACCGCAAAACCCTGGTGCGCCAGATCAGCCAGCACGCGCACTCCGAAATTGTGGGCATGCTGCCCGAGGGCAACTGGATCAGCCGCGCGCCCAGTTTGAAGCGCAAAGCCATTCTGATTGCCAAGGTGCAAGACGAAGGCGGCCACGGCCTGTACCTGTACAGCGCTGCCGAAACCCTTGGCACCAGCCGGGACCAGATGCTGGACGCCCTGCACACCGGCAAAGCCAAGTACAGCTCCATCTTCAACTACCCCACCCTGAACTGGGCCGACGTGGGCGTGATCGGCTGGCTGGTCGATGGCGCGGCCATCATGAACCAGATACCGCTGTGCCGCTGCAGCTATGGCCCCTATGCCCGGGCAATGGTGCGCGTGTGCAAGGAAGAAAGCTTCCACCAGCGCCAAGGCTACGAAGCCCTGCTGGTGATGATGCAAGGCACCCAGGCGCAAAAAGACATGGTGCAAGACGCCGTCAACCGCTACTGGTGGAAGTGCCTGGCCATGTTCGGGCCACCCGACGCCGACAGCCCCAACAGCGTGCAGGGCATGCGCTGGGGCATCAAGCGCATCAGCAGCGACGACCTGCGCCAGAAGTTTGTGGACGCCACCGTGCCCCAGGCCAAGGTGCTGGGCGTGACCCTGCCTGACCCTGACCTGAAGTGGAACGAAGAGCGCGGACACCACGACTACGGGCAGATCGACTGGGACGAATTCTGGGCCACGGTCAACGGCAACGGTCCCATGAACAAAGAACGCCTGGCCACCCGCGTCAAGGCCTACAACGACGGAGCCTGGGTGCGCGAAGCCGCCCTGGCCCACGCCCACAAACAACAACAACGCACCCTGAAGGAAGCAGCATGACCACCGCATCCAACGCCCCCGCCCTGAAGGAATGGCCCCTTTGGGAAGTGTTCGTCCGCAGCAAGCAAGGCCTTGAGCACAAACACTGTGGCAGCCTGCACGCCGCTGACGCAGCCCAGGCCCTGAACATGGCCCGCGATGTGTACACCCGCCGCCAGGAAGGCGTGAGCATTTGGGTGGTGCCGGCCAAGTCCATCACCGCCAGCAACCCCGACGACAAAGGCCCGTTGTTTGACCCGGCGGGCGACAAGATTTACCGCCACCCCACGTTCTATGACATCCCCGACGAAGTGGGGCACATGTGATGAGCGCCACCATTGAAGCCACCGCGACCACGCCGGTCAACTTTCTGCTGCACCTCGCCGACAACGCCGTGGTGCTGGGGCAGCGCAACGCCGAATGGTGCGGCCATGGCCCCATCCTGGAAGAAGACCTGGCCCTGGCCAACATGAGTCTGGACCTGATCGGTCAGGCCCGCCTGCTGTACAGCCAGGCCGCTGAACAGTTGGGCAACGGCGCCACCGAAGACAGCCTGGCTTACCTGCGCGATGCGCACCAGTTCCGCAACCACACCCTGCTGGAGCTGCCTCATCACGGCCCGCTGGTGGGCTACGCGCACAGCGAACTCGACTACGCCACCACCACAGTCCGCAACTTCCTCTACAGCGCCTACATGGTGCCGCTGTGGTCGCAGTTGCAACACGCGGCCGACCCGGCGCTGGCAGCCATTGCCGCCAAGTCGCTGAAAGAAGCCACCTACCACTTGCGCCACGCCCGCGACTGGCTGGTGCGCCTGGGCGACGGCACGGCCGAGTCGCACACCCGCGCCCAAGCCGCTTTGGAGCATTTGATGCCCTTCACGCAAGAGTGGTGGGTGTTTTCAGCTCTGGAAAAAGAAGCAGCCGATGCCGGCATTGCCATTGACTGGACACAGCTCGCCGCCGACTGGAACGCCCTGGTGGACGACGCCCTGGCCGAGGCCACGCTGCAGCGCCCTGCCCCGGGCGGCTACGTCACCCAGGGCAAGGTGGGCTCGCACTCTGAGCACCTGGGTTACCTGCTGGCCGAAATGCAGAGCCTGCACCGCGCCCACCCCGGTGCCACCTGGTAAACCACCATGACCCGTGCTGTGGCATTGACGCTGGACGAGGTTTGGGCCGTGCTGGACGGCGTGGCCGACCCGGAAATTCCGGTGGTATCGCTGCGCGAGCTGGGCATTCTGCGTGACGTGCGCCACGGCGCACAGGGGCTGGAGGTGGTGATCACCCCCACCTACAGCGGCTGCCCAGCCATGACCCAAATGGCCGACGACGTGGTGGCCGCGCTGGCCGCCCACGACATGCCCGCCACCGTGGTGACGCAACTCGCCCCGGCTTGGACCACCGACTGGATCACGCCCGCCGCCCGCGACAAACTGCTGGCCTATGGCATTGCGCCACCGCACTCGGCCCAGGCTGCGTGCAGCGGTGGCGGCAACCTCACACCACAGGAACGGGTGCTGAAGTTCATGCCCCGCGCCAGCACGCAGGCCGTGGCCTGCCCGCACTGCGGCTCCACGCACACCCAGGAGTCGTCGCGCTTTGGCTCCACCGCCTGCAAGGCGCTCTACAAATGCCTGAGCTGTCAGGAGCCGTTTGACTATTTCAAACCGTACTGACAGCACCACTCACGCCCTTTTCCATCGGAGACCCACCGTGTCCACCCATTTCCATGAACTGTCCGTCAAACGCGTGAGCCCCGAGGCCGCCGGTGCCGTGGCCATCACGTTCGACATTCCCGCCGCGCAGCGCGACACCTTCCGCTTCGAGCCGGGGCAGTTCCTCACGCTGCGCGCCCGCATTGGCGGGCAAGACGTGCGGCGCACCTATTCCATCAGCAGCCCGCGCAGCCAATTGGCCCGCAGGGGCGAGCTGGAAGTGGGCATTCGCCCGGTGGAGGGCGGCGTGTTTTCCAACTGGGCCGCGGCAGAGGTTCGCGCGGGCGACGTGATGCAGGTGATGCCGCCCGACGGCCGCTTCACGGTCAAAAAGCAGCGCGCCATCCACCGCGTGGGGTTTGCCGCAGGTTCGGGCATCACGCCCATCCTGAGCATTGCTGCCACCACGCTGGAGGAGCAGCCTGACAGCAAATTCACCCTGGTGTATGGCAACCGCCGCATGGCCAGCGTGATGTTCAATGAGGCCCTGCAAGACCTGAAGGACCGCTACGCCCACCGCTTCACCATGGTGCACATCCTGTCGCGCCAGGCACAAGAGGTGGATTTGCTGCAGGGCCGCATCGACGCCGACAAGGTCAAAGCCCTGGTGGACAGCCTGTTGCCTGCTGCCAGCATGGACGAGGTGTTCATCTGTGGCCCCGAAGCCATGATCACCGCCACCGAAACCGCCCTGCTGGCCGCCGGTGTGCCCGCCAGCCGCGTGTACACCGAGCGCTTCACCACCAGTGCCCAGCAGGCAGCCAAGGTGCAAGCCGACAGCGATGCCAAGGCACGCCCAAATGCCACATCCAAACTGACGCAACTGCGCGTGCTGCTGGATGGCAAACACCACGACGTGGCCGCCCGAGAAGGCGAGTTGCTGCTGGACGCGGCACTCAACGCCGGGCTGGACCTGCCCTACTCCTGCAAGGGCGGCGTGTGCTGCACCTGCCGCTGCAAGGTGGTGAGTGGCGAAGTGAGCATGGACAAAAACTTCACCCTGGAAGCCGACGAAGTGGCCAAAGGCTTTGTGCTGAGCTGCCAGGCCCGGGCGCTGACGCCCGAGGTGGTGCTGAGTTATGACGAACGCTGAGGGGCTCTGCCCCGCACAGTGCGGCGGCTGCACACCCGAGCGCCGCGCCCAAGCTCCCTTAGCCTCGGGCGCGCCCTGCCCCACCAGCCAGCGGCTGGCGCAGTTCAGGGACGAAAGCCGGGGCCACGCGGGCTCGGTCATCGTCACCGTGTTTGGCGACGCGGTGCTGCCGCGCGGCGGGCACATCTGGCTGGGCAGCCTCATTGCACTGCTGGCCCCGCTGGGCCTGAACGACCGGCTGGTGCGCACCAGCGTGTTCCGCCTGTCGCAAGACGACTGGCTGGAAGCCACGGTGCACGGGCGGCGATCCGACTACAGCCTGACACCATCGGGCCGCCGCCGGTTTGTGGACGCCTCGCGCCAGATTTATGCCGCCGCATCTCCCCCGTGGGACCAGCGCTGGCGGCTGATCACCGTAACGGGCAGCCTGGAAATGGCCGAGCGCGACAAGCTGCGCCGCGCGCTGTTCTGGCATGGTTTTGGGGAGATGGGCAGCGACTGTTTTGTGCACCCCAGCGCCGACCTGGGCGCGGTGTTTGAAGCGCTGGACGGCGAAGGCCTGGACAGCACCCTGCTCAAGCTGCTGCCCCTGGTGGCGGCCAACCCGCGCCTGCCGGTTTCGGGCAACGACGCCAGCCTGGTGCACCGTGCCTGGAACCTGGAGCGCCTGGGCGCCGACTACACCGCGTTTGTGGACACCTACCGCGCCATCCTGCAACAGTGGCAGTCCGGTGGTGGCGCACCTGCCAGCATGGGCGATGACTGTGCCTTTCTCATCCGCACACTGCTGGTCCACGACTACCGCCGCTTGCTGCTGCGCGACCCGCAGTTGCCCGGCGTGCTGCTGCCCACCGACTGGCCCGGACACGAGGCCCGTGCCCTGTGCCGCCAGCTGTACCAACAGTTGCTGGCTCCGTCAGAGCGCCACCTGGACCGCCACCTGAAACTGGCCAGCGGCGAAGTGCCCACTGCCACCGCCCTGCTGGGAGAACGCTTCGGGCTTTCTGACCCGCTGCGGGTTTGGGTGTGAATGACCCGTCAGGCGGGCTGCCTGATGTATTGAAAAATGCGGGTGTCCTGCCCTATGAACGCGCTTCAGGGCTGCTGGGTTCGACATAGGCGCTCCCGCCGAATTTGAGGGCAGTGTGGGCCCGGTCTGACTGCACCACCGGGAAAAACATCTGGTTCTTCCAGTCCTCTGCACCAAACAATTCGTCGTCACGCAAGCCCACCTGCTCGGGGTAGCGGCGGGTGATGTGTGCAGAGCCAAACAGCATGTCCCAAATGAACAGCAGATTGCCAAAGTTGCCTTTGTAGTGACCCACCCCGTCCTCATTGGTGATCGCGTGGTGCGCCCAGTGCGTGGCCGGGGTCGAAATGCTGCGCTCCAGCAACCACATGAGCGGGTGCAATGCCCGCACTTTGTACAGTGGCTCATCCCAGCGCCAGCTGCAGTGCGCCCCCAGAATCACGGCCAGCTTGACAACGATGTACAGGGCATACACCAGACCATCGATGCCCAAATACAGCAAGGTACCGGCAATCCACAGGCCCGGCATCATCAGGTAGTAGAAAAAATTGTTGCGAAACGTGATGCGGATGCTCATGTAGCTGGCCGAATGGTGGGCGCGGTGCAACGGCCACAACAGGGGCGAGTGCGACAGCCTGTGCCACCAGTACTGCGTCATGTCGTCACCCACCAGCAACAGGGCCACGGTGGCCCAAACGGGAATGTCAGACAACACATGTTGGTAGCTGGGGGCCATCCACGCACCCAGTTTGCCAGTGACCAAAATCACCAGGGGCTGAGTCACCAGCAGCAGGCTGATGAACATGAGCAGTTCCAGCTTTGTGTCGTTGCCCGTGGCATTGACTGTGCGCTGATAGCGCCGGCTGAGGTATTCCATGCTTGCGTAGCCCGCGATGAGGCACACCACCAGCAAGTTCTGAACTTGGGCTGCGGTCATTGTTGTCTCCAGGTTGTTTTTTTGAGTGGGCGGATTCTAGAAACGGGGTCATGATGCGTCCATTGCATTTTTCGCCGCGTATTGATGCAATTTGCACACATGCAAGACCCACAGCGGCAACCGGTGGTGCGCAATGGATCTGAAACGACTCAAACATCTGGTGGTGTTGGCCGACAGCCACCACTTTGGACGCGCTGCGGCGCAATGCCATCTCAGCCAATCGGCTTTCAGCCGCAGCATTCAAACACTGGAGGACGAGTTGGGGCTGCAGCTGTTTGTGCGTGGCACCCACGATGTGCGCTGCACCCCGGCAGGCGAGTTTGTGCTGGAACGGGCCCGCAAGCTGCTGTTTGACAGCCGCTGCCTGGAGCGAGACCTCCATCTGTACAGCGGTTGCCTGATCGGCGATCTCGCCTTCGGCGTGGGCCCCTACCCTGCGGCCAGCATCGTCCCGGATTTGCTGACCGACTTGCGCCAGCGGTTCGGGCAGGCCAACGTGCGGGTGGAAGTGAACAACGCGACCTACCTGATGGCGCATTTGCTTGCTGAAGAGCTTGATTTCTATCTGGCCGATCTGCGCCATGTGCCCGACGCACCGCACCTGTCACTGACCCGCATTGGTTTGCTCGAAGCAGGCTGTTTTGTGCGCCACGGGCATCCGCTTCTGGCCCAAGCCGAGGTCACGGGTGCCGATGTGCTGAAGCATGGGCTTGCCAGCGTCCAGACACATGACACCTTGCGCCTGCAGTTGGGGCGTTTGTTGGGCTTGCCCCCGGGCACACGGCTGCCCTTGGCGCTGGAGTGCGACGACCTGGATTTGCTGAAAAAAGTGACTACACGCACCGACACGGTGCTGCTGTGTCCGGTGGCCGGTGCGCAAGCGGAACTGGCCGCACAACAACTGGCGCCGATTGCCGTGAAGGGTTTGCCTGTGCTGGGGTCAAACCTCGGGGTGGTGGCCCTGAAAGGCAGAGGCCTGTCACCGCTGGCGCGGTATGTGGTGGATTGGCTGGCTGGGGCCGGGCTGCCGCCGTTTTGACCGTGCCTGCGGCCACAAGGCCGTTGAAACGTCGTGGCCGATGACTGAACGAAAGCGCGCGTGTCAGCTTGCGCCCATACGACTTCCTGATGCACGGCAAGGTAGGCTGTTGCCATGAACAACCGCACCCCTCTGCGCAACACCCTCGCGCTGGTGATCTGGGCCGTCGCATGGCTCGCAATGTTTGCACTGGAAGGCACGCTGGACCTCGCCAACCTGGCCATGCTTCTGGTGCTGGCGTCTGCCCTTTCTGCCCTCTGGCTGCCGGGCTGGGCCAGCATGTTGGCAAGCGCAGCGGCCGTGCTGGCCTTCAACTGGTTTTTGGTACCACCCAAGTTCACATTCACGGTAGACATTCACCAAAACGCACTGCTGCTGCTTGCACTGCTGCTGGTGAACTGGATCATTGCAGGCTTGGTCATTCGCCAGCGCCGCCTCGCAGAAACCGCACAAACCGTGGCCGCGCGCGAAGCCCGCCTGCGCCAATGGGGCGACACGCTGCGAGACGCCAGCGACCCGGCCGCACACGCCGCAGCCCTTCGCACTGCCTTGCAGGAGGCCACCGACTGCACCGTGTCGGTGTCGGTGTTGAGGGCGCTGGGCAGACAGCAGGACAACAGCCCACCGCTGCAGGTGGGTGAACCGGATGACGAACAGCGTACCGCCTTGGCCCTGTGCGCGCGCGACGGCCGCCCCATGGGCGCCGGCAGTGGCCGCTACGACGAGCTGCCTGACACCTACATGCCTCTGCGCGGCCGGGGCATCACGCTGGGCGCTGCACTGATCACAGGCCTTGCCCGCCACCCCCAGGGCCACGAGCTGCGCCCCCACTTGCAGGCGCTGTGCGACCAGATGGGCAGCGCCCTGCACCGGTCGCTGATGTCAGAGCAGGAGCGGCTGGCGCGCGAGCAGGCCCAACTGCAGGCCACCCGAAACGCCCTGCTGGCAGCCATCTCGCATGACTTCCGCACACCCCTGGCCACCATCATGGGGGCGGCCTCGTCCCTGCAAGAGCAGGGTGAACGCATGGACCCTGCCCAGCGTCAAAGGCTGGCGGCCGGCATCGTGGAAGAAAGTGAGCGACTGGCCCGGCTGACCGACAACACCCTCCAACTGGCACGGCTGGATGCACCCGCCGTCTCGCTGCGCTGTGACTGGGAGTCGGCAGAAGAAATCGTGGGTGCGGTCCTGCGGCGCACCCGGCGCACGCCGCAAGGCCATCGGGTGCGTGCATGGGTGGAGCCCGACCTGCCCCTGCTGTGGTGCGATGCGATGCTGGTGTCGCAATTGCTGGACAACCTGCTCGACAACGGCCTGAAGTACAGCCCAGCCGAGTCTCCTGTCGAATTGCACGCCACCCGCGACGGCGAACACCTGGTGCTGGCGGTCAGTGACCGTGGGCCAGGCATTGCAGCGGCATGGCAGCAAAAAGTGTTCGAGGTGTTTCAGCGCGGCGAATATGACAGCGCTGCGAACGGCAGCCCAGCAGACCGGGGAGCTGGTGTGGGCCTGGCCGTGTGCCGCGCGATCGCCCGCGCCCATCGGGGAGAACTCCAGTTGCGCCCGCGCGCCGAAGGCGGCTGTCGCTTCGAATGCCGGCTGCCACTGCGTGAAATCGAACAGACCCCTACTCCGCCGCCCGACGCACGGGAGGCCCTGCCGTGAGTCAGCGGGTTTTGCTGGTGGAAGATGACCGGGTGCTGCGCAGTTCGCTGCGCGAGGCCCTGTCCGTCGAGGGCTATGACGTGCGCACCGCTGCCAGCCTGGCCGACGCGCGGGCACAACTTCAACACTGTCCGGCGGGCGAACCGATCGAACTCGTGTTGCTGGACCTCGGGCTGCCCGACGGCGATGGCCAGGCATTGCTGGCGGAACTGCGCCACAGTGGCAGCACACCCGTCATTGTGGTGTCGGCCAGAGAAGCCGAGGGGCAGAAGATCCGACTGTTGGACAGCGGTGCAGACGACTACCTGGTAAAGCCCTTCGGGATTGGTGAGCTGCTGGCACGCATGCGCGTGGCATTGCGCCGCCGGGGACACCACAGCGAACCAGCGCTGCTCCACTACCAGCACGGCCCGCTGTCCGTGGATTTGAAAACCCGCCGTGTGCTGCTGGGTAACGCCGACATGCACCTCACGCCCACTGAATACGCATTGCTTGCGCGGCTCGTACGTCAGGCTGGCCAGGTGGTCACCCACCGACAGCTGCTGGCCGACGTTTGGGGAGCCGAACACACCGAGCAGACCCATTACCTGCGCCTGTACATGGGCCAGTTGCGCGCAAAGCTGGAAGTCAACAGCGCTGAACCGCAGCACCTGTTGACCGAGCCGGGTGTGGGCTACAGGCTGGCAGAGCCAGACAACAACGACTGAACCCGGCGCTTATGCCTTCCTGATGCCCGGCGGAGCATGGTTGAGGCCTGTGTTTCCACGGAGCCTTCATGAACAAACCTGCCACCGCTGCCACTGACGCAGCCCCCCGTACCCAAACTCAACAGGGCCTGTCAGCACTGACACTCGCTGCCATCGGCGTTGTGTATGGCGACATCGGCACCAGTCCGCTGTACACCGTCAAAGAAATTTTTGCGCCGCACACAGGGGTGCCGCTGGACGCACCCCACCTGATCGGTGCTGTTTCGACGATTTTTTGGGCACTCATGCTGGTGGTCACACTGAAGTATGTGATCCTGATTCTGCGGGCCGACAACCATGGCGAAGGCGGCGGCCTTGCCTTGACAGCACTGGCTGCTCGGGCCGTGGAGCACCGCCCGGCGCTTCGCCGTGGCCTGTTGCTGCTGGGCGTGTTCGGGGCCACGCTGTTTTACGGTGACAGCCTGATCACGCCAGCCATTTCAGTGCTGGGTGCCATGGAAGGGCTGGAGGTGCTGACCCCCGCACTCAAGCCCTGGGTGGTGCCAGCCACGGTGGCCGTGTTGATAGGCCTTTTCCTCATGCAGCGCGTTGGCACCGCCGTGGTGGGCCGATTCTTTGGGCCGATCATCGTGCTGTGGTTCACCGTGCTCGGTGGAATGGGGGCCTGGCACATCATGCAGGAGCCTTCGATCCTGGCTGCGCTCAACCCCATACATGCATGGACATTTTTGTCTGAGCGTGGCTGGCACATGTTTGCAGCGGTGGGCGCCATCGTGCTAGCGCTCACCGGCGCCGAGGCGCTGTACGCCGACATGGGCCACTTCGGCCGCAAACCGATACAGATCGCCTGGACCGGGTTGGTGCTGCCGGGCCTGGCGCTGAACTACCTGGGCCAGGGCGCATTGCTGATCAGCGACCCTTCAGCTATTCAGAACCCGTTTTACCGTCAGTTTCCCGAGGCATGGCTGGTGCCAGCGCTCGTGCTGGCCACACTGGCCGCCATCATTGCCTCACAGGCCGTCATTTCAGGTGCTTACTCACTGACCAAACAGGCCATCCAACTGGGCTTTTTGCCCCGCATGCGGGTGCGTTACACCAGCGCCCGCGAGATGGGACAAATCTACATGCCCGGGGTCAACTGGGCGCTGCTGGCTGGCGTGTTGGCAGTGGTGCTTTTTTTCCGCAGCTCATCGGCTTTGGCCAGTGCCTATGGCATTGCGGTCACGCTGACCATGCTGATCACCACCCTGCTGACCTATTTCGTGGTGCGTGAAGGCTGGCGCATGCCAGCACCGGTGGCTGTGGGCGCCACGGTGTTTTTCCTGTTCATTGATGTGCTGTTGGTTGCCGGCTGTGCCATCAAGTTCATGGACGGCGGCTGGTTCCCTCTGACGCTGGGTCTGGTGCTTTTCGTGTTGATGAGCACCTGGCGGCGCGGCCGCGAGCTGCTGATGGCCAGCATTCGCCGCGATGGCCTGGCCCTGCGGGAATTCATTGAGCAGTTGGACCCGCGCAGCGTGAACCGGGCCGAACGCACCGCCGTCTACGCAGTGGCCGACACGGACACGGTGCCACAGGCACTGCTGCACAACCTCAAGCACAACCAGGTGCTGCACGCACGCAACGTGATCCTAACGGTGCGATTTCACGATGTGCCGTGGATACCCATGGAACGCAGGGTTGACGTTGAAGCAATGCAACACGGCTTCTGGCGAGTGCAGGTGAATTACGGATTCATGAATACGCCCGACATACCAAAGGCGTTGGAACTGACGGCCTCACATGGCCTGGCGGTGCCGCTGTTTGAGACCAGCTACTTCCTCAGCCGCGAGACAGTGGTGCCCTCCCCTGGTGGAGGCATGGCCAACTGGCGCGAGAAACTGTTTGCCGCCATGAGCCACAACGCGGGCGGCGTGGTGGAGTTTTTCCGCCTGCCGGGCAACGCGGTGGTGGAGCTGGGCACGCGAGTACCGATTTGACGGTACTGCTGTCAGCAATGTTCGCAAATACCTGAAGAACAGTCCGCGTCCAGTTGATTACTTCGGGAGTCCCGATCAACGACCATCCCGTGCAACTTTAGGAGCACCGAATGGACGCCTTGACACTGTCTCTGATCGCATTGACCGCCATGATGCTGGTCACCACCCTCCTGGCGTACCGCCAAGGCAATGAAAAGCGCGACATCGGCCTTTTGGGTGTGTTGACTGGGGTGTTTGGCGTGAGCACGCTGGTGGCAGCGCTGGGTTAAGCGCCACAAAAAAGCCCGGGTCTGCAACAGACCCGGGCTTTTGGAACCCATGTAGAACCGAAACCGCGCGCCTATATCTTCAGCACGAACAACACGATGCTGGGGAAGAACACGATGGCACAGATACGCAGCAAGTCTGACGCCAGGAACGGCATCACGTACTTGAAGGTTTCCTTCATGGGCACGTCTTTGGCCATGCTGTTGATGATGAACACGTTCATGCCCACCGGCGGCGTGATGAGGCCAATTTCCACCACCATCAGCACGATCATGCCAAACCAGATGGCTTTGGATTCCGGATCCAGGCCCCACAGATCCAGGCCCATGATGATGGGAAAGAAGATGGGAATGGTCAGCAGAATCATCGACAGGCTGTCCATGATGCAGCCCAGCACCAGGTAGATGAAGATGATCAGGAACAGCACCAGGATGGGTGACATGTTCAGCCCAATCACCCACTTGGCCAGTTCCACGTTCATCTGCGTGAGGGCCAGGAACACGTTGAGCACGTCCGCACCCAGCAAGATCAAAAAGATCATGCCGGTGGCCGCTGCAGTTCCGTACATGCACTCCAGAAAGCCACGGCCTTTCAGTCCACCTGAGCGCCAGGCTACGAAAGCCGTGGCCACGGTGCCGATGGAAGCGGCTTCGGTGGGTGTGAAGAACCCGCCGTAAATGCCACCGATCACCACCAGGAAAATCAGCAGCACCGGCCAGGTGTCCAGCAACGCTTGCAATCGCTGTGGCCAGCTGTAGCGGTCACCCGCAGGTGCATCGGTTGGGCTGACGCGGGCCACGATGGCAATGACCACCATGTATCCAATGGCAGCAATGATGCCGGGCACAAATGCAGCCAGGAACAGCTTGGCAATGTTCTGCTCTGTGAGGATGGCGTAGATCACCAGCGGCACAGAAGGTGGAATGAGGATGCCCAGTGTGCCCCCCGCCGCGATCACAGCCGTGGCGAAACGCCCCGAATAGCCGTGCGCCTTCATTTGCGGCAATGCCACTTGCCCCATGGTGGCAGCAGTGGCCAGAGATGAGCCGCAAATGGCACCAAAACCGGCACATGCCGTCACACCGGCCATGGCCATGCCACCCCGCCAGTGCCCAATGAAGGCGTTGCCCGCCTGGAACAGCGCTTTGGACAGCCCCCCATGGGTGGCGAACTGACCCATCAACAAGAACAGAGGCACCACAGACAGGTCGTACACCGAAAACCGGGCGTAGGCCACAGTCTTGAAATAGTTCATCAGTGGGTCAATGCCTGCGACAAACATGTAGCCCACCGACCCAGACAGCAACATGGCGATGCCAATGTGCACACGCAACGCCAACAGCAGCAACAGCACGCCGAACATCAGCGAGCCCCATTCGATTCCGGTCATTTCAGCAGCTTTCTCAGGTTGTCAGCGGCGGCGTACAGCGATGTGGCGCACAGCAGCGCAAACGACGGCACCATGGGGGCATAACTCCACCAGGTGGGAATGTCGAGCAGCATGGATGCATCAAAGTTGGCCCGCAGGTCCAGCATGCCGACAGTCAACCGCCATGTGATCAGGCCGGAAAAAAGCGCCAGCAAGGCATGGGCTATTGCGTCCATGAAGGCATTGCTTTTCGGTGATGCCTTGGCTGTGAAAAAGTCCACGATCACGTGTGCTCCGATCCAATTGGCATAGGGCAGCGCCATGGCCACCGCAACAGCACTGAGCATCTGCACCAATTCGTAGTCACCCACCAGCGGTGAATCAAAAAACGTCCGTCCCACGATGCTGCGCATGGACATGATGGCCATGGCCGTGAGGGTCACGCCCGAGATGACCGCCATGCCTTTGCACAGTCGGTCCAGCACCAGGCCCACGCCCTCGTAGCGCCGGTTGGTTTCGGAAATCAGGATATCGGCCAAAGCACAGGCTCCTCTCAAACATAGCGGGTTGCACGCGATTGATGCCCCGCAAACTCACACAAAAAGGGCGGGGTATGCCCCGCCCTTTTCGCCAGACCCAAGCAGTGTGCGCTTACTTGGTGTAGCCCTTGATCATGGAAATGGCATCGCCCAACATGGCTTTGCCGTTCAAGCCGCGTTTGTCCATGTCTGCAGCCCATGCGTCATCCAGCTCGGACGTGGCCTTTTTCCAGCGGTCCACTTCGGCGGCGGGAATCTGCGTGATGGTGTAGCCGGGTGTTTCAGCAAAAATCTTGCGACCGGGTACGTCGTTGCCTTCCTGAGTGGAACCCAGGAAAGCCGAGAACTCACGACCGGAGTTTTTGTCGATGACAGCCTTCAGGTCGGCAGGCAAGGACTCGTACTTGGCCTTGTTCATGGGCACCACGAACACGGTGGTGTACAGCGCTGGCGAGTTGCGGTCGGTTTCAGACGCGAACTTGGTCAGCTCTTGCACCTTCAGGCCAGGAGCCACTTCGTACGGAATGACAGCGCCGTCGATCACACCCTTGGACAGGGCTTCGGGCACCTGTGGCACGGGCATGCCCACCGGCGTAGCGCCCATGTTGGCCAGCATCTTGGTCACGGTGGCGGTGGGGCCGCGCATCTTCATGCCCTTGAGGTCTTCGATCTTGGTGATGGGCTTGTTCTTGGTGAAAATCACACCGGGGCCATGCACGTGCACAGCCAGCAGTTTCACGTCCTTGTATTCGTCTTGCGCGTGCTTTTGCACAAAGTCCCAAGCGGCGCGGCTGGTGGCCCCGGCGTTGGTCATCATGAAGGGCAGCTCAAACACCTGTGACTTGGCAAAGCGGCCAGCCGAGTAACCGGCCACAGTCCACACCACGTCGGCCACGCCGTCTTTGGCCTGGTCAAACAGCTGTGGGGGCGAGCCGCCCAGTTGCATGGCGGGGTAAATCTGGCAGTTCAGGCGGTTGCTGGAGTCTTTGGCGATGTTGTCGCACCAGGTCTTCAGCATGGTGGTGTGCTGAATGGACTGTGGGCCCAAGAAGTGGTGCACCTTCAGGGTGACGGTCTGTGCCTGTGCGGCCCAAGCCGAGCACATCAGGCCGGCGGCCAGGGCGGTGTGTGTGAGCAAACGTTTCATCAAAGGTCTCCTAGGTTGGATTCACGGGACATGCACTATGTTACCTATTTCAACCCCATGATGTGCCGGGGTTTACCCTGCACATCCGGCAAAATCAGAGGCAACATGAAATATTCTGCGCACATGGCACACCCGCCCCATGCCTGCTGAGTGTGCAGGCCGGGGCTTTAAGTTGCAATGGTGTATGACTGACTATCAGCTATGTCAGCCAGACATGGCGGGCAACACGGTGGCCACACAGGTGCCGAAACCGATGCGTGCAGCACCCGTGCGCTCGCACCAGCCGCGCATCGTCACTTCATCGCCATCGGCCAGGAACGTGCGGGTCTCGCCACCCGACAAAGCCACTGGGACTTTGCCACCCTGTGTGAGTTCAAGCAGCGCACCGGCCTGGTCGAGAGTGGGGCCTGACAGTGTGCCGGTGCCCAACAGGTCGCCGGGCTGAAGGTTACAGCCATTGACCGTGTGGTGGGCCACCATTTGCGCCAACGTCCAGTACGCGTGGCGGTAGCTGGTGTGGCACACGTTGTGCACCGGCAACCCGGCCTCGCGCATGGCGGGCGACGTCAGCCCAATCGACAACTGAATGTCCAACGCACCGGTGGCACTGTTGGCCGCGCTGCGCAGGTAGGCCACGTCGTCGGTTTTGCCATCGGGCCGTTCAAGGGCGGCGCGGTAAGGCGCCAGGGCCTCGAGCATGACCACCCACGGAGAAATGGTGGTGGCAAAGTTTTTGGACAGGAACGGGCCCAGGGGCTGGTATTCCCAAGCCTGGATGTCGCGGGCCGACCAGTCGTTGAGCAGGCACACACCAAACACGTGTTGCTCGGCGTCGTCCAGCGCCACGGGCTCGCCCAACGCATTGCCGGTGCCCATGAACACGCCCAGCTCCACTTCCCAGTCCAGCCGCTTGCAAGGGCCGAACACGGGCTCGGTGGCACCGGGTGGCAATGTCTGGCCACTGGGCCGGCGGAACGACTGGCCCGACACCACCACGCTGGACGCCCTGCCGTGGTACCCGATGGGCACCCAGGTGTAGTTGGGCATCAGCGGGTTGTCGGGGCGAAACAGCTTGCCCACATTGGTGGCGTGATAGATGGACGTGTAGAAGTCGGTGTAGTCGCCAATGCGGGCGGGCAAGCCCATGTCCACACTGGTCTGCGCAAGCAAGCAGGGTTTCAAAGCGGCTTGTGTGGCTGCAGGGGCCGTTGACAGCAGCACCTCGAACAGCGCATGGCGCAACGCGCGCCATGCGGCAGGGCCCAGTGCCATCAGTGCATTCAGGCTGCCGTGGCTGGCGGCCTGCGCTGCTTGCAAGGCAGCGCCCTGCAACACGCCACTGGCAGCGAGTGCACGCAGGTCGCACACTTCGTTTCCAATAGCTACGCAACCCCGCCAATCAAGCGCTGGAGCCTCTTTTTCTTTGAAAATTCCGAAAGGAAGGTTCTGGATGGGGAAGTCGGCGCCCGGTGCCTGAGCGCTGTCCACCCAACTGCGTGCTGCGGGGTTGTGGGTGTGGTTGAGTTCCATCATGCGGCCACCTCTGTGGGGCTGGCAGCCAGCGTGTTGCTGCGGGCCAGGGCAATGGCCTCGGCCAGCACGGCGCGGTCGCCGATGTGGTTGGCCAATACCAGCACCAGCTTGGCCATCCACATGTCGGCCTGGTCGTCGCTCAGGTCTCGCTGGGCGTTGATGAGCTCTTCGTAAAAGCTGTCGGGGGTGGAGATGTTGGGTTGTCTGTTCAGGGGCATGGCGGTCTCCGGGGCCGTTCAAGGCAGGGCCAAGGCGCGTTTCAGTGCGGCCTGTGCGGTAGTTGCATCGAAGGCGCGCCAGCGGGCCGCCACGTGCTGGTCGGGCCGTATCAGGTACACGGTGCCGGGCCTGGCATCGTAGCGCTGGGCCAGCACGCCGTGCGCGTCGATCAGGTCTTTGCCCACCTCCAGCACCTGCGCGGTGACGTTGCCCACGCTCACGGACTGAGCGCCAGGGCCAAAACTCAGCAACGTGAACCCTTGGCCCAGGCGGTTGAGCAACCATCCGTTGTGTGTGCCACTGGGGCTGCTGAACTGGATGGGCGCGTCTGCGCAGTTGGTGCCGGGCGACATCAGGCCGGTGAACACATCAGAGTCGGGTGTGTTCAGCGAAGACTGCACATAGGGCGTGGGCGTGGACAGCCTGCCGCTGTTGACCAGCGGGCGGGCAAAGGGCTCGGTGCGAGCGAGTTCCAGCACCGCATTGCGCAGGCGCAGCGAGGCGCGGCTCTTGGGCGTGATGAAGTCGGTGGAGCGGGTGGAGTTCAGCAGGTTGTCGTCAGCGGCCCAGGCGCGCTCTTCGTGGTAGGTGTCGAGCAGCGCCAGCGGGGCGTCGCCCGTGAGCACGGCAGCCAGCTTCCAGGCCAGGTTGTCGCAGTCCTGCACACCGGTGTTGGCACCGCGCGCGCCAAAGGGCGACACCTGGTGCGCCGCGTCTCCGGTGAACAGCACGCGCCCGTGGCGAAGGTTGTCCACACGTCGGCAGGCAAACTGGTACACCGACACCCATTCCAGCTCAAACTCCACATCGGGGCCCAGCATGGCCTGGATGCGGGGAATCACCTTTTCAGGCTTTTTCTCTTCCACCGGGTCGGCATCCCAGCCGAGCTGGAAGTCGATGCGCCAGACGTTGTCGCACTCTTTGTGCAGCAACACGCTCTGGTTGCGGTGAAACGGCGGGTCAAACCAGAACCAGCGCTCGGTGGGGAACTCGGTTTTGCTGATGACCACGTCTGCAATGAGGAAGCGGTCCTGAAAAAAGTGCCCGGTGAAGTCTGCACCCACCAGGCGCCGGGTGTCGCTGTTGGCGCCGTCGGCGGCAATGACCCAGTCGGCCTGCAGCTTGAACACGCCATCGGGCGTTTCCACTGTGAGGGTGGCGACGTCATCGCCGGTGCCCGAGGTTTGTTCCAGGCTCAGCAGCTTGTGTTTCCAACGCAAGTCCACCAGCGGACTGGCGTCGCAGGCTTTGACCAATTCTTCTTCCAGGTAGTACTGCTGGAGGTTGATCATGGCGGGCATCTTGTGGTGCTCTTCGGGCAGCAGGTCGAACTGGTAGGCCAGATCGTTGCGGAAAAACACTTTGCCCACTTTCCACTGGATGCCGCGCTGGGCATACCCCTCGCCCAGGCCGAGGCGGTCCCAAATCTCCAGCGGTCGCTTGGCGTAGCACACCGCACGCGAACCGATGCTCACGGTGTTGTTGTCGTCCAGCACCACGCTGGCCACACCGCGCGAGGCCAGGTCCAGCGCCTGCGTCATGCCAATGGGGCCTGCGCCAATGATGACCACCGGATGGCGCTTGACGGTGCCCGCCGCCTGCTCGGGGCTCTGGACGTAGTCGAACTCGGGGTAGGTGTATGTGTTGAGCATGAGAGCTTGTGTTCAGGCGGCTGTGGCGGGGTTGAACTCGCGCTCGTGCATCCACGCGGCGTGCTGCGGGGCTTTTTTGGTTTGGGCCCACTCGTTCAGCATGTCCCACTTCACCTCGTCGAGCTTGCGGTACATCTCGGGGGTGCCCACGTCGGCGCACAACTCCAGGCGGTGGCCGTTGGGGTCGAAGAAGTAAATGCTTTTGAAAATGGTGTGGTCGGTCGGGCCAATCACCTCAATGCCTGCGGCTTGCAAGCTGGCCTTGGTGGCTTCGAGCGTGGCCATGCCGTCCACCTTGAAGGCAATGTGTTGCACCCAGGCAGGGGTGTTGTCGTCGCGGCCCATCTCGGGTGCTGCAGGCAGCTCAAAGAATGCCAGCACATTGCCCTGCCCTGCGTCCAAAAAAACATGCATGTAAGGGTCGGGCGCTTTGGTGGAGGGCACCTGGTTCTCGGCAATGGCCAGCACAAAGTCCATGTTCAGGTGCTTGACGTACCACTCCACGGTTTGTTTGGCATCTTTGCAGCGGTAGGCCACGTGGTGAATTCGGTCGAGTTTCATGGTTCAGCCCTCCAGTGCTTGCCACATGGCCACGTCGCGCTCGGCGGTCCAGATGCGGGGGTCGGGGAATTGCGTGGCTTCGTCGTAGGCGCGGGTCACGTCAAACGGCATGCAGTGGTTGAAGATCACCCAGTTGCCGTATTTGGGCTGCATGGCCGCAAACGTGCGCTCGTACACCTTGCGCAGGTCTTCGCCCTGCTCTGCCCCGGCCTTGACGTTGGTGTACAGATCGGAAATGAAAGCGCGCGTGCCGGTCAGCCCGGCTTGCACCTGCTCAGGCGTTTGCAACGCGGCACCTCGGCCAGGCACCAGTTTTTCAGGCTTGAGCGCGGCAATGTTGTCCAGCGTTTGTGGCCAGTCTTTGAAGTAAGCGTCGCCGGCGTAGGGGGTGGCATCGAATTCCACCAAGTCGCCGCTGAACAGAATTTTTTCCTGCGGCAGCCAGGCCACGGTGTCGCCCTTGGTGTGGCCACGGCCCAGTTGCAAAATTTGCACTTCCAGCTTGCCCAGCCAAATCGTCATCTTGCCGGTGAAGGTGATGGTGGGCCAGGTCAGGCCAGGGGGCACGCTCTCCACGTTCTGGAACAGGCGGGGAAAGCGGCCAATTTCGCTGGCCTTGTCGAACTCGCCACGCTCCACGATCAGGTCGTGGGTGTCCTGGCTGGCAATGATGTGCTCGGGGTTGTAGGCCGTGGCACCCAGCACGCGCACGGCGTGGTAGTGGCTGAGCAGCACGTATTTGATGGGCTTGTCGGTCACCTCGCGGATGCGGCGGATGACGTCCTGTGCCATCACGGGCGTGGCCTGCGTGTCGATCACCATGACCGCGTCGTCGCCAATGATGATGCCGGTGTTCGGGTCGCCCTCGGCCGTGTAGGCGTAGGCGTGGTCCGACAGCTTGTCGAAACTCACCTTTTTCACTTCAAGGTCGGCGGCGGAGGCAAAAGTTTTGGTGCTGCTCATGGGGCCCTTAAATTTGTTTATGACTAATACGTTTGATTAAAGTCATGCGATTGTGCAAATGGTGTTCGTTTTAGTCAAACGAATTTGTTAAGGGTAAACCCTGAAGGCGCACTCAGCACGGCTGCTGGCAGTCTAAAATTGCACCACTTTTTGTACAACTGAGGCCAGCAATCATGAACGTGGTGACCTACTCTGAAGCCCGCAGCTCGCTCAAAACCGTAATCGATAACGTGAACAACAATGCCGACGTGACCATCATCAGCCGCCGCAGCGGGGGCGATGCCGTGGTGATGTCGCTGGACCACTACCAAAGCCTGATGGAAACCCTGCATCTGGTGTCCACCCCCGCCAACGCACGGGCACTGGCCAGCGCAATTGCACAAGACAAAGCGGGTGAAGCCGTGCGGCGTGAATTGCTGAAGGCCTGACGCATGGGCCGTGACATCCGGTTCGTGCCCGACGCTTGGGATGCCTACGTATGGTGGCAAAGCCAAGACCGCAAAACCCTCAAACGCATCAACACCTTGATTGAAGCTGCGGCGCGCGAGCCCTTTGCCGGGCTGGGCAAGCCCGAACCTCTGGTGGGCAACCTGGCGGGCTACTGGTCACGCCGCATCGACGGCGCACACCGCTTGGTCTATCGCGCCACCGATACCGAACTGGTGGTCATTGCCTGCCGGTTTCATTACGACGATTGACGACAAAGTTTGCACCCAAAAAAAACCCGGCCAGGGAGGCCTGCATGACCCCACAAACCTTCATCGCCAAATGGGGCGCGCCCGATGGCGCACCCGGCACCGCCTACCAGCACACCGAAGCCGTGGAAGACGGCGCGCCCACCCCCGAATACTTGCCCGAAAGTTATATGCAAAATGTGCCTATAGCGCTTTACCGCATTGGGTTTACAGCTACAACTGTAGCTAACCCAAAGGCCAACGCCATGACCGATGATGAAATCCCAAAGCGTCTGCTGGCGCTCAATCTCGCAGAGGCCACCCATGTTTGATTCCGAAGCCTCATCCAACGAGTCCCCGACCCGCACCTCTCGCGGCATCCAGAGCGTGGAAGTGGGCGGCCAGTTGCTGAAGGCCCTGGCCCGCTCGGGCAGGCGCATGGCACTGAAAGACCTGGCCCGCGATGCCGACATGACCCCGGCCAAAGCCCACCCCTACCTGGTGAGTTTTGGCAAGCTGGGGCTGATCGAACAAGACCCAGTGAGCGGCCACTATGGCCTGGGGCAACTGGCGGTGCAGTTGGGCCTCATCAGCCTGCAACAGGTGGACCCTGTGCGCCTCACCATTGCCGAGCTGCCAGCCCTGGCGCAGGCCATGGACTGCACCGTGTCGGCCGCAGTGTGGGGCAGCGCCGGGCCCATCATCGTGCGGGTGGAAGAAGGCCCACGCGCCGTGAACGTCAGTATGCGCCACGGCATACCCGCGTCGCTGCGGCACACGGGCACGGGCAAGGTGTTTGCCGCCTACCTGCCCGCCGCCCAGATCAAAGAAGCCCTGGTGGCCCAAGGCGAGCCCGACGCCTGGGGCGACCCGCTGTTTGAAGCCGAGCTGGCCCGCATCCGCGAGCTGGGCCTGAGCCAGGTGGACCAGGAGCTGATTTCAGGCATCAGCGCCATGGCTGTGCCGGTGTTCGACGGCTTCGGCCGCCTGGCCCTGGCCATTGCAGCCATGGGCCCCACCGCACTGCTCAACCTCGACCCGCAAGGTCAGCAGGCACAAACCCTCAAGGCGCTGGGGCAGCGCTTGTCGCTGCGACTGGGGGCGCCGGTGGGGTGATGTCGCCCTTCCGCCACCGCTCCGCCCCCACCTGGTGCGCCTGTACCAACCGGGTCAGCATGTCCCTCAATCAAGCGAGTGCTTGCGAGGTCGATTCACGATCATGAAGCGCTGGTCGGCGCTTGGTCGCGCGTCTTCCACATTGAGACCAGGACGCCGCCTGCAATCAAGCCGAATGTCACGCTCAGAGAGATCACTGCCGGGATCTTGCCGATGATGCCCACCAGGAAAATCTTGCTGCCAATGAACACCAGCACCAGTGCCAGGGCGTACTTGAGGTACTTGAACCGGTGAATCATGGCCGACAGCGCAAAGTACAAAGCGCGCAGTCCCAAGATGGCGAAGATGTTGCTGGTGTAGACGATGAACGGGTCGGTGGTGATGGCAAAAATGGCGGGCACTGAGTCCACCGCGAATATCAGGTCCACAAATTCCACCAACACCAGCGCCAGGAACAGCGGCGTCGCGAAACGCTCAAGCTTGCCGGTCTTGGGATCGGTCTCGCGAACCCAGAAGGCGTTGCCGCGCAGGCCTTCGGTCACGCGCATGTGGCGCTTCAGGAACTTCAGCAGTGCGTTGTTGGCGATGTCAGGCACATGGTCGGCGATGACCCACATCTTGATGCCCGTGAAAACCAGAAACGCGCCGAACACGTACAGCACCCAACTGAACTGGCTCACCAGCGTTGCACCCAGTGCGATCATGATGGCGCGCAACACGATCACGCCCAGAATGCCCCAGAACAAAACCCGGTGCTGGTATTGCCGCGGAATGGCAAAGAAGGTGAAGATCAGCGCGATGACGAACACGTTGTCCATCGACAGCGACTTCTCGATCATGAACCCGGTGAAGTAGTCCATGCCACTCTGGGCACCCAGGTACCACCAAATCCAAGCGCCGAACATCAACGCCACACTGATGTAACCGCCAGACAGGAGCAGGCTTTCCTGCACACCAATCTCATGGTCATCTTTGTGAAGCACGCCAAGGTCGAAGGCGAGCAGCGCGACCACAATACCGACAAAGGTCAGCCAGATCCAGGCCGGTTTGCCCAGAAATTCAGACGATAGGAAGGGAAGCAAGGTGTCCATGTTTGACTTTCAGATCAAATAGAGAGGGTGCAAGTGCGTCTTGTGTTGAACAGCCAAAAACCCGACCCTATGCGGCCACGCAACCCATCTTCCATTGCAGCAAAGCCGCGCCAACCAGGGTTGCTTCTGCATCGGTCAGGTGCCCATCGGCCTCGGTTGCTGCACTTGCCAGTCGAAGCACTTTGGCCTGGATTTCCGGCTCATCCACCTCGGACAGCAGGGCTGTCAGGGTTGTGCTGTCCACGGTGCACATGCCTGCACTGGTCTTGTCCTGAACGGCAACAAGGTCTTCACACAGTTGCAGCATGACCTGCGAAAAAGCGCCCTCTGGCAGACCCAACTCGCGCTCTGCGTCCAGGTGCCGCAGAACACTGATTTCTGACTTGCACACATTGCCGTCGGAAATCAACGCGAGCGCCACGATGCGGGCTGCGGCTTCGGGGCTGTTGGTGGGGTAAGTTCTCATCGTGTTTTTCCTTGATTCATTTCAGTTCGTTTGACAGTGGCTGTGTTCTGCGCATGAGGTCTTTACCAGTCGGCTCCTGCGACGCGACTCACGGCCTTTTGTTGTTCAGAGCCTGAAATGTGCACGACTTAATACTTCTGAATAAGCTGATGTTTAGTGAAATAAATTCAGTTTTTAAAGATGTTTAAGCATGCAGAACTCCCAGCAGCGAGGGCTGCTGAACGTGTGACACGAGCTTGAATCCCGCAGCTGGTGCGGGCGGTAGCATTGGGGCAGCAACTGTCGCTGCGGTTGGGCGCGCGGGTGGGGTGAAGCTTGCGGCTGGGCAGCGCGGCTGTTCAAAGGTGAAATTGTTCAGGACACATCATGAACTTCAGGATTCTCGGTACCGGTCACAGCCAAGAAGTGACGAATCTGTTCACTTCGGTGTTCTCGTCATCTGAAGGGAATGACGAAGGACAGGTGATCGGCGCACTGGCCTCGGCATTGGCCGCTCGCACAGACAACCAGGAGGTGATCTGCGTGGGCGCCTGTGCCGACGCCACGCTGATTGGAGCCATCTTTTTGACCCGACTGCGCTTCGAAGAGCCCGTCGAAGCCTACTTGCTGTCACCCGTTGCGGTCAGCACCGCGCATCAGGGACAAGGAACTGGACAGGCCTTGATCAGGTACGGGCTGGATTGCCTGAAGCGTCGCTCGGTAGACCTGGTTGTGACCTATGGCGATCCAACTTATTACGCCAAGACGGGGTTTCAGGCACTGTCAGAAGAAATCGTCCAGGCTCCTCAGGCGCTCTCAATGCCAGAAGGTTGGCTCGGTCAGTGCTTGTCTGGAGAAGCCATTCCCACCCTGAAAAGCCGACCTGTCTGCGTTCGGGAGTTTGACGATCCGGCCTATTGGTGATGCCCGTGTTGGGCCCCCAGCCGTTACTTCGCCAAAAGGTTTCCCCAAACGCTCACTCATACCTCGTCCGACGCCCCTGGCGCGCCCTCATGGTGCGCCAGCACCAACCGCGTCAGCATGTCCATGAACAGCGGTTTTTCGGCATCGGTCAGCGGTGCCAGCATGCGCGCCTGAGCAGCCGCCACCTGAGGCTGCATGTCTGCCAGCAAGGCGGCACCGTCTTCGGTGATGCCCAGCAGCTTCACCCGCCGGTCGGTGGGTGAGGCGCTGCGGCGCAGCAGGCCACGGGCTTCAAGGCGGTCCACCACACCGGCGGTGGTGGACGTGTCCAGCCCCATGAGGTTCGCCAGGCTTCGCTGGTCCAGGCCAGGCTGCCGCTGCACCGTCAACAGCGCGCCATATTGCACGGGGGTGATGCCAAAGCCCTGTGTTTCCTGCAAGAAAACGGCCACGGCCATTTGCTGCAGGCGGCGGATGTGATGACCGGGCAATGCGTCGAGTGACATGACGGGGCTGTGGCGGGTAACGGGTTTTCCCCGGGTGGATGAATTTCCAAATAATACTTATACTAATCGTCAGCATACTGATGATATGCATACACACCAGGAGACTCCGCATGACCTCTTCCCCCTCCACCGCCCCTGCCGCCCTCCCCGTCATCGTGGCTGGCGGTGGCATTGGCGGCCTCGCCGCAGCACTGGCGCTGGTGCGCCAGGGTTTTGACGTGACCGTGCTGGAGCAAGCCGCTGAAATCGGCGAAATCGGCGCGGGCATCCAGCTCGGCCCCAACGCCTTCCACGCGTTTGACGCACTCGGCGTGGGCGACAAAACCCGCGCCCGCGCCGTGTACACCGACCACATGGTCATGCACGACGCGCTGGACGAATACCAAGTGGGCAAGATTCCCACGGGCGAGGCTTTTCGCCAGCGCTTTGGCAACCCCTATGCGGTGATTCACCGGGTGGACATCCACAAATCGCTGCTGGAAGGGGCTGTGGAAACCGGGCGGGTGAAGTTCGTCACGTCCACCCGCGTGGAACGCATCGAACAAACCGACGGCACCGTGACCGCCATCGACCAGCATGGCCACCGCCACACCGGTGTGGCGCTGATCGGGGCCGACGGCGGCAAGTCGGTGGTGCGCACCCAGTATGTGAACGACCCACCCCGCGTGACTGGCCATGTGGTGTACCGCGCCGTGGTGGAAAAAGAAGACTTCCCTGAAAACCTGCGCGGGAACGCCGCCAGCATCTGGGTGGGCCCCAACTGCCACCTGGTGCACTACCCCCTGCGCGGTGGAGAGCAATACAACGTGGTGGTCACCTTCCACAGCCGCGAGAAAGAAGAATGGGGCGTGACCGACGGCAGCAAAGAAGAGGTGCAAAGCTACTTCCAAGGCATTTGCCCCAAGGCCCGCCAGCTGATTGAGCTGCCCAAAAGCTGGAAGCGCTGGGCCACCGCCGACCGTGAGCCCATTGGCCAGTGGAGCTTTGGCCGCGCCACCCTGCTGGGCGACGCCGCCCACCCCACCACCCAGTACCTGGCACAAGGCGCGTGCATGGCGCTGGAAGACGCCGTGACGCTGGGCGAAGCGCTGCGCGTCACCCAGACCGCCACCGGGCACGACTGGGACAAGGCGCTTGACCTGTACCAGCGCAGCCGCGTGGCGCGCACCGCCCGCATCGTGCTCTCGGCCCGCGAAATGGGCCGCCTGTACCACGCCAAAGGCGTGGAGCGCCTGGTGCGCAACGACCTGTGGCGCGGCCGCAGCCCTGAGCGCTTTTACGACGCGGTGGAATGGCTCTACGGCTGGAACGTGAACAACTGCCTGGCAGCACACTGAAATATCAAGAAAATCAGCCTCTACCGCTTTTCTGTATTGCATCAACAGCTATACAAATCAACACACCCACAGGACCCACCATGAACGAACTAGGCCGCCTGGAAGACCTGCCCCAGAGCTACCGCGACGAGCTGACCGCCTTGAACCTGGTGCCCCTGTGGCCCAGCCTGCGCGGGGTGTTGCCACCGAATGTGCCGACCCGCAAAACCGCGCCCACCCACTGGCCCTACGCCAGCCTGAAACCCCTGTTGCTGCAAGCCGGTGAACTCACCCCCATCGAAAAAGCCGAGCGCCGCGTGCTGGTGCTGGCCAACCCCGGCCACGGCCTGGAAAAAATGCAGGCCAGCGCCGCCATGTACTTGGGCATGCAACTGCTGCTGCCCGGCGAGTGGGCTCCCAGCCACCGCCACACCCCCAACGCCGTGCGCATGATCGTCGAGGGCGAAGGCGCCTACACCACGGTAGATGGTGAGAAGTGCCCCATGGCGCGCGGTGACCTCATCCTCACGCCCACCGGCTTGTGGCACGAACACGGCCACGATGGCACCGAGCCCGTGGTGTGGCTGGACGTGCTGGACCTGCCGCTGGTGTATTACATGGAAGCCAGCTACCACATCAACGGCGCCCGCCAAGACGTGAAGCCCGGACGGGGCGACCGCGCCTGGAGCCGCGCCGGTGTAGTGCCGACACCCATCTTCACCCGCAGCCACAAAACCTACCCCCTGCTGCGTTACCCCTGGGTGGACACCCGCGCCGCCCTGGTGGGCCTGGCCGAAGACCAGCCAGACCTGGAATGTGTGCAGGTCACCTACGTCAACCCCGAAACCGGCGACGATGCAGAAAACATCCTGGGCTTCTACGCGCTGATGCTGCGCCCCGGCCAGACCCTGCGCCTGCCTGCGCGTTCACCCGCGTGTGTGTTCCACCAGATCGAGGGCAGCACCGACGTGGTGGTGGGCAATACCGGTGAAAGCACGACCCCCTTCACCCTGGTCGAAGCCGACACCTGCTGCGCCCCCGGCTACACCGCCGCCACTCTGACCAACCGCAGCGCCACCGAGCCCGCCTTTGTGTTCATGGCCGACGAAAGCCCCTTGCACCGCAAGCTGGGCGTTTACGAAGTTCGCGGCTGAAACCCTCACCACACACCCCCTCACACATGACCGCATACCTCTTCTCTCCCCCCGCCGTCCAAAGCCTGCCCGTGCGCGGCCAGACCGAGCGCTTTCCCATCAACCGCATCTTCTGCGTGGGCCGCAACTACCACGCCCATGCGGTGGAAATGGGCCGCCCCGTGGACAAGAGCGTGGAGCAAGCCTTTTACTTCACCAAATCGCCACAGACACTGGTGGAAAGCGGCTCAGTAGTCGCCTATCCACCCCGCACCAGCAACTACCACTTCGAGATGGAACTGGTGGTGGCCATTCGCAAAGCGGGGTTTCGCGTGAGCGAAGCCAACGCCCACGAACACATCTACGGCTACGCCGCTGGTCTGGACATGACCCGGCGCGACCTGCAACTGGTGGCCCGCGACAAAGGCCGCCCTTGGGACACGGGCAAAGACATCGAAGAAGGCTCGGTGTGCGCCGAGATCGTGCCACTGCCCGGTGTGGTGATCGAGGGCGGCGCCATTGCTTTGGAAGTGAATGGCACCACCAAACAAAGCTCGGATGTGAACAAGCTGATCTGGAACATCCGCGAAATCATTGCCGACCTGTCCACCTACTACCACCTGCAACCCGGCGACCTGATTTACACAGGCACGCCCGAAGGAGTGGGCGCGGTGGTGACCGGCGACAAAATCACCGGCCGGGTGGACCTGGGGGTTGCGGGCGTGACCGAGATCAGCCTGACGATTGGCGCGGCGGAATAAGCAGCAACAAGGCACACCATGAAGCTCTACAACTTCTGGCGCAGCGGCACCTCGCACCGCACGCGCATTGCGCTCAACCTCAAAGGCGTCTCCACTGAGTACCTCGCGGTGCACTTGGGCAAAAACGCGCACCTTGGCGACGACTTCAAAGCCGTCAACCCGCAGCAATTGGTGCCGGCCCTGGTGCTGGAAGCCGCTGACAGCCCGGACCAGACCGAACACACCCTCATCCAGTCCCCCGCCATCATTGAATGGCTGGAGGAAGCGTACCCCACGCCCGCGCTGTTGCCCACAGACCCGTTCGAGCGCGCACAGGTGCGGGCCATGGCGGCGGTGGTGGGGTGTGACGTGCACCCCATCAACAACAAGCGCATCCTGGACTATTTGCGCCAACAGTTCGGTGCGGACGAGGTAGCCATCAATGCATGGTGCGGCACATGGATCAGTGCGGGGTTTGATGCGCTGGAGGCACTCATCGCACAACCAGCGTCAGAAGTTCGCTATTGCTTTGGAGACACCCCCACATTGGCCGATGTGTACCTGATTCCGCAAATCGAGAGTGCGCGGCGCTTCAAGGTGGATCTGAGCCGCTGGCCCAAGCTCATGGCCATTGACGCGCAATGCGCCACACTGGCAGCCTTTGCTGAGGCTGCGCCTGCTCGGCAGCCCGACGCGGCTTGAACTGAAAAGCAAAGCCAGCCTGTCCTAAACCGACAGGCACACCTTGCCAAAGTGCTGCCCACTTTTCAGGTGGGCCATGGCTTCGTGCAGTGCTTCAAACGGGTAAACGCTGTCGACCACAGGGCGCATTTGCACCCGGGCCATGGCGCTGCACATGGCCAAAAAGTCGTCGCGGCTGCCCACGGTCACACCCTGCAGCCGCACGGCGCGGGTCACCACCAGGCCCAGAGGAAGGTCCACCCGGTTGCCGCCCAGCACCCCAATCAAGCTGACCGTGCCACCAGCGCGCACTGCTCGCAGTGACTGCGCCAGCGTGTCGCCACCGCCCAGCTCCACCACGTGGTCCACACCGTCGCGGCCTGTCCAGCCCGTTGCCAGGGCTTTGACTGGGCGGCCCCATTCGGGCGTTTCGCGATAGTTCAGCACTTCGTCAGCACCCAGTTCGCGCAGCCGATCGGCCTTGGCTTTACTGGAGGTCAGGGCAATCACCCGCGCGCCCAGCAGCTTGGCAAACTGCAGCGCAAACAGCGCCACACCGCCGCTGCCCTGCACCAGGACCACGTCGCCGGGGCGCACGTTGCCATCGGTCACCAGGGCCCGCCAAGCCGTCACGCCAGCCGTGGGCAGGCAGGCGGCCTCTGCGTCGGTGAGGTAATCGGGCACGGGGGCTGCAGACAAAGGGTCGGTCAGCAGCCATTCCGCGGCCGTGCCATCGGTCTCGCAGCCCAAGCCGCGCGAGAGCTTCTGCGCATCAGGCGCACCGCCCTGCCAGCCTTGGAACAGCATGGGGCACCAGCGCTGGCTCTGCGCCACGCCCAGCCCAGCCGCCACGCCGGGGCCGATCTGGTCCACCACACCCACACCGTCGCTCAACACCACCAGCGGCAGGTCTTGCATGCGGCTGCCATAGCCCTTGAGCGGCACGAGCAAATCGCGGTAATTGAGCGCGGCGGCACGCATGGCCAGCCGGATCTGGCCCGTGCCTGCCACGGGTTCTGGGCGCTCGGCCACCTGCAGGTGTTCAAAGTCCCACTGCCCCTGAACCTGAAAAACCTTCACACGCGCTCCAGCACCAGCGCAATGCCCTGCCCCACCCCAATGCACATGGTGCACAGCGCATAGCGGCCGCCCGTGTGGTGCAGGCGGTTGACGGCGGTGGTGGCCAGTCGGGCACCGCTGGCGCCCAACGGGTGGCCCAGGGCGATGGCGCCGCCCCAGGCGTTGACGCGCTCGTCGGTGTCGCTCAGGCCAAGGGCGCGCAACACGGCCAAGCCTTGGGCGGCGAAGGCTTCGTTCAGCTCGATCACATCCAGGTCGGCCAGCGTTAGCCCGGTTTGTGCCAGCACCTTTTGCGTTGCAGGCGCAGGGCCCATGCCCATGATGCGCGGGGCCACACCGGCCACGGCCATGCCCACTACGCGGGCTTTGGGCGTGAGGCCATTCTTTGCGGCGGTGGCTTCGTCGGCAAGCAGCAAGGCGCAGGCACCGTCGTTCACCCCAGATGCGTTGCCTGCGGTCACGCTGCCGTCGGGGCGCACCACGCCTTTGAGCTTGGCCAGCGCTTCCAGGCTGGTAGCGCGGGGGTGTTCGTCGGTGTCGACGATGACGGCATCACCTTTCTTCTGCGGGATGGTGACGGGGCAGATTTCGCGCGCCAGGTGCCCGGCGGCAATGGCTGCAACGGCACGCAGTTGGCTGTTCATGGCCATGTTGTCTTGCGCGGCGCGCTCGATGCCGAATTCGACCGCCACGTTTTCTGCCGTCTCGGGCATGGAATCGACCCCGTACTGGGCTTTCATCAGCTTGTTGACAAAGCGCCAACCGATGGTGGTGTCGTACACAGAATTGCTGCGGCTGAAGGCGCTTTCGGCCTTGGGCATGACGAAGGGCGCGCGGCTCATGCTTTCCACGCCACCGGCAATCATCAGGCCCGCTTCACCGGCCTTGATGGCGCGTGCAGCCGTGCCCACAGCATCGAGCCCTGAGCCGCACAGGCGGTTGAGGGTGCCGCCGGGCACTTCCAGCGGCAGGCCGGCCAACAGGCTGCACATGTGGGCCACGTTGCGGTTGTCTTCACCGGCCTGGTTGGCGCAGCCGTACAACACGTCAACCACGCTGGCCCAATCCACATTCGGGTTGCGGGCCATGAGGGCGCGCAGGGGAATGGCGCCCAGGTCGTCGGTTCGCACGCTGCTCAAGGCGCCGCCGTAACGCCCAAAGGGTGTGCGGATGGCGTCGCAAATGAAGGCTTGGGGGGTGGTCATGTGTGTCTCCGGTGAATGTTGAAGTCTGGAATCAGACAGGCAGTTTGAACAGGCTGGTGGCTTCCAAATCGAGTACCTGCACCTGGTGCTGGTTGAACAGCTGCCAGCGCCAGCGCAAGATGCCCAGTTCGGGCTTGCTGGCCGAACGGCGGGTGTCGAGCACGGTGGCGGTGAACGACAGCGCATCGCCAGCGCGCACGGGGTGCGTCCATTTCACGTAGGCCAGGCCGGGTGATGCAAACGACTCTGACCCGGCCAGCACATGGTCCACCGCCAGGCGCATGGCAATGCCGCAGGTTTGCCAACCGCTGGCAATCAGGCCGCCGTGCGGGCCTTGCGCCGCAGCCTCGGGGTCGGTGTGAAACCACTGCGGGTCCCAGGCGGTGGCGAATGCCAAAAGTTCGGGCTCGGTCAGCACATAAGGCCCAGCGGTGATGACTTGGCCTGTGAAAAATTCTGCGTACTTCATAGCTTAAAACCCATATACATCAAGCGGTAGGTGTCATTTTGGCTTGATATTCTCACACCAACGCAGCGCGCTGCTGCAACCAGGGGCTGGTGCGGTAGCGCTCGCCCCGGTAGGTGGCGTCGAGCGCGGCCAGTACTTGCACCACGGCGGGCGCGCCCCAGCGGGCCAGCCAGTCGAACGGGCCGGCGGGGTAGTTCACGCCCAGCTTCATGGCGGCGTCGGCCCCGGCGGGGGAACACACCCCTTGCTGCACCGCGTCTGCGGCTTCGTTCACCAGCATGCTCAGGGTGCGGGCCACCACCAAGCCGGAGGCATCAGCCAGGCGCTGGGGGTTGAACCCCAAGGCTTGCAGCCACAGCGGGGCTTGGGCTTGCCACGCGTCAGACGCGCGCGCCGACGGCGCCCAGGCCAGCACCTCGATGGGGCCAGTTAGGGTGGGCCAGTCGAACACCGCTGTGTCGATGGCTGAAGCGCTGCCCAGTTCGGTGGCCGTGCGGCCATCGGTCAGGCGAAGTTGGGCCGCGTCCACTTGCAGACCGACCCAGCCTGCATCGGGCAAACGCCCCAGTTCTGGCACCTTTGCAGCCAGGCGTTGGTGCAGCGCATCGGCCACGGGGCCGGTGCATGCCACGGCCAGCGTGCTGAAAGGGGGCAAGCCGGTCAACGCAGGCGCATCGGGCACGGTGCCGGGCTTCTCAGCCCCTGGCGCGTAAACATAGAAACCGCGCCCGGTTTTGCGGCCCAGCAGACCACCGTCCACCAGCTCGGCCTGCACCAGCGAGGGCACAAAGCGCTTGTCGAAAAAATTGGCCTCGTACACCGAACTGGTGACCGAAAAGTTGGTGTCGTGGCCAATCAGGTCCATCAGTTCGCACGGTCCCATGCGAAAGCCCACGCTGCGCAGGCAGGCGTCCAGCACTGAGGGGCTGGCGGCCTGCTCTTGCAGCAGGGCCAGTGTCTCGGCGTAGTACGGGCGGGCAATGCGGTTGACGATGAAGCCCGGCGTGGAGCGGGCGTGCACCGGCGTTTTGCCCCAAGCCCTGGACAGTTCAGCAATGCCATCGGCCACGGTGGGTGCGGTTTGCAGGCCCGACACCACCTCCACCAGTTTCATCAGCGGCACAGGGTTGAAAAAATGCATGCCCACCAGGCGCTGCGGGTGGTGCAGCCCGTTGGCAATGGCCGTGACGGAAATGGACGAGGTGTTGGTGGCCAGCACGCAGTCGGCAGACACCACCGTTTCCAGCTGCTGGAACAGGCTGCGCTTGGCCTCCAGCTTTTCCACAATGGCCTCCAACACCAGGTGGGCGCGGGCGGCGCTGTCCAGCGTGATGACCACCTGGATGCGGGCCAGCGTTTGGGCCGCAGCTTCAGCGGTGAGCTTTTGCTTGGCCACCAGGGTGTCGAAGGTGGCGGCCAGTTGATCGCGGGCCTGATTGGCCGCACCGTCGCGCACGTCAAACAGCATGACCGGGTGACCGGCCTGTGCGGCCACCTGGGCAATGCCCGCGCCCATGATGCCTGCGCCCACCACCAGCACGGGCAAGTCAGCGGGGGCTTGCGCCAGGCTGAACAGGGTGGATGGCGTGGCGGTCATTGGGGAATCCAGTTCGCGGGGCGTTTGCCCAGAAAAGCGGCAAAACCCTCGCGCGCCTCGTCGGTGCCGCGCACGCGGCTGATGGTCTGCGCCGTGAGTTCGCGCACGTCGGGGGTGATGGGCCCCACTTCCATGTCGGCATAGAGCAGCTTGATTTCGGCCTGGGCCTGGGGGCCACACACCAACAGGTCTTTCACCACGGCGTCCACCGCCGCATCAAGGGCAATGCCCTCTGCGTCAAACGGCACCACGTGTTGCACCATGCCCATGGCCAGCGCTTCGGCTGCGCCCACTCGGGTGGCGGTAAGTGCCAGGCGCTGTGCCTGGCGTTTGCCCACGGCGTTGGTCACATACGGACCAATGACGGCGGGCAAGATGCCGAACTTGGCCTCACTCACCGAAAAGCTGGCGTTGTCTGCGGCCACTGCGATGTCGCAAGCGCAGGTCAGGCCCACGCCACCGCCCAGTGCCGCGCCTTGCACACGTGCCACGGTGGGTTTGGGGCAGGTGGCAATGCGGTGCAGCATGCCCGCAAACTTGCGGGCATCGGCCAGGTTCCATTCCTGACTGGCCTGGGCGGCGCGCTGCATCCACTGCAAATCGGCCCCGGCACTGAAGTGTTTGCCAGCCCCGGCCAACACGATCACGCGCACGGCGGGGTCAGACCCCAAACGGGCAAAGGTGTCGTCGATCTCGGCAATCATGGCCTCGTCAAAGGCGTTGAACACCGCCGGGCGGCTCATGGTGATTTGCGCCACGCCGGGTGCGCGGGTGGTGATGGTGAGGGTGGGTTCGCTCATGGCATTTCAATACGTTTCGAGGTGCAGGCGGCCTTGGGCTTTCAGGGAGGCACCCACGGTGTCCCATTCGAGCCCGGCTTGGGTGGCGATGTCCCGCAGGGCCAGCACCACGCCTTCTTCCATGGCTTTCAGGCCACACACGCAGAAATGGGCATTGGGGTCGGCCAGCATGGTGGCCAAGTCGGCGGCGCGTTCGCGCATGGCGTCTTGCACGTAGCGTTTGGGCTTACCCGATTCGCGTGAAAACGCAAAGTGGGTGTCGATGAAGTCTTTGGGCAGGCTTTGCAGTGGGCCGAAATACGGCAGTTCGGCCTGGGTGCGGGCACCGAAAAACAACATGAGCTTGCCGGATTCAAATTTCCCGGTTTGTCTGAGCCGACGGCGCCACTCGGTCATGGCGCGCATGGGAGCGCTGCCGGTACCGGTGCAAATCATCACGATGTGGCTCTTGGGGTGGTTGGGCATCAGGAAGCTGGCACCGAACGGGCCCACCACTTGCACCTTGTCGCCCACCTTCAGGTCGCACATGTAGTTGCTGCCCACACCGCGCACCGGCTGACCCTGGTGGTTTTCCAGCACGCGTTTGATGGTGAGTGACAGGTTGTTGTGCCCGGGGCGCTCGCCGTTGCGGGGGCTGGCGATCGAGTATTGGCGGGCGTGGTGGGGTTTGCCGCGCTCGTCCAGGCCAGGGGGAATGATGCCGATGCTCTGCCCTTCCAACACGGGGAACGGCATGGCACCAAAGTCCAGCACCACATGGTGGGTGTCGTAATCGGCACCGGCTTGCTGGCCCACCTCGGTCACGCGCAGGTTGCCGGTCACGGTGGCTTCAATGGTCTTGTGGGCGGCCTTGGGGCTGTACAGGTTGGTGTACGCATGGGCGGCCGACCAGGGGGGCACGGTGGCGCCGTACTGAGCACTGTTGAACGTGTCGGCTGCGGCGTTTTCAGCAGGCGCGGCCACGGGTTCAGGGGTGGCCACTGGCTCGGTGGTTGCGTCGTCAGCCCCTTCGGCCAGTTCGGCTTTGCTGAGTTCGGCGGGCAACACGTCCCAACCCAACTGGGCGTCCAGGCTGTAGGCCTTCTGGCGGGTGACGGTGCGGTAGTTGTCGATGCTGCCGGTGGGGCACGGCGAGATGCAGTCGTTGCACCAGTTGCACTTGCTCACGTCCACCACGTAGTTGCGTGAATCGTGGGTGATGGCACCCACGGGGCAAATGGCTTCACAGGTGTTGCAGCGGATGCAAATTTCGGGGTCGATCAGGTGTTGCTTGATGACGGCCGGGGCGGTTTGGGCGGGTGCATTCATGGCGGGTGTGTCTCCAGGTCACCAGGGCCTGCGCGGGATCGCTGCGAAATTGGCTTTGCCAGGCCGCTGGCGATGCCCCCTGGAAGGGGGTGGCGCACCCGAAGGGGGTGCGACGCAGGGGTGGGTCAATTAAAACGCACGTATTCAAAGTCAACCGGCTGGCGGTTGATGCCCATGACAGGGGGCGCAATCCAGTTGGCAAACTTGCCTGGATCGACCACGCGGCCCATCAGGCTGGCCACAAAGGCGCGGTCGCCTTCGCTGGGCAACCAGTTGTCGCGGTTGGCGGCCCATTCGCCTTCACTGACCACGCGGCCATCGGGCGCCACCTTCACGCCCTTGAGCAAACCGATGTTGCGGTGGAAAGCCTTGTGTGGCACCGACAAGCGCACGGGAATGCCAGCCTTTTCAATGACCTTGTTCCAGCGCTCCACACCGCCGATGCTGTCTTTGATGTAGTCGTCGCGCAGCACTTCGTTCAGCGCGTTGAGCATGGGCACTTCTTTTTCGACCAGCTGGCCGTTTTGCACGTTCAGCACCTTATAGAACTGACCGCGCAGTTGGTGGTCGTCGGTGCGTTTGCCTTCTTCGTAACGGCCTTTCAGGCCTGTTGAATAGAAGGTGGCGGCGTTGGACGATTCGTCTGCACCGAACAGGTCGATGGTCACGCTGAAGTGGAAGTTCAGGTAGCGCTGGATGGTGGGCAAGTCGATCACACCAGCGGCACGCAGCTTGGCGGGGTCGTCGGTTTTCAGCTCGTTCATCACCTGGCAGGTGCGGTTGATGACGCGGCTCACGCCGGACTCACCCACAAACATGTGGTGCGCCTCTTCGGTCAGCATGAACTTGGTGGTGCGGGCCAGCGGGTCGAAGCTGGACTCGGCCAGGGCGCACAGCTGGAACTTGCCGTCACGGTCGGTGAAGTACGTGAACATGAAGAAGCTGAGCCAGTCAGGCGTTTCTTCGTTGAAGGCTTCCAGGATGCGGGGGTTGTCGGCGTTGCCGCTGTTGCGCTCCAGCAGAGCTTCACCTTCTTCGCGGCCGTCTTTGCCGAAGTATTTGTGCAGCAGGTACACCATGGCCCACAGGTGGCGGCCTTCTTCCACGTTCACCTGGAACAGGTTGCGCAGGTCGTACTGGCTCGGGCAGGTCAGGCCCAGGTGGCGCTGCTGCTCCACGCTGGCTGGCTCGGTGTCGCCCTGCGTGACGATGATGCGTCGCAGGTTGGCGCGGTATTCGCCAGGCACGTCTTGCCAGGCGTCGTCGCCTTTGTGGTCACCAAAATGGATTTTGCGGTCTTGCTCGGCAGGGTTCAAAAAGATGCCCCAGCGGTAGTCGGGCATCTTCACGTGGCCAAACTGGGCCCATCCCTGCGGGTCCACGCTGACGGCGGTGCGCAGGTACACGTCGAAGTTCTGGCTGCCGTCGGGGCCCATGTCTTGCCACCACTGCAGGTAGTTGGGCTGCCACTGCTCCAGCGCGCGCTTCAGGGTGCGGTCTTCAGCCAGGTTGACGTTGTTGGGGATTTTTTCGCTGTAGTCGATGGTGGACATGTTCGGTCTCCGAATTCAAAAAAGCTCGGCGGAAGATGTGTGGTTGCAGCGCCCCGCCACGAACGCGCTGCACAACGTCAATCAAAAACTCAGACGCGGTTCCAGTCGAACACGGCCTTGTCGCCCTTGCCGTAGACCTTCAGCGCGCCCTTTTCACCCACGGCGTTTGGCCGCTGGAAGATCCAGTTTTGCCAGGCGGTCAGACGGCCAAACACACGGGTCGCCATGGTCTCCACGCCGTTGAAGCGCAGGTTGGCTTCCATGCCGGTGAGGGCATCAGGGCTCATGGCCACACGCTCTTCGATGGCAATGCGCACTTCGTCGGCCCAGTCGATGTCGTCGGGGTTGGCCGTGACCAGCCCCAGGGCAAAGGCTGCGTCGGCATCCAACGGCTGACCTTGTGCCCCGCGTGCAGCGTCCATGGCGGGCGCTTCGTTGTAGAAGCGGCGACCAATGCGGCTTTCGTCGGTGGCCATGGGGTAAGTGCCGAAGTTCAGCGCGGTCAGCGTGATCTTGGGTGCTGCGGCTTCGTCGTCGGGCAGGGCCAGGTGGTAGCTTCGGTCGCAGGCCAAGGCCAGCTCCAGCAGCGTGCCAGCAAAGCACGAACCGGCTTCAACCAGGGCAAACAGGCTGCGGCTGCTCACGTCCAGGCGGCTGAAGGTGCGGCGCAGCAGGCCAATGGTTTCGCGCACCAGCCAGTGGTTTTGGTGGGCTTGCAGGGTGGCATCCATGGCCAGTACGGCGGCACTGTCGCCTTGGGTTTTGATGAGCCAGGTGCCAATGTCCAGCTCGTTGGTGCGCATTTGCAAAATGGCGTCTTCCAGCTCGCGGGCCATTTGCAGCGGGTACCAGGCGGCACCGGCGGCTTCAATGCCAGCCACGTCAGTGGGTTGGGCACCTGTGGGCGCTTTCACGGTGAAGGTGGCCACACGCTTGGCGCGGTCGATGGCCACAGCGACGTGGGCATAGGTCAGAGCATCGGCATCCATGGTGCGTTGCAGCGGGGGCAACGCCACGCCCTTGCCGTCGGCGGGGCGGTCGCTTTGCGCGGCCAGGGCCAGGGCGCGCTCTTGCACCTTGTCGGCAAACTGGGCGGGCTTGACGATGTCGTCCACCAGGCGCCAGTCTTTGGCTTTTTTGCCGCGCACACCTTCGGTGGTGGTGCAGAAAATGTCGGCCAGGTCGTGGCGCACTTTGCGCTTGTCGGTCACGCGGGTCAGGCCGCCGGTGCCGGGCAACACACCCAGCAATGGCACTTCGGGCAGGCTGACGGCGCTGCTGCGGTCGTCCACCAGAATGATTTCGTCACAGGCCAGGGCCATTTCATAGCCACCGCCGGCGCAGGCGCCGTTCACGGCAGCCAGGAACTTCAGGCCGCTGTGCTTGGAGCTGTCTTCCAGACCATTGCGGGTTTCGTTGGTGAACTTGCAGAAGTTCACTTTCCAGCTGTGGCTGCTCACGCCCAACATGAAGATATTGGCGCCGGAGCAAAACACTTTGTCGCGCGCACTGGTCACCACCACAGTGCGCACTTCGGGGTGCTCGAAGCGGATGCGGTTGATGGCGTCGTTCAACTCAATGTCCACACCCAGGTCGTAGCTGTTGAGTTTGAGTTTGTAGCCGGGGCGCAGGCCGCCGTTTTCGTCGAAGTCGGCGGCCAAGGTGGCCACAGGACCATTGAAGCTGAGTTTCCAGTGGCGGTACTGGCTGGGGTGCGTCTGGTATTCAACGCGGTCGGGGATGTGAACGGCTGCATCCATGGGTGTCTCCTGGTAGGCAAGGCGCACAATCCTGCACCTCGTTAACATGCATCATATTGCAGTTTTTGAATTGCAGTCAAGCAATTTTATGCATACCTGCAAAAAACTTCATGCAGGCATGCCCAAAGCCCCACGCACCGCTGTGCGCAACAGCACAAAGGTGTCGCCCAGCGACTGGTCGCTGGTGTTCACGCGCAGTTGCGCCTTGGAATAAAAGGCAGAACGACCGGCCAGGATGGTTTTCAGGTCTTCCATGGCCTCGGCGCTGGCGGCCATGGGCCGAAGGTCGCCCTGGGCGCGCACGCGGTTCATGTGGTCTTCGGGGTCGGCCTGCAGCCACACGGTGGTGCAGTGCGCCAGCAGCAGGTTGAACGTGGCCGCATCCGACACCAGGCCACCGGGCGTGGCCAGCACAGCCTCTGGGTAGATTTGTATGGCCTCTTCCACCGCGCGGCGCTCGTACCGGCGGTAGGCGTTTTGCCCGTACAGGCCCTGTATTTCAGACACGCTGCAACCGGCAAACTGTTCGATCTGTCGGCTCAGCTCTATGAAGGGGTAGCCCAGGTCGTCTGCCAGCATTTGCCCCAGTGTCGACTTGCCTGCACCACGCAGGCCAATGAGCGCCACGCAGTTGCTGCGCGGCCCGCCCGATGCACCGGTGCCCAGCATGTCGGCCAGAGTGACACGAACCTTGCGCAGAGTGGCATCGTCGCGCCCTTCCAGCAGCTCGCGGATCAGCAGCCACTCGGGCGAGGTGGTGGTGACATCACCCAACAATTCGGCCAGCGAGCTTTGCAGCGCCTGCGCCACCTGCAGCAGCAGCAGGATGGACACATTGCCCTCGCCGTACTCCAAGTTGGCCAGGTGCCGCTCTGACACGCCTGCGGTGTGGGCCACGGCCTTGCGCGTCATGCCCCGCCGGGCGCGGAGCGCGCGCACGCGCTCGCCCAGGGCCGCAAGAAACGGGTTTTTGTCGGCAGGGGCCTGCACGCCGCTAGGCGCATCGGCCATAACATGCAATATATTGCTTGACATTGAGCTGGATTGGGTTAACCTTCGGTCCATGCACGATATTTCATATCGGCAACGATCGCAAGTGTACCGAGGAGACCCCACATGAACCCGCAAGCCTTCAAAGAACTGCTGCAGGGCGTGACCGCCCGCCTGCACAACCGCCCGCTGGATGCCGTCCTGCACACCTGGCTCAACGCCGAACTGGGCCCGACAACCCCCACCTACCTTGCCCTGAAACAGGCCTGCGAAACAGGAGTGGCCGACGGCTGGTTGTGCCAGCGCGAGGCTGGCGGCTTGAAATACGGCCGCATCTTCAAGCCAGAGGCTGAGTTGCATGGCTTTTCGGTGGATGTGGTGGACATGACGAACGTGGCCGGACCCCACCACACCCACCCGCTGGGCGAAATCGACCTGATCATGCCCATTGACGCCGAGGCCCGCTTTGACGGCCACGGCACCGGCTGGCTGGTGTGCCCCGCAGGCAGCGCCCATCCACCCACCGTGACCGGTGGCCGCGCCCTGGTTCTGTACCTGCTGCCCGAGGGCCGCATTGACTTCACCCGCTGACTGGCTGCGCACCTCAGCTCCCCCGTTTTTCAAGGAACCGTTTGTGACCACCGCTTTGCTTCCAAACTTCACCGCCGGCCAATGGACATTGGGCACCGGCCCCGGCACACCCCTGTTCGACCCCGTGCTGGGCACCGAGCTGGTGCGCGTGGATGCCACCGGGCTGGATTTGCCCGAAGCCTTCCGCTTCGCCCGCGACACCGGCGGCGCTGCGCTGCGCGCCCTCACCTATCGCCAGCGCGCAGCCCTGCTGGCCGCCACTGTGAAGGTGTTGCAAGCCAACCGCGCGGCGTACGAAGACATTTCGGTGGCCAACAGCGGCACCGTCAAGGCCGACACCGCCGTGGACGTGGACGGAGGCATCTTCACGCTGGGCACCTACGCCAAGTTGGGCGATGGCTTAGGCGATGTGCACCACCTGACCGACGGCGACGCCGCACGCCTGGGCAAAGACCCGCAGTTCCAAAGCCAGCACGTGCTGGTGCCCACACGCGGCGTGGCGCTGTTCATCAACGCGTTCAACTTTCCGTCTTGGGGCCTGTGGGAAAAAGCCGCACCGGCGCTGCTGTCGGGCGTGCCTGTCATCGTCAAGCCCGCCACTGCCACCGCCTGGCTGACCCAGCGCATGGTGAAAGACGTAGTGGACGCTGGCATCTGGCCCGCCGGGGCGCTGAACATCATTTGCGGCAGCTCGGCCGGGCTGCTGGACCAGTTGCAGCCGTTTGACGTGGTGTCATTCACCGGCTCGGCCGACACGGCGGCCGTCATCCGCTCGCACCCTGCGGTGGTGCAGCGCTCGGTGCGCGTGAACATCGAGGCCGACAGTGTCAACTCCGCCCTGCTGCTGCCCAGTGCATCGCCAGAAGAGACCCAGGCCGCGCTGGACTTGCTGGTGAAAGAGGTGGCGCGCGAAATGACCGTGAAATCGGGCCAGAAATGCACCGCCATCCGCCGCGTGCTGGTGCCCGAAGCGCTGTACGACACGGCAGCAGCCGCCATTGCAGCACGCCTGGCCAAAACCACCGTGGGCAACCCACGCAACGAGGGTGTGCGCATGGGCGCACTGGTCAGCCGCACTCAACTCAACGCCGTGCGCGAAGGCTTGGCGCTGCTCAAAACCCACACCGACGTGCTGCACGACGGCAGTGCCACCCCATTGGTGGATGCCGACGCCGCCACCGCTTTCTGCATCGCGCCCACGCTGCTGGGCACCCGCACGCCAGACACCAACCCCGTGGTGCACGACGTGGAAGTGTTTGGCCCCGTGGCCACCCTCATGCCCTACCGCGATCTGCCCCACGCGCTGGCGCTGATCCGCCGTGGGCAGGGCTCGCTGGTGGCATCGCTTTATGGCACCGACGCCGCTGCGCTGGGCGCCGCCGCACTGGAGCTGGCCGACAGCCATGGGCGCGTGCACGTCATCAGCCCCGACGTGGCCGCGCTGCACACGGGCCACGGCAATGTCATGCCCCAGTCGCTGCACGGTGGGCCAGGGCGGGCGGGTGGCGGCGAAGAGTTGGGTGGCCTGAAAGCGCTGAACTTCTACCACCGCCGCTGCGCCATCCAGGCCAGCACAGCCGTACTGGGTGCCGTTCAGGGCAATAGCTGAAAACCCAGTACAGACAAGCGCCAGAGGCACTTTTCACCATAAAAATGGAGACACCCATGACAACCCCCACGTCAGACGACACCACCCTGGCCGGCGTGCCCGCCCCCGCCGCCAGCTTCAACTTCGCCCAGCACTTGCTGAACGTCAACGCCCAGCGGCCCACCAAGCTCGCGTTCATTGACGACCTGGGTTCCCTCACCTACGGCCAGTTGGCCGAGCGCATCCAGCGCACGGCGGCTGCCCTGCTGGCCCTGGGCCTGCGGCGCGAAGAACGCGTGCTGCTGCTGATGCAAGACGGCACCGACTGGCCGGTGAGCTTTCTGGGCGCGATGTACGCGGGCCTGGTGCCCGTGGCTGTGAACACCCTGCTGACGGCGGACGACTATGCCTACATGCTGGAGCACTCCCGCGCGCAGGCCGCGCTGGTGTCGGGCGCGCTGTTGCCCGCTCTGACCAGCGCCATGGTCAAGTCGGACCACGAAGTGAAAAAAGTCATCGTCTCGCGCCCCGCTGCGCCGCTGCACCCGGCCGAGGTGGAATTCGAGGCCTTCCTGGCTGCCCATCAGCCCATGGCAAAGCCAGCGGCCACCAGCCCCGACGATCAAGGGTTCTGGCTGTACTCGTCTGGCTCCACAGGCCGCCCCAAAGGCACGGTGCATTCGCACGGCAACCCCTACTGGACGGCCGAGCTGTACGGCAAAGGCGTGCTCGCTCTCACCGAGGCGGACGTGTGCTTCTCGGCCGCCAAGCTGTTTTTTGCCTACGGCCTGGGCAACGCCATCAGCTTTCCCATGAGCGTGGGGGCCACCACCATTTTGATGGGCGAACGCCCCACGCCCGACGCCACATTTGCACGCTGGCTGGGCAAAGTGGGCGGGCTGAAACCCACCGTGTTTTACGGCGCACCCACCGGCTTTGCGGGCATGCTGGCCCACCCTGCCCTGCCCGCCAAAACCGACGTGGCGCTGCGCCTGGTGTCGTCTGCCGGTGAGGCATTGCCGGCAGAGCTGGGCGAGCGCTTCAAGGCCCACTTTGGTGTGGACATCGTGGACGGCATTGGCTCCACCGAAATGCTGCACATCTTTTTGTCCAACACGCCCACACAGGTGCGCTACGGCACCACCGGCTGGCCCGTGCCTGGCTACGAGGTGGAATTGCGCGGTGACGACGGTGGCCCCGTGCCGGACGGGGAACCAGGCGACCTCTACATCCACGGCCCCAGCGCCGCCATGATGTATTGGGCCAACCGCCAGAAAACCCAGGAGACGTTCCAGGGCGGCTGGACCAAAAGCGGCGACAAATACATCCGCAACGCCGACGGCACCTACACCTACGGCGGCCGCAGCGACGACATGCTGAAGGTCAGCGGCATTTACATCAGCCCCTTTGAAGTGGAAGCCACGCTGGTGCAACACCCCGCCGTGCTGGAGGCCGCCGTGATCGGCGTGAACGACGCCGACGGCCTGACCAAAACCAAGGCCTACGTGGTGCTGAAAAGCGGTGCCGCCGCCACCGAGGCCGAGCTGAAAGCCTTTGTGAAAGACAAGCTGGCCCCTTACAAGTACCCGCGTCAGATCGAGTTTGTGCAAGACCTGCCCAAAACCGCCACGGGCAAGATCCAGCGCTTCAAATTGCGCGAGCAGTCTGGGCAATCAGCTCCAGCACCATGAGCCCCCCGTTGTTCGCTGACATCACGGTGGCGGGCAAAGCCCAACGCATCGAACATGCGTGGGTGGGAAACGTGGATGGCGACGCCCCGCTGATGGTGTTTTTGCACGAGGGCCTGGGCTCGCTCAGCATGTGGCGCGACTTTCCGCACCGCCTGTGCGAGGCGCTGGGTTGGCGGGGGCTGGTGTATTCACGCCCGGGCTACGGCCAGTCCACCCCACGCGCTGCGAATGAACACTGGCAGCCCGACTTCATGCATCGCCAGGCCCTGGACGTGCTGCCTGCATTGCTGTCCGCGCTGGGGGTGGACTCTAGCCAGCGGCCCGTTTGGCTCTTCGGCCACAGCGACGGCGGCAGCATTGCCCTGCTGCACGCCGCGCTGCGCCCGGCCCACACCGCTGGGCTGGTGGTGCTGGCGCCGCACATCCTCGTGGAAGACATATCCGTGGCCAGCATCGAGCAGGCCCGTCTGGCCTACCTGAACACCGATGTGAAACAACGCCTGGACAAACACCATTCCGACCCCGATTCGGCCTTTTGGGGATGGAACGAAGTGTGGCTGTCAGCGGCTTTTCGAGGCTGGAACATCACGGGCGAGCTGGGCACCATCACCTGCCCGGTTCTGGCCATACAGGGGTTGGACGACGAATACGGCACGCTGGCGCAGATTCGCGAAATCCAGGCACAAGCCCCTCATGCCCGGCTGCTGGAGCTTCCCGACTGCGGCCACTCGCCGCACAAAGACCAGCCACAACAGGTGGTGGATGCGGTGGTGAAAATGGTCTCAGCCAGCGTGGTCAAGACTGGCGACTGACGCAGCAGGCTGCTCCGCCCTGCGCACCCTCAGGCGTCTGGTGTGTCCTGTGACTTGGCTTTCTTGCCGGACGCTGGGACCCGGATGCTTTTGCCGCTGCCAGACGGCGAGGCGTACACCTGCTTGAGCAACCGGCGCAGGGTGCTGCGCTGAGCCTCGGTCAGGGCTGAGGTGGCCTCGATTTCGAGCTGAAAAGCTGTGTCCTCGGCCTCTTGCATCATGTCGTGCCCCTGGGCCGTGAGGTGCAGCGACACGGCCCTGCCATCGGTGGGGTGCGGCCTGCGTTCCACCAGTCGGCGGTGCTCCAGTTGCTGCAACATATTGACCAGATTGGGGGGCAACAGGCCCAGGCTGGCACACAACTGGCGCGAGGTGATGCCGGGGTTGTGCCGGATGAGCGACAACACAGAGAAATCGACGATGCGCACGCCATACGACTCCATGCGCCGCAGAAACAAGTCGATGATGCTCAGCGCCGCGCGTCGGGCGTTGTAACCAATCAGGGTTTCGAGGTATGAAGTGTCCACCAGGTCCACCGTGGGGCTGTCGGGTGTGGCGGGAGCAATGGCTGGGACACTGGGGGACGAATTTCTGACTCGGGACATGCGTGGAAACAGAAAAGAACTGGGCAGGAAGCATATCGCTTCGGTTCGCACCAGCTTCAGACCAGCGGAAGAGTGCTGTTTGCGCCGCACCCGCGCACCTCGGGGGTATTGCCTAGAATCAAAGCCATGTTCAAAGCCATGCCACCCCGTTGGCGCGATTGGGTTCCTGCCAGCGTAGCCATCGTGCTGGCGCTGTGCATCGCCCTGTTCGTCTGGAACCAGCGGCAGGAACGTTTGCGCAACGATTTGCAGGCTGACTTTTCGTTTGAGAGCCGTGAGGTCGCCGTGCGCCTGCTGGAACGCATGCGAGCCCACAAACAGGTGCTGCGAGGGGTTCGCGCAGCGATTTCCACCTTGGGAGTACCGGACCGCGAAGGCTGGGTTCGCTACGTGGCCAACCAGTTTCTTGATGTGGACTTTCCCGGCATGCAGGGCGTGGGCTATGCCGCGCGCATTGCGACAGACGATCTCGCCGCGCATGAGGCGCGCATGAAGGCGGGCGGATACCCTGACTACGTCGTGAGCGCGAAGACCCACTTGGCGGCCAGCATCGCACCGGTGGTGAGGCTTGCCCCCGATGAGGGACCAAACCGTTCGATGGTGGGCATCGACCTGCTGGGCCAACCTGATCTGGGCGCGGTACTTGAATCGAGCGCTGCGCAAGCTGCCACGGTACTCAGTGCACCGGTAGCGTTGCGGTTTCCTGACAGGGAGCTCGATCAGAACCTGGTGTTTATGGTGCAACCGATTTTTGCACCGCTGCCCTCATCCGCTGGCACATCGGGCGACAAATCGGCGCCTCGTCGCAACCACCGCGACGGCTGGGTGTTTGCGGTCTTCAAGGCCCCGGAGCTGATTCAGGCGACATTGGGTGCTCTACCTCCCCACATGACCTTGCAAGTGTTTTCCGACCGGTCACTGAATCGGGCTGCCTTGATTTTCGAGAGCCCGGCGATGGCCCGCAGAGATTCGGGCACCGAACAGCCTCTTCGGGTGACCACCGAACTCGAACTGGACGGTCAAACCTGGACACTGGTGTTCGAGGGCTTCCCCAGAGCCTATGGTCGCAACCTGTCATTCAACTGGGAGCTTTTTTCAATCCTGGCCATATGCACCCTGTTTGGCCTGAGCGCCCTGCTGGTCACATGGACGCGTTCGGCCTCGCGCAAGCTGATGACCATGACCGACGAATTGCAGGACAGCAACCAGCGCTACCAATTTCTGGCCACCCACGACGCCTTGACCCAGGTTGCCAACCGATTATTGTTTTCAAGTCGCCTTGAAACCACCCTGGCAGAGTCTGTGCGTTACCAACGGCGTTTCGGCATCATCTACATCGATCTGGACAGGTTCAAACCCGTCAACGACCAGCACGGACACGAGGTGGGCGATGCGTTGCTCAAAGCCGTGGCCGACCGCCTGAGCCGCTTGTTGCGTGACAGCGATCTGCTGGCACGCCAGGGTGGTGACGAATTTGTGGTGCTGTTGCCCTGCTTGGACGACGTCAATGCATGCGACGCCGTGGCACAGAAAATCTGCAATGAAATGGCCCGCCCCTTTGAAATCGGCCCGTTGCAGGTTCTAATTGGCGCCAGCCTCGGCGTGGCCGTCTATCCTCTGGACGGAAACGAAGTCGAGCAATTGATCATCCGTGCCGACCATCGCATGTACCTAGCCAAGCAGGCGGGCGGAAACCGCTGGATCGCACAAGGAGACTGAAAAATGCAAACCGAGCCCAAGACCCAAAGCGGGTTCACGCTGCTCGAAATCATCATTGCTGTTGCGGTGGTGGGTGTCCTGGCGGCCGTGGCTCTGCCTTCTTATGGCAACTACACCCGTCGGGCCATGGCGTCAGAGGGCCTTTCACTGGCCCAACCAGTCCTGATCAAGGTGCGCGAGGAGGTGTCGTATGGGGAATACACTCCGAGCGGTCCTAATTTTGATAGAGCTGCCAAGCCGGGGTCCGTAGCTTTGCCTCATTTGTCGGCAATGGTGAAAAGTGTGGTTCGCCACGACCTGAAGGTCGTCATCAACTACACCGTGGCCTTCGACCCCGAAGGCACAACTGAGTATTCGCTGGTGATGTCTGGCACGTTGGCAAATGACAGCGTGACCTGGCAATGCAAAAGCGGACCCGCTGCAGCGGGGGACCTGGCTGCCGCAGCAGCAGGTGGTGTCCGGGTGGGCGTGCCCATGCCCACCAAGTGGGCTCCCAGTGGTTGCTGAATCAGGGTGCGGAGGACGTCAGCAGCCCGATGCGCATGTCGAACTCTGGCAGCACCCAGGCCTTCAGTGCCTTATGGGGCTGCGTCCAGCGAGGCAGTTTTAGGGTGTTGGCCTGCTCGATCTGCTCCCAGGCCCAGGCCAGCAAAGCCAGCGCGGTGGCGTGCAGGTAGTCGCCGGCCACCCAGTACGGCCGCGCTGGCTGGCTGGCGCTTTGATGCAACAGATCGACTGTTGATGTACCCAGCTTTTCCAGCAAATGGGAAGCAAGGCTGTCCGCTGGCACAGCGCATTTAAGATCGCCCAGTAACAGGCCCATGCCTCGGCCTTGGTCGCTCAGCACTTTGCGCACCAGCAGGTCGATGGCCTGGATTTCGTTGGTGCCTTCGTAAATCATGGTGATGCGCGCATCTCGCAGGATTTGCTCAATGCCCCACTCGCTCACGTAGCCGTGCCCGCCAAACACCTGCAGGCAGTCGCTGCCCCCATGGAACGCCTGGTGCGTGAAAGCGGCTTTGAGCACAGGCGTGACCAGCGCGCACCAGGTGCTGGCCTCGGCTCGGCGGCTGGCATCGGGGTGGTGGCGGGCCATGTCCAGTTCCAGCGCTGTGCGGTAAGCCAATACGCGGCCAGCGTCTATCCAGGCGCGCTGGGAATCCAGGATGCGGCGCACAGCGGGGTGCGCCACGATGAGGTCGGCAGCCTGCCCGCCTGCCTCGGCAGTGCGCGGGCCGGGCGCACGCATCTGGCGGCGTTCGCGGGCGTAAGCGTCGGCTTTTTGCCAGGCGGCTTCCAGCAGGCCCACGCCTTGCAGACCCACATGCAGGCGGGCCGCGTTCATCATCACGAACATGGCACCCAGGCCTTTGCCAGGTTCGCCAATCAGCCAGCCGGTGGCGTCGTCAAAGCGCAGCACGCAAGTGGCGCTGCCGTGCAGCCCCATTTTGTCTTCAATGCGTTCGCACAACACGGCGTTGCGGGTGCCGTCGGGCAGCACCTTGGGTGCCAGGAACAGGCTCAGGCCTTTGGGTCCGGCCGGTGCATCGGGCAAGCGGGCCAACACCAGGTGAACGATGTTGTCGGTGAGGTCGTGCTCGCCGCCCGATATGAAAATTTTGGTGCCGTTGATGCGGTGCACCGCACCGAGTGCCTGCTCGTCAGGACTGCCTGCCAGGTCGGGCGTCGCGCGGGTGCGCACCAGGCCCAGGTCGCTGCCCGCGTGGGCTTCGGTCAGGCACATGGTGGCCAGCCATTCGCCGCTGGCCACTTTGGGCAGGTAAGCCGCCTTCAGCGCCGGGTTGGCGTGGTGCTTGATGCACTCGTAGGCGCCGTGCAGCAGGCCGGGGGCCATGGTCCAGCCGTGGTTGGCGGCGCTGAGCATTTCGTACAGCACCTGGTTCAGTACCTCGGGCAGTGCCTGGCCACCGTCTTCGGCCGCACACGACAGGGAGGCCCAGCCGTTTTGCCAGAAGTCGGCATAGGCCTCTTTGAAGCCGGGCGGCGTGGTGACCTTGCCCGCACTGAACCGGCAACCCACTTCGTCGCCCACGCGTTGAAGCGGCGCGATTTTGTCGGTGACGAACTTGGCCGCTTCTTCCAGCACTTGCTGCATCACGTCGGTATCGGTGTCGGCAAATGCGGCCAGGGCTTGAAGCTGGGCTGGGGCCTGCAGCACATCGTTCAGGATGAAGCGGATGTCATCGGTGTTCGGCTGGTGGTTCATGTGATAGCAAAGAATTCAATACAGGCAAGCGCCAAGGCATTATTTGGCTTGATAAATCAAGCCGCCTGCTTGCGCGCGGCACCCAGATAGGTTTCGATCACCCGCGGGTCGGTGGCCAGCTCTTTGGCCGGGCCATTCAGTGCCACATCGCCCATCTCCAGCACATAGCCGTGGTCGGCCACGCCCAAGGCGGCGCGGGCGTTTTGCTCCACCAGCAGAATGGTCACGCCCGTGCTGCGCAGCTCGTCCACGGCGCTCAAAATTTCTTTCACGATCAACGGGGCCAGTCCCAGGCTGGGTTCGTCCAGCATCAGCAGCTCAGGGCGCGACATCAGGGCGCGGCCCACGGCCAGCATTTGCCGCTCGCCGCCCGACAAGGTGCCTGCCTCCTGCAATCGGCGCTCCTGCAAACGGGGGAAGCGGGTGTACACGCTCTGCAGCTGGTCTTTCCACGCCGGGTTGCGCAGACGCACCTGGCGGTAAGCGCCCAGCACGAGGTTGTCTTCCACCGACATGGTGCTGAACAGTTCGCGCTTTTCGGGCACGAGCGCAATGCCCAGCATCACACGGTCTTCCAGGCTCAGACGGGTGATGTCTTCGCCCTTGTAAAACACCTGGCCTTTGGCGGGCAGCACGCCCATCAAGGCATTCAGCAGGGTGGACTTGCCCGCGCCGTTGGGGCCAATGACGGTGATCACGCTGCCCGGTGCGGCTTGCAGGTCCACACCGTGCAGCACCTCGGCGCGGCCGTAACCGGCTTTCAGGCCTTTGACTTCTAGCAATGGAGTGGTCATGGGTGGCCTATCAGTGTTCCGTGCCCAGGTACGCGGCGCGCACCTTGTCGCTTTGCTGCACCTCTTGCGGGGTGCCTTCCATCAGGTGGGTGCCGAACTCCATCACCACGATGTGGTCGGTCACGTCCATCACCAGGTCCATGTCGTGCTCCACCAGCAAAATGCTCACGTCCTCGCCACGCAGTTGGCGCAGCACGCCTGCCAGGGCCTGCTTTTCTTTGTGGCGCAGGCCGGCAGCGGGCTCGTCGAGCAGCAGCAAGGCCGGGTCACAGCACAGGGCGCGGGCAATTTCCATCAGCCGCTGCGGCCCCATGGCCAGGTTGCCGGCCAGGTCGTGCATGTGGTCGGCCATGCCGATGCGTTCCAGTTGGCGGGCGGCTTCGCGCATCAGGCGGTTTTCTTCCTCGCGGTCCAGTCGCAGCATGGCGGACAGTGCGCCTTTGTTGCCTCGCAGGTGGGCACCCAAGGCCACGTTTTCCAGCACGGTCATGTCTGGGATCATCTTCACGTGCTGGAAGGTACGGCTCATGCCACGAAGCGCTATCTCGCGAGAGGGAATGCCACTGATGACCTCACCCCGGAACTTCACCGCGCCCGATGTCAGGCCCAGCACGCCAGTGATGAGGTTGAAGGTGGTGGACTTGCCCGCACCGTTGGGCCCGATGAGGCCGACGATCTGTCCGGCCTTGATCTGGAAGCTGATGTCATTCACCGCCACCAGGCCGCCAAACTGCTTGCGCACTTTTTGCACGTCCAGCACCACCTCGCCGAGAGCGGGTTTGCTGCGCTCAGGCAAGGCCTCGGCTTTGAACCACGTGTTCACGCGCTGCGGCACCGGAAAGTGCCGGCCCACAAGGCTCCAGGATCCGTCGGGCAGGTACTTCAGCACCAGCACGATGCCGAACACAATGACCTCATAACTGCCGCTGGTGCCAATGAGCTGGGGCAACAGCACCTGCAACTGGTCTTCCATCACCTTGGTGAACAGGGCACCGGTGATGGCACCCCACACGTGGCCGATTCCGCCCAACACCGCCATGAACAGGTATTCAATGCCCATCTTCAGGCCAAATGGCGACGGGTTGACCGTGCGCTGGAAGTGGGCAAACAACCAGCCCGACACGCTGGCAAACAGCGCAGCAATCAGGAAGATGCCAATCTTGTGCTGCAGTGTGTTCACGCCCATGGCCTCTGCCATTTGCGTGGCTGACTTCAGCGATCGAATGGCGCGGCCCGTGCGGGAATCCAGCAGGTTGAGCAGCGCAAATGCGCCCAGAAACACCATGCACCACACCAGAATGAAGAAGGGCCGCCCGGAGCTCAGGTCCAGCCCGCCCACGCTGAGGGCAGGCACACCCAGAATGCCGTCGTACTTGCCCAGCGCGTCCAGGTTGCCCATGAGGTAGTACAGCGACAGGCCCCAGGCGATGGTTGCCAGCGGCAAATAGTGGCCCGACATGCGCAGCGTGAGCCAGCCCACCATCAACGCACTGACGGCGGTGATGGCCAGCCCGGCAAACACCGTGACCCAGGGGGACATTCCCATGTTCACCGTGAGGTAAGCGCTGGTGTAGGCCCCAATGCCCACAAACGCCGCCTGGCCGAACGAGGTGAGCCCGCCCACTCCGGTGAGCAGCACCAGGCCCAGGCTCACCAGGCTGTACAGCCCGATGTAGTTGAGTTGCGTGATCCAGAAGTCTGGCAGGGGCAGGATGGCCAGCGCCGGGATGAGCAGCAGCGCGAGGTAGCGCAGGTTCTGACGTGGGACATGTGGAAACAGGCGGCTCATGTCAGTGGTCCTCCCCGGCGTGTTTGTCGGTGAGTGAGCGCCACAGCAAAATGGGCAGGATGAGGGTGAACACAATCACTTCCTTGAACGCGCTGGCCCAGAACGAGCCAAACGCCTCGACCAAGCCCACAAACAAGGCTCCCACCAGCGCAGCGGGGTAGCTGGCCAAGCCCCCCATCACGGCGGCCACAAAGCCTTTCAGGCCGATCAGGAAGCCCGAGTCGTAAAACACGGTGGTGGTGGGCCCGATCAGCAGACCCGACAGCGCACCGATGAGTGCCGCCATGGCCAGCGTGAGTTGCCCTGCCCCCTGGGTGGAAATGCCCATGAGCCGGGCACCCAGGCGGTTCACGGCCGTGGCACGCAAGGCCTTGCCATACAGCGTGCGCTCAAAAAACAGCCACAGCATGACGATGAGCGCCACCGAGGTCAGCCCGATGATGATGGCCTGGCCCGCAATGTTCAGCGGGCCGACGGCAAAGCGGTCGTCCCAGAACGAGGGGTTGCGGAACCCTTCCGCACCGAAGAACAGCAGGCCCAGCCCGGTGAGGGCAAAGTGCACACCCACTGACACAATCAGCAATACCAGCGACGACGCATCGGCCAGCGACTGGTAGGCCAGCCGGTACACCAGCGGCCCGAACGAGGTGACGATCGCCACCGTGAGTGCGGCCTGCGCCAGCAGCGGCAACTGGCGCGGTGCCGCCCAGATGGCCACCACCGCAATCAGCACGGGCAACCACGACAGGTGCAGCGCACCCTTGAGGGCATCGATGGCGCTGTGGTGGCGTTGCCAGCCGGCCCAGCCGTCCATCAGCGCAGCCAGGCCCGCCATGATGAGCAGCAGCCACACGGTGCCCGGCACCTGGCCCGTTTGCAAAATGGCCAGGGTGAGCGCGCCATAAGCCACGAGTTCACCCTGGGGAATGAAGATGACCCGGGTCACGACAAACACCAGCACGGTGGCAAGGCCCAAAAGGGCATACACGGCACCGTTGGTGAGACCGTCCAGCGCGAGGATGCTGGCGATTGAAAAGTCCATGGTGTTTGAGGTATCCGGGGAGGTTGAACAGACGACGTTGCCAGCCCCTGGACAGGCCAGGGGCCAGGGCCAGGCTTATTCGACTTTCCAGTCGGCGTTGACCACTTTCAACATCACACCGGTTTCGTTGGTGTAGCCCCAGTGGTCGTCCTTGGTCCAGTTCAGCACGCCGTGGGCCACCACGGTGCGGCCCATGGTTTCCATGGCGTCGCGCAGCGCGGCGCGGAACTCAGGGGTGCCGGGCTTGGCCTTTTTCAGCGCCATGGGCACGATTTTTTCCATCACGATGATGGCGTCGTAACCGTGACCGGCAAACTGGTTGCGGTTGCCTGCGCCATAGGCTTTTTCGTACTGAGCCACAAACTCCAGTGACACCTTCTTGGACGGGTGAGCGTCGGGCAACTGCTCGGCAATCACGGCAGGACCGGATACGACGTAGGAGCCTTCCACGTCTTTGCCGCCCACGCGCATCAGGTCGCGGGTGGCTGCGGCGTGGGTCTGGTAGATCTTGCCTTTGAAGCCGCGCTCGACGATGCCTTTGTGGGGCATGGCGGCGCCAGAGCCTGATGCCACGATCAGCATCGCGTCGGGGTTGGCCGATACGAGCTTCAGGGCCTGGGCGGTCACGCTGGTGTCAGAGCGTGCAAAGCGCTCGGTGGCCACCACTTTGATGCCGTTCTTCTCGGCTTCTGCCGTGAAGTCCTTCAGCCAGCTCTCGCCGTAGGCGTCGGTGTAGCCCAGGAAGCCGACGGTTTTCACGCCTTGCTTTTTCATGTGGCCGACCATGGCGTGCGCCATGACGGCGTTGGACTGGGGCATGCGGAAGGTCCAGGTGTCCTGGCCTGGGGGCAACACGGCGGGTGAGAAGCTCAGGTGGGGGGTTTTGGCTTCGGCCGCCACACCGGCCATGGGAATGGCCACAGGCGTGGCAACCGAGCCCATGATGATGTCGGCCTTTTCGTCTGTGACGAAACGCTTGGCGTTTTTCACGCCATTGGTGGGGTCTGTCGCGTCGTCAAGCACGATGACCTTGAGCTTTTCGCCTGCAATGCTGGTGGGCCAGAGCTTGATCTGGTTGTTGACCGGAATGCCCAGGCCCGATGCGGGTCCGGTCAATGGCAGGCTCACGCCGATGGTGATGTCGGCCAGGGCTGCGCCAGACAGGGCGAGCAGTGCGGCTGCGGTCAACGCGGTTGTTTTCAGTTTCATGGTTTGTCTCCTAGGAGGGGTTGACGGACGGGAACTCGGTGAAATGGGCGGCTGCTGTGCTCAGGTGCACAGCGCCTTGATGTCTTCGGGCACGGGGATTGACTTGATGCGATCGGGGTTTTCGGGTGGGTGCACCACAAACGCCCGCACCTCGGTGCCCTCGCACAACACGGTGTCGCCGCGCATGACCACGTGTTTGTGCATGAACACTTTTTCGCGCCACTCGGTCACGCTGGTGTGAATCTGCAGGCGCTCGCCGTAGGTGGCGGGGCGCAAAAATTTGGTGTTGATTTCCAGCAGGGGCGTGCCCACGATGCCGCGCGTTTTCACCAGCTCGCGCCAAGGCGGCACGCCACACTGCATGAAAAAGTTGAGAGACGACGCGTCCATCCACTTGCTGAAGTTGGGGAAAAACACGATGCCGGCGGGGTCGCAGTCGCCAAACATCACGTCCACCTCATAAACCACGGTTTTGCTCATGGTGGGTCTTTCAGCGCGGGGCCATGCGCAGCGCGCCGTCGAGGCGGATGACTTCGCCGTTCAGGTGCGTGTTGGTGACGATGTGCGCGGCCAGCGCGGCAAACTCTTCTGGTTTGCCCAGGCGCGACGGGAACGGGATGCTGGCAGCCAGCGAGGCCTGCACCGGCTCGGGCAGGGTCTTCATGAGCGGAGTGGCAAACAGGCCGGGGGCGATGGTGCACACCCGAATGCCGTGCTGCGCCAGGTCGCGCGCCATGGGCAGCGTCATGCCCACCAGCCCGCCTTTGGATGCGCTGTAGGCCTGCTGGCCCACCTGCCCGTCGAATGCGGCCACGGATGCGGTGAACAGCATCACACCGCGCTCGCCGTCTTCCTGTGGGGAGAGCTTGGCGCAGGCGGCGGCAAACAGGCGGCTGACGTTGTACGCACCAATGAGGTTGATGTTGACCACGCGGGCAAAGTCCTCCAGCGGGGCGGCAGTGCCGTCTTTGCCAACCACGCGTTTGGCGGTGCCCACGCCGGCAATGTTCATCAGGATGCGGGCGGTGCCGTGGGCTTGCTCGGCAGCAGCCAGTGCAGCGGTCACGCTGTCGGCGCTGGTGATGTCGCACTGCACCGCCACGCCCCCAATGTCAGCAGCGACTTGCTGGGCCAGCGCCATGTTCACGTCGAGGATGGCCACTTTGGCCCCCAGGCGGGCGAGTTCGCGGGCGGTGGCCTCGCCGAGGCCGGAGGCGCCGCCGGTGACCAGTGCGGCTTGTCCTTGAATGTTCATGGTGTGGTGCTTTCCGTGTTCAGGTGTGTAGCAAACTGTTCAATACCATCAAGCGCTGGAGTCTTTTTTTGTTTGAAATTTCAAACAACTACAGGCACTCAAGCAGCCAGAGGGTTTTCAATCAGCAGCGCAATGCCCTGCCCGCCACCCACACACGCAGACGAAATGCCGTAGCGCACGTTGCTGCGCACCATTTCGCGCGCCAGGGTGATGGTCAGGCGCACGCCAGTGGCGGCCAGCGGGTGGCCCAGGGCGATGGCGCCACCGTTCACGTTCAGGCGGCTCAGGTCCATGCCCAGCTCGCGGCCCACGGCCAGGGTTTGTGCGCCTTGGGCTTCGTTGATTTCGAAGCGGCCAATATCGTCCAGCTTCAAGCCGGTGCGCTCCAGAAGCAGGCGGATGGCCGGTGCGGGGCCGATGCCCATGATTTCGGGGGGCACACCCACGGCGGCGGCTGCCACCACGCGGGCCATCGGCTTTTTGCCTTGGGCCTTGGCGTAGCTGCCCGAAACCACCACGCAAGCTGCAGCAGCGTCTACCAGGGCAGAGCTGTTGCCACCGGTTTGGACGCCCCCCTCGTAAACTGGGCGCAACTTGGCCAGCACTTCCACTGGCGAAATGCGCGCATGGGTGTCAGCGCTGACCGCGGTGACCTTGCCTTGCAACTTGATGCCACGGGCCTTGTAGCCCTCGAGCTCAAATTTCTCGGTGACCACGGGCACGATTTCACCGGCGTGGAAACCCGCCTCCTGCGCCGCCACAGCCTTGGCAAACGAGCTGGAAGCAAACGCGTCCACATCTTCGCGGCTGATGCCGTATTTCACGGCCAGGTTTTCGGCGGTCTGGATCATGTTGATGCCAGCGGCCGGGTCTTTCAGCGCTTCCCACATGTAGTCTTTGAAGCCCACTGGGGCGCCCAGCTTGAAGCCGGTGCGGTGATCGAAGGCGCAAATGGGGTTGCGCGTCATGTTTTCGGTGCCCACCACCAGCGCGGCTTCGCAAGCGCCGCCCTGAATCTGCTCGCCCGCCTGGCGGAACAGCTCGAAACCCGTGCCGCAAATGCGCTGCGCCATGATGGCAGGCACCGTCACGGGCACGCCCGAATACAGGCCGATGTGACGGGGCAGAAAGAACTGGTCAAAGTCGCCAGGGGCCATGTTGCCCGTGACCACCGAGCCAATGTGCTCGCCCGGAACACCGTTGCGGGTCAGCACCTCGCGGCCCACTTTGATGCCGAGGTCCGTGGGCGACACATGGCCCAGCGCGCCGCAGTAGTCCACCATGGGCGTGCGCACGCCGTCGAGCATCCACACGTCGTTGAAAGAAGAGAAAAAACCAGTGTTGGCCATGGGTTGCCTTTGGGTAGAAGGTGGGCTTGCGGGCTGAAAGTCAGACCGCGCTGGGTTTGAGGATGTGGTGCAGCCCGTCGCTGTGCAGCTTCTCCACGGTGTCGGCCCGGTGGGCCAACACGGCGCGCTGGTTGATGGAGCCTTTGTCGGTCACTTCGCCACGGTCCAACGTGGGCGGGTCGGCCAGCAGGCACATGCGGGCAATGCGGTTGGCGCTGCCGGTGCCGGTGCGGGCCAGCGCATCCACCACAGTCGGGAAATGGGCCAACACCGGCGCGCTTTCCAGCACGTCGTGCATGGAAGCCTCGGTGGGTAAACCGCTCAGTGCGCGCACGGCGGCCGTGGGGAACACCATGGCCCCCACTTCTTTCAGGTTGATGCCGGTCAGCACCACGTCTTGCACGTAAGGCGCACCGGCCGCGATGATCTTGCCGCGCAGAGGGCCCACGCTCACAAACGTGCCGGTGGCCAGCTTGAAGTCTTCGGCAATGCGGCCGTCAAATGCCAGGCCCTGGTGAATGTCGGTTTCGTCGATCCACTTGACCGCATCGCCCGAGCAGAAGAAACCTTCATCGTCAAAGGCTTCGGCTGTTTCGGTGGGCGCGCGCCAGTATCCGGGGGTGATATTGGGGCCGCGGTAGCGCACCTCGGTTTTGCCCTGGGCATCGACGAGCTTCACGTCCATGCCCGGAGTGGGCACCCCCAGGTCACCGGCTTTCACGTTGGGGCTGGTCACAAACAGCCCAAAGGGGCCAGATTCGGTCATGCCCAGACCCGATGTCATGACGATGCGCTGGCCCATTTCGCGCTCTTCACTCTGGTAGAGGCTGTCCCAAATGGGCTGCGACAGCGCTGCACCGGCGTAAAAAAACATCTTCACGCGCGACAAGAAGGTTTTGCGCAGCGCACGGCCATCGTCGGTGTCAGCCTGCATGGCGTTTGCGATGGCCTCAAAACCCGTGGGCACGTTGAAATAAACGGTGGGGGCCACTTCGCGCAGGTTGCGCAAGGTTTCGCCCACCAAAGCGGGGGTGGGCTTGCCGTCGTCGATGTAGAGCGTGCCGCCGTTGTAAATCACCATGCCGAAGTTGTGATTGCCACCGAAGGTGTGGTTCCACGGCAGCCAATCGATGAGCACCAGAGGGTCTTCGGTCAACACGGGCATGGACTGCGTCATTTGCTGCTGGTTGGCACACCACATGCGCTGGGTGTTGATGACGGCCTTGGGCAGCTTGGTGGAGCCGCTGGTGAACAAAAACTTCACGATGGTGTCTGGCCCCGTGGCCGCTGTGGCGGCGTCCACTACGGGTGTGGCGGGCGTGGCCAGCAGGCTGGCAAACGGGGTAGAGGCCAAACCCTCCACCGCGCCATTGACCAGCACACACTCCACCCCCTCGACATGTGTGGCGGCCATGGCTTTGCCGTAACGGCTTGCGTCACTGGCAAACACCAGGCCGGGCGTGACGGTGCGCAACACATGGCGCAGCTTTTCGTGATCGGTGCTGATGAGTGAGTAGGCAGGTGACGTGGGCACAAACGGCACACCAGCCAACATGCAACCCAGCGCCATCAGCGCGTGTTCAATGCTGTTTTCACTCAGGATGACCACGGGCCGCTCGACGCTCAGCCCCCTGTCGAGCAAGGCCTGCGCGATCGAGCGCGCCTGTGCCAGACCCTGCGCGTAACTGACGTGTTGCCAATCGCCCAATGCAGCGCCGGGTGCGGCGGCTGGCGCACGGCGTGCCACCCAGGTGCGCTCAGGCGCCTCAGCAGCCCAGCGCATAAAGCGGTCTGTCAACCGCTCGGGGAACGGCTGCAATGACTGGTCGGCACTCAGGTAATGGGTGCCGGGTGCGCCGTCGCGCAAGTGCACACCGGTCACACCGAAGCGCAGGGGGCGAAAGGGGGCTGCTGTCGAAGTCATGCGTGTCTCCGCTGTTCTTTTCGTGTGGGCGCGCCAGCGGGTTTCAGCTTTGCTGCACCTTGGCCGCTTTGCCATCGAGGAAGGCTTTGACGCGCTCTTTGGCCTCTGGGGCGCTTTGGGCAATGGCCGCCATCAGCGCCTCGGTGAAGAAGCCCTGATCGGCGGGCTGCTCGGCAATGCGGGGCAGCGCGTGCATCAGCGCGTAGTTGGTGAGCGGCGCGTTGGTGGCAATGCGGGTGGCCAGCTCCAGGGCTTTTGCAAACGCCTCACCCTGCGGCACCAGGTACTGGGCAAAACCGACGCGGTCACCGTCTTCTGCGTTGTAGACACGGCCGGTCAGCATCATGTCGGTCATGCGGGCCACGCCAATCAGCTTGGGAATGCGCACCGAGCCACCGCCTCCCACAAAAATGCCCCGTGTGCCTTCGGGCAGGGCATAAAACGTGGATGCATCGGCCACACGGATGTGGCAGGCGCTGGCCAGCTCCAGCCCACCGCCGACCACCGCACCGTGCAGCGCGGCCACCACGGGCACGGGGCCGTGCTGCACCGCCTCCAGCGCGTTGTGCCACATGCGGGAGTGGTACAGGCCCTGCCCTGCGTCGCGCTCTTTCAACTCGGACAAATCCAGACCGGCGCAAAAGTGGGCGCCGTCGCCATCGATGACCGCTGCGCGGGCCTCTGGCGGCAGGCTGGAAAAGGTGTCCTTCAAGGCCAGGATCAGGCCGTCGTTCAGTGCATTGCGCTTGGCCGCGCGGGTCAGGCGCACCACGGCAACAGCGCCGTGCATGGTCAATTCAAGATCGGTACAGGCAGTCATGTCGCTCCTCGGTTGTGCTGAATTATGGTTATTGAAAATAACCAAAACAACCCCTGAAGAGCGTACTTTTATCGGTGTTTACCCTTGAGAAATATCAAGAAGCAGCGGGTGCAAAACCCGAACGCCGCAACGCACCTCCCAGCAGGTGCGTCTGTGCAAAATCAAAAAAGAGAGCTGAAAAATATCGCCCGCATTGCGCAGGCGAACGGTAGCGTCATCAGCTCAGATGTAGCCCACCACCTGCGGGGCATGGCGCACATGCAGAGCCAAGGCCAGCGCATCCATGTGGTTCGATTGGCGGCTCAATATGCGATGGGCAAGCGGCAAATACTCCGCTTCTTCAAACCTCGCGTGCGCTGTGTACAACGCGGCAAACTGCCCCAGAGCCAGCACGTCGAGCGTGGTGTCTTTGCCCTTGGCCACCGCCTTCAAGCCGGGCTCCAACTGTTTCCAGCGCCCTTCAAGATCGCGGTGCTCAGAGGTGAGTCGCTCTGCCAGGGCCACCACACGTGCACGCTCCTCACCGGCTGAGGCACTGGCCGCGACCACCGGGAACAATTGCTCTTCTTCCTCCGAATGGTGTTCAAACACCGCATGGCGAAAGAAGTCGAGGGCCTCCTGGGCTGTGCTGCGCGCGCGCGCCGCCGCCTCAAGCAATGCAGGCAAGCCAGACACGCGGTCCAGCTTGGACAGGATGCCCACATGGCAATTGGCGAAATCGTGAAGGGGTGTCTCGGGCGTGGAGGGGTTCATGTCAGTGCAGTTGATGTCAACGGCACCAATACGCCGTCGCCGCAGAGTTTGAATTCAACCCTCGCAAATGCGTTTGATCCACATCAGGAATGTGGCCTGCCCGGCTGGGATCGAACCAGCGACAACCGGCTTAGAAGGCCGGTGCTCTATCCAACTGAGCTACGGACAGTTCAACAAGACAAAAGGCCCAGCACTTTGCGGCGCTGAGCCTTTTATTTGTAGGTTGGTCGGGGCGGCGGGATTCGAACTCGCGACCCTCTGCTCCCAAAGCAGATGCGCTACCAGGCTGCGCTACGCCCCGACAAGCCTCTTAGTATAACCGTCAAAATCAGTGTTCCAGCCACTTCTGCATGAAACAGGCATGGCCCATCGCCGGATCCAGTTGGTAGTCCGCAAAACCCAACGCCTCATACAGCCGACGAGCGGGGCCATTGCCCGACAGGACCTCCAGCGTCAGCTTGCATGCCCCACGGATTCTGGCCTCGTTTTCCGCCGCAGCCAGCAGCAGTCGCCCGACACCCCTCCCCCGATGGCCAGACAGGACAGCGACATCGTGCACATTCACCAGCGTCTGACACGCAAAAGTGGAAAACCCTTCGATGCAGTTGACCAGGCCAACGGGCGTGTCTGCCTCCCAGGCGATGAAACTGAAAGCCTGTGGACGCCGACCCAGTTCTGCAGCCAGGTGGCGCTTGACATGCTCACTGAGGGGCTGTCCGCCGCCGGCAGGATCACTGGCATAGGCGTCCAGCAACGCCACCAAGGCGGCAGCGTCGCGGGCATCGGTGTAATCGACGCGACGAACAGACAGGGAGTTGTGTGGGGTCACCATGAGGCTTCAATCCGTTTCCAGGGTTCGAGCAAGGCGCTGCGCCATGGCCTTGGCAGTGGTGGCGTCGCGGGCCTCGACCATCACGCGCACCAATGGCTCGGTACCGCTGGGACGCACCAGCACACGACCTGTTTGTCCCAGTTCGCTCTCGACCTTGGCCACTTCACTGGCCAGACGAGCGTTGCTCTTCCAGTCTTGCCCAGGCCTGAGCCGAACATTGATCATGGTTTGGGGGAACAAAGTGACACCTGACAGCAAGTCAGCCAGGCTGCGCCCGCTGCGAACACTCGCCTGCAGGACCTGCAAAGCGGAGATCAGGCCATCACCGGTGGTGTGCCTGTCGAGCGCAAGCAAATGTCCGGAGCCCTCGCCCCCCAGCAACCAACCCCGTTTTTCAAGCTCTTCCAACACATAGCGGTCGCCCACTTTGGCCCGCACAAACTCGAAACCACTCTGCTTGAGCGCGAGTTCAACAGCCATGTTGGTCATCAACGTCCCGACGACGCCTGCCAGTTCGGGCCCTGGTTCCAGCCCACGTGAGCGCATGCGGAGCAAACGCTCCTGCGCAATGATGTACAGAAGTTCGTCACCGTTGAACAGTCTGCCGTGCGCATCGACGAGTTGCAGCCGGTCGGCATCCCCGTCCAGGGCCACACCCAGATCGGCACGGTGAGCCTTGACCGCGTCCACCAGCGCCTGTGGGTGTGTGGCACCCACCTGATGGTTGATGTTGAGGCCATCGGGCGAACAACCGATCGCTACCACCTCGGCGCCCAGCTCATGGAACACCTTCGGGGCAATCTGGTAGGCCGCCCCGTGGGCGCCATCGATCACGATGCGCATGCCCTTGAGGGTGAGGTCATTGGGAAACGTGCTTTTGCAAAACTCGATGTAGCGGCCCGCTGCATCGTCCAGACGCCGGGCTTTGCCCAGCTCAGCGGCATTCGCCCACACGGGGGGCTCTTCGAGCACGGCCTCGACGTCCAGTTCCCAGGCGTCGGACAACTTGGTGCCTTGGGCACTGAAAAATTTGATCCCGTTGTCGTCAAAAGGGTTATGGCTCGCGCTGATGACGACGCCCAGACTGGCACGCTGGGCGCGCGTCAGATACGCAACTGCAGGTGTGGGCACTGGGCCCAACAACACCACATCCACCCCGGCCGAGTTGAAGCCCGACTCCATTGCACTTTCCAGCATGTAACCTGAAATACGTGTGTCTTTTCCGATCAACACCGTGGGGTGCGCTTCATTGCGCTTGAGAACACGGCCCACGGCATGGGCAAGCTTCAACACAAAATCGGGGGTGATGGGAGACTGGCCCACGGTGCCGCGAATGCCATCGGTTCCAAAATACTGACGGGTCATGCTGTTTCCACTGTTTTTATCTGAACGGGTTGGCCACCGGTTTCATCCCTCGGCGCGTTGCGACTCTACAGCCTGCCACACCGCAAGTGCCTGACAGGTTTCACGCACGTCGTGCACCCTGACCACATGCGCTCCCTGCTGGGCGGCCATCACGGCGGCCACAACACTGGGAATCAAACGACCTTCAGCCACAAGTTGGCGGGGTGCTGCAGCGCCGCCATCACCGATGATGTGGCCCAGAGTGCTTTTTCGCGACCAACCGGCGAGCACCCCCAGCCCCAATGGCAGCAGATCCCGCTGGTGCGCAAGCAAATGCAGGTTTTGCTCAGGTGATTTGCCAAAACCAATACCGGGGTCAACAACAATGCGACTCTTTTCCACACCCAGCGCTTGAAGGTATTCACTTTGTTGCTGCAAAAATTCAACCACTTGTGACAACACATCACCCTGCATGGGACGCACCTGCATGGTTTGTGGATCGCGGTGCATGTGCATCAGACACACACCACACTGTGGGTGCTGGGCCACCACGGTCTGAGCCGATGGGCAGTCAGGGGTAGCGGGTTGCCGCAGCGCCCAGATGTCGTTGATGATGTCTGCCCCAGAGTCAAGGGCGGCTCGCATCACCGCAGGCTTGTAGGTATCCACTGACACAGGCACACCCAATTTCACAGCCTCGCACAACACAGGCAACAGTCGCGCCAGCTCCTGCTGGCGGGACAACGGAGGTGCACCAGGGCGTGTGGACTCGGCTCCGAGATCAAGCATGTGCGCACCATCGGCCAGCAGGCGCTCGCAGCAGGCCACAGCGTCGCGGGTGGTCGCATTCAGGCCCCCGTCGGAGAACGAGTCAGGGGTGATGTTAACGATGCCCATCACCCTGGGACGGGTCAAGTCGATTTGGAATCGGCTGGTTTGCCAGTACATGCATCTCCCTGCACAAGAGTTGGCTCAGAAATGAAAAACCGGGGCACTTGCCCCGGTTGGATTCGCGAGGGTTGAAAAACCGCTGCGCTGATGTGTCTCCGCTGCCGCTCAGGCTGCGGTGGGTGCCGGGTCAGGCGTGACCGCCGGTGCGCCGCCGCTGCCGCCGCCACCCACGGATGGGTTGCGGGGAGTCCAGTCCTTGGGAGGCCGGGGAGGTTTGCCAGCCATGATGTCATCGAGTTGGTCGCTGTCGATGGTTTCCCACTCCAGCAAGGCCTTCGCCATGGCATGCATCTTGTCGGCGTGTTCCTCGATCAGGTCACGCGCCAGCTTGTACTGCTGGTCAATGATGCGGCGCACTTCGGCGTCGACCTTCTGCATGGTCTGTTCGCTCATGTTGGTGGTTTTGGTCACCGAGCGGCCCAGAAACACTTCGCCTTCGTTCTCGGCGTACACCATGGGGCCCAAGGCATCAGTCATGCCGTAGCGCATCACCATGTCGCGGGCGATGGAGGTGGCACGCTCGAAGTCGTTGCTGGCACCGGTGGTCATCTGATTCATGAACACTTCTTCCGCAATGCGGCCACCAAACAGCATGCTGATCTGGTTCAGCATGTAGTCTTTGTCGTAGCTGTAGCGGTCTTGCGCAGGCAGGCTCATGGTCACGCCCAGGGCACGGCCACGGGGAATGATGGTGACCTTGTGCACAGGGTCGCACTTGGGCAACAGCTTGCCAATCAATGCATGGCCAGACTCGTGGTAGGCCGTGTTGCGGCGCTCTTCTTCGGGCATGACCATGCTCTTGCGCTCGGGGCCCATGAAGATTTTGTCTTTGGCCTTTTCAAAGTCTTGCATCTCGACGGTGCGGGCGTTGCGGCGCGCAGCCATCAGGGCGGCTTCGTTGCACAGGTTGGCCAGATCGGCACCGCTCATGCCAGGCGTGCCACGGGCGATGACGCTGGGGTTCACGTCTTGCCCCAAGGGCACTTTGCGCATGTGCACATTCAGAATTTGCTCGCGGCCACGGATGTCGGGCAGCGTCACGTACACCTGACGGTCGAAACGGCCGGGGCGCAACAGCGCAGCATCCAGAATGTCAGGGCGGTTGGTGGCAGCCACCACTATCACGCCCAGGTTGGTTTCGAAGCCATCCATCTCGACCAGCATCTGGTTCAGCGTTTGTTCGCGCTCGTCATTGCCACCGCCCAAGCCTGCACCACGCTGGCGACCCACCGCATCGATTTCGTCGATGAAGATGATGCAAGGCGCGTTTTTCTTGGCGTTTTCGAACATGTCACGAACGCGTGCAGCGCCCACACCCACGAACATTTCCACGAAGTCGGAGCCCGAAATGCTGAAAAAAGGCACCTTGGCTTCACCGGCAATGCCCTTGGCCAGCAGGGTCTTGCCGGTACCGGGAGGGCCAACCAGCAGCAAGCCACGGGGAATACGGCCACCGAGCTTCTGGAACTTGGCGGGGTCTTTCAGGAAGTCGACGACTTCCTTCACTTCCTCCTTGGCCTCGTCACAACCAGCCACGTCTGCAAAGGTGACGGTGTTGTTGTTTTCGTCGAGCATGCGGGCCTTGCTTTTGCCAAAGCTGAACGCACCGCCTTTGCCACCGCCCTGCATCTGTCGCATGAAGTACACCCACACGCCGATCAGCAGCAGCATGGGGCCCCAGCTGACGAGCAAAGTCATCAGCAGCGAACCTTCTTCGCGGGGCTTGACGTCGAACTTCACATCGTTGGCAATCAGGTCACCCACCAAGCCGCGGTCCAAGTAGGTAGCGGTGGTGCGCACACGGCGATCGTCGATGGTGACAGCCGTGATCTCTGTGCCGCCTTGCCCCTCGGCAATGGTGGCGCTCTTGATGCGTTGGGCTTTCACCTCGTCCAAAAACTCTGAATAGCCCAGGTAGCCTGCGCCGGCCGCAGCACGGCCGTCAAACTGCTTGAACACGGTGAAAAGCACCATGGCAATCACCATCCAGACGGCGATTTTCGAAAACCACTGATTGTTCAAGTCGGGCTCCTGCAAATGGGGTATGAGAACTCAGTTGGGGGCATTTTAGGACTTTCAAGAGCGCAGGGGCTTGACATCCGTCTAAACCCTGACTATGCCAAGACAATCGGCGCGATAGTTTTTTATGTTTCGGTGGGCCGCAGTGGGCCCATGCCCACCAAAAATGTCTCGGACGACTTGTCGCGCGACGCTTTGGGCTTGAACGGTTTGACCACCCGGAAGTGCGCTTTTAACAACTGCACAAGTTCACTGTAGCCGCTGCCGTGGAACAGCTTGACCACCAGAGCCCCCTCCGGCTTGAGGTGGGTCATGGAAAAATCCACTGCCAGCTCAATCAAATGCGCGATGCGCGCAGCGTCCACAGTGCCAATGCCCGACAGATTCGGCGCCATGTCCGACACCACCACATCGACGGCCTGGGACGCTGTTTGTTCGGCCAGGGCGTCCTGAAGGGCCTTCAATGTGCTGTCCTCGCGGAAATCGCCCTCAATGAACACCACCCCTTCTATGGCCTCCATGGGCAGGATGTCCATCGCAATGATGGTGCCGTTCAGTGCCCCGGCCGCAGCGCCCTGAGGCGACAGCTTGCGGCGCACGTACTGGCTCCATGCACCGGGGGCTGAACCCAAATCCACCACCACGTCGCCAGGCTTGATCAGGCCAAAGGTTTCGTCAATTTCTTTCAGCTTGTAGGCGGCGCGCGCGCGGAAACCCTCCTTCTTGGCCAGTTTGACGTAGGTGTCGTTCACATGGTCGTTGAGCCATGCCTTGTTGACCTTCTTGCTTTTGGTATTGACTTTCATGCCTTGCCTGTGTTTGCCACCCCGGCGCCATGGGCGGAGGTGATGGCCGATAATTGTCCCATGTCCCAGATACAACTCACCCCCGCCCAGCGCAAAGCGCACCGCGCCGATGCGCACCACCTGGCCCCTGTGGTTTTCATTGGCAACGATGGGCTCACGCCTGCCGTGACCCGTGAAACCGACCTGGCGCTCAAAGCCCATGGCCTCATCAAGGTGCGGGTCTTCTCCGATGACCGTGCTGCCCGCGAAGCCATGCTCCAGTCGCTGGCACATGAACTCAGCGCCGCGCCCATCCAGCACATCGGCAAATTGCTGGTGTTGTGGCGCCCCACCGAAGAGAAATCCAAAGCTGTGGACGAAGACCGGGGTGCAGCGCCTCGCGATGTGAAGGTGCTGAAGTTCAGCAGTCGTGGGGGCCAACGCCCCCAAGTCAAGATGGTGCGCGTGCTGGGCAACCAGCGCCTCACCCCCGGTGGCACGATCAAGCGCGCCAAAAACAACCAGAAAAGCATCAAGAAAAGCCAGTCTGATTGACCATGAGCATTGCCAACCCCAATCCCTTGCTTGATCTGGACGGTCTGCCCCGCTTCGATGCGATTGCACCTGCCGATGTGGCCCCTGCGCTGGACGAGCTGCTTGCACGCGCTGATGAAGCTTTGGAGTTGGTGACCGCCGACACCTTCCCCGCTCAATGGGCCGCCCTGTCGGCCACGCTCGACGTAGCGACTGAGCGCCTCGGGCGGGCCTGGGGTGCGGTCAACCACCTCAACAGCGTGGCAGACAGCCCCGAACTGCGCGCCGCCTACAACGCCGCCCTGCCCCGCGTGACCGAGTTCTGGACCCGCCTGGGCGCAGACGAACGGCTGTACGCCAAATACAAAGCGATGGACGTTGCACAACTCACGCCTGAGCAACGCCAGGCCCACACCAACGCCATGCGTGGCTTTGTCCTGGGTGGAGCCGAGCTGCAAGGTGCGGCCAAAGAGCGCTTTGCGCAGTTACAGGAACGCCAGGCCGAGCTGGGTCAAAAATTCAGCGAGAACTCGCTGGACGCCACCGATGCCTTTGCCTACTTTGCCACCGAAGAAGAACTGGTGGGTGTGCCAACGGACGTGGTTCAAGCCGCACGTGCCGCCGCAGTGGCTGACGGCAAAGAAGGCCACAAGCTCACGCTGAAAATGCCCTCTTACCTGCCGGTGATGCAGTTTGCCCTCAGCAGTGCACTGCGCGAGCGCCTGTACCGAGCCCACACCACCCGCGCCAGCGACCAGTCAGCAGAGGAATTCCGAAAGTTCGACAACAGCGCGGTCATGCAAGAACTGCTCGCCCTGCGCCAGGACGAAGCCGCGTTGTTGGGCTACGCCAATTTTGCAGAGGTGTCGCTGATGCCCAAAATGGCCCGCTCACCCCAGCAAGTGGTGGACTTTCTGCGAGATCTGGCCCGGCGCGCACGTCCGTTTGCTGAGCAGGATCTGGCCGATCTGCGGGCCTTCGCGGCTGAACACCTGGACCTCCCGGACCCCCAACCCTGGGACTGGAGCTACGTGGGTGAAAAGCTGAAAGAAGCCCGATACGCGTTCAGCGAACAAGAGGTGAAAACCTACTTCACCGCCCCCAAGGTGCTGCAAGGGTTGTTTCGCATCATCGAGACGCTGTTTGAAGTGGCCATTCGGCCCGACAACGCACCCATTTGGCACCCCGGTGTGCAGTTCTTCCGGATCGAGCGTGGCACACACTTGGTAGGCCAGTTTTATCTGGACCCCGGTGCCCGCACCGGCAAGCGCGGTGGCGCCTGGATGGACGACGTGCGCGCACGCTGGCTGCGCCCAGACACCGGCGCGCTGCAAACCCCTGTGGCGCACCTGGTGTGCAACTTCGCCGAGGGCATGGGCGACAAGCCCGCACTGCTCACCCACGATGACGTCATCACCCTCTTCCACGAGTTTGGCCACGGCCTGCACCACTTGCTGACACAAGTGAACGAACGAGACGTGTCCGGCATCAGCGGCGTGGAGTGGGACGCAGTGGAACTGCCCAGCCAGTTCATGGAAAATTTCTGCTGGGAGTGGGATGTGCTCAAGCACATGACCGCCCACGTGGACACAGGTGAGCCCCTGCCCCGCGCCCTGTACGACAAGATGCTGGCGGCCAAAAACTTCCAAAGTGGCCTTCAAACGCTGCGCCAGGTGGAATTTTCACTGTTTGACATGCTGCTGCACATGGGCCAAGTCCCGGTGGTCAACGGGCAACCAGACATCCTTGCCCTGCTCAAGCATGTGCGCGACGAAGTGGCCGTGTTGCAAGCCCCGGCCTACAACCGCACCCCCCACACCTTTGGCCACATTTTTTCGGGTGGATACTCGGCCGGCTATTACAGCTACAAGTGGGCAGAGGTGTTGTCTGCCGATGCCTACGCCGCTTTTGAAGAGGCTGCGCAGCACACGGGCACCACGCTGGACGTGGCCACAGGCCGCCGCTACCGCGAAGCTGTGCTGGAAGCCGGCGGCAGCCGCCCGGCCATGGAGTCGTTCAAAGCCTTCAGGGGCCGGGAACCACAGTTGGATGCCTTGCTGCGCCATCAAGGCATGACCACAGCCTGACGCAAAACGCCACAACCCAGGAACACACGCCATCATGGTCACCACCACGCGCCACCGAATCGCAGTTGTCCGTCAATCCATTGGCTGCGCGCTGCTGGCCTGCATTTTGTCGCCGGCCTTGCAAGCTCAGGGGGTTTACAGGATCGTCGGACCGGACGGCAAGGTGTCGTTCTCTGACCAGCCCCCACCCGATGCGAAAAACGCCACCCGCGTGGCTGGCAGCGGTAGTGCCACGGGTGAAACAAGACCCAACCTGCCTTTTGAGTTGCAGCAATTGGTGGCCAAGTATCCGGTCACCCTGTATTCAGCGCCCAACTGCTCACCGTGCAACAGCGGGCGCAGTGTGCTCGTCGCCCGAGGCATCCCGTTCACGGAAAAGACGGTGGAGACCAACGACGACCTGACTGCTTTCGCCCGCATCAACCCGGACAACGCATTGCCGCTCCTGATGGTGGGATCACAGCCAGTGAAAGGCTTTTCAGGCACAGAATGGGGCCGTTATCTCGACGCAGCGGGCTATCCCAAAACCTCGGCGCTGCCCCCTGGCTACCGCCAGCCTGCGCCACAGCCACTGGTTCCCGTCAAGGTGGCGCCTGTGTCGCCGGCCAATGCAGGCGCAACACCACCGGCCGCGCCACCCGCACGCAAACCGCCACCAGCCACCACGGCCAACCCAAACAACCCAGCCGGGATCAAGTTCTGAGTTGTACTGCTGATGATCAGTAATTGAGTGTCTTCACGCCGCCTGCGGTGGCCATCAGGCAGACCTGGGCTTTCTGGTGTGCAAACACCCCCACGGTCACCACACCGGGCCACTGGTTCACTTGGCTCTCAAATGCCAGCGGCTCGGTGATTTGAAGGCCTGTCACGTCCAGAATGTGCTGACCGTTGTCGGTGACCAGAGGCGTACCGTCTTTCATGCGCAAGGTGGCCGTGCCACCCATCGCTGCAAACTGTGCAGCAATTCGCTTGGCCGCCATAGGGATGACCTCCACCGGCAAGGGGAACTTGCCCAGCGCCTGCACCAGCTTGCTGTCGTCCACGATGCAGACAAACTGTTTGGACTGGGCGGCCACGATTTTCTCGCGTGTCAGCGCTGCGCCGCCGCCCTTGATCATGTAGCCTTGACCGTCAATTTCGTCGGCACCGTCGATGTACACGGCCAGTTCGGGAACGTCGTTACTGTCAAAAACTTCAATGCCCAGTGCCTTCAGGCGCACAGTAGACGCCACCGAACTGGACACGGCCCCCTTGATCTGCCCTTTCATGCTGGCCAGCGCGTCGATGAACTTGTTCACCGTTGAACCCGTTCCCACACCCACAATGCTGCCAGGCACCACATATGCCAGAGCGGCTTGACCCACCAGGGTTTTGAGTTCGTCTTGGGTCAGGGGCGTGGCGGCGGCAGAGGTCATGGTGATCGATCAGGGAAAATGAGGGGTTGCTGACACTGAATGCGGATTATCCAATGCCCTTGATTCCATACGCCCTCGCCCGCCCCTTTCTGTTCGGGCTGGACCCCGAGGCAGCCCACGAGCTGACACTGGCCAGCCTGGCCAAAGGCCAGAACACCCCACTGCAATGGGCCTGGTGCGCCGCCCGGGTGGATGACCCTGTGACGGTTGCCGGTGTGCGGTTTCCCAACCGGGTGGGCCTGGCCGCAGGATTGGACAAAAACGCCCATGCCATCGACGGCCTGGGGGCCATGGGTTTTGGCTTTGTGGAAGTGGGTACCGTCACACCCAAAGGCCAGCCCGGCAACCCCAAGCCACGAATGTTCCGCCTGCCCGCTCGCGATGCGCTCATCAACCGCCTGGGTTTCAACAATGAAGGCCTGGCCGCCTTTCTGTCCAATGTGCAACACGCCAAGTGCCGCCAGCCGGGCAGCAACAACCCGCTGCGCCTGGGCCTGAACATTGGCAAAAACGCCGCCACACCCATTGAAAATGCCACGGCCGATTACCTGACATGCCTGGACGGCGTGTACCCCCACGCCGACTACGTCACGGTCAACATCTCCAGCCCCAACACTAAAAATCTGCGCGCCCTGCAAAGCGACGAGGCGCTGGACGCGCTGCTCGACGCGCTGTCGCAGCGACGCGAGGGGCTGGCCCGCGAACATGGTAAAACCATTCCCCTGTTCGTGAAAATTGCACCCGACCTGGACGAAGCCCAGGTGGCCACCGTGGCCGCCACGCTGCAGCGCTACGGCTGCGACGGCCGTGGCAAGCCCAACCAAGCCTGGGGCGTGATTGCCACCAACACCACCCTGGACCGCGCCGCCGTGGCAGGCTTGCCCCATGCTGAAGAAGCTGGCGGCCTGTCGGGCCGCCCGGTATTTGAAAAGAGCAACGCCGTCATTCGGCAACTGCGCGCAGCCTTGGGCGCGGGCTTTCCCATCATTGGCGTGGGCGGCATTTTGAGTGGTGCCGACGCGGTGGAAAAAATGCGCGCTGGAGCCGACCTCGTACAGATCTACACTGGCCTGATCTACAAAGGTCCAGCCCTGGTGAATGAAGCTGCTTCATGCATCAAAAATGCCATCAGCGCTTGATGGTATTGACGTTACAGCTATGTTTTAGACATCCATCTGAGACACGTATTCCCCGATGGCCATTGCGCTGGTGAGGCCTGGGGATTCGATGCCAAACAGGTTCACCAACCCCGGCACGCCGTGCACGGCTGGGCCGTCGATGCGAAAGTCAGGTGCGGCTTCGCCAGGTCCGTATATTTTGGGGCGCACCCCGCTGTAACTTGGCTGCAAAGCCCCATCGGGCAATACGGGCCAATAGCGGCGCACTGCCTCGTAAAACCCATCGGCCCGCTGCGGGTCCACCGTGTAGTCAATGGCATCGGGGGTGGCAACGTTCAGCCATTCCAGATCGGGGCCAAACTTGGCTTGTCCGCCCAAATCCAGCGTCAGATGAACACCCAACCAAGCCCCTTGCGGCGCGGGATACACCAGCCGCCCAAACGGTGCTTTGCCCGCCAGTGTGTAGTAGCTTCCCTTGGCAAAGTGTTCTTGTGGCACATGCTCTGCAGGCACGCCTTGAATGCCACGTGCCACCGAGCACGCGTGCAAAGCTGCTGCGTTCACCACCGTGCGCGCCTGCACCTGCAAAGCAGGTAGCCCCGGGCTTTGCACTGTCAGTACCAGGCCTTCGGGCGTGGCCTGTCCGGCAACCACGGCCGACTCCAAAGCCACCATGCCACCCGCACGCTCCAGATCGCCTTGCAAGGCCAGCATCAGCCCGTGGCTGTCCACGATGCCCGTGGTAGGCGAATGCAAGGCAGCCACACACTGCAATGCTGGCTCCAGTGCCCGAGCCTCTGACGCAGTCAACAGGCTCACTGGCACACCGTTGGCGGCAGACTGGGCAGCCAATGCATGCAGCGCAGGGAGCTGGGCCTCGTCGGTGGCCACCACCAGCTTGCCGCAGGCGTTGACAGACACGCCACGCTGCCCGCACAGTTGGTAGAGCAATTCTTTCCCACGCACACACAAACGGGCCTTCAGAGAACCGGGTGCGTAGTACAGGCCGGCATGCACCACCTCGCTGTTGCGGGAGCTGACGCCCGTGCCAATGGACTGCTCTTTTTCCAGCACCATCACCTCGCGTCCGGCCAAGGCCAGGGCGCGCCCCACGGCGAGGCCCACCACGCCCGCACCGATGACAACCACGTCGAGTTGCTCCATTGCTTGCTCCCTATGTGCCGACCAGGCATAAAAAAAGGACCTAACGCTTCCGTTAAGTCCTTGATTCATCACACAAAATTCTGGTGGGCGGTGCAGGGTTCGAACCTGCGACCCCTGCCGTGTGAAGGCAGTGCTCTACCACTGAGCTAACCGCCCGAAGCCTCAAATTATATACACACTTTTGCTCTCTTTTGGCAGCCCAGGCCACTTTTCAAGTCTGGATCAGGCAGCCACCGGCTCAAGTTTGCGCCACAGTGTGCGCCCTTTGGTGGACTTGTCGAGGTCGGCCAAGGCGCGTTCGTGTGCCTCCCGTTCCGCGGCATTGGCCTCCAGCACGGGCAGGTGGAAGGCACTGAGATCGATGTCGGCCATGTCGTCCGCCTGAATCTCGGTCGGGTTGTCGGGCGTGTCATCCAGACCGAAGGCGTTCTGGCCCCGGGTCATGTTGATGTAGACATCGGCCAGCAACTCGGCGTCGAGCAAGGCTCCGTGCAAGGTGCGCCCTGAATTGTCAACCTCCAGGCGGCCGCACAGGGCGTCCAGGCTGTTGCGTTTGCCCGGGAACAGTTCCTTGGCCATGGCCAAGCTGTCAATCACGCCTGACACGTGATCGGCCATGCGCCCCATTCGCAAGCGCTCCAGTTCCTTGTTCAGAAAACCGATATCGAAGGGGGCGTTGTGGATGATCAGCTCGGCCCCTTGCAGGTAGTCAAGCAGCTCCATGGCTATGGCCGCGAACTTGGGCTTGTCACGCAAAAACTCGTTGCTGATGCCGTGCACCTTCAGTGCGCCCTCTTCGCTGTCGCGCTCCGGGTTGACGTAAAAGTGGAGGTTGTTGCCCGACAGTTTGCGGTTGAGCAACTCCACGCACCCGATTTCAATGATGCGGTCGCCGTTCTCGGGCGAGAGACCGGTGGTTTCGGTGTCCAGAACGATTTGGCGGCTCATGGCTCAGTGATTCTCTTTGGCGTGATTGATGGTGTAGCGGGGAATCTCCACCGTCAGGTCGGTCTGCGCCAGGATGGCCTGACAGCTCAGGCGCGACTGGGGCTCCAGGCCCCAGGCGCGGTCCAGCAGGTCTTCTTCGGCTTCGTCTGGCTCGTTCAATGACTCAATGCCCTGTCGAACCACCACATGGCAGGTGGTGCAGGCGCAGCTCATGTCGCAGGCGTGCTCGATGTTGATTTTGTTGTCGAGCAGGGCCTCGCAAATGCTGGTGCCAGCAGGGGCCTGGATGCGGGTGCCTTGCGGGCAATACTCGGGGTGCGGCAGGATGTGGATGGTAGGCATGTTGGCGTGGGTTTCAAGAGGCGCAAGACTGGCGGCCGGGTAGCGCGCGAATTACATGGTCTCGATGTGTTTGCCTGACAGGGCGCGGGCAATGCCCCGGTTCATGCGCATAGCGGCAAACGATTCGGTGCCTTTGGCCAGCACCTGAGTGGCGGCTTCGACCTCGGCCGCGTCGGTGGACGTGGCAGCGGTCTGGCGCAGGCCCGCCATCAGGGCTTCCATGTCGGCGCGTTCCTGCTCGCCCAGCAAATCGCCATCGGCTTTCAAGGCGCTGAGGGTGGCTTCGACCATGCGGTCGGCGTCCACTCGGGCTTCCACCAGCGCGCGTGCCTGCATGTCAGCCTGAGCAGTGGTGAAGCTTTCCTGCAGCATGGTGGCTATCTGTTCGTCACTCAGGCCGTAAGAGGGCTTCACATCGATGCGGGCTTCGATGCCGGTGCCCTGCTCTTTGGCGGTCACGCTCAGCAGGCCATCCGCATCGATGGTGAAGGTGACGCGAATGCGTGCAGCACCAGCAGCCATGGGTGGAATGCCGCGCAACTCAAAGCGCGCCAGGCTGCGGCAATCCGCCACCAGGTCGCGCTCGCCTTGCACCACGTGCAGGGCCAATGCGGTCTGGCCGTCTTTGTAGGTGGTGAAGTCTTGCGCCAATGCGGTGGGAATGGTGCTGTTGCGGGGCACGATGCGCTCCACCAACCCGCCCATGGTTTCAATGCCCAGCGAGAGCGGAATGACGTCGAGCAGCAGCAAATCGCCGTCCGGGTTATTGCCCGCCAGTTGGTTGGCCTGAATGGCGGCACCCAGAGCCACGACCTCGTCGGGGTTGAGGTTGGTGAGGGGCGTCTGGCCAAAAAACTCGGCCACGGCCTCGCGCACCACTGGCATGCGGGTGGAGCCCCCCACCAACACCACACCTTGAATGTCGTCTTTGCCCAGTTTGGCGTCGCGCAGTGCCTTGCGCACGGCCGTCAGCGTGCGGGCAGTCAGCGGCTGCGTGGCTTGGGCAAAATCTCGTTTTTTTATATCAAAACAGGCCTCACCGCTTGACAGCATTACGTTATAAGCTACTGATTCAGAATCATCTTTCACATCGGAAAGACGTTCCTTCACCCGTTTGGCGGCCTGCTGCAGTGCGGCGCGGTCGGTGGGGCTTGCGGTGTCGAGCCAGGCGGCCCGGCCTTGTTGGGCCATGACCCATTGCACCAGCGCACGGTCGTAGTCGTCGCCGCCCAAGGCGGAGTCGCCTCCGGTGGCCACCACCTCGAACACACCTTGCGACAGCTTCAAAATGGAAATGTCAAACGTGCCCCCGCCCAGGTCGTACACGGCGTAGGTGCCTTCGCTGGCGTTGTCCAGCCCGTAGGCAATGGCTGCGGCAGTGGGTTCATTGATGAGCCGCAACACGTTGATGCCCGCCAGCTGTGCCGCGTCTTTGGTGGCCTGGCGCTGGGCATCGTCAAAGTAGGCGGGCACAGTGATGACTGCGCCGAACAACTCGTCGTCAAAGGTGTCTTCAGCCCTGAAACGCAGGGTGGCCAGTATTTCGGCGCTCACCTCGACAGGCGTTTTTTCCCCGGCAACGGTTTGCACGGTGGCCATGCCCGGGCGGTCGAGCACGGTGTAGGGCAGTTGGTCCACCTGCACCACATCGGCACGCTGTCGGCCCATGAGACGCTTGATGGACACCAGTGTGTTGGCAGGGTCTTGCACCTGCGCTGCAAGTGCGTCAAAACCAATGACCCGCCCTGCCCCGCCGCTGTTGGGCGGCAAGTAACGCACGGCGCTGGGCAACAGGTGGCGGCCTTGGTCATCGGGCAGGCATTCGGCCACGCCGTTGCGCACGGCGGCCACCAACGAATGGGTGGTGCCCAAATCAATGCCCACGGCCACGCGGCGCTGATGGGGATCGGGCGATTGCCCGGGTTCGGAAATTTGCAGAAGAGCCATGGTGTGGGGGTTATTGTCCCAGTTGGTCAAGGCGCTGCTCTACCTCGGCGGCAAAGCGCTCCACGAACATGAGGGCGCGCACCTGGGTGGCAGCAGCGGCGGCATCGCTTTGCTCATCCAGCAACGAAGCGATGCGGGTCAAGGTGTCGCGCCTGGCGCCCCGCGTACGGTCAAGCAATGCTTCGAGTTCGTTTTCGCCGGTGGACTCTTCCAGCTCCTCTCGCCACTCCATTTGTTGCACCAAAAAGGCGGGCGGCATGGCTGTGTTGCGCTCGGCGTTCACCGGCGCACCCCGGCGCTCGCACAGATAGGCAGCGCGCTGTGTGGGGTTTTTCAGCCGCTGATAGGCCTCGTTCACACGCACTGACCACTGCATGGCCAGCCGTTGCGCCACCGCTCCCTGCGCGGCAAATTTGTCGGGGTGGGTTTCGCGCTGGAGGGCTTTCCACTGCGCGTCCAAGGCCCTGGGGTCCAGGGCAAACTGCTCGGGGAGGCCGAACAACTCAAAATCAGATGCCTGCAAATTCAACGCCACAAGCACCCGCCCTCACACGCGGAACGATTCGCCGCAGCCGCACTTGTCGCGTTCGTTGGGGTTGCTGAAGCGGAAGCCTTCGTTCAGGCCTTCGCGCACGAAGTCGAGCTGGGTGCCATCGATGTAGGCCAGACTTTTGGGGTCTACCAGCACGGTGACGCCATTGCTTTCGTACACGACGTCTTCAGGGGCCTGCTCGTCGGCGTATTCCAGCTTGTACGCCAGGCCCGAGCACCCGGTGGTTTTCACGCCCAGGCGCACACCCACACCCTTGCCACGGCGGCTGAGGTAGCGGGTGACGTGCCGTGCAGCGGCTTCGGTCAGGGTGACGGCCATGGTCAGTGCGTGTGTTTTTTGCGGTAGTCGTCCACTGCTGCCTTGATGGCGTCTTCAGCCAGGATGGAGCAGTGAATTTTGACCGGTGGCAAGGCCAGCTCTTCGGCAATCTGGCTGTTTTTCAGCGCAGCAGCTTCGTCGAGTGTTTTGCCCTTCACCCATTCGGTGACCAGCGAGCTTGAGGCAATGGCAGAGCCGCAACCGTAGGTTTTGAAGCGTGCATCTTCGATCACACCGGTTTGGGCGTTGACCTTGATTTGCAGCTTCATCACGTCGCCACAGGCGGGGGCACCGACCATGCCGGTGCCCACGGTGTCGTCGCCTTTTTCAAAGCTGCCGACGTTGCGGGGGTTTTCGTAGTGGTCAACCACTTTGTCTGAGTAAGCCATGGTGTTGTTCCTTCAAATTCAGTGCAATTGGGGGCGCTGCGAAAAAACGCTCAGTGCGCCGCCCACTGGATGGTGGAGAGGTCGACGCCGTCCTTGAACATTTCCCACAGGGGAGACAGTTCGCGCAGCTTGGCCACGTTTTCTTTGATGGTGGCAATGGCGTAGTCGATTTCTTCTTCGGTGGACCAGCGGCCAATGGTCATGCGCAGGCTGCTGTGCGCCAGTTCGTCGCTGCGGCCCAAGGCACGCAGCACGTAGCTGGGTTCCAGGCTGGCGCTGGTGCACGCTGAGCCACTGGACACTGCCAGCCCCTTGATGCCCATGATGAGCGACTCGCCCTCCACGTAGTTAAAGCTCATGTTCAGGTTGTGGGGCACGCGCTGCGTGGCGTGGCCGTTGATGAACACCTCTTCCATGCCTTGCAACCCGGCCAACAGGCGGTCATGCAGGGCTTGAATGCGCTTGTTTTCGTCATGCATTTCCAGCTTGGCAATGCGGTAGGCCTCGCCCATGCCCACGCACTGGTGGGTGGGCAGCGTACCAGAGCGCATGCCACGCTCGTGGCCGCCACCGTGCATTTGCGCCTCCAGGCGCACGCGGGGCTTGCGGCGCACATACAGGGCACCAATCCCTTTGGGGCCGTAGGTTTTGTGGCTGGTGAGGCTCATCAGGTCCACGGGCAAGGTGGTCACGTCAATGTCCACCCGGCCAGTGGCCTGCGCGGCATCCACGTGCAACAACACGCCTTTTTCGCGACAGATCGTGCCGATGGCTGCAATGTCCTGAATGACACCGATTTCGTTGTTGACGAACATGACGCTGGCCAGGATGGTGTCGGGGCGGATGGCGGCCTTGAAGGCATCGAGGTTCAGCAAGCCATCGGCCTGCACATCAAGGTAGGTGACCTCAAAGCCCTGGCGCTCCAGCTCACGCATGGTGTCGAGCACGGCTTTGTGCTCTGTCTTAACGGTGATCAGGTGCTTGCCCTTGCCCTTGTAGAAGTGCGCAGCGCCCTTCAATGCAAGGTTGTTTGACTCGGTGGCGCCGCTGGTCCAAACGATTTCGCGCGGGTCGGCATTGATCAGCGCAGCCACCTGTTCGCGGGCGGTTTCCACGGCCTTTTCGGCTTCCCAGCCCCAGGCATGGCTTCGGCTGGCAGGGTTGCCAAAGTGCTCGCGCAACCAAGGAATCATGGCGTCCACCACCCGCGGGTCGCAAGGGTTGGTGGCGCTGTAGTCCATGTAAATGGGGAAATGCGGCGTGGACATGGTGTGTGTGAAGGTCGAATGGGTTCTAAATGGGGCGGCCAAGGCACAGCTGCGCCGCAGCCCTGCCTGTGATCACCGGACTGTCTTCAGGCCTTGGCCAAAGAAGCGCCCAGCGCAAATACCGAGTTGGGTCCATTCACGCGAATGGGTTTGACCACAGGCGCCGTGGAAATGGCCCGCTTGATCATGGGCACGTTTTCAACGATCAGGCCCTTGGCCAACTGCTCGTCAACCAACTTCTGCAGGGTGACAGAGTCGAGAAAGTCAACCATTTTGGCGTTCAGCGCGGCCCACAACTCGTGGGTCATGCAACGGTTGCCTTCGCCGTGGCAGTTCTCTTTGCCGCCGCACTGGGTGGCGTCCAGAGGCTCGTCCACAGACACGATGATGTCGGCCACCGTGATTTCGGTCGCTTTGCGCCCAAGGGTGTAACCGCCTCCGGGGCCACGGGTGGACTCCACCAACTCGTGGCGGCGCAGCTTGCCGAACAACTGCTCCAGGTACGAGAGCGAAATTTGCTGCCGCTGGCTGATGGCTGCCAGCGTGACAGGGCCATTGGACTGGCGCAGGGCCAAATCGATCATGGCGGTGACCGCGAAGCGGCCTTTGGTGGTGAGGCGCATGGCAGGACTCTTTCGTAATGGTGCTGTACACAGTTGGCGGCGCAGGTCATGCACCAGCCAACACGTTTTTCCGCCCGCCCCCGGCCTGAGCCGATTCATCGTGGGCGTTGTTCTTGACTGTTTTCGTCAAGTATACATCAAAGCCCAACTGATTTGCTCGGCATTGTAACTCGACGCAAGAAAATCCTACCGTCAAGAAACAATAAAAACCGATTGGTACTATTTTGAAGTCATGCGTTTCAAGTACTGAGTAAGGCCCGAGCAGGCGTCGTCTAACAAATCCAGCACATGTTCAAAGCCCGCCTCCCCTCCGTAATACGGGTCGGGCACCACCGTGTCGGTGTGCTGGCAGGCAAACTCCATCAAGCGGCGCACCTTGTGCTGGTGCTGCGGCGGACAGGCAGCCTGGGTCAACGAGAGGTTGTCCCAGTCCATGACCAGGATGAGGTCCATCTGCTCAAAGTCCTCTTCGGTGATCTGCCGCGCCCGGTGGCCAGACAGGTCAATGCCACGCCGCTGCGCATGGGCAGCGCTGCGCACATCGGCTGGCTTGCCGGGGTGGTAGTTGTGCGTGCCTGCCGAAAACACGGCCACGTGTTGGCCCAACTCGGCCAACTGCACGTGGTGGCGCAGCACGGCTTCTGCGGTGGGGCTTCTGCAGATGTTGCCCATGCAGACAAAGAGCACCTTGTACAAGAAAATCTCCTTATAAAACAAGCCTATCGCGTGCAGCAGCGTGCAGTAAAATGCGGCTACTTTTGGAAAATGTGTCCCAAAATTTGCCCAAAAGGAGCCTCACTGCACCATGCAAACCGCACCCAAAACCGAGACGGACGTTAAGCGGCTGAAGCCAGTTACTAAAGAGCAATGGTATGGATTCGGGAACGGCCTGTATCTGCGCCATTCGGCACCGCACCTGCTCACGTGGGTATACCGCACCAAGGCGGGCGGCAAGCAACAAAAGGTCAAGCTTGGTACTCACCCAGCCATGTCGCTAGCAGCCGCACGGGCAGCGTGCGCAAAGCTGGGGGCAACCGCCCTCCCCGATCAAGTCCGCGCTGAGACCGTCTGCAATGAGTGGTACGACCGAGTCATCGTGCCAACCTACAAGCAAACAAAGAACGCCTCGGTGTACGTGAACAGGTTCAACAGGTTTTTCGGCCACCGCATGATTGGCAGCTTGACAACCGCCGAGCTCACAAACAATTTGATTGACTACGGCAAGCAATACCCGGTCGCAGCCAACCGTTGTCGGTCGTCTTGGGCCTTGATGTTCGGCTACGCAAGGCAGCGCGGGCTGATCAGTGTGAACCCATTGGCCGAAACGTCTAACGCAGTGGCAGGGGGCACCGAGACAGCGCGGGCCAGAGTCCTAACCGATGAAGAGATCACCTGGGTGATGGCTCTGCAAGACGACCACGGAAAGCTCCTGCGGTTCTTGCTCTTGACAGGGCTACGGATCAGCGAAGCCCAAACCGCGAAGGTCGGCCAGTTGGACGGCGATGTTCTGCACATACCGGAGAACAAAAGCGACCGCCCACACTGGGTAGCCGTGTCGCCACTCGCTCGGGAGCAGCTTGGCGACTATGGCGGGTTCTTGTTCTTCGCCCGTGGTGTTACCGCTACGCAAGCATGGCTCAAGCGGCAGGATGTTGGCTGGACACCGCACGACTTGCGGCGAACGTTCGCCACTAGACTGGCAGGTATGCAGGTTGCTCCCCACGTTATCGAAAAGTGTCTTAACCACACGCTTGGCGGGGTGCTGGCAACCTACAACCGACACGACTACGCAGCAGAACGCACCGCAGCGACTCTGGCATGGTCGGAAAGTTTGGCGGGCCATGCCAAAGCAAATTGACCTGTTCAGCAAGGGCGGTCAAGGCTACTTGTCGGAAGAAGAGTTATTGCGCAACATCACCACGCCAGAGCAGCGCACGGCGGCTCTTCTGGTGTCGGCACAAAAAGGGCTTGCAGGGCGTGCGCAAGCCAAAGCGAAGGCAGCGACCCAACGCACCGCAAACGACGCAGCCAAGGCCCGTGCAGCCGCACCGCTAGGGCTTGCCGGGGGGCCGTTGCTGGCATGGTTGCAAGCCAACCCGCCTTTCTGCGATTGGGACGTGAGGCGGCTAAAAAAGGTCGTTGAGCACATCAGCGCTAGCAGCTTTTAAAAGCTGCATTGCTGGGCAAGCTGTGCGGCGGCAAAGTACCGCCCATGCCACAGCCAAACACACCACCCCCACCCTGCTACCCAGCGGAGACATTCGCCGAAGAAGTTGTCGGCGTTCCTTTCCGCACGTTTGAGCAGCTTGTGTCCGAAGGTCACGGGCCACGCATGTTCTTACTCGGTCGTCGCCGCTACGTAATGTCTTCAGACGGAATCGCGTGGCTTGAACTAATGCGCGACCGCTTCCCCTACTGCCCCAAGACCGGATGAACGCTGGTTCGCTGCGTGCCAAAACAAAAGCACCGCCCGCGCACGGGCCAAGCCCCACGCCAAACAGCCACAGCCAACAGGCCACCAGCGGTATTCACGCCAGCAAGGGCATTCCATCCATTTTCGGCGGTAATACTCATTTGGAATTGTGAAGATTATCTGCATGGCGGGTAATGAATTCCGTTTGCACAATCATTAAAGCAATAAATAATTATGTCAATTTGGGCTTACAAACCGCCAGCCATGCCTTAAACTAAGCGTGCCGCAACGGGCAATTTATTTATTAAAGGACACAGCATGGCACAAAAAGATGTAATTGAAATTGGTGGACAATCAATTCCATTAGCTACCTTCGCACAGGAGTATCTTGGAACATCGCACGCAACAAACTATTTGCGCAGTCTTGGGCTGGAACTCGGCTACTCGGTTCTCAGTAACCGGAGAATCCAGAACGACAACCCGCCGTACATAAAAATCTACGACGCTTATCTCTACAAGAAGACCGACCTTGACGCTTGGGCGCAAAGCAACGAAGCCGCCCGCTATTTGGTCAACCCCGAAGATCGTGAAGTTCGCCTGTTGCAGAACAAAGCAGACAAGTTGCGCGAGCGTGCAGATGCAATGGCCGTCGCTGCCGCTGCTGCAAGGCTGGCCGCTGTGAACGTTGAAAAAGAAGCCGTTAAAAGTGTTTGAGCACCTTTAACGGCCGAACTTTCAATATAGGCTATGGCAAAGCCCACGTTAATTATAACGCGGTTTTGTGCTATGGCAAGAAAGGTTAGAAAGAAAGGCCCGCATGAATATGTGGGAACACAAACCAAACCTTTCAATAGATTATGGCAACCAGATTAGGTGGACTTTCACAATGGACAGATGCAGAGGATGCAGCAACACGAGCAGATTTTGCATTCGCCCAAGAAGACAACAGCGGCGATTATTTAAACGAATCACACTTACCACTTCTTGTGCGGTTTGTAAGACAGCGGATTCTTGTTAGCGCACCACGGGACGAAGTGTTGGAAAGCATCACCGCCATTGCAGCGGATCACTTTGCTGAAGGTGTTGTTGACCATCACGCGATTTTTGATCAAGCCATGGACAGCGTCTTAGAAACAGCCGTTACAGGCGACGGTGCTCGCCCGGTAACGCAAAACGAACGGGATGAAGAACGTCGGCAGCGTCAGATAGAAATCAACAAAAGCCTGCAAGACAAAGTTGAAGAAGGCGTTGCAGCCATACCGCCAGAAATGAATCTCGATCAGATGTTGGCCGAGTTGGTGGATGTATCGGATGGTGCGGTGGTGGTGTTGCGGAGTAACCCAGCCGTGGCACTGCCAACCGCCCACATGGCCCGACGCTTCAACAGCAACCTGATGACACGCATCGTAGTAGGGGCCAACGGCCAGCCTCGCGAGAAAACAGTACCGACGTTTACCGTGTGGGAAACGCACGCTGGCCGTGTTCAGGTATTTACGCGCACGTTTGCACCGGGACGGCCAGCCATCTGCCGCGACCCGGACGGCCTACCAGCTATCAACTACTGGAAGCCCATACGTCGCAAGGAGTGTTCAGGGCCGGAGTATGAAGCGCACGTGAGCGCCTTTGTGGGCCACGTTCGCTACATCTTCCAACCGAGTGCCAACCCTACATCGGTGCAACTGGCAGAGTCCAACGCCGAGGCCGAAAAATTCCTTGACTGGCTTGCCCACATCGAACAGAAACCGGGCCAACTGCCTCACTATGGTTGGGTTCACGTTGCCACCAAGACAGGTCTTGGGCGCAACTGGATTGCGAGCGTGATTGCTCGTGTTTGGATGGGGTACGTTGCCCCCTCTGTTGACCCACAGGCGCTTCTAAAAAGCGAGTTCAACGGGAACCTAGCCAACCGACTGATCGCAACCGTGGACGAGATTCGAGTCGGTGGCAACAACAAGTTCGATGGGTTCGAGCACATCAAAACGTTGGTCACGCAAGACATCCGGATGATTAACCCAAAGTACGGGACGCAGTACAAGCAGTTCAACGCCTGCCGCTGGCTCCTGTTCAGTAATCACCTGGACGCGCTACCGTTGAATGAAACCGACCGCCGCTTCCGTGTGGTCAGTACCGGGGTTGACCCACGACCTCCATCGGTGTACGCCAGCCTTTACAACATGCTGGAAGACAAATCGTTTGCGGATTCCATCGGGTGGTTTTTGTGTCAGCGCAACATTGCAGACTTCCAACCGGGCGAGCGCCCGCCCATGACAGCCGCCAAGCGCAGCATGATCGAGAAGTCCCGGTCGTTTACTACATCGCGGGCGATAGAGATCGTGAACCACTGGCCGTGCGACGTGATTACAAGTAGGGAATTGCTTGAAATCCTCAGGACAAGCGGCACAGAGACAGGGCTAACACCGGGTATGCGGAGGTCGCTCACGGACGCAGGTATTCACCCGATCGTGGACAGAAAAGAAGAGCCGAAGAATATGCGGATTGGCCCACTAAACGATAAAGGACACCGGGCGGGCGATAAGGCGTGGTTCATTAGTCGGCCCTGATTTATTCATAAATCATTGATTCATAACGATATTTCGGCTGATTCCGGTAAAATATCTCTCAGATTATTGGTGTATTCAAGCTGATTTCTGGGAGTTTGCGCATGTTCGCTTGCCCTGCCACCGAA
>CAIYQZ010000077.1 GCA_903928495.1 uncultured bacterium
GGTGAAGTGCGTGGTCATCATGATCATCCGGGCAACCCAGAAAAAGATGATGTCGTAGCCCGTCACCAGCACCGTGCTGGGTAGGTACAGGTCGTAGTCTTGCAGGCTGTTGGCGTTGGCGTTGGCTTGGGCGCTGGCGGGCGTGCCGGACTCGCCCGGTCTCATACTCGCTGCGCTCGCCAAATCGACCGGTTCGAGCCCTGCACGCCCTTCAGCTTGTGGGTGTGCGAGGGACTCAGGCCACCCCATGGTGCTGAACGGCACCAGCGCGCTGGAGTACCAGGTGTCCAGCACGTCTTCGTCGCGGGTCAATGGGCCCAAATAACCATCTTTTTGTGCCTTGGCGCTTGCCTGTTCTGCATTCTCAGCTACATAAAGCTGACCGTTCTCGCCGTACCAGGCGGGAATCTGGTGGCCCCACCACAGCTGGCGGCTGATGCACCAGTCCTGGATGTTGTTCATCCACTGGTTGTAGGTGTTGATCCAGTTCTCGGGCACAAAGCTGACCTGGCCGCTGTGCACGGCGTCGATGGCTTTTTGGGCGATGCTTTTGCCAGTGGGGTCTTGGTCAGACACCTTATTCATGGCCACAAACCACTGGTCGGTCAGCATGGGTTCCACCACCTGGCCGGTGCGGGCGCACATGGGCAGCATCAGTTTGTGGGGCTTCACTTCCTGCAAAAAGCCTTGGGCTTCCAGGTCGGCCAGCACGGCCTTGCGGGCCACGAAGCGGTCCATGCCCTGGTAGGCTGCAGGTCCGTCCTGGTTGATTTTGGCGTCCAGCGTGAAGATGGTGATCAGCGGAATGCCGTGGCGCTGGGCGCAGGCGTAGTCATTGAAGTCGTGTGCGCCGGTGATCTTCACGCAGCCGGAGCCGAATTCGCGGTCCACAAAGTCGTCCGCAATGATGGGAATGCGGCGGTCGCACAGCGGCAGGTCCACCAGCTTGCCCAGCAGGTGTTTGTAGCGGTCGTCTTCGGGGTGCACCGCCAGCGCGCCGTCGGCCAGCATGGTTTCGGGGCGGGTGGTGGCAATGATCATGCCGCGTTGCAGCACGCCGTCAATCAGTTGGGGGCCGTCGGCAAACGGGTAGGTGATGTAGTGCATGAAGCCGTTGGCTTCGGTGCTTTCCACCTCCAGGTCGGATACGGCGCTTTTCAGCACCGGGTCCCAGTTGACCAGGCGTTTGCCACGGTAAATCAGGCCTTGCTCATACAGCTTCACAAAGGTCTGGGTGACCACCTTGCTCAGCTTCTCGTCCATGGTGAAGTACTCGCGGCCCCAGTCCACGCTGTCGCCCATGCGGCGCATTTGCGTGGTGATGGTGTTGCCGCTCTGTTCTTTCCATTCCCACACCTTGGACACGAAGTTTTTGCGGGCTTCGGCGGGGGTGGGGCCCATGTCGTGGCGGCTGATGCCTTGGGCTTGCAGCTGGCGCTCCACCACGATTTGGGTGGCAATGCCTGCGTGGTCGGTGCCGGGCACCCACACGGTGTTGAACCCGGCCATGCGGTGGTAGCGCGTCAGGCTGTCCATGATGGTCTGGTTGAACGCGTGGCCCATGTGCAGCGTGCCCGTCACGTTGGGCGGTGGCAGTTGGATGGCGAAGGCCGGCGCGTCGGCCTGCGGCGCACCCGTGCCCCGGAAGCCTGCGGCTCCGTAGCCACGCTGCTCCCACTCGGGGCCCCAGTGGGCTTCCAGCGCCGAGGGTTCGAACGACTTGGAAAGCGAATTCAGGCCGGGCTGTGCTGGCGCTGCGTTGGACGGGGTGGCTTCGGACATGGCAAAAATCTCTGGCTGGGCACGCGGGCGGTGCCGGCGGCTGTGGAATGAACAACCCGCGATTTTACGAAGCGCCGTCAACTGCCCACACAGCCACCTGCGTTTGCGTCATCCCAGGCGGCCCATTCCGCGCCCAGCGGCGCATGCAGCGCCAGGGCCACGCCGGTCACAGGGTGGTTCAGGCGCAGGTCGGTGGCGTGCAGCCACAGGCGTTGAAGGCCGAGGTGAGCAGCCACATCGCGGTTGAGTGGGCCTTTGCCGTGCGTGGCATCGCCCACGATGGGGTGGGCGATGTGCTTAATGTGGCGGCGCAACTGGTGCCGCCGCCCGGTGAGGGGTTGCAGGGCCACACGGGCCAACCGAGTGCTGGGGTGAGGGGCTTGGGGAATGGGCAGGGTGAACCGTGCCAGGGTGCGGTAGCGGGTGTGGGCGGTTTGCACCAGCTCGCGCTGGCCGTGTGCATCGCGGCTGTCGTCGGGCAGGCGGCGCAGCGGGTGGTCGATCTCGCCTGCATCGGCAGGCCAGCCGCGCACCACGGCCTGGTAGGTTTTGTGCAGGCCGTGGCCTTGCTCGAACGCCTGCCCCACCAGGCGGGCGGTGTCGGCGTCCAGCGCAAACAGCAGCACACCGCTGGTGCCTTTGTCCAGCCGGTGCACCGGCCATACGTGGCGGCCCAGTTGGTCGCGCAGCAGTTGCATGGCAAACCGGGTTTCGCCTGCGTCCAGCCCGGTGCGGTGCACCAGCAGGCCCGGTGGCTTGTCGATGGCCACCAGGTGTTCGTCTTGGTGCAACACGCTCAGCATGGGCGCATTGTGGGCCTGCGGTGGCCCGCAGGGGCGGGCATCAGGCCAGTTCCAGCACCACGTCGATGTTGCCGCGCGTGGCGTTGGAGTACGGGCACACCTGGTGGGCTGCGTCCACCAGGGCCTGGGCCGCAGCGCGGTCCATGCCGGGCAGTGACACCACCAGCTTGGCGTTGATGCCAAAACCCTGTGGAATGGGACCAATGCCCACGCTGGCGGTGATGGTGGTGTCGGCGGGCACGGCCACCTTCTTCATGCCGGCCACGTGTTTCATTGCGCCCAGGAAGCAGGCGGAATAGCCAGCGGCAAACAGTTGCTCGGGATTGGTGGCGCCACCTGCACCGCCCAGTTCCTTGGGGGGTGCGAGTTTCACGTCCAGCAAGCCGTCGCTGCTGGTGGAGCGGCCGTCGCGGCCTCCGGTGGTGGTGGCAACGGCGGTGTAAAGCACTTTGTCGAGAGAGGTGGCCATGGGTGGTCTTTCAGAGGTGAAGGGTGGGCAACAGCCCGGGGGGAACAAGAAAAGTGGTGCAACTCAGGTCAGCCAGACGGCGGCCAGTCCCAGTGCGCCGGGCAGCGCCTGAATGAACAGGATTTTTCGGCTGGCAGTGAGGCCACCGTAGATGCCTGCCACGGTCACGCAGGACAGAAAAAACACCTGCACCGAGTGGCCCGCTGGGCCCAGTGACAGGCCCCAGATCAGCCCGGCTGCCAGGAACCCGTTGTAGAGGCCCTGGTTGGCCGCCAACACCTTGGTGGCTGCCGAAAACTCTGGCGTGGTGCCAAAGGCGCGCCGCCCTTTCGGGGTGTCCCACCAGAACATTTCCAGGGCAAGGATGTAGAGGTGCAGGGCGGCAATCAGGGCAATCAGGGCGTTGGCGGTGGTTTGCATGGTGGCTGGGTCAGTTGGGGTGTCAGGCCGTGGCCGCGTTCAGGCGTTGGCGCAAGGTGTGCAGCTCGGTGGTCAGGCGGGAGAGTTCGGCGGTGCCGCAAGCGGTCATGTCGGCCATGCGCAAGGGAATGCAGGCCGCCTGATCGCGCAGGGCCAAGCCCGCAGGCGTGAGGACGATGTGCACCTTGCGCTCGTCTTGCGTGCTGCGCTGGCGCTGCACCCAACCGGCAGCCTCCATGCGCTTCAACAAGGGCGTGAGGGTGCCGCTGTCCAGAAACAGGCGCTCGCCCAACTCAGTCACCGGGCGGTTGTCTTGCTCCCACAACACCAGCAGCACCAGGTACTGGGGGTAGGTCAGGCCCAGTGCGCCCAGCAACGGCTTGTAGGCCTTGGTCATGGCCAGCGATGCGGCGTACACCGCGAAACACAGTTGGTTGTCCAACTTGAGTGCGGGGTTGGTGGTTTGTGAGGGAGTGGACGTTGGCATGATTGAATTTTACACAATTCAATTGCGTGCAATTTAAATTGACGTGAGAAAGCCCCTTGACTTTTGAAGGGGATGGGGCCAACGGGTACTCAGACGGCAGGGGGCCTGCGTGCCAAAATCCGACTCATGCTGTTTCTCATTTCCCCTGCCAAGGCGCTGGATTACGACACCCCGCCCACCGTTGCCACCCACACGCAGCCCCTGTTTGTGCAGCAGGCCACCGAGTTGATTGACGTGCTGAAGCACAAATCCCCGCAGGAGGTGGCCACGCTCATGGACCTGAGCGACCCACTCGCTGGCTTGAATGTGGGCCGCTACCAGGCCTGGACGCCACGCTTCACCCCCGCCAATGCCAAACAGGCCGTGCTGGCCTTCAACGGCGACGTGTACGACGGCCTGAGCGCCAAAACACTGACCGACGCCGAGATCGACTGGGCGCAGCAGCACCTGTGCATCCTCAGCGGGCTGTATGGCGTGTTGCGCCCGCTGGACCTGATGCAGCCCTATCGCCTGGAAATGGGCACCCGCCTGGCCACTGCCAAAGGCAACAACCTGTACCGCTTCTGGGGCAGCCAGATTGCCGACTACCTGAACCAGCGCGCCCAGGCCGATGCCTCACCCGTGGTCATCAACCTGGCCAGCGAGGAATACTTCAAGGCGGTGGACCAGAAAACGCTGAAACCCCGCGTGGTGAGCTGCGTGTTTGAAGAACACCGGGGCGGCGGGCAGTACAAGGTCATCAGCTTCATGGCCAAGCGGGCGCGTGGCCTGATGGTGCGCCACGCCATTCAAACCCGGGCGGCCACGCCGCAGGCGTTGACCAGCTTTACTGCCGACGGTTACGCATTTGTGCCAGCCCTGTCCACCACAGACAAGCTGGTCTTTCGCCGGGACCGAACACCTGCCTGAGCCTTCTCACACACATGACCCAAGTCATCACCCCCGAATTGCGCCGCTGGATCGTGGACCAGGTGGTGGCTGGCCACACGCCCGAAACCGTGCTTCAGTCCATGTGCACTTCTGGCTGGCAAGAAGACGTTGCATTGGATGCCCTGGAAACCACCCTGGCCCAGCACCTGGCCGAGCACGGCGTCAACCCCGACACGGTGGCCGCCACCAGCCCGGACCCAGTGCTGTCGGTACCCGAACCCGACCTGTCGGGTGCCCCCGGCCTGATCGACCTCGGCGACCGACAGGTCAGTGTCCTGACCACGCTGGCCCGACCGAGGGTGGTGGTGTTCGGTGGTCTTTTGAGCAACGAGGAATGCGATGGCCTGATTGCGGCTGCGCGACCCCGCATGGCGCGTTCGCTGACCGTTGAAACCCAGACCGGCGGCGAGGCTGTCAACGCCGACCGCACCAGCGATGGCATGTTTTTCCGCCGTGGCGAAACAGAGCTGATAGATCGCATCGAACAGCGGATTGCCCGCCTGGTCCGCTGGCCACTGCACAACGGTGAAGGCCTGCAGGTGCTGAACTACCAGCCCGGCGCCCAGTACAAGCCGCACTACGACTACTTTGACCCCGCCGCTGCCGGCACCGCCACCATTCTGAAGCGTGGTGGCCAACGCGTGGGCACACTGGTGATGTACCTGAACACCCCCACACAAGGCGGTGCCACCACCTTCCCCGATGTGGGCCTGGCCGTGGCCGCGCAGCGCGGCAACGCCGTGTTTTTCAGCTACGACCGTCCCCATCCCACCACCCAGACGCTGCACGGTGGTGCGCCCGTGCTGGCCGGCGAAAAGTGGGTGGCCACCAAATGGCTGCGCGAAGGTGAATTTGTATAAAAAAATGCCTCTACCGCATGATTGGTATGGGTTTCAAGCTATTAAATATTACTTTTCGAGCATCCCACATGCACACCCCTGAAGACTCCCAGCTGGGCAAAGCCAGCGCCTACGAAGACCGCTACAACCCGGCCCTGTTGTTTCCGCTGCCCCGAGCCACCAAGCGGGCCGAGGTGGGCATCACCGGCAGCCTGCCGTTTCTGGGGGCCGACCTGTGGACGGCATTTGAGCTGAGCTGGCTCAACCCCAAAGGCAAGCCGCAGGTGGCGCTGGCCCACATCACCGTGCCCGCTGAAACGCCGAACATCATTGAGAGCAAAAGCTTCAAGCTCTACCTCAACAGCTTCAACAACAGCGTGTTTGCCGACATGGATACCGTGCGCCACACCCTGCGCACAGACCTGACCGAGGCCGCTTGGCGCGGCGCACCCGCCGTGGGTGCCAGCCTGGGTGTGAAACTGCTGGCCCCCGAACTGTTTGACCGGGAACCCGTGCATGAGCTTGACGGCGTGAACCTCGATCGGCTCGACACCGAGTGCACCCGCTACCAGCCCGCGCCGGAGTTGCTCAGCGCTGCATTTGACGAGCAGCCCGTGACCGAAACGCTGACCAGCCATTTGCTGAAAAGCAATTGCCTGGTCACCGGCCAGCCCGACTGGGGCAGCGTGCAGATCATCTACACCGGCCCGCAGATCGAGCAAGAGGGGTTGCTTCAGTACATCGTGAGTTTTCGCAACCACAACGAGTTTCACGAACAGTGTGTGGAGCGCATGTACATGGACATCATGGCCCGATGCAAACCCACCAAGCTGACCGTGTACGCCCGCTACACCCGCCGGGGCGGGCTGGACATCAGCCCCTGGCGCACCAGCCACCCACAGGCTGTGCCGCCGCACATCCGCACGGCGCGGCAGTGAGCCGCAGCGGCTGGGGTCCGTCTTTCAAGGCATTTGACGCGGCACTTGCAGGCTTGAAGCCTGCTTGAAACCTTCCAACACATTCACCGTGTTGACCCCCACCTCGGCCACCGCGTACCCGCCTTCAAACGTGAACACCGTGGGCAGGCCCAGGCTGGCCAGGGTCTGACCCACCTGCAGGTAATCCGCGCTCTGCAGGACAAAACCTGAAATGGGGTCGCCTGCAAACGTGTCCACACCCAGCGGCACCACCAGCGCTTGCGCGCCAAAGTCGGCCACCGCCTGGCAGGCAATGTGCAGCGCGGCGTGCCAAACATCAAAGCCTGTGCCGCGTGGGAGCGGCAGGTTCAGGTTGGCACCCAGCCCTGCGCCCTCGCCACGCTCATTGGCGTGGCCCAGGAAAAACGGGTACTCGGTGCGTGGGTCTCCGTGCAGGCTGACGGTCAACACATCCGGGTGGCTGTAAAAAATGCTTTGTGTGCCGTTGCCATGGTGGTAGTCCACGTCCAGCACGGCCACGCGCGCGAACCGCTGGCGCAGCGTGTGCACGGCGACGGCCGCGTTGTTGATGAAGCAGTACCCACCGAAAAAGTCTGGCCCCGCGTGGTGTCCGGGCGGGCGCGTCAGCGCAAAGGCGCTGGGGGCACCGGCCAGCACGGCGTTCGCGGCTGCCAGCGCGCACGCGGCCCCGGCCTGGGCGGCAGCCCAGGTGCCTGCGGTCAGCGGGCTGCCTGCGTCGAAGCTGTACAGGCCCATGCGGGCGGCAAAGTTGTCGGGCTCTACATCGGCGCGAAAGCCCCGCACCGGCCACACGCTGGGCAAGGCATCCTGGCTGGCGTGCGCGGGGTTCAGGGCCACCCACTGGCTCCACGCGCTTTCAATGAACGACAGGTAGCGCGGCTGGTGCACGGCGGCCAAGGCCTCTGCCAGCCCGCTGGCGGCAAGCGCAGCGGCATCGAGCGCGGGCGCGGCGATGGGACCCAACTGGCGGCGTTGCAACTCGGCCAGCACAAAGTCCACCCGGCTGGGCACCTCGTGGCAGGGCACCAACTGGCCCCGGAACATTTCAAACTGCCCTGCGTGTTGGGCGTGCAGGGGGTTGTGGAAGGTTTGCATGGGTGGGCGGGCGCTATCAGCCAAGGTCGGTGAAGGCCTGCAGCGTGCTCAGCGGCGGGAACTGGCCCGCGCGTTTGGCCTGCATGGCAGTGATCGACTCGCGCACATGGTCGTTGCTCCAGATGGTGCCTTGCAGCCAGCCCATTTGCTGCAGGCTGTCGGCCACCGAGTGGTCGCGGGCGTAGTGCAGGGCCTGCTTGGTGCCCCAGATGGCCACGGGAGGCTTGCTGGCAATCTCGCGGGCGCATGCCAGGGCGGCTGCCAGTGCGGCCTCGGGTGTGTCGAGCACGGCGTTGACCAGCCCATAGGCCAGCGCCTGGTTGGCGGGCAGGCGGCGGCCGGTGTAGGCCATCTCTTTGGCCACGGCAAACGGCACCAGTTTGGGCAGGCGCTGCAGTGTGCCGACGTCGGCCACCATGCCGATGTTGATTTCCTGCACGCAAAAGAAGGCGTCAGCACTGGCGTAGCGCAGGCAGCTGGCGGTGACCATGTCCACCGCGCCACCGATGCAGCCACCCTGAATGGCCACCACCACGGGCATGCGCAGGTCGTCCAGCCGGGTGAAGGTGGCTTGCATGCCAGCCAGCAGGTCTGAAATGGCGGCCCGGCCTTCGGGGCTTTGGTCGTCCATTTGCACGGCACCGGCAAACGTTTCAAGCGCCATGCCCGCCGAGAAGTGTTTGCCCATGCTGGAGATAACCAGCACCCGCGCCGTGCCCGCCTGGTGCAGGGCGGCCAGCACACCGTCCAGCTCGCGCCAGAAGGTGGGGTCCATGGTGTTCAGCCGCTCAGGGCGGTTGAGCACCAGGTGGGCGATGTGGTCGGTTTCGGCGAGGCTGAAGCAGGTGAGGGTGGTCATGCGGGGCTCCGGTGAATCAACCCCGCATTGTGGGATTTGCGCTGGCACGGTGCTGTCTCCGGCGTACAGAGCGGGTCAACGCCCGCCGTTGCGCCGCTGCTCCCGCAGCATGAACAGGTAGAGGCTTTCCACCTTGTCGCGGGCCCAGGGTGTCTGGCGCAGCAGCTTCAGGCACGACTTGACGCTGGGGTCTTTTTCAAAGCAGCGCAGCGGTATGCGCTGCGCCAGGCCGGGCCAGCCGTAGTGGGCATGCAGCGCAGTGACGATTGTCTCCAGCGTGAGTCCATGCAGCGGGTTGTTGGCCTGCTTTCTGGGCGCAGCGGGTTGTGGCGCGGCGCTGGGTGCGTTGTCGGGTGGGGTGTCGGACATGCTGGAAGGGTTAAAAAAGAAGAGCTGTCTGTGCAATACCATCAAGCGCTGGGTGCACTTTTGGTTTGTTTTTTGGGGACTGAGTGACGTCGGGCAGCGGTTGGCCGTTGGCCCCGAGTTTGCACAGGTTGCCCACGCGCACGCCCAGCAGGCGGATGGGTCGTTGCAGTGGGGCGCGTTTCAGGGCCTGACCGGCTGCCTGGCGCAGCTCGGTGGCGCGGGCCACGGGGGCGGGCAGGCTGTGGTCGCGGGTGGTGATTTTGAAGTCTGCGTAGCGCAGCTTGATGCCCACGGTGCGCCCCGCGTAGCCCTTGCGGGCCAGGTCGGCGGCCACCTGCTCGCACAGGCGCGTGAAGATGGCGCCCAGTTCGGCGCGGTCGCGCACGGCGTGCAGGTCTCGCTCGAAGGTTGTTTCGCGGCTGATGCTGACGGGTTCGCTCTCGGTCACCAGCGGGCGGTCGTCGCGCCCCCAGGCTGCGTCGTGCAACCAGCTACCGTGGGTGGGCCCGAAGTGTTCCCGCAGCCAGGCGGGGTCGCGCGCAGCCAGTTCGCCAATGGTGTGGATGCCGTGGGCTGCCAGCTTGGCGTCGGCCTTGGGGCCAATGCCGTTGATTTTGCGCACGGGCAGGGGCCAGATGAGGGGCTGCAGGTCGGCCTCGTGCACCACGGCAATGCCGTTGGGTTTGTGGAACTCGCTGGCCATTTTGGCCAGCAGCTTGTTGGGTGCCACACCCACCGAGCAGGTCAGGCCGGTGGCCTCGAAAATGCTTTTCTGAATGAGCCGTGCCAACACGCGCCCGCCTTCGCGCTGGCCGCCGGGCACGGCAGTGAAGTCGATGTAGACCTCGTCCACGCCCCGGTCTTCCATGACGGGTGCGATGTCGGTGATGACTGCCTTGAACGCGCGTGAGTAGCGGCGGTATTCGTCAAAGTCCACTGGAAGCAACAGCGCATCGGGGCACAGCTTGGCCGCCTTCATCAGCCCCATGGCTGACCCCACCCCGAACTGCCGCGCGGCGTAGGTGGCGGTGGTGATGACACCGCGTCCGGTGTAGCCGCGCAGGCGGGGAAACATGTCCAGCGGGATGGCTGACAACGGCTGGCCAGGCTCCCTGCCCTGAAGCAACGCATCGTCTTCCCGCCGCCGCCCACCACCAATGACCACGGGCAGCCCCTTCAGCTGCGGGTAACGCAACAACTCTACGGACGCGTAAAACGCGTCCATGTCCAGGTGTGCAATGCGCCGGGGCGGGCCGTCAGGCACTGACGGGGTCGGGCTGAGGGGTGCGTTCACGGTCGGCCACCAGGGTGGCAAAGCGGGCCAGCAGGCTGGCGGCGTGGGGCGTTGGTGTGACGGCCTGGCGCAGGTGGATGGGGTCGCTGCCCTGGGCGCGCAGGTCGGCGGCCAGGTGGTCCACGTAGGCCGCTGAAGCGTCGGGCCCAAACTCGGGGTGGAACTGCACCCCCCACGCGCAGGCACCCACGCGGAAAGCGTGGTGGCCTTCAAACGCGTTGTGGGCCAGTGCCACTGCTCCTGCTGGCAGTCGGCGCACGCTCTGGCGGTGGGCCACGGGGGCGGCAAAGCTGGCGGGTAAATGCCCCAGCAGCGGGTCGTGTGCCGCAGCAGGGGTGGTGTGCACCCGGGCCACGCCCACCTCCAGCCCCTGGGGGTGGTTGGCCACCTCGCCGCCCAGTGCGTGGGCCAGCAGCTGGTGGCCGTAGCAAATGCCCAGCACAGGTACCTCTATGGCCACGGCCTGGGCCAGCCAGTCGGCGGTGGCTTCGCTCCAGGGCGCGCGGTCGGTCACCATGGCGTGCGAGCCTGTGACCACGATGCCTGCGCACTGGCCCAGCTCGGGCAATGTCTGGCCTTCGCGCGGGTCCACCACGCGGATGGGCGGGTTGGCCTGGCCGGTTTGCAGGCCTTGGGCGATCCAGTGTTCAAAGTCGCCATGTGTGTAGTGCAGGGCGGGCAGGGTGTCGCCCAGCTTGACGATCCAGAGTGCGGGGAAGGCGTGTTCGTGTGGCACGGCAAGCGGGGGCTTCAGGTTTTGGTTTTTGGGGGCGCCAGCAGCCAGGCTTGTGCGTCATCGGGCAAATGAAGGCAACAGTCGGCCAATGGAGCAGGGAGTTTGCCTGCCTGGTCGAGCACCCGCAGCCGGGCAGCCTCTTGGGCCACGCCCAGCAGCTCGGCTGCTTCAGGCCAGCGGCGTTGGGCGACCACGTCTGCCTGGGCGGTGATGGCACCCACGACGTTGTCGGGCAGTTCCCATCGGGCGGCCACCCGGTGCGACAGGATGGCCATGGCGTGCGCCATGTCTTGCGCGGCGTGGTTGTCGCTGGCATGGGTGTTGACCTCGCCCACAGGCATGCTTCGGGGGCCCAGGCCATGGGGGTCAGGTCGGGCCAGGTGGGCCACGCGGTCTGCCATGCGCAGGGCCACCAGTTGCCCCACCTGAAGCGACAGCCCGGACAGAAAGGCCTCGAACGGATCGACCCCCCTGCCGGGTGCCAGCGTTTTGCTGCAATCGGCACACGCTTCGCCCATTGCCCACACCTTGGGTGCCCCGGCGCGGATCAGCGGGCCCGCGTCGTCACCCAGCACCGGGCGAAAGGCAACACGGGCAATCAGCAGCCGCAGGCCATGGCTGCCCAGCAGGCGCACGGCCTCAGATGTTTGGGTAACGGTGGTGGTGCGCTGATGCAGGGCGCTGTTGGCTTCTTTCAGGGCTTCGGCCACCAGAACCACGTCTTGTTCGATCTGCAGGGCCAGGTCCTGAGCGGAACTGTGTTCATCGCGCAGGCTTTTGAGCAGGCCGGGCAGCACGCTGGGCACGCGGGGTACCCAGTCGGCGGCTCGGGTGGTGTCGAGGCTCATGCGTTCGATGGCATCTGCCAACCCCCCCAGGGACAACTGCGGGCCACCCACGGTGCCGAGGCTGAACACCCAGCGCATGGACGCGGTTTGCACATTGAAGTCGGCCACTCCTGCGCCGCCCGGGGCCCAGTCAGTGGCAGCCACCGCCAGTGGGGCAGGGGGCACGGCTGCGTCTGTTGGCGGAGTTGCTGCCGTGTCGTGCGGGGCGACCGATGGAGACGCGGAGGGTGTGGGGGCGGAACCCACCCATTTCTGCAGCCAGTTGAACATGGTGTTTGGGGGTGTGTCAGTGTTGAACGGAAGCGCTCCAACGGTCGTCCCACGGCACCGGGCCTTGGCCCAGGTGTTGGAGTTGGCGGCGGTCGCGTTTGGTGGGGCGGCCCTGGGATTGGGCATGGGCGGGTTCAGGGGCCAGGCGGCGTTGCTCTGCGGCGCGTTCACGCTCGGCCAGGCTGTCTGGTGTCTCGGCATACAGTGCCTGCGCCACAGGTGCAGGGCCACGCACGGCACTGATGGCCAACACTTCAACGGTCCGCACCACAGGGCCCGAGCGCAAACGGACAGAGTCACCCGCCTTGACCTCGCGCGAGGGTTTGGCCTCCTGGCCGTTGACTTGCACACGGCCTTTGTTGATTTCGTCCGTGGCCAGCGAGCGCGTTTTGTAGAACCGAGCGGCCCACAGCCATTTGTCGATGCGCAGTTTGTCCATTGTGGTCCTCACAGTCTTGCGCTATCCAACAGCGCGGGCCTTCTGCAGGGCCGAATGCAACTGGAAAACGGCCATGCACATGGACGTAGCCAGGGAAATCTGCAGGTATTCAAACAGTCGGAGCGCAGTGCTTTCAGAGAAATTGGAAATCAGAAAGATGACCAATATGCCGATGTGCGAAGCCGCCAGTGGCCGGTTGTGGACGGACAATCGAGCCAAGTTCGCTACATGCCAAAGCAGCGAACTGATAAAAATCAACATACCGACGATGCCGATTTCATTCAAGATGTCGAGGTAGCCGTTGTGCGCAGTCGGAACCGTCCAGCGAAGCAGGTCTGACACGAACTGCGACGGGCCGCCTGGCCCCAGCCAGAAGGACGCATACCCCACGCCCAACATAGGGTGCTGGGCAATCGAACCCCACATGATTTCCCAGATGTCAGAACGACCCGTCAGGTGTGATTCTTTGCCAAAGAATGCTGATATGGGCTCAATGAATATCTGGGACGACGGCAATTCTGTTTCGACAAAATAGTGACCGAGCACCACGGTGATCGCAAACATCAATGCGAGCAACACAGAGCGCAACACCAGCGAGTTGGATCTGACTCGGACGCCAACGAGGAAAAAATATGATGACACAGATGCGGCGGTGAGCATCGCGCTGGTTGAACTTCTCGACATCAGCAGGCAGATAAGGGCTGGCAAGCAGACGAGCACAGCCATGTTGGAACCAATGGCTCTCTGGTGCCAGCATACGGCGCACCAGTAGAGTGTCAAAGCGCAAAAAATCCCCAACAGATTCTTTTGGCCAATGATGCCCCGCCATGTTCCTTCAATGCCGGGTGCCGTTTCGATGCCGAGCTGGGGCATGAACACTGCGGCCATCAAGGACAGCCAAGCAAGCAAGCCCATGATCCAGAGTAACTTGCCGTAGAAAAAAGTCATTCGACTGTGGAAGTACCATGCCGTCGCCAAAATGATCCAGAGCATGCCGACGTTTTGCAACGATCGTTTGATGACGGTGCCAGGCAAGTCGGACCACAGCGCGCTGGCTGCACAAAACACCAAAACGCCCCACCAAGCCGGGTTGCCTCTCACCTGGAGCTCAAACATGGGTTCCTTGGTGCTCGCAATGGCCCAGGCTGCCAGCGCAAACAACGGGATCCATTGCATAAACATCAGCAGGCTTTTGTCCGCGGCCGCAGCTTGTTGGGCGGGAGAAGCGGCCACGCTGAGGTTCACCGTGACCAGACAAATCGAGATGGCGAAGACAGTGAGGACCACCGCTGGTTGATGGTTCCGGGTGAGGCTTACCAGGTCAGATTTGATCCAAGTCGTCATGTGTATGGCCAGTGGCTCATGAGATTCAGAGACTCATTGTGCTGTTGTCCGCTGCCCCGCGATCACAAATTTTCGCTTGGACTTGAGAAATGGCTTTTCTACTGCCTTCCAACTGAGGTAGCCAGCCATCACCGACATGATTGTTGTGAGGAAAAAATTCAGGAACGGCCCTTGGCCGGGCATGTACGTGTACAACAATTGGGACAAAGGGAATGCGTAAAGGTAAACACCATACGAAACATCTTGCTCGTTTGTAAATCGAATGGCCGCTGCAGCGGTACTTTCACCGAACCTGATCAGCAATACCGAACCTGCAATTGCCAAAGCGGGTACTGCCAGCATGCTGTTGTGCATACCAATAAACAGCAATGCTGATATCACAGACAGGTGAAGGGCGGTCAATTGACTCAGTCTGTGCCTGTTGTGCCAAATCAATACACCAGACAGAAAGAATATTGGCATTCGAATGAATGACTTGGTCAGGTAAGACGATCCCGGTGGGCCACCACTGTTGACCAGCCACAAACCCGCCAAGTAAACCACCAGCAAACAACAAAAAGTGATCCAGGCTAGCGCATGGCTTCGCTTTCCAAACAAGAGCATCAAAACCATCAAGCCCAAATAGCAAGCAAATTCGTATTGAATGGACCAGAGTGAAATATTCAACGAGTTGTATATTGTGTTGGGGTAGATGTTGTCTATTTTGGGTTGGGAAAGTGTCACTACACCCAAGACAAAGCCAGCCCAATCAATGTTCGCCAGAAAATCAAATCCACCTTTCGCCAAAGGAGCCAGTATCAGAAGGGATACAAGGTTGCAGATGATGAAGGCCGGGTAAATTCGGCGAATGCGTTTGTTCAGATACGCAGGTACAGAAGGGTTATTGACCCAACTGGCTGTGATCAGATATCCACTGACAATGAAAAACCCACTGACCGCAAATTCACCGAAAGACATGGTGCCAAACAACATGGTCAGAGGCTCGCATGAGCGGCCGGAGCAGCTGATTTCGTATGAATGCGACAGAATGACCAGCACTGCTAGCAGCAAGCGCAGGAAGTTGAAGCTGTTGTTGGAGATCATGAGTTCGGATGGGTGACTCAAAGCATTGTGCTTCAGTCAAGCCAGCTCGCGTCACGTGCATGGTGCCCTCTAAACTCTGGGTATGACTTTGCCCGTCCTACACCCATTCCACGCGTCTCGCGTTTCGCCTGTGTCCACGCAAAACGTCTCCATTGACCTGGGTGACCGCAGTTACGACATCGCCATTGGCCCCGGCCTGCTGCGCAACCCCGCCACCTTCGCGGCATGCCCCAAAGCCGCCCAGGCGCTGGTCGTGACCAACACGACGGTGTCCCCCTTGTATGCCGACCGCGTGGTTGCTGCCATTTCCCCGCTCTACAAACAGGTGCAGGTACTGGCCCTGCCCGACGGCGAACAGTACAAAGACGGTGCCACACTCAACCTGATTTACGACCGGCTGCTGGGCAACACGGCCGACCGAAAAACCGTGTTGTACGCCCTGGGCGGCGGCGTGGTGGGCGACATGACTGGCTTTGCCGCCGCCTGCTACATGCGTGGTGTGCCGTTTGTGCAGGTGCCCACCACCCTGTTGGCGCAGGTGGACAGCAGCGTGGGAGGCAAAACAGCCATCAACCACCCGCTGGGCAAAAACATGATTGGCGCGTTCTACCAGCCGCAACTGGTGGTAGCCGACCTCGACACGCTCAACACCTTGCCCGAGCGCGAATTGAGCGCGGGCCTGGCCGAAATCATCAAATACGGCCCCATTGCCGACATGGCGTTTTTCGACTGGATCGAGGCGAACATCGCAGGCCTCAGGGCCCGGGACCCTGCGCTGCTGGCCACCGCCGTGCGACGCAGTTGCGAAATCAAGGCCTGGGTGGTGGCTCAGGATGAAAAAGAAGGTGGCCTGCGCGCCATCCTCAACTTCGGCCACACCTTTGGCCACGCCATCGAGGCCGGGTTGGGCTACGGCGAATGGCTGCACGGCGAGGGCGTGGGCTGCGGCATGGTGATGGCCGCCCACCTCAGCCAACGTCTGGGCCATGTGGACGAAGCGTTTGTGGCTCGCCTGACCCGTCTGGTTCAAGCCGCCGGCCTGCCCATCGTGGGCCCTGACCTGGGCGCCGACCGCTACCTGCAGCTGATGCGCGGCGACAAAAAGAGCGAGGGCGGCGACATCAAGTTCGTGCTGATTGGCGATGCGCCGTTGGCTGCGGGCGGCAAGGGGCCGGGGGCGCCGTGCATGAAGGGCGCGCCTGAAAGTGTGGTGCGTGAGGTGTTGGCCGCGTGCGTGGGATGACTGAAACCTGGTACGACCGCCACGTGTTGCCCTGGCTCATCGACTTGGCTTGCGGCGTGCCCATGTTCACGCGGCAGCGCGCGCGGCTCATTCCGCAGGCGCATGGGCGTGTGCTGGAAGTGGGGCTGGGCACCGGGCGCAATCTGCCGCACTACGACGCGGCCCGAGTGCAACAGGTGGTGGGCGTGGACCCGGCGCTGCGCATGCACCGGCTGGCGGCGCGGCGCGTGAAAGCCAGCGGCCTGAACGTGGAGCTGATGGGCCTGTCAGCCGAAAAGCTTCCTGCCGCCGATGCGAGTTTTGACACTGTGGTGAGCACCTACACCCTGTGCAGCATCCCCGACCCGGTGGCCGCGCTGCGCGAAATGCGCCGGGTGTTGAAGCCTGGCGGCAAGCTGCTGTTCTCAGAGCACGGGCGCGCGCCCGATCCCGGCGTGGCCCGCTGGCAAACACGCCTGCAGCCTTACTGGAAGCCGATGGCCGGGGGCTGCCACCTGGACCGCGACATTCCCGCCCTGCTGGCCGAGGCCGGTTTTGCCAGCGATGTACAGGCCCGCTACTTGTGGGGTCCGCGCGTGGTGTCTTTCCACTACTGGGGCGAGGCGGTGGCGGCATGAACCATGCCCTTCACCGCCTGGCCAGCGACCCGGCCCACACGCGTGGCCGCCGCTTTGCCGAGCCGCCCGCACCCACGCGCAGCGACTTTCAGCGCGATCGCGACCGCATCGTGCACAGCACCGCGTTTCGCCGCCTGGTCTACAAAACCCAGGTATTTCTGAACCATGAGGGCGACCTGTTCCGCACTCGGCTGACCCACAGCCTGGAGGTGGCGCAGCTCGGTCGCAGCATTGCCCGCACGCTGCAACTGAACGAAGACCTGGTGGAGGCCATCGCCCTGGCGCACGACTTGGGCCACACACCGTTTGGTCACGCGGGACAGGACGCACTCAACGCTTGTATGGCGGGGCATGGCGGCTTTGAGCACAACCTGCAAAGCCTGCGCGTGGTGGACGTGTTGGAAGAGCGCTACCCGTCGTTCGATGGTCTGAACCTGTGTTTTGAAACCCGGGCAGGCATCTTGAAGCACTGTAGCCGCGCCAATGCCGAGGCGCTGGATGCTGCCGAGCCCGGTGGCGTGGCCCGCCGGTTTCTGGACGGCCACGCCCCATCGATGGAGGCCCAGTTGTGCAACCTCGCCGACGAAATTGCCTACAACGCCCACGACGTGGACGACGGTGTGCGCTCGGGCCTCATCACGCTGGAACAGGTGGCCAGCGTGCCGCTGTTCGACCGCTTCATGCGCCAGGCCCTGGCGGCTCACCCCGCGCTCAAAGGGCGACGGCTGTTGTTTGAGTCCATCCGGCTGATGCTGAGCGCACAGGTGTACGACGTGATTGCCGCCACACAGGCGGCCATCACACAATCGGGCGCGCAAACCCCGGCTGAGGCGGCGCAGGTGGGGCCGCTGGTGCGGTTTTCTGCTGACATGCGGGCCGAGTCCACCGCGCTCAAGCGGTTTTTGTTCCAGAACCTGTACCGACAGCCGCAGGTGGAAGCCACGATGGACCGTGCCCGCACCGTGGTGACTGACCTGTTTGCGCTTTATGTGGCCGAGCCACCCACGCAACTCGCTCAGCGCCCGGGCGACAGCCCCCCGCGTGCGGTGGCCGACTACATTGCGGGCATGACCGACCGGTTTGCAGTGTCGGCGCACCGGCAATTGACCGGCCAGACACTGTTCGACTGAACCAACCCTTTATCTCTGTTCGCTCATGAGTTTTTTGCAGCAACTCAAACAAGAGGCCCAGCGGGAACAAAGCCAGCAAGGCACTGCGGTGCAGAACCTGGAGCGCAGCGCCGAGTCCACAGAGGCGGCGTGCAGCACCGTCTGGCACTACCTGGACGACCTGGTGGCGCAACTCAACGTCATACAGCCGCAGGCACGGCCTCTCAGCCTGGATGGCAAAACGCCGTGGCCCGCCATGAAGCTGGTGGATTTCCGCTTCGATGCACGCAAGAAAGACCTGCGGGGCAGGGAAGTCACCCATCACATGGGCCTGGTGTGGCGGCTGGTCCCACAGACGCCGACAGACGATCGCGGGCGCGTGACCGTGAACTTCCCGCCCGATCTCGAGCGTGTGGAAGCGCGCTTGCGAGCAGGGCAGATCACTCATGAGCGTCTGGAGCAGCGGCACCCCGACAGCAACAAGCTCCTGGCATATGTGTTCGAGCACGACTTTGCCGCCAGGGGTGGCGTCACCTTCACGCCTGAGCACGACGAGGGCGTGTTGCATTGGCGTTTGTCGGGTGTGACGGGGCTGGAGGTGCAAACCCTGGCCGTGCCCTCTGACAGCGTGAACACAGCCCGTCTGGACGACTTGGCCAAAGCCATCGTCGGCCAGCCCAGCACCTGGGGCTGAGCCGTGGCCCGCCTGCCGCGCCTGAGTCTGCCGGGGCAGTTGCACCATGTACTGTTGCGCGGCACCGGCGGACAGCAGGTGTGCACCGACGACGAAGACCGCCAGCTGCTGAAGGCATTGCTGGCCCAACATGCACCCGAAAACGGGCTGGAGCTGCACGCGTGGGCGCTCATGCCTGACCACATCCACCTGTTGCTCACGCCCCGGTCGGTGGAGCATGCGGGCGATGCGGCAGCCCATGCGCCGGGCCTCAGCGCGTTCATGCAGGCTGTGGGGCGGGCATATGTGCTGGCGTTCAACCGTCGGCATGGGCGCCGGGGTGGGCTGTGGGAAGGGCGCTATCGGTCTACGGTGCTGGAGGTCGAGCCGTGGCTGCTGCGTGCCATGGTGTGGATTGACACACATCCCCAGCGAAGCGGGTACCTGGCGCAAGGGGCGGCGCTCGCACACCCATGGGTGAGTGCGGCGCACTACTTGGGGCAGGTACACGACAAGTCGTTGACCGTGCCAGCAGCCTACTGGGCACTGGCCAACACCCCATTTGCCCGTGAGGCGGCCTACCGCACCTTGTTGGAGCATGGGAGTGCACCGAGTCACGCAGCTGCGTTGACCGAGGCTTCGCTCAAGGGCTGGGTGTTGGGCCGTGCCGATTTTGTGGCGGGCTTGCAGCTGAACACCGGACGTCGCTTGCACAAAGCCCACCCTGGCCGTCCCGCTGGCTCAGGGCGCGTGCAACCTTGACGTTTTATGAATGATATTGGCTGCTGGCGCTTTTATTGATTGAGTTTGTAGCTACTATTTATAATATGTCCCTATTTATTTGCCGATAAAAACTGTAGGAATTTAAATAGGTTCTGACCCTATTTAAAGTGCTTGGCACAGTTGCTGCATTGCAATATCCTCTTGAATCTTCCGATTTCCTGCGATTCCCCCGCGAACCATTTTGAGGAGTTTGGTGTGACCAACCCCAGCGACATCCAGCACATGCAACAGCAAGGCCTGTACGACCCCGCCAACGAACACGACGCTTGCGGCGTGGGTTTTGTGGCCCACATCAAGGGCGAAAAGTCCCACGCCATCGTGGAGCAGGGCCTGAAAATCCTGGAAAACCTCGATCACCGGGGTGCCGTGGGGGCCGATGCCCTGATGGGTGATGGCGCGGGCATCCTGATCCAGTTGCCCGACGCGCTGTACCGCGACGAAATGGCCAAGCAAGGCGTCACGTTGCCGCCCACCGGCGAATACGGCGTTGGCATGATTTTCCTGCCCAAAGAGCACGCCAGCCGCCTGGCCTGCGAGCAGGAGATGGAGCGCGCCATCAAGGCCGAAGGTCAGGTGCTGTTGGGCTGGCGTGATGTGCCGGTGAACACCGAAATGCCCATGTCTCCCCGCGTGCGCGCCAAGGAACCCATCATCCGCCAGGTGTTTGTGGGCCGTGGCAGCGACGTGATCGTGCAGGACGCGCTGGAGCGCAAGCTGTACGTCATCCGCAAAAAGGCAAGCAAGGCCATCTCCAAGCTGGGCCTGACGCACAGCAAAGAGTATTACGTGCCCAGCATGAGCAGCCGCACC
>CAIYQZ010000078.1 GCA_903928495.1 uncultured bacterium
ATACAGAAGACACACGGGGCTGGCGGGGTGCAATAGCGTCGGTAAGACACTGAATGCCCATGCTCGCTCCGTCAAAGACCTCGGCACCAGCTCCGCATCGGCTGGTTATGGCCGGGTTTTGAATAAATCAGGTCGGACTACAGACAAGCAACAGAGGCCTATTTTTCTTCAAACCTGCATGTTCATGATGTCTGAATACGCCGCCACCATGCGGTTGCGCACGTTGAGCGCAGTCTGAAAACCGATCTGGGCTTTTTGCATGGCAACCATGGTTTCTTCCAGGCTGGCATCGGGCGTGCCCATTTGCACTTTGTTTTGCAGGGCGGACGAGTGATTCTGGGCGGCGCTCACGGAGGTGAGCGCGTCTTTGAATGCGGTGGAAAAGCTGGGTTGTGTTTTGTCCAGCTGCGGTACCTGCATGCCCTGCGTGCCCACCACTTTGGGCTGTGGGCTGGCGGCGGTGATGCCAGGGTTGAGCAGGCGCTGCGCTGCCAACTGGGCCAGCGCCTGGCTTTGAAGTGAGTTGATGCGCATGTTCATGGTTGGCTCCTGCCATGGGGGGGGTGACGTTGGGCAGTGATCGTACGGCGGGGGGGGTGCCAACTTGAGTTGAATGAAGCGGGCAAAACAGGCGCTTTTCGCGCTTTAGCAATGGGCGGGGCTGCAGACAATGCATGGCATCAGGGGACTTGTCCTCGGCCTATTGAAGCAACCACACCATGAGCACCGCAGTCGCAGAAATTGATGTGCATCCCCCCCGAAGCCCGATGGCTGAGGGTTTTTCCCGCCTGAATGGCGGCCAGAAAGCCCGCGTCCTGGCAGGCGTGGTGGCATTGCTGGCCATTGCCATTGCAGCCATCTTCATGGGTCGCCAGCCCGACTGGCGCGTGTTGTTTGCCAACGTGAACGACAAGGACGGTGGCGCCATCGTGGCGCAACTGGCCACCATGAACGTGCCATACAAATACACCGAAGGTGGCGGCGCCATCATGGTGCCGGCAGACAAGGTGCACGACACCCGTTTGCGCCTGGCCCAGCAAGGCTTGCCCAAAGGGTCAGTGGGTGGTTTTGACTCGATGGAAGCCAACCGCTTTGGCATGACGCAGTTCCAGGAGCGCCTGACATTCCAGCGCGGCCTGGAGGGTGAGCTGACACGTTCCATCCAGTCCATTGCGGCCGTTCAGTCGGCGCGCATCCATTTGGCGCTGCCCAACCAGAATGGCTTTTTTCGCGAGCAGCAAAAGCCCTCTGCCTCGGTGCTGGTGACACTGCACCCTGGCCGCACGCTGGACAAAGCGCAGGTGGCTGGCATCGTGCACCTGGTGGCATCCAGCGTGCCAGAGCTGAACACCAAGGCGGTCAGCGTGGTGGATGACGCGGGCACCTTGCTGTCGAACCCGCCAGAAGGCCAGGCGCAGGGCATTGACACCCAGCAACTGCAATATGTGCAGCAAATCGAGCAGAACTACACCAAGCGCGTGATGGACATTCTGGAGCCCCTGCTGGGTCGCAACAACGTGCGTGCACAGGTCACGGCCGATGTGGACTTTTCCGTGCAGGAGCAAACCTCAGAAACCCATGCCCCCAACCAGGGCGGCGCCCCCAGCGCGGTGCGCAGCCAGCAAACAGTGGAGAACAACACCGACAGCAATGCGCTGGCTCCGGGTGTGCCAGGCGCGGTGTCCAACATACCGCCGGGCGCCCCTGCAGCACCCATCAACGGTCAGGCTGTGGCACCCACCGTCACTGGCCCCAACGGCACGGCAGGCAGCAGCAGCAACACCAATATGCGGCGCGAGTCGGTGGTGAACTACGAAGTCGACAAAACCGTGCGCGTGGTGCGCGGTGCCACCGGCAACATCAAGCGGCTGACCGCTGCGGTGGTCATCAACCACCGCATGGTGATGGACCCCAAAACCGGTAAAGAGACCGCCCAGCCGGTGCCGCAGGAACAGATCGACCAGATGAACGCGCTGGTGCGCGAGGCCATTGGCTTCAACAAAGACCGCGGCGACTCGGTCAACCTGATGAACGCGCCGTTCAATGTGGCCAAGGTCGAAACGGTTGAAGTGCCTCTGTGGCAACAGCCCGACAACATTGAGCTGGCCCGCAGCTTTGCCTGGCCCATTGCCATGGTGGTGTTGGGGTTGGTGGTGCTGCTAGGATTCGTGCGCCCCAGCCTGAAAATGATGCGTCCCCCGTCGCCTGAAGAGGCCGCAGCGCAAGCGGCAGCAACAGCGGCGGCACGCGGAGAGGGCACGCAGCTCGAAGCCCTGGTGGATGGCAGCCCCGAGCGTCCGGGCCTGTTGCCAGGTTTGGCAGCACCCGACACGCCGCATGCCCCCACCGAGTACGAGTTGCAACTCGAAGACGCGAAACGCCTGGCCAAGGAAAACCCCGTGGCCGTGGCCAACATCGTCAAAGGCTGGGTCAACGGTGAGGCACCCGCCTGACCGCCCGACCAGAGGAACACACCATGGAAGACGATGGCGTTCAAGACGCAGCCATTTTTTTGATGTCGCTGGGCGAGGAAGAAGCCGCCGAGGTGTTCAAACACCTGTCGCCCAAAGAAGTTCAAAAGCTGGGTGAGACCATTGCCCGCACACGCGGCATCACCCACGAAAAAGTGGAACAGGTGTTGCAAAAGTTCACCGGCGAGGCCAAGTCACAAAGCCTGCTGGTGACCGATACCGACAACTATGTGCGCGCGGTGCTGAAACGCGCCTTGGGTGACGACAAAGCCGGGTTGCTGATTGACCGCATTTTGCAAGGCGGCGACGTATCGGGCATTGAAAGCCTGAAATGGATGGACGCACTGTCGGTGGCCGAGTTGCTGCGCAACGAGCACCCACAGATTCTGGCTGCCATCCTGGTGCACCTGGACTTTGACCAGATTGCCGGTGTGCTGAAAAACTTTACCGAGCGCACGCGCAATGAAGTGATGCTGCGCATTGCCACGCTGGAGGGGATACAGCCCATGGCGTTGAAAGACCTGAACGAAGTGCTTTACAAAGTACTGGCCGGTGGCGACAAGATCCGCAAGACATCGCTGGGTGGCGTGAAGACGGCAGCCGAGATCATCAACCTGATGGGCAGCGCGGTCGAGACGGGTGTGATCGAGTCCATTCGCGAGCACGACCCGGACCTGGCCCAGAAGATCATGGACAAGATGTTCACCTTCGAAGACTTGCTCAAGCTCGACGACAAGTCCATCCAGATGGTGCTCAAGGAAGTGGCGTCCGAGACGCTGGTCATTTCGCTCAAGGGTGCATCGCAGGAGCTGCGCGAGAAGGTGCTGTCCAACATGTCGTCGCGGGCCGCAGAAAGCATGCGAGAAGACCTGGAGTCGCGTGGGCCGGTGCGGCTGTCGGAAGTGGAAGCGCAGCAGAAAGAAATCCTGAAAGTGGTGCGCCGCCTGACCGACGAAGGCCAGATCGTGATGGGCGGAGGCGGAGATGACGCATTCGTCTAAGCCCTCCTCGTACCCCTATGCACGCTTCATTCCGCATGAAGAAATAGTGGAGGCGACCAGCTGGCGGTTTGACAATGTCGATGGCTCCCCACACCAGGAAGATCTGGAAGCCGAAGCAGCAAAAGGCCCGTCACCCGAGGCCATTGCAGCCGACATGGAGGCCCTGCGCCGCCAGTCGCTGGAAGAAGGGTTTGCACAGGGGCACGCTGTAGGCTGCGAAGAAACCCGGGCCGAATTGGAAGTGCCCCAGCGCCAGGCCACTGCCGATGCAGTGCGCCGGTTTGATGCCGCACTGGCCACCATGCAACAGCAACTGGCGCAGGCCCAAGTGGAAATGGGCAATGCCGTGCTGGAGATGGCAGTGGAATTGGCCCGCCAGGTGGTGCGGCGCGAACTGAGCATCGACCCCAAAGCCATTGAGCCTGTGGTGAAAGAGGCGCTGGAGGCATTGGTGAGCGACACGTTGCCTGTGACCGTGCGCCTGAACCCCGACGACTTTGCAGCGCTGGAATCCGGTTGGGCCCATCAGCCCGACCCGGGGGCACCGCGTTTTGTACCGGACGCCAGCATCACTCCCGGTGGTTGCCGGGTGGAAGCGCCCGGCACCGGCGTGGATGCCACGCTGGAAAAGCGCTGGCAGCGCGCCGTCGCCAACCTGGGCCTGAGCAGCACATGGGAGCCCGCGCATGACCCGGCCGACTGACCCGGGCAGCCAATGGAGCGCCTTCCTGGCGGAAGCATGCCAGCGCACCAACTTGCCTGCGCCGCTTGAAGTGCGGGGGCAACTCACGCGGCTGGCGGGGTTGGTGCTGGAGGCCTCGGGCATCCGCGCACCGGTGGGGGCGCAATGCCTGATTGATGCCGGTGGTGGCGAGCAGGTGCTGGCCGAAATTGTGGGGTTCTCGGGCAACCGCGCCTACCTCATGCCTGCGGGCGACGTGCATGGCCTGACGGCCGGGGCCAGTGTCACCCCCGTGGCGCCCTACCGCCCCGTGCCACGCCTGGGGCAACCGGGCAAGCCGGTCAACCCGCATGACAAAGGTGTGCTGCGCCTGCCCTTGGGCCCCGGGCTGCTGGGTCGCGTGGTCGACGCACACGGAAAACCCATGGACGGCCTGGGCCCGCTCACGGGTGTGGACGCCGAGCCCATGGACCGGCAACCACTCAACGCCATGGAACGCGAACCCATACGGGTGCCGCTTGACACCGGCATACGCTGTATCAACAGCCTGCTGACGGTGGGCCGTGGCCAGCGCATCGGCCTGTTTGCAGGCTCTGGCGTGGGCAAAAGCGTGCTGCTGGGCATGATGGCGCGCTACACGCAGGCCGACGTGATCGTGGTGGGCCTGATCGGTGAACGGGGCCGGGAGGTCAAAGAGTTCATTGAAGACATTCTGGGCGACGAAGGCCGCAAACGCTCGGTGGTGGTGGCCGCGCCAGCCGACGCCCCACCGCTGGTGCGCATGCAAGGCGCCGCCTACGCCACAGCCGTGGCCGAACAGTTCCGCGACCGAGGCCAACACGTGTTGTTGCTGATGGACTCACTCACACGCTATGCCATGGCGCAGCGGGAAATTGCACTGGCCATCGGCGAGCCCCCGGCCACCAAGGGCTACCCGCCCTCGTGTTTTGCCAAACTGCCAGGCTTGGTGGAACGCAGTGGCAACGGCCTCAATGGTGTGGGCTCTATCACGGCGTTCTACACCGTGCTGTCTGAAGGCGATGACCAGCAAGACCCGATTGCCGATGCGGCCCGCGCCATCCTGGACGGTCACATCGTCCTGTCGCGCAGCCTGGCCGAGTCGGGCCACTACCCGGCCATTGACGTGGAGCAATCGGCGTCTCGGGTGATGCACAACGTGGTCACACCCATGCATTGGGATTTGTCTCGCCGGTTTAAAGCCCTTTATTCAAGGTATCAAAAAACGCGTGACCTGATACAACTGGGCGTGTACGTGGCGGGGAGCGACGCAGAGACCGACAAGGCCATTGCGCTGTTCCCCGCACTGCAAACCTTCCTGGAGCAAGAAATGCAAGAAGCTGCCCCGTTGAGCGGTTGCGTGGTGCAAATGAGAAGCCTGCTCAATGGCCGTTGACCTCAAAAGCCTGCGCACCGTGATCGACACGGCCACCACCCGGCGCGACAACGCCGGCGCGGCCCTGGCGTTTGCGCGTCAACAACTGGCGCAGGGACAGGCACAACTGAAGCAACTGGCCGACTACGTTGACGAGGGCCAGGGCAAATGGACGCATCGGGCCGCCCAGGGCGTCACGGTGGTGCTGATGCAGCACCAACGGCAGTTCATGGACAAGATTCAGGCGGCGATCGACTTCCAGCACAACGTGCTGACACAGAGACAGGCCCAGGTTGACCGTGCGCTGCAGGCATTGCAAGCGGCTGAAATCGCCCTCGCAAAAGTTAAAAAAGTAGAGCAAATAACCCTTGCTGAAAAAGCGCTGAAGGCCAACAAGGCTGAGCAAAAGCTGAATGATGAGATGGCCATGTCCATGTTGGCCTATCAGCGCCGTGAGACCCACACCGAGACCCGAACATGACCACCACCTCCGTCGCCCCCACCACCACCGAGCGCCCCGCCATGGGCAGGCCCGGCGCAGCCAAGCCCGCCGGGCAACCGGGTACTGTGCCCGGTCAGTTCGCTGCTCTGATGTTGCAAGCCGACGAAGAGGCACTTGCGCCTGACGCAAGTGGCACCGACACAGCCGAATTGACCGCATCGGAAACGAAGGACACAGAGGCTGAAGCAACCTCCACCGACGCACCCCGTGCCGACACCGCTCAACTTGCCCTGCAAGCGCTGCTGGACTGGCGCAGCCTGGGCGCGGGGAAGGCGACAGAGTCATCTGGGCCCGGTGCACCGGAAACGCCCAAAGCCCTTTTGGTGGCAGCAAGCGCACAGCAGGCCAAACCAACCGCCGATACAGTGCAGCAAGGGCCTTTGGCACTGCAAACCAAGTTGCCATCAGGCAAATCCAGCGAGGGGGCTGTGACGCTGCCACCTGGGATAACGGCTGGCACGCCGGGTGATGCAGACAAACTCGCTGCCAGCAAGCAGGAGCCCGATGCTGCGCCCAACCTGACAACGACAGGGCCAACGCCACCCTCCTCTGCTCTGCCAACGCCCATGACGGATGTCAGTGCTGCGGTGCAAACAATCGGCAAAGGCAAACTGAACCCGGTGAACAAGGCGTTGGCAAGCAGCAATGCCCGCCCTGCCGGAGCCGCAACCGGCGAGGCCGCATTGACGGCCACGGCGGCTGGCAACCCAAAACCACCCGAGCCGACAGAGCACATTCGCTCCACGGTGGCACTGGCCAATCGCGGTTCAGAGCTGGACAACAGCAGCGAAGCCCGTGCCCCCGAGCGCTCAGAGACGTTGGAGCCCCTGGCCGTCGGCGCCCGCACCGGCAACGGTTCGCCCACAGGTGACGGTACCCAACAAGCCATGACGGCCGAAGCGGGCGGCCCATCGGCACCCACAGGCCCGGACGCTGCTGGCGCGCCTGAATCGCTCTCGAACATGTTCCAGTCCCAGATGGACGAGGTGGGCTCGCAAATCAGTTATTGGTCTGCACAAGGCGCACAACGCGCCAGCTTCACAGTAGGGTCTGCGCAAGACATGCTGGTAGAAGTAACCCTTTCGTTTGCCGACGGCGCGTTGGACGTGACCTTTGAAACTGAAGAGGAAGGTGTGCGCGAGCTGCTGGAGAACCAGGCGCACGAGGCGTTGCAGCAATTGATGGATGCCCAAGGCATCGTGTTGGGCGGCGTTTCGGTGGGAGGTGGCCGCTCGCAGGCCCAGCGCGACTCGGGCAATGAGTCCACGACAGTGGACATGGTCGAGCGCGGACGGAACCGCAAGCCAGCGGCCGCGTCCGACGCCACGCCACCTGCTGCGCGCCGAACACCAGAGATCTTGACCGCGACTAAACTCGATTTGTATGCCTGAGCCGCTCGGGAACCGTGATTCAGGACCGATTCACCCCTTTCATTCACGGTTAGTGATGGGCTGTCCGGCCAATAATCACCCTGCACTGTCAGATACCATGGCGCGACCCGTTCGGTCGTGCTGTGGCCAATAAGGAAGATCACCATGTCCGCCAAACCTGCCGCCGAGGGTGCAGAAGCCGCTGAAAAGCCCAAAAGCAAGAAAATGCTGATCATCATCATTGCCGCCGTGGTCGTGCTGGCACTGGTGGGTGGGGGTGCGGCTTTTTTCCTGATGAAGAAAAAGCCAGCCGAAGGTGAAGAGGGAGCCGACGCAGAACACGCCGAGAAGAAGCCAGCCATGGTCCGCAAAGCGCCCGACCCCAAGGCACCGCCAACCTTCATGCCCATTGAAAACATGGTGGTGAACCTCGCCGACCCTGGCGGTGGCCGTTTCGCGCAGGTGGGCATCACGCTCAAACTCGAAGACGCCAAAACCGCAGACAACGTCAAACTGTACATGCCGGCCATCCGCAACGGCATCCTGCTGGAGATATCCAAGCGCACTGCAGACGAACTTCTGGGTGTCGAGGGCAAAGAAAAACTGACCAAAGCCATCATCCGCGAGGTATCTGGCCAGCTGGGCTTTGAGGTGGATGACGAGGAAGAAGAACCGGTAGACACCGCCAAAGCACCCAAGAAAAAGAAGAAGGCGCCCGCCTACACCCCCGTGGAAGCTGTGCTTTTTTCGAGTTTCATCGTCCAGTGACACCTGGGAGAGCGCACCATGAGTGACTCTTATCTGTCGCAAGAGGAAATTGACGCCCTGCTGGAAGGCGTCACGGGCGAAAGCCAGAAGCTCACCAAGGAAGACGAGCCGTCGGATGGGGTCCGCACCTACAACCTGTCGAGCCAGGAACGCATTGTCCGTGGGCGCATGCCCACGATGGAAATCGTCAATGAGCGGTTTGCGCGCAACCTGCGGGTGGGCTTGTTCAACTTCATCCGCCGCAGCCCAGAGGTGTCTGTGGGCTCCGTAGCGGTACAAAAGTACAGCGCCTTCCTGCGTGAATTGGTGGTACCCACCAATTTCAACATCATGGCCGTGCGCCCGTTGCGCGGCAATGGGCTGGTGGTGTGCGAGCCAACCCTTCTGTTTGGCGTCATTGACAGCTTGTTTGGCGGCTCTGGCAAGTTTCACACCCGGATCGAAGGTCGGGATTTTTCCCCCACCGAGCAGCGGGTGATCAACCGTCTGGTTGACGTGGTGGCAGAGGAATATGCCAAAGCCTGGAAGGGCGTGTATCCATTGGAGCTGGTGTACCAGCGCTCCGAGATGCAGCCCCAGTTCGCCACCATCGCCACACCCAGTGAAATTGTGGTGTCCACCAGCTTCACGCTGGAAATTGGCGACCTGACCGGCTCGTTGCACATTTGCATCCCGTACTCCACGCTGGAGCCCATCCGCGACGTGTTGTATTCCTCGGTTCAAGGGGATGCGATCGAAGTGGATCGGCGCTGGGTGAAGGTGCTGGGCCACGAAATCCAGGCAGCCGAGGTCAGCCTGGTGGCTGAGCTGGCGAAAGCCGACGCCACGGTAGAACAGTTGCTGGCGATGAAGGTGGGCGACTTCATCGAACTGGAGCGCCAGTCCATCATCGAGGCCAAGGTGGATGGCGTGCCAATATTTGAATGCCAGTACGGCACACACAAAGGCAAGTACGCCTTAAAAATAGAACGCAGCCTGCGTTCTGCGACACAGAGCTGGATTGGAGATAGCTATGACCACTGACACCCCCATGGACCCCAGCGCTGAAGACTCCATGGCCGATGACTGGGCCCAGGCGCTGGAAGAACAGAGCCACAAGGACGCCGCCAGCAACGGTGCCCCGGCATTCGATGCGGCCAGCGATGCGTTTGCACCCCTGAACAAAGGGGGCAACACCAACGACATCAACATGGTGCTGGACATACCTGTCCAGTTGTCTGTGGAGCTGGGACGGACCAAAGTACCGATCAAGTACATCCTGCAACTGGGTCAAGGTTCGGTGGTGGAGCTCGATGCATTGGCTGGTGAACCGATGGACGTGCTGGTCAACGGCTACCTGATTGCGCAGGGCGAGGTGGTGGTGGTGAACGACAAGTTCGGTATTCGCTTGACCGACATCGTCACACCGTCCGAACGTTTGCGCCGCCTGAGCAAGGGCTGATGATCAGCTTGGCCGACGCTTGGCCTGCCCTGGCCTTGCTGGGGTTTGTGCTGTTGCTGCCTTGGCTGGCCGGTTGGCTGAAGCGACGAGGCTGGGCAGGCCTCAAGTCAGGCACACAGCCGTTGAACGTGGTGTCCGTGCTGGCCGTAGGCCCACAACAGAAAGTGGTCACGGTCGAAGTGGCCCTCGGGACGCACAAAAAGTGGCTGATCCTGGGCGTTACGCCACAATCGGTCACCACGCTGGACAGCCTGGATTCTCCCCAACCTCAACCCATCGGTTCCACCCATGACGCGATGCATTCCTGAAGCCGCAGCCCTGCGCCGGGCGGCTTGTCTCGCCGGTGCAATGATGCTGGGCCCTGCGACCGCGTGGGCACAGCAGGGTGGGCAACTGCCGTTGCTGGTGGGACAGGGCGCGGCTGGCACCAGCTATTCGGTGCCGATCCAGACATTGTTGTTTTTCACAGCACTGTCGTTTCTGCCCGCGATCGTTCTGATGATGACGGGGTTCACACGCATCGTGATCGTGTTGTCGCTGATGCGCCAGGCCTTGGGCACGCAGTCCGCACCACCGGCACAGGTCATCGTCGGGTTGTCACTGTTCCTCACTTTTTTTGTGATGAGCCCCACCCTGGACCGTGTGTACAACGAGGCATACCTGCCGTACACCAAAAACACCCTGTCTTTTGAGCAAGCCGTGGAGGCCGCACAGGCACCGATGCGCAGCTTCATGCTCAAGCAGACCCGCCAATCTGACTTTGAGTTGTTTGCTCGGCTTGCCAAACTGGGGCCTGACGTGACACCGGAAACAGCGCCGTTCCGCGTCCTGGTGCCGGCCTTTGCCACCAGCGAATTGAAAACCGCGTTTCAGATTGGCTTTTTGATCTTCATTCCGTTTCTGGTCATCGACATGGTGGTGGCCAGCGTGCTGATGTCGCTGGGCATGATGATGCTTTCACCCGTGCTGGTGGCCCTGCCCTTCAAACTGATGCTTTTCGTCCTCGCTGACGGCTGGAACCTGCTGCTGGGCTCTTTGGCCGCCAGCTTTGCCACTTGAGGCCACCATGGACACGACCACCGTTCTGACCCTGGCGCAAAACGCCCTCTTCATGATGCTGCTGGTGTCTGCGCCGATCATGGGCACGGCGCTGGTCGTGGGTTTGGTGGTGAGCCTGTTCCAGGCCATCACACAGATCAACGAGGCCACCCTGTCGTTCGTACCCAAACTGGTGGCAGCCATCGTGGTGTTTGCCATTGCCGGCCCTTGGATGCTGACCACCATGGTCGAGTTCATCCGGCGAACGCTGCAGTCCATTCCAACGTTCGCGGCCTGAGGTCATCAGATGATCGGCTTCACTGAGGCGCAGATCATGGCCTGGGTCACACCTGTCTTCTGGCCGTTCCTGCGCATCTTGGCTCTGTTCACAAGCGCCCCGGTGTTGTCGGCCCGCTCATTGAGTGCGCGCACCCGCGTAGCACTAGCGTTCTTCATCGCCCTGTGTGCGCAACCTGGCTTGGCAAATCAGCCCGTCATTTCACTCAACGATCCGCTGGCCTTGGCTGTCGCCACACAGCAGGTGGTCATTGGGCTGACTATCGGCCTGGCAGCGCGCATCGTGTTTTCAGCGGTGGAATTGGCCGGAGAGGTCATCGGGTTGCAAATGGGGCTGAACTTTGCCGGTTTTTTCGATCCCGCCACCAGTTCCCAATCCAGCACCGTCGGTCGTTTTTTTGGCAACACCACCATGCTGCTGTTTGTGGTGACCAACGGCCACTTGCTGCTGATCCACACGGTGGTGGCCAGCTTCGACACGTTTCCGCTGGGCCAGGGTTTTCTGGAGAAGTTGTCTGCCATGAAGTTGCATGAACTCGGTGCACTGATGTTCAGCTATGGCCTGTGGATTGCGCTGCCCATGATCGGCATCCTGATGTTTGTGAACATCGTGCTGGGGTTCATGTCGCGCGTGGCACCGCAGATGAACGTCTTTGCCATCGGCTTCCCATTGACACTGTCTGCGGGCTTGCTGGGCATGGCCTTCACCATTCCGATGCTTGAACAACCGATGTTGAACCTCATGAAGGTGGTCGCGGGGTTGTTTGTAGGAAGCTGAGCCCCGGTAAAGCCGCCCCGAAAGCTCAGATCAGGCCATGGTGAATGGCATAGGCGGTGAGTTCCGCGTTGTTGGTCAGGTTAAGTTTCTGCAACACCCTGGCGCGGTAGACACTGACTGTTTTGGGGCTGAGCATCAGCTCCTCGGCAATTTCAGACAGTTTGTGGCCTGCTGCCATTTTCTGCAGCGTCTGCAGTTCCCGCTCCGACAAAGCGGTGTGAGGGTCTTCCACCTCGGGAGACACCAGGCTGTCCACCAGCTTTTGCGCCACCTCGGGCGTGACGAATTTGCGCCCCTGCATCAATGTCCGTATGGCATGGATGAGCTCTGACGGCTCGGCCGCCTTGTTCAGGTAGCCCATGGCACCGGCGCGAAGACACCGGATGGCGTACTGGTCCTCCGCATACATGGACACCACGAGTGTCTTGACTTTCGAGCCCTCGTCTTTCAGCGCTGCCAGCACCTCCAGCCCGCCCCTGCCCGGCATGTTCAAGTCCTGCACCAACACGTCGCACGGGACATCCCGCAAGAGCTGCCGCAACTCGGGATAACTGCCGGCCTCGCCCACCACGCGGATGTCGACCGCTTCGGAAATGGCATCTTTGATGCCACGGCGCACCATGGCATGGTCATCACACAGCACGACGTTGATCATTCGGAGTCCTCAGGCAACTCGGCCAATACTTGTCCATCCAATGGCACCGACAGGATGACCGACACCCCGGCGCCCTGATCGCTGACATCAAGCCAGCCGCCCACCGACTGGGCACGCTCTCGCAAGCCAAGCAGTCCAAAAGACGTTTCCTTTTGCAGGGCCTTGTGTGCCAGACCCCGGCCATTGTCAGACACCTCGACTGTCAGGATACCCTCCTGGTCGCTGACGTCGACCAGGACCCGCGTTGCTTGGGCGTGCTTGACGACGTTGGTCAGCGCTTCGCGCACCACACTGAACGCGACCGTCTGGATCTCTGGGACGAGTTCGAGGGCATCTTTGTCGCAACGGAACACGACCTCCGCTCCGGTTCTTTTTTGAAACGTGTTGACCAGCCACTGAAGCGCCGGCACAAGGCCTTCATCCAGAATTGCGGGGCGCAGGTTCAGCATGATGCGTTGACTGGCCTCCAATGCCTGTTGCAACGTGGCTGTTGCCTGCTGCACGCGGTCTGTCACCTCGGTATCCGTGGTGCGCCGGGCAATCCAGGCCAGGTCGAACTTCACTGCGGCCAAAGCACCGCCAATGTCATCGTGTATTTCCCGCGAAACCGCAGTGCGCTCTTCGTCGATGCGGGCGTGCAGTTGCTGCGTAAGGCGCAACAATTGGTTGCGAGACACGACAAGCGCGGCGTCGGCCTGCATTTTTGCCTGGCGGGCGTCCCACACTTCGAGCAGCTTCTGCAGCACATAGCCCAACCGGTGGAAATCTTCTTTGAAAACACATTCGCTGACGCCGCTGCGCATCACGTCAATGGACTCTGCCTCCCCCATGTCATCTTGGGACAAGATCACGAAAGGGGCTGGATTGTCCCCATGCTCCAACAGGTTCCAAGCGTCGACGCCCGTACCACCTGCCACGGCGTAGTCGGCCAGAAACACGTCAAAGCCTTCGGCTGAGGCCTCTTGAAACCGGTTCAGGGAATCCACCTCAATCAGACTGACATCGTCAAAGTCGCGCTCCAGCAGTTCGGCCAGCGCGCGCGATGGCGATGTGGCGCCACGGAGGTAAAGGGCTCTAAGCGATCGACCCATGAAAAAGCCTTGTATTCTCGGGATTCATCGTTTGGCAAACTTTTCGCCTGTGTGTATTGTCGGGGCTTTGCCAAACCACTCATTTTTCTTTCTGACCGGACCTGAACAAGCGGATTTTTTGCGCAAGAATCGCAAAGGCGTTCCTGGTGGGACGCGTTACAAGCCCTGATCTGAGAAACACCCGCCTATGCCGAAGACCCAACCCAAGGTTGCTTTGTCCGTTGCTGCGGTGGCTGACCTGCAGGATTCCCTGCTGGTCGTGATGAACGACTTGCAACGGTTAGGCGGCCTGCTTGACCATGCCACCGAAAACCTGATGGATCGGTTCAGTGCTGCCAATCAGGCCTTGTCACACATCGGAACGGATGGGCCCGCAGAGTTGCCCACTGTTCGCAACGCGCTGCAGTTGGCGGTCACGGAGCTTCAGTTCCACGACATGGCCTCCCAGTTGCTGGTTCATACCGACAAGATCCTCAAGGCGTGTGCATACAAACTGGCCGAAGAGGCGATGGGCCTGGACGATGATGAAGAGCAGGGATCAGGCATTGAAGTGGTCCCACCAAAACCAAACCCCGTCACGCAAAGCGAGATGGACGCTGGCTCTATAGAGTTGTTCTGATACAGCCAGCCCCCCGATCAACGCAGGTACACGGAGCTTATTTTTATGCATTCAATTCTGGCGGTGGACGATTCGGCTTCCATGAGGAAGATGGTCTCCTTCACGCTCACGGGAGCTGGCTATAAGGTGGTCGAGGCAGTCGACGGACAAGATGCCTTTGAAAAAGCCCAGGAACAGTTCTTTGATTTGGTGTTGACGGATCAAAACATGCCCAGGATGGACGGATTGGGTTTGACCAAAAAGTTGAGGGAACACCCCAACTTCAAGAGCACCCCGATCCTGATCCTCACCACAGAATCCAGCGACCAGATGAAGCAAGCTGGTCGTGCGGCAGGTGCAACCGGTTGGTTGGTCAAGCCTTTTGACCCCAATCGTTTGATTGAGATCATCCAGAAAGTCATCCGCTGACCGTTTAATCGGACAGCTATTTTCTTCAGGCGGTTTATATGGGGCCATCCATGCAAGACAACCACAGCTCCGGCGGATCAATTGATCTTTCCCAGTTCTACGAGATTTTTTTCGAAGAGGCGGGTGAAAACCTCGATCAGATGGAGCAAATGCTCCTGGACCTGGACTTGGAAACAGCAGACGACGAAGAGTTGAACGCTGTGTTTCGATGTGCACACTCGATCAAAGGCGGAGCGGCCACGTTCGGGTTTGCCGATGTGGCCGAACTGACTCACCAGATGGAGTCCTTGCTGGACAAACTGAGGCGGCACGAACTGCAGCCCACCTCCGCCATGGTGGATGTATTGCTGGAGTCTTCCGATGCTTTGCGTGGCCTGCTGGCACGACACCAGGGTTCAGATGCGGCGGCCCCTGAAACCAGTGGTCTGGTGGAGCGAATCAGGGTGTTGGCCTCGGGCCAGGCACCCACGGCGGCTCCAGCTCCCAAGGCTGCGCCCGCACCCGCCCCGGCACCAACCCCTGTTGCACCGGCTGTGGCTGCCGCAGCTGCCCCCAAAAGCGCGGGCGGACAACGCAAACTCGAAATCCACGTCGGGCCGCTGGACCACCCCGAGCAGGCCGATGCGATCGTCGATCTGTTCCGCGACATTGTTGGCTTGGGAACCATCCAAACAGTTCCGACAGACGACACGTCGAAGCGGGTGTTTGCGGTAGAGACAACATCCAGCGATGGCGACCTGATCGACCTGTTTGCCTTCCACGTGGCCAAAGAGAACATTTCCATCGTGGACCTGGACGCTGCCGCGCCTGCTGCTGCTCCGGGTCGCGAGACACTCAAGCAGGACGCAGGTTTCGGGTTGTTCGATGACCTCCCTGCCAGTGCGCCAGCCCCGGCGCCTGCTCCGGTCCAAGCGGTCAAGGCGCCAGCGCAGCCAGAACCCGCCGCGCCCGCAGCGGCCAAACAAGCGCCTGCAGCGGTCAAGGCCGATGCCAAGCCCGCTGCACAGGCAGCCCAACTGGAGTCCTCAACCCTGAGGGTGTCTGTCAGCAAGGTGGATCAACTCATCAACCTGGTCGGAGAGTTGGTGATCACACAGGCCATGCTCGCGCAGAACAGCCGGGCCCTCGATCCTGTGATGAACCAGCAACTCCTGGCAGGGCTGGCCGACCTGGACCGCAACACACGCGATTTGCAGGAATCGGTCATGTCGATCCGCATGATCCCAATGTCGGTCGTGTTCAGCCGCTTCCCTCGCATGCTGCGCGATCTGGCTGGCAAGCTAGGCAAGAAAGTCGAACTGATCACCCACGGTGAGGCCACGGAACTCGACAAGGGCCTGATCGAAAAAATCACCGATCCCCTGACGCACCTGATACGCAACAGTTGCGACCATGGCATCGAAATGCCTGATATCCGCGCAGCGAAGGGCAAGCCCGAGCATGGAACGGTCACGTTGTCCGCATCCCACCAGGGTGGGTCCATCCTGATCGAGGTCAAGGACGACGGCCGCGGACTCAACAAAGACAAACTGATCTCCAAAGCCCGCGAAAAAGGCATCGAGGTTGCCGACAACATCACCGATGCAGAAGCCTGGATGCTGATTTTTGCACCCGGTTTCTCCACCGCCGAAGTGGTGACCGACGTGTCCGGACGCGGTGTGGGCATGGATGTGGTGAAGAAGAACATTGCGGCGCTGAACGGCACCGTGGAAATCGAGTCCCGCGAGGGAATTGGCATGAAGGTGATCGTTCGCCTGCCACTCACGCTGGCCATCATGGACGGCATGTCGGTCCGGGTCAGCAACGAGGTGTACATCCTGCCTCTGTCGTCCGTGGTCGAATCGTTCCAGGTCAAACCCGACGAGATCAACACGGTGGCGCAAGGTGCGCAACTGGTGAAGGTCCGAGACGAGTACATGCCGGTCATCGAGCTTGAACGTGTGTTCGAGGTGCCACGGCACGAATACGCCAACGCCAACAGCATCATGGTGGTCATTGAGGCCGAAGGCTCTCGGGTGGCTGTCATGGTCGATGAACTGCTGGGTCAACAGCAGGTGGTGATCAAAAACCTGGAAAGCAATTACCGCAAAGTCCCGAACGTGTCGGGTGCCACGATTCTGGGCGACGGCAAAGTGGCACTCATTCTCGATACCAGCGGACTCATTCGCCGTTCCCGTCACTGACCGGACCCGGCTGGTGACTCTCCACGAATTGCCAGCCTGACCATCTACACGCACACCGCTAACGTCCTCATGAAAAAAAACGGGCCCGCCAGTGAAGACAACGGACCGCTTGAACAAGGGCGGGAGTTCATCTGGAGCGACCAGGACTTTGCACGCATCAAGGCCTTGATTTACCAACGTGCAGGGATCAGCCTGCACGATGGAAAGCATGCGATGGTGTACAGCCGGATTTCCCGTCGGCTCCGCGACACCGGGCACGAAAGCTTCAAGTCGTATCTGGACTGGCTGGAAAAACACGATGGAGCCGAGTGGCAAGAGTTCATCAATGCACTCACCACCAACCTGACGGCGTTTTTCAGGGAGCAACATCACTTTGGGATCCTGTCTGAACGGCTGAAGAAGATGGGCCCAAGCAGTGCTCCGCGCATCTGGTGCAGTGCAGCGTCGACGGGCGAGGAGCCATATTCCATCGCCATGACGGTGTTGGACACACTGGGCGCCAATGCGACCTACACGCTGCAGTGCAGCGACATCGACACAAAAGTGCTGTCAACGGCAGCGGCAGGCATTTACAAATCCGAGAACGTCAAGGGCCTCGACAGCGAACACCTGCGCAAGTACTTCCTGAAGGGCAAGGGCAGCAATGGTGGATACGTGCGTGTCCGTGGCGAGTTGCAAAAACACATTGAGTTCTTCACGGTCAACCTCATCCAGGACAACTGGCCGTTTCGGGAACCGTTCGATTTGGTGTTCTGCCGGAACGTGATGATTTATTTCGATGCGGCCACCCAACGACGTGTGCTGGAGCGCATCCACCGAAACATGAAGCCCGGTGGATTGCTCTTCGTTGGGCATGCCGAGAATTTCACCGACGCCAAAACCCTGTTCACTCTGCGTGGAAAGACGGTTTATGAACGTGTATAACCGGCGCGCGACGGACCCGGGCAACCCCCGAAACAGCCCTGACAGCGGGCTCCAGAAAAGCGACTCGCTGATTGCACTGCGTCGGCAGTCACGCAAACCCGGCGAAGCATCTTTCTTTTTCTTTGACCACCATTTCCAGTCCGACGCGGTGAAAGTGCTGCCGGGTGAATACTTCGTGGCCAACACTGACATCGTGATCATGACGGTGCTGGGCTCTTGCATTGCCGCCTGCATCTGGGATGCCAAATCTGGCGTGGGCGGCATGAACCATTTCATGCTGCCCGACGGCGACAGCTCCGATACTTCGGGGCGCTACGGCTCCTACGCCATGGAGTTGCTGATCAACGAGATGATCAAGCTGGGCGCAAGACGCGAGTCGATGCAAGCCAAGGTGTTCGGTGGCGGACAGGTCATGGCGGGCTTCACCACCATGAATGTGGGTGAGCGCAACACCAAATTTGTGATGGACTACCTGCACACGGAGCACATCACGGTTTTATCCAAAGACGTGCTGGATATTTATCCGCGCAAAGTGTGTTTTTTTCCGACCAGTGGCAAGGCCATGGTCAAACGACTGGCCCATTCCCACCCTGAAACGCTGGAGTCCACGGAACGCCGTGGCAACGTGGTGGCATTGGCCAAAACCACGGCGGGTGGGTCGGTGGATCTTTTCTGACGGAGTGGATGGATGGCGAAAATCAGGGTTGTGGTGGTAGACGATTCGGCGCTGGTGCGCAGTCTGCTGACCGAAATCATCAATCAACAGCCCGATATGACGTGCATCGGGGCGGCCAACGACCCGTTGGTGGCCCGAGAAATGATCCGCGAGCTCAACCCCGATGTCATCACCCTCGATGTCGAGATGCCGCGCATGGACGGGCTCGACTTCCTGTCTCGCTTGATGCGCTTGCGCCCCATGCCTGTGGTGATGGTCTCAACCCTCACCGAAAAAGGGGCCGAAATCACCATGCGCGCTTTGGAAATGGGTGCGGTGGACTTCGTTGCCAAGCCACGCATCGGCGTGTCATCCGGGCTGAAAGAACTGTCAAGCGAAATCGTCGACAAAATCCGCACTGCAGCCAGCGCACACGTCAAGCGACACTCCGCTGACTTGCCTGTGGGGACCACCAAGCCGGTGGCTGCAGTGGCACCCCAGGCACCTGTCACACCATCCCGTGCGCCGCTGGGCCGGGTCTCGACTGAGAAGGTGATTTGCATCGGCGCCTCCACGGGCGGTACAGAAGCCATCCGCGAAGTGCTGGTACCACTGCCTGCCGACTCGCCTGCCATCGTCATCACCCAGCACATGCCGCCCGGTTTCACCACCAGTTTCGCGGCCAGACTCGACTCCCTGTGCCGCATCAGCGTCAAGGAGGCCAGTCATGGCGAACGCATTTTGCCGGGCCATGCGTACATCGCGCCAGGTGGAAAACAGTTTCGCATCGACCGCAGCGGCTCGAACTATGTGGCGGTGGTGGAAGACACCGAGCCAGTGAACCGGCACAAACCCTCTGTAGAAGTCCTGTTCAAGTCTGCGGCAAAGGTGCTGGGGCCCAATGCTTACGGGATCATGCTCACAGGCATGGGTGGAGACGGCGCATTGGCCATGAAAGAGATGCGTGATGCCGGCAGCTACAACATCTGCCAGGACGAAGCGTCATGTGTGGTGTTTGGCATGCCACGCATGGCCATACAGGCTGGCGCGGCCAACGAAGTGTTGCCACTCAAGCAGATTGCAACTGCGCTATTGGAGCGGTTGGCGTTGGGCGGTACGGGGGTGCGTCACCGCATCTGAGGCCAGTAGCTTCCGGTACTTCCCAACGAAGGAGGCCTGCCGTCTCGGGCCTCCCTCAGGCCAGCACGTCAATGAGCTGACCAGCCGACACAGACCGCTCAGACAATCGCCCGCCCTGGGGTGAGTAAGACACTGTGCCGGGTTCCGACTTGGCCCCTGCAGCCGGATTGGGAAGACCAGACGGCTTGACAACGAGTTTGCTGTTGGCACCACTGCCCAGAATCGCTGCAGCCTCCAGTGCACCGGGAAGCTTTTGGCTTCGTTCGGCCTGGGTTTGTCGCTGGAGCAAAAAATCGACGGCTTTGGCGCTGGCCTTCCAGACATTCGACAGCAGATCCTTGATCTGCGTCTCCATCGCTTTCTGGATTTCAGACTTTTCGGCAGGTGGCTCTTCCCGGGGCGCAGCTTCTTGCGACGCAACCTGCGCAGGAACAGCGGAACCCCGCTCCAGGCGTTTGGGCACAGCGCCTTGTTGGGTGTAGACCACTGCCGACACCGCAGAGGAAGAGTCAGGCACAGAGCTTTCAGCGCGCGACCGCTCCTCGCTCACCGCCGTGGTGGGCTCGATGGCGCGGGGTGTGGCAACCGGGCGCACGGCCTCAACCACCAGCGATGGGCGAGGTACTGCAACAGGTGTGGAACTGACATTCGGCATGGTCAACATGGCAACTCTCCTTTTGACAGCTGCACCCGGGGCACAACCATCGTTTCGGTTAGTTCATCGGCCGTTTGAAGGCAATCTTTAGAAAAAAAGTACAAAACCCCCGTTTTTTTCGCGATTGCAATCACGCCACATCTGGCAGTCCACCAAAAACCCATCGACGCGACGAAACGCCACCCCAACGCCAAATACTGCCATTTCTGGCAGACACACACACTCCAAAACCGGCCAAACCGTGGCTTTTTCCCCATCAGATGCAGGTTTCAGGGGGTAACGGAGGCGCCGGGACGTTGGCACACATATTGATAAACAGCCTCCGACGCTGCCCGCACCACCCTGCCCATCCCGGCCGTGCGCGCTGCAGCAAGACACTGGAGACACCCCCATGGACCTTATCGGCCTGTACCCCACCTGGTTTGAACCAGGCTTGGGCAGCGGCTGGATCGTTGGCCTGATTGCCACCATCCACGTGCTGTTCTCGCACACATCGGTGGGCGCCGCCATCTTTTTCGCGTTTCTGGCGCACTACGCCCACCGCCACCAGCGGTCTGACCTGCTGGAGTTCATCCGGCGTTACGGCGTGTTTTTGCTGGTGTTCAGCTACGTGCTGGGCTCCATCACCGGCCCCGGCATCTGGTACAGCACCACGGTGGCCAGCCCGCGCGGCATTTCCGCGCTGATCCACAGCTTTGTGTGGATGTGGGCGACCGAGTGGGTGTTTTTTGTCATCGAGGTCATTGGTGTGTACATGCTGGTGTACCTGGCCCAGCGGCTGGACGCACGCACGCACCTGAAGGTGTCGGTGATTTTTGGCTTGACCAGCTACACCACCATGCTGGTGATCGTGGGCATTCTCAGTTTCATGATGTGGCCCGGCAAAGCCGACTGGTATGAAACCGGTGGCGTGCTCAACGCCTTCTACGGTCCCAACACCTTTGCCCAGCTGGGCATGCGCACCGCATTCATGTTCACCATGACTGCGGTGGTGGGCGGCATCGTGGCCTCGCGCTTTGACGACCCTGCCTTCAAGAAAGACGTGGCTGCCAAGCTGGCGTGGCTGGGCATAGGCTCGGCCATTGCCGGTGCCGCCATGTTCCAGTGGTACCTGGGCACGCTGCCTGAACAGGCCGCCGTGGTGCTGCAAAACAGGCTGCCCGCCTGGTTCCCCACCGCCATCCTGTCCATATTGGCGGGCACGGTGGCGTACTTTGCGCTCACGCTGGTGCAACCCCGTGCCCTGGTGTCCAGTGGCGCAGCGGTGATGACGGTCGCCCTGCTGGTGCTTGGCCTGTGGCCCGAAGAGGTGGCGCGCGAATCCATCCGCAAACCGTGGGTGGCCGGTCAATATGTGTATTCGAACCAGGTGCTGGGCCGTGATGTGCCGGGCATGGGCATCCATTCAGACATTCCCAAGATTGAAGCCCATGGTTTCCTCAAGACCCAGGTGTTTGTGCCCGAGGCCATGCGCACCATCCACGACGGCAACCGGGTGGAAGCGGGGCGCCTGCTGGCCCTGACCACCTGCAGCAACTGCCACTCGCTCAGCGCCACAGGCATCCGCCCGCTGAAGAACTACTTCACGGCCAGCAGCAGGGAGGCCGAGGTGGCCGAGTACCTGCAAGCCGCGCTGTCGACCGGCAACACGCTGTACATGCCGCAAATCCCGCTGAACGACGACGAGGCGCGCGCCCTGGCCGCCTTCATCGGCACCCTGAACACCCCTGCCCCGGCGGTCACCGCCCTGGCCAAGGAATAAGCCATGACGCCTGACATGCTCTACGCCCTGCGCGACCCCGCAGGCATTCCATCCCACCCCATCGTGTTTCTGGTGCTGGGTGTGCTGACCCTGGCCCTGCACCTGGCCGCCGTGCACGTGATGCTGGGGGCCGGTGCCCTCACGCTGCGCGGCGCGTTCAGCGCCAGCCCGCACTGGCGGCGGCTGGCGGCTGCCATGCTGAGCACCTCCAAAATTGCCGTGTCTGTGGCCATCGTGCTGGGTGTTGCACCGCTGCTGTTTGTGCAGGTGGTGTACGACCCGTTCTGGTACACGTCCAACGTGCTGTCCGCCTGGTGGGTGATCGGTTTCATCGTGATACTGATCGGTGGCTACATCGCCATGTACATGTTCTATTGGAAGAACCACGACATCGAGCAGGACGGTGGCCGGGGTGGCATTTGGATGGTGGCCTCGCTGGCGCTGCTGCTGCTGGTCGGCTTCATCGTCCACAGCCTGACCAACCAGATGCTGTTCCCCGAGCAGTGGATGGCGTGGTATGCCCCCAACGAAGTGGTGGACCCGTCCGGCCGCAGTCTGCATTACTGGCACCTGCCCCGGTTTGGCTTTTTCATTTCCCTGTCGGCACCCGTGACCGGTGCCTGGCTGTACGCCTACCGCCGTTACCTGCAGGGCAGCGCAAATCCTGATGCGGCGTACCTCGCATGGCTACAACCCCTGGCCCACCGACTGATGGTGATCGGCGGTGTGGTGTCGGTGCTGCTGGGTGCGCTGTGGATGGCCACCCTGCCCGACAAAATGGCCTGGTTTGCCACATCGCCATGGGTGTTTCTGGCGCTGGCGTGTCTGCTGGCCACCGTGGCCCTGCCCCGTTTGCTGGGCAAACGCATCGACGACGGCCTGTGGGGCTACGCCGTGTTTGGCGTGGGCGCAGTGGCGCTGATCGTGGTGGGTGCCGTGCGCGAAGTGCTGCGCTTTGTGACCCTGCGCGGCGTGCACGGCTACGACGCGCTGGACTACCGCATCAACATGGACTGGTACAGCACCGGCCTGTTCTTCAGCACCTTTGGGGTGTTGGGCGCGGTGACCATGGGCTACCTGCTGACCGTGGCCTGGCAGGCCGGTCAAACCCAAGGCACTTACACCCCCAGCCCCGCGCTGAACCGCCTGGGCAACGCGGCCATCGGCCTGCTGGTGCTTTGGACCGTGGCGTATTTCGCCGTTGGCTTCTTTGTGTGGGCACGCTGAACATGAACACCTCTACTCCGCGCAAACCCCTGGTCGCTGTTGCAGCCTGGGCCCTGGCCGTCGTGCTGGGCGGCACCGCCGTGCTCAGCATCGCTGCACGCACCGTGGCCCACAATATGGAACCAAAAAGTGCTCCAGCGCTTGATAGCAATCAGAAGTCCACTACAACCTCTGACACTCCGGCTGGTGCCCCCGCGCTGGCGGGCGAGATGCTGGCGCACACCTGCGCCGCATGCCACGGCACCCAAGGCCGCCTGGGCGACGAGTTTTTCATGCCCCTGGCGGGCATGCCCACCGACCAGTTCGTCAACACCATGGTCGCCTTCCGTGAGGGCAAACGCCCCGCCACCCTGATGGGCCACGTGGCACGCGGTTTCAGCGATGCCGAGCTTCGCGCCATGGGCGTGTATTTCACGGGCATTGCGCCCGACAAGGGCCAGCCATGAATTCAGTCAATACCTCTCATGTCAGCCGCCGCGACTGGCTGCAACACGTCTTGCAAGCCACCGCGGGCGCCAGCCTGCTGGGCTCGCCCCTGGGCCTGATGGCCGCCACACCGGCCGCTGGGCATGTGGTGGTGCTGGGTGGCGGCGTGGGCGGTGCCACAGCTGCCAAATACCTCAAGCTGATGAACCCGGCGCTCAAGGTCACGGTCATCGAAAAGAACCGCACCTACATCCGCCCGTATGGTTCAAGCGAGGTGCTGAACCGGCACGCCACCATGGGCGAACTGAACGTCAGCTACGACAAGCTGGCCCGCAACTATGGCGTGAACTTCGTATTCGACACCGTCACCGGTTTTGACCCGCAGGCGCACACCGTGTCCACTGCCGGGGGGCGCAAGCTGCGCTACGACCGCCTCATCGTGAGCCCCGGCATCCAGCTCATGTATAGCGCGTATGCCGGCTACAGCGAACAGGTGGCCAACAGCCGCGTGCCATCCGGCTGGATTCCGGGTGCCCAGACGGCACTGCTGGCCAAACAGTTGCAGGGCATGCGCCAGGGCGGCACCTTTGTGCTGGCCGCGCCGCCCAACCCCTACCGCTGCCCACCCGGCCCCTACGAACGCGCAGCCCTGATGGCCGAGTGGTTTGCCAAGCACAACCCGCGCGCCAAGGTCATCATCGTTGACCCCAAAGACAGCTTCGTCACCGACGAAACCATGTTGCTGGGCTGGAACCGCCTGTACAACTTCAACCTGCCCGACGACTACGCGAAGAAGATGTCCTCCCAGGTCGAGGTGACCCAACACGCCACCGCCGGCAACCTGACCTGGGTGCGCGGCAAAGACGGCGGGCGCACCCTGAAGGTGGATGCCAAGGCCATGCGCATCAGCACCGAGGCCGAGGACATCAAGGCCGACGTGATCAACGTCATTCCCCCCATGAAAGCGGGCCAACTGGCCTTCACCCTGGGCCTGACCGACGGCACCGGCTGGTGCCCTGTGCACAGGCACAACTTTGCATCGACGTTGCACCCGCATGTACACGTGATCGGCGACGCCAGCGTGGCCGATGCCATGCCCAAGAGCGGTTTCTCGGCCAACACGCAGGCCAAAGTGGTGGCCCGCGCCATCATCGAGGAACTGGCTGGGCGCACACCCGACGCCAACCCGGTGTGGGAAAACACCTGCTACGCCCTGGCGGGCAAAGACTACGGGTTGTTCGTGGCCGACGTGTTTCGCCTGAAGGACGGAAAAATCACCCGCGACAACGGCACCGAGCGCTACCTGCCGCTCAACGCCACGCCCGCGCAAATCAAGCTTGGGGCCCGTTACCAGCAAGCCTGGCTGCGCACCTTCACCGAGGACTGCTTCGCATGACATCCGACCCGAACCGCACACACCTGTCGCCGCTGGCCGAAGTAGCCCGCCTGCTGGGGGCCGTCGTGCTGACAGCGCTGTTGTCAGCCCCCACCTGGGCAACGGAGCCCGCCACGCCATCAGCCAAGAAAATTGCCCAGGCCAGCAGCGGTCACGCGCACGCCACGGCCGCCCCCGCCTGGACCCCAGCCAGCCTGCGCACCGCACTGGCTGCTTTGCCACGCGGTGACGCCGCAGCAGGCCAGAAAGTGCACGACCAGCTGTTTTGCGCCTCGTGCCACGGAGACGCAGGCGTGGCACCCACGCAAAACTGGCCGCACCTGGCCGGCCAGCGCGCCGCCTACACCGCCAAAATGATGTTGGACTATCAGGACAAACGCCGTCTGGAGGGCAAACGGGCCGAGCTGATGCACGACATCGCCGTGATGATGAGCCCACAGCAAATAGCTGACGTGGCCGCGTTCTACGCCTCCTTGCCCGCCCCGAGGGCCGACGGCACGCCCCGGCCACAGCCCGTCGCCACCGCCCGGGATGTGCCCGCCGACACCCTGGTGCGCCACGGCGACAAGTCGCGCCTGCTGACCCCCTGCGCCAGCTGTCACGGAGTGGTGGGCCAGGGTGGCAAGCTGGAAGCGTCAGCCCTGGCCGGACAAAACCCGCTGTACTTCGTGCGCACCCTGCTCGACTACCAGAGCGGTGTGCGCCACAACGACAGCGCAAAAGGCATGGCCGCTTTTGCCAAGAAACTCAGCCGCAGCGAAATAGAGGCCCTGGCCACCTACTACGCTGATCTGCCCATGCAAGGGAAAGTCGCCACACGCTGAAGACCCGGACCCGCACAGGGCTATGGGCACGATAGGAACAAACCATGCAAAATACCCCACGGGGTATGTAAACTGCAGACATCGATTGCAAACATCAATCGACCCAAGCAAGTCAATTTTTTTCTTCAACCCACCGGAGATCACCATGGACCAGACCGTTTCTTTCCCCCGCCTCAACGAAGCCGCGCCCACCTTCCACGCCAAAACCACCCACGGCGACCGCTGCCTGGCCGACTACAAGGGCAAGTGGCTCATCCTGTTCTCGCACCCTGCGGACTTCACGCCCGTGTGCACCACCGAGTTCATCGGCTTCCAGAAACACGCCGACACCTTCCGCAGCATGAATTGCGAGTTGATCGGCCTGTCCATCGACAGCCTGTATTCCCACCTGGCCTGGACGCAGAACATCAAGGAGAAGTTCGGTGTGGAGATCAGCTTCCCCATCATCGAAGACATCAAGATGGACGTGGCCCGCGCCTACGGCATGGTGCACCCCGGTGCTGCCGACACACAGGCCGTGCGCGCCACCTTCTTCATCGACCCCAACGGCATCCTGCGCGCCATGGTGTATTACCCCATGAGCAACGGCCGCAGCATTGACGAGTTCGTGCGCCTGCTGCAAGCCATGCAGACCAGCGACGCCAACAAAATCGCCACCCCCGAAGGCTGGACCCCTGGCTGCGACGTGATCGTGCCGCCGCCCAAAACCGCCGAAGCCGTGGCCAAGCGCGCCAGCGAGGGTTACAACACCACCGACTGGTATTACTCCACAAAGTCGCTCTGAGTCAGAGCTTGCAAGGAGCTTTGGCTCCTTGCTTTTTTACACCGCCTCAACCGCCATGACAGCCACTGCCCGCATGCACATCGAGTCGCACTTCGACCCAGCCACCTCTACCTTCAGCCACATCGTCTGGGACCAGGCCAGCAGTCAGTGCGCGCTGATCGACAGCGTGCTGGACTACGACCCAAAGTCGGGGCGTACATCCACCGCCAGTGCAGACGTGTTGATTCGCCGCGTGGGTGAACTGAAACTGCAGGTGCAATGGCTGCTGGAAACCCATGTCCACGCCGACCACCTGAGCGCAGCGCCCTACCTGCAACAGAAACTGGGCGGGCAACTGGCCATTGGCTCACACATCACCACGGTACAAAACGTGTTCGGCAAGCTGTTCAACGCCGGCAGCGACTTCGCGCGCGACGGCAGCCAGTTCGACCGCCTGCTGTCCGACGGTGACAGCTTCCACATCGGCGGTCTCACGGCACGTGCCCTGCACACCCCGGGCCACACCCCCGCATGCATGACCTATGTCATCACCGACCACAGCACCGACCCCGTGCGCACCGTGGCCTTTGTGGGCGACACCCTTTTCATGCCCGACTACGGCACCGCACGCTGTGACTTCCCCGGTGGCAGTGCGGCCACGCTGTACCAATCCATCCAAAAGGTGCTGTCTCTGCCCGACAGCACCGAGCTGTACCTCTGCCACGACTACCCGCCCGAGGGGCGCGAAGCTCAGTGCGTGACAACCGTGGCCGCCGAGAAAACAGGCAACGTGCACGTGCACTCTGGCGTTTCCGAGGCTGAGTTCGTGGCCATGCGCACCGCACGCGATGCCACCTTGTCCATGCCCGTGCTGCTCCTGCCGTCGGTACAGGTGAACATGCGCGCGGGGCAGTTACCCCCGCCCGAAGACAACGGCATCCGCTACCTGAAGCTTCCACTCAATGCCGTCTGACCAAACCAACCCCTCCGCCGCGCTGACCAGCCTGCGCACCCTTCGCCTGGCCTCTCTGGGTGAAGGCGCCACGCTTCTGCTGTTGCTGTTTATCGCGGTGCCGCTCAAACGCCTGGCAGGCTGGCCCTTGGGCGTGTCTGTCATGGGCCCCATTCATGGCGCAGCCTTTCTGCTGTACGCCGCACTGGTGTTGCGCAACACCGGTGCCGGTCACCTGAGCGCCCGGGAAACCGTGCTGCTGCTGGTCGCGGCATTTGTGCCGTTTGGCGCATTTCTGGTCGGCGGCATCTTCAAGCGCAAAGCCATCGCTCTGGCCTGAACTTTTTTTCAACACACACCCCATGACGCTTTTCAACGTGACCCGCCCCTTGCTGGCAGCCGCAGCCCTGGCACTGGCCACGCTCCACTGGCTGCCCGCCACCGCTCTTGCCCAGACAACCGCCGCCACAGCTGCGCATGTGACCACAGGCCGCCCCCTGCCCGCACTCAAGCTCAAAGACCAGCACGACCAGCCATGGACCTTGGGTGCCGACACCCGACTGGTGCTGTTGGCATCCGGACGCAAAGCCTCCAACCTGGTGCAAGCCGTACTGGAGAAAGAACCCAAAGACTTCCTGGCCCAACGCCATGCCGCCTACGTGGCTGACATGAGCAAGATGCCAGGCTTTGCCACCCGCATGTTTGCCCTGCCCTCACTGCGCGAAATGCCGTTCAAGGTAGGCGTATCGCTGGAAGAACCCACGCTGGCCACCTGGCCACGGCAACCCGACAGCGTGACCCTCATCAGCCTCGTCAATGGCGTGGTGCACAGCGTGGCCTACGCCACCAGCGAAGCCGACCTGCGCACCGCGCTGGCCCGCTGAACGCCGCGCCCGCATCAGCCGTTTCGTTCCCAGTTTTTCAAACCCCAAGGAGTTTTCCATGAAGAAGTTCGCCCTCGCCGCCACCCTGCTGGCCGCTGCTGTGTCCGCCCAAGCGACCGACCTGTTCGTCAACATCCACAGCGGCAACGCCATGGCTCAAGGCGCTGGCCTGGTGCTCGCCGGTCAGGCCCTGGAGCAAAAAGCCAACGTGCGCGTGCTGTTGTGCGACGCCGCCGCCGACATCGCCGTGAACGGCAAAGAGATGCCCAGCCTCAAGCCCCGCAACGTGACACCTCAGCAAATGCTGCAGGGCGTGATCAAGGCCGGAGCCAAAGTGGAGGTGTGCGCCCTCTACCTGCCAAACAGTGGCAAAGTGGCGACCGACCTGATTGCGGGTGTGACCGCCGCCAACCCCGCCGACGTGGCCGCCCACCTGCTGAAACCCGGCGTGCAGACCCTGGCGTTCTGAGCCTGAAGGCGCCCCGTCCAATTGACGGGAAAATAACGCCATGCTGCCCCAGTCCACCACCCCCATACCCACCCCGCCTGCCGAGCGCGGGCCTGTGTACCTGCCTGCAGACGCAGGCTTGCGCCAGACCCTGCACAACGAAGTGCACGCGCGGCCCTCGGCCCGCATCCGCCTGCCCGCGCTGGTGGTGTATGTGGCGGTGCTGAACGACGGCATCACCCGCGCAGACGAACTGGCACACCTTCAAAAGTTGCCGGGCCAGCAAAACTTGGCCCTGGCAGACCTGGGTGAGAACTTTCTTCGCCTGCGCTACAACAACCACACCGTCAAGTGGGAGCGCCACAGCGAATTCACCCGGTACTCCATCGTCCAACCCTTGCCCGAACACGCGCAACTGGGCAACTCCGACCCCGAACTGTTGTCCGGCCTCATGCTGCCCGCTGACTGGCTGAGTGGCATTCCCGGGCAAACCATGGCCGCCATCAAGCTTGCCATGCTTCACGGTGACACCCGCGACACGGAAAGCACCATGGAGCAGGGCCGTGCATGGCTGGGCGACCACTCCCTGGTGGCGTCCGTCATGGGCAACAACGGCCACTCGTGGGCACTGACCGATTTCATGCTGCGCCCCAGCGGCTTTGAGCGCATGCTGGTGATTGCCCCACCAGACACCACCGAAACCCGGGCCGGACGCGTCTCGCAACGCTTGCTGGAACTGGAAACCTACCGGCTCATGGCCCTGCGCGGCCTGCCCGTGGCCAAGTCCCTCATGCCCACCCTGACCAACACCGAGCGGGAACTGGCCGAGATCACGGCGCAAATCGAGGAAGGCAGCCAGTCAGACCCCGAAATGCTCAACCGGCTGGCGACCCTGGCCGCACGCGTGGAAATGGCCACGGCCAACCACGCCTACCGCTTTGCCGCCACCGAGGCGTACCACAACATCGTGCTGCAACGCATTGCCGAGCTGCGCGAAAAGGCTGTGCCCGGCACGCAGACCATCGGCGAGTTCATGAACCGGCGACTGTCGCCCGCCATGGCCACCGTCCAGGCCACGGCCCATCGGCTGTCGTCGCTGTCAGGCCGCATCACGCGGGCCAGTGCGTTGCTGCGCACCCGCGTGGACATTGCCACCGAAGCGCAAAACCAGCAATTGCTGGAAAAGCTCACCCGTGGGCAAGAGTTGCAACTGCGCCTGCAAAGCACGGTGGAGGGGCTGTCCATCGCGGCCATCAGCTATTACGTCATCAGCCTGGCGTTGTACGTGGGCAAAGCGGGCAAAGCAGCAGGCTTGCCCATTCACCCCGAGCTGGCAGCCGGTGCGCTGGTGCCGCTGGTGCTGTGGGCCGTGTGGCGCACCACCAAGCGCATCCACGACAAACTGCACGCCGGTCATTGATTTTCAATAAATCGTCCCGCTACCGCTTATCTGTATTCACTTCTCAGCTACTTTTTCCGCAAGGCAAACACCCATGAAAACTGCTCTCGACCTCGTGATGGCCGCCAAAGCCCAGTCCCGTGAAATCGCCCTGACGCAGGTGGATTCGGTCTTGGCTGCGGCCGACGTGGTGATCGACGTGCGTGAGCCCGACGAATACGCCGCCGGCCACCTGCAAGGCGCGGTCAACCTGCCACGCGGGTTGCTGGAATTCAAACTGTCGGGCAACCCCGCGCTGGAGCGCCGCGACCTGGCCGTGGTGCTGTACTGCAAAACCAGCGGCCGTGCTGCCCTGTCGGCTTGCAGCATGCAAGCCATGGGTTACCTGAACGTGGTCTCCATCGCCGGTGGTTACGACGCCTGGGTTGCAGCGGGCAAACCGGTGGTCACACCGAACCTGCCAACGTTTGGCTGACGTCAGTCCAGCGCCCGCCCCTCGCCCGCCTCTTCCACCGTTTGCCCGTCGCGGATGTGGTAAATCCGCTTGAAGGTGGGGATGATTTTTTCATCGTGTGTGACCACGATGACCGCCGTTTGTGCCTGACGGGCCAACTGGTTGAGCAGGCGCATCACGCCCAGGGCGCGTTCGCTGTCGAGCGGGGCCGTGGGCTCGTCGGCCAATATCACCGGCGGTTTGTTGGCCAGCGCACGGGCAATGGACACGCGCTGCTGTTCACCGCCCGACAACTGGTTGGGCTGGGCCTTGGCGCGGTGTTGCACGTCCAGCGCCGTCAGCAGTTCCAGCGCACGGGCGCGTGCTGCGGCATTGGGCACCCCGGCCAGCATGGGCAGCAGGGCCACGTTGTCAGTCACGTCCAGAAACGGAATCAGGTACGGCGCCTGGAACACGAAACCGATGCGGTCGCGCCGCAGGGCACGCAGGTCTTTCACGCGCCAGCCGTTGTCGTAAATCACCTCGTTGCCCAGCGTCATGCGCCCGGCAGTGGGCTCGATGATGGCGCCCAGGCACTTGAGCAGGGTGCTTTTGCCCGAGCCGGAGGGGCCCACCAGGCCCACCACCTCTCCGGGGGCCACCTGCATGTTGATGTTTTTCAGGGCCTCCACGGCGGTGTCGCCCTGGCCGTAGACCTTGCGCAGCCCTTCGATGAGGATGCCGCCGGTGGGGGGTGTGGATGCGGTCATGCCAGGTTCAGCCAATGGCCGCTCCGGGGTCCACCTTCAGCGCCACGCGGATGGCCAGGGTGCTGGCCAGGGCACAGATGCCCATGGTGGCGGCAAAGCCGATGACGGCATCGCTGGTGAGCAGCAGCACGTATTTGGGAAACGCCGGGGCCCACAACGTGGCGGCCACCTTGCCCACCACAAACCCGATCAGCCCCAGGCCCAAGGCCTGCTGCAGGATCATCCCGGCGATGGTGGTGTTGCGGGTGCCAATGAGCTTCAACACCGCGATTTCACGCAGCTTGCCCATGGTCATGGTGTAGATGATGAAGGCCACGATGGCGGCGCTGACCACCGACAAAATCACCAGGAACATGCCAATCTGCTTGGCCGAGTTGGCAATGAGTTTGGCCACCAGAATGTCTTCCATCTCGGCGCGGGTGAACACGTTCACGTGTTTCCAGCGGCGCAGTTCGGCAGCCACCTCATCCGGCTGGGCGCCGGGAGCCAGTTGCACCAGCACGGCGTTCACGCTGCGGCTGCTGGTTTGCAGCGCCTGCACGGCTTCCAGCAACCCGGGCTGGCCGGGGCGGTTGAAGGCGGGGTTGGCGGCGGTGCGGGCACGGTCGTTCACGATCGCATCGTTGTCTTTCAGAAACTGCGCCTCCTGTGCGTCTTTGAGCGGCACGAACACCATGGGGTCGCCACCAGAAGACACCATGCGCCGCGCCAGCCCCACCACGGTGTATTCGTGCCGCTTGATGCGGATGCGCTCGCCCACCTGAAAACCGGTTTTCACGTCGGCCACGGCCTCATAGTGGCTGCGGGTGATGTGCCGACCCGCCACCAGATGCACGGGGCTGCCCGGGGGGGCTTCGGTGTCGCTGTCGTAGCCCACGACCATGGCGCGCACGTCCTGTCCGTCTTCGCCGCGCACCTGCATGGTCAGGTAACTGATATTAGCGGCGCGGCCCACACCGGGCATGCCGCGCACGCTGCGCACCACGTCGTCTTTGATACTGGACGATTCGGCATACGGCCCTTGCGTGTCTTTTTGCACCACCCACACATCGGCGCCACTGTTGTAAAGCAGTGCGTGAGCATCGTCCACCATGCCGCGGTAAATGCCCGCCATGGACAGCGTCACCCCGATCAACAGGCCCAGCCCCAGCCCGGTGAGGGCGAACTTGCCCCAGCCGTGCAGGATGTCGCGACCGGCCAGGCTGATCATTTCGCCGCCCCGGCCGTGGCGGCAGGCACCAGTGCGTCCACCACCTGTAGGCGCATGCCAGCTTGCACGGGTTTCTGGCTGTGCTGCACCACACGGTCACCTTCAGCCATGCCTTCGGCGTCCACACGCACCATGCCGTCCAGCCCGGTGGCACCCACCTTCACTGGCACCCAGGCGGGTTTGCCGTCTGCCGCCAGCCGCCACACACCGGCCTGACTGGCCTGGCGCTGCACGGCGGCGTTGGGCACCAGCAAGCCGGAGGCAGTGGCGGGCAGTTGCACGGTGACTTCGGCCAGTTCACCCACCGACACGCCTTGGGGCGCGGCGGTGAAGGCCACTTGTGCAATGCGTTCTTCGGTCACGGCATCGGCCAGCAGCTCCAGCCGGGCGACGCTGGCGGCATGTGCTTGCCCAGGCTGCGAGCGCAACACCACTTGGGCAGTCTGGCCCACGGCCAGTCCGGCGGCACGGCCCTGGTCGATGCGGGTCTTGACCCACAGGCTGGCCGGGTCCACCAGCCGCAACACCGCCTGGCCTGCCACCACAGTGGTGCCGGGTTCGGCGTCGCGGGTGGCCACCACGCCTGCGGCCGGGGCCAGCAGGCGCACGTTGGCACGTTGCTGGGCCAGCGCCGCGCGCTCGGCCGCAAGGCGTTGCAAGTCTTGGCCAGCACCTGCCACATTGGCCTGGGCGGACTGGAGCGCGGCGCTGGCCGAGGCCAGTTCCTGCTGGCGGCCTTCCAAGGCCCCAGGGCTGATGAACTGCTGGCGCGCCAGGTCTTCATTGCGGCGCAGGTTGCCCGCACTGAGTTGCTGGCGGGCGGCAGCGTCAGCCACCTGGGCCTGGGCAGCGGTCTGGGCGCTGCGGGCGCGGGCCAGCGAGGCGTCGAGCGCGGCCAGGCGTTGCTCCAGGTCCACCGGGTCCATCTCGGCCAGCAGTTGGCCGGGGGCCACGGTGTCGCCCACGTCCACCGCCACACGCAGCACGCGCCCGGCGGCGGTCGGGCCCACCATCCAGCTGCGGCGGGCTTCGACCGTGCCAATGCCAAACACCGCCGCGCTGACACTGCCTTTGCCCACCTGTGCCACCGTCACCTTGACGGGAGCCAGCGGCCCGTTGCGCACCAACACAAATGCAATACCGCCCAGCACCACCAGGCCCAAAACGCCCATCGCCGCGCGGCGGCCCCATGGGGAGTGTGTTGTCATGCCAGCCTCAATTCCAGAAAAAATTCAATCAAAATGGCACCCAGCGCTTGATGCACATAGGTTTTCAGCTACGAACAATGATTTATTTGCAATTGTTGTGGAGCTTCCACTGCGCCTCGTGGCCAATGGCCTTGGCAAACGCAGGCACTTTGCAGCGCTCTGCGTCGGCCGGGTCTGGGGGTGCGGCGGTGGCACCGGCCTGGTCGGCCCCTTTGACACCCATGTCTTCAAGCGTGGCCATGTCGTCAAACTGGCTCAGGCCCACGGGTTTGGTTGCCACCACCCATTGGCCTGCAGCCCAGGCGTAGCCCACAAACACCACGAGGGCGGCCATTTTTCCCAGGCCCAGGCCCTTGGGTGGCGCAGCCGGGATTTCACACACGCCGCCAGGGCAGAGCTGGGCTTTTTCCTTGTTGAACAGGTTGTAGACCTTGCACCCCAGGCAGATGCCAAAGGCCGATTCGCAGAACATCAGCGTGAGGCAACTGCCGCACACCAGCATGTTGATGGGGCCGACGATCTGGTTGACGCCCATGGTCCAGAACATGACCAAGCCCAGCGCCAGCCCGATGCCCCAGGCAAAACGCTTTTGCGGCGCCCCCACCCAGTCGGGCGTTTGGTAACGGACGATCCACCCCCCCACGATCATGCTGGGCGCGTACAACGGGTTGACGAACACGCGGATGGCCATGTCCAGGATGAACACCATCACAAAGAAGCGGGTGGGCTGGAAGTTGGACAACATCATGGCGTTGGAGAACGACACCACCGCCCCCAGGAAGAGCAGGCCTGCGGCGGCACGCACCGCCCGCTCGTTCAGCACCCTGATGGGATAGCCGTCAATGTCTTCGCCGAATTGAAAAATGGGTTTGCTCATGGTGTTTGGGGGAAAAGCTGCCGCGTTCTGATACAGGTGGGGGGTATGTTGTACATCCAAAAACTACCGTGCAGCAAAAAATTAAGCCATCACTGATATTCAAGAGCGATGTGCGGCTTGCTTCAGATCATTCCGTCATAAACAACTGAAATCTCAGTATTTCCCTTTATTTGGGGTTGCTTTCACCATTCGGGCCATCGAACGGTTAACGAAAGGAACCCCATGACCACCCGCCGCCTTTTCATCCAACGCGTCACCAACAAATTCACCCGCCTGGCTGTCGCCACGGGCCTGGCCGCCACGGTCACCCTGGCATTGGCCCAAACGCCCGCCCCGGTCACGCTGCTCAACGTGTCTTACGACCCCACCCGCGAGCTGTATGTGGAATACAACGCCGCGTTTGCGAAACATTGGAAGGCCAAAACCGGGCAGGATGTGAACGTCAAACAAAGCCACGGCGGCTCGGGCAAACAGGCCCGCTCCATCATCGACGGGCTGGACGCCGACGTGGCCACCCTGGCACTGGCTGGTGATACCGATGCACTGCACAAAAACGGCGGCTGGATTCCCAAAGACTGGCAAAAGCGCCTTCCGCTGAACAGCTCCCCCTACACCTCCACCATCGTGCTGGTGGTGCGCCAAGGCAACCCCAAAAACATCAAAGACTGGGACGACCTGGTCAAGCCCGGGATCAGTGTCATCACGCCCAACCCCAAAACCTCGGGTGGTGCGCGCTGGAACTATCTGGCCGCATGGGAGTTTGCCAAGCGCAAATTCGGCAGCGACGCCAAGGCCCAGGAGTTTGTGAAAGCCTTGTACGCCAACGTGCCAGTGCTGGACTCCGGCGCACGCGGCTCGTCCATCACGTTTGCGCAGCGCGCCCAGGGCGACGTGTTTCTGTCGTGGGAAAACGAGGCCTACCTGCTGGAAAAAGAGTTTGGCAACAAGGTGGACTTTGTGTACCCGTCGCTGAGCATCCTGGCCGAACCCGCCGTGACCGTGGTGGACAAAAACGCCGACAAGAAAGGCACCCGCAAAGTGGCCGAAGCCTACCTGGAGTACCTGTACACCGAAGAGGCACAAGACCTCATCGGCAAGCACTTCTACCGCCCCACCTCGGCCAAGGCTCAGGCCAAGTACGCCAAGCAGTTGCCCAAGCTCAACCTCTTCACCATCGGCGAAGCATTTGGCGGCTGGGAACAGGCCACCAAACTGCACTTTGCTGATGGCGGCACGTTCGACCAGATTTACACCAAAAAATAGTTACCCCGGCCCCTTATATGAACCATCGGGCATAAACAAATAGAAAAACAGTCGTTTGAGTTTTAAAGAGGGGCTTACAAAATGCGCCCCTCGTTTGGCTAGGTGCCATACCCATCCCTACTTCCTTCAGAACATGACCCGCATCCTCATCGTTCCCGGCTGGCGAGATTCCGGCCCCGGCCACTGGCAAAGCCTGTGGGCGGAGCAATTGCCTGGCGCGGTACGGGTGTCGCAAGACGACTGGATCACACCCAGTCGCGCTGCCTGGGTGGCCTCCATCGCCCGCACCGTTCTGGCGCAGTCCGAACCAGTGGTGGTGGTGGCACACAGCTTGGGTTGTATTGCCACGGTGCACCTGCCGCCTGAAGCCGCAGGCCGCATCAGCGGTGCCTTGCTGGTGGCCCCGGCAGACCCCGAGCGGCGCAACGCATTGGCCGATTTCGCGCCTGTGCCCTACCAGCCACTGCCGTACCGCAGTGTGCTGGTGGCCAGCAGCAACGACCCTTTTTGCCCCGTGCGCCTGGCAGGCGCCTATGCCCGCGCTTGGGGCAGCGAGTTTGTGCGCATGCAAAACGCCGGTCACATCAACGTGGAATCCGGCTTTGGTCAGTGGCCGCTGGGCCTGGCCCTGCTGCAGTCATTGACAGGCAACTCCCACTGGGCGCCATCCGCCGACCCGGTGCTGCTGGCCGCTTGAACCGATTTTTGACACACAGGAAAAATGAAATGAAACGTCTTCTCACGCTCACCGCTATTGCGTTTGCAGCTATCACTTCCGCCAATGCACAAACCTCGTTGCTCAACGTGTCTTACGACGTGTCGCGCGAGTTTTACAAAGACCTGAACACCGCTTTCGTGGCGCACCACAAGAAAACCACCGGCAAAGACATCAAGGTAGACCAGTCGCACACAGGCTCCAGCGCGCAAGCGCGTGCAGTGGCCGACGGCCTGGAAGCCGATGTGGTGACCATGAACACCACCACAGACGTGGAGTTTCTGGCCAGCAAAGGCGTGGTGGCCGCTGACTGGGCCAAACGCTTCCCGCACAACGCAGCGCCCACCACCAGCACCATGCTGTTTCTGGTGCGCAACGGCAACCCCAAGGGCATCAAAGACTGGGACGACCTGACCAAGCCCGGTGTCCAAGTGATCGTGGTCAACCCCAAAACGGGTGGCAACGGGCGCATGGCCTACCTGGCCGCCTGGGGTTCGGTACGGGCCAAAGGGGGTACCGATGCCCAGGCGGCCGAGTTTGTGAGCAAGCTTTACAAAAATGTGCCTGTGCTGGCACGCGGTGGGCGCGATGCCACCGGCATCTTTTTGCAACGCAACATCGGCGATGTGCTGGTGACGTTCGAGTCTGAAGTGGTGTCGGTGGACAAGGAGTTTGGTGCAGGCAAGGTGGACGCCATTCACCCCAGCGCCAGCATCGTGGCCGAGAACCCTGTGGCCATCGTGGAGCGCACCGTGGCCAAAAAAGGCACTGCCGTCGACGCCAAGGCTTATCTGGACTTTCTGTACAGCGACGAGGGCCAGGAGATTGCAGCCAAACACAACATCCGCCCCCGCAACGAGGCTGTCCTGAAAAAGTACGGCGCGGCACTCCGCCCCATCAAACTGTTCACGGTGGACCAATACTTTGGCTCGCTGGGTGAAGCGCAAAAGGTGCACTTCAACGACGGCGGCCAGTTCGACAAGTTGTACACGGCGGGCAAGTAAATGAGTGCCGCCACCCGCAGGGTGCTGCCCGGCTTCAACCTCACGCTGGGCTTCACGCTGTTTTACTTGTGCCTGATCGTGTTGATTCCGCTCTCGGCCCTGTTGTTCAAAACGTTCACGCTCACATGGCCCCAGTTTTGGGAAGCCGTGACCGCCCCGCGCGTGCTGGCTTCATATCGGCTGACCTTTAGCGCGTCGCTGATTGCCGCTTTGGTCAACGTGGTGTTTGGCCTGCTGGTGGCATGGGTGCTGGTGCGCTACACCTTCCCTGGCAAAAAAGTCATTGATGCTCTGGTGGACTTGCCATTTGCCTTGCCAACTGCGGTGGCCGGCATATCGCTCACCGCATTGTTGGCTGGCAACGGTTGGGTGGGACAGTACCTGGAGCCAATGGGCATTCAACTGGCGTTCAACCCCAACGGAGTGGTGATTGCGCTCATCTTCATCGGCCTGCCGTTTGTGGTGCGCACCGTGCAGCCCGTGCTGGAAGACGCCGAGAAGGAACTGGAAGAAGCCGCCATGTGCCTGGGTGCCACACGCTGGCAAACCTTTGTGCGGGTGATTTTTCCAGCCATTGCGCCGGCGCTGCTGACGGGTTTTGCCATGGCGTTTGCCAGAGCCATCGGGGAATACGGTTCGGTCATTTTCATCGCAGGCAACATGCCCATGATTTCTGAAATCACCCCGCTGATCATCATCAGCAAGCTGGAGCAATACGACTACGCCGGTGCCACCGCAGTGGCCAGCGTGATGCTGGGCATCTCGTTCGTGTTGCTGCTGGTCATCAACGCTCTGCAAACCTGGCAGCGCAAACGCTCGGGGGCCTGAACATGAGCACACCAACGCCCCCCCGCGTGCGCCTGCCACACACCACCGAAGCTGCCTGGGTGCGCCGTACCCTGATCGGCGTGGCCCTGGTTTTCATGTTTTTGTTCCTGCTCTTGCCGCTGGCCGCCGTGTTCACCGAGGCGCTGCGCAAAGGCTGGGATGTGTACTGGGAAGCCCTGAAAGAACCAGATGCCTGGTCGGCCATACGCCTGACCTTCATCACAGCGGCTGTGGCAGTACCGCTGAACCTCGTGTTTGGCGTGGCCGCCGCATGGTGCATTGCCAAATATGAGTTCCGGGGCAAATCGTTTCTGACCACGCTGATTGACCTGCCGTTTTCGGTGTCACCCGTGGTGGCGGGCCTGATTTACGTGCTGGTGTTTGGTGCGCAAGGCTGGCTGGGTCCGTGGCTGGCCGAGCACGACATCAAGATCGTGTTTGCCGTACCCGGCATCATCCTGGCCACCATCTTCGTCACGTTTCCGTTCATTGCCCGAGAACTGATTCCCCTGATGCAGGCGCAGGGCAACGACGAGGAGCAGGCCGCCCAGGTGCTGGGCGCCAGCGGCTGGCAAACCTTTTGGTACGTGACGCTGCCCAATATCAAGTGGGGCCTGATTTACGGCGTGATTTTGTGCAATGCACGCGCCATGGGTGAGTTCGGCGCGGTGTCGGTGGTGTCGGGCCACATACGGGGCCAGACCAACACCATGCCGTTGCATGTGGAGATTTTGTACAACGAATACCAGTCGGTGGCCGCGTTTGCCGTGGCCTCTTTGCTTGCCTTGTTGGCCCTGCTGACACTGGCCATCAAAAGCTGGGTGGAGTGGCAACACGAACGCGAGCTGAAGGCCGCCGCCGACATTCCACCCGAACGCCCCACCACACCCCAGCCCGTGACCATTTGACACCACGGCTTGACGCCCGAAAGAGCAACCCATGAGCATTGAAATCCGCAATGTGGCCAAACACTTTGGCGACTTCCACGCGCTGAAAAACATCAACCTCGACATCGCATCAGGTGAACTGGTGGCCCTGCTGGGCCCCTCGGGCTGCGGCAAAACCACGCTGCTGCGCATCATTGCCGGGCTGGAAACGGCCGACACGGGCAGCATTCTGTTCAGCGGGGAAGACACCACAGACACCCATGTGCGCGACCGCAACGTGGGTTTTGTGTTCCAGCACTATGCGCTGTTCCGCCACATGACAGTGTTTGAAAACGTGGCCTTTGGCCTGCGCGTCAAGCCCCGTGGCGAGCGCCCGAGCGAAGCGCAAATCAAAACCAAAGTGCATGACCTGCTCAAGCTGGTGCAGCTGGATTGGCTGGCTGACCGCTACCCCTCGCAACTGTCGGGCGGCCAACGCCAGCGCATTGCCTTGGCCCGCGCCTTGGCAGTGGAACCAAAGGTACTGCTGCTGGACGAGCCCTTTGGCGCCCTCGACGCCAAAGTGCGCAAAGAATTGCGACGCTGGCTGCGACGCTTGCACGACGAGCTGCATGTCACCTCCATCTTCGTCACCCACGACCAGGAAGAAGCCCTGGAAGTGGCAGACCGTGTGGTGCTGATGAACAGTGGCGCGGTCGAACAAGTGGGCTCGCCCCAAGACGTGTGGGACCACCCAGCCAGCCCGTTTGTGTATGGCTTTCTGGGCGACGTGAACCTGTTCCACGGCCGCGCCCACGAGGGCGAAGTGCGCCTGGGCGGCCACCTGGACGGCGTGTCCATCGCCGCGCCCGAACATGCCGCCACCCAAGACGCCCAGGCCCTGGCCTACGTGCGCCCGCACGACTTGGACGTGGTGCCGTACCGCCCCGGGCTTGCGGGCATTGTGGCCAGACTCGACCGCGCGATCGTGGTGGGGCCTGTGGCGCGCTTGGAAGTGATGCCCGAGTCCAACGGCAATGCCGTACCGGGCGACACATTGATAGAAGCCCATTTGTCGGCCGCGGCCTTCAGGGCCTTGGGCCTGAAAGAGGGGGACAAGGTGGTGGTATCGCCCAAAAAGGCCCGCGTGTTCCTGCAACCAGAAGCCGCTTGAATACCTGACCCTTCGGAAAATCCGAAGTCACATTGCCGACAAACAGAAGTCTTTTTGGGGAACTTTCCCCGTACAGTCGCGTGCTTCGCTGACGTGGCACCCCCACGCCCCCTCCGTCTAACGCCCCCAGAGGGCCACTCCCCATGGAATTCCTCTTCGACCCGAACATCTGGATCGCGTTTGCCATGCTCGCCGCGCTGGAAATCGTGCTGGGCATCGACAACATCATCTTCATCTCCATCCTGGTGGGCCGTTTGCCCGCCGAGCAACGCGACCTGGCCCGCCGCCTGGGCCTGGGCTTTGCCATGGTGTCCCGCCTGGCGCTGCTGTTTTCGCTGAGCTGGATCATGGGATTGAAAAGCGACCTGTTCCATGTGTTCGGCCAGGGCATCAGCGGGCGCGACATCGTGCTGCTGCTGGGCGGCATCTTCTTGCTCTACAAGGCGTCGCACGAAATTTTTGTGGAAGTGGAAGCGCGTGAGGAGGACGGCCCTCCCGAAGCCATTGACACCGACGGCGTGGCCGCTGCCGAGGCTGGCAAAAAAATTTTCTGGGGCACCATCGCGCAAATCGGCGTGGTGGACATCGTCTTCTCGCTCGACTCTGTCATCACCGCCGTGGGCATGGTCGATCAGTTGCCCGTGATGATGGCCGCCGTGATCGCCTCCGTGGGTGTGATGCTGTTTGCCGCCAAACCCATTGGTGACTTTGTAGACGCACACCCTTCGGTCAAAGTGCTGGCCCTGGCCTTCCTGGTGATGGTGGGCATGGCGCTGACCGCCGAAGCCTTTGAGGTGCATGTGCCCAAGGCCTACATTTACGCCGCCATGAGTTTCTCGCTGGTGGTGGAGTTTTTGAACATCCGTTCCCGCGCCAAGCGCCTGGCAAAAATACAAGCCCAAAAGGCAGCCAGCGCTTGATGGCATTGGCTTGGTAGCTACTGTTTGTTCGGTGGCTCCTGAGCCTCCAGCTCTTTGAGCTTGCGGTACAGGGAGCGCTCGCTGATGCCCAGTTTGGCCGCCAGTTCGGCGCGCCCGCCCCGGTGTTGGCGCACCTGCTCGCGCAGCACCGCCAGCTCGATGTCGTGCAGCGACACCGGCGCGGCCCCACCGGGCGGCAGCGAGCCGAGCGGTGGCTGCGCTCCCAAGGCCGCATCGTTCACCCCGGCGGCAACCGATGGTGCACCTGCTGCGGTGCCAAGCGCCGACTCCAAGTGGCTGAGTTCAATGACCTGGCCATCGCACATCAACGCCGTGCGCTCGAGAAGGTTTCGCAACTCACGCACGTTGCCGGCAAAGGTCAGTTGGGAGAGGTGGCGCATGGCGTCGGGGGCAATGCTCAGCCGGCGCTCCGGGGCCACGCGTTGCAACAGCGCATCGGCCAGCAGCGGCACATCGGTGGCCCGCTCACGCAGCGGGGGCAACACGATGGGGAAAGTGTTGAGGCGGAAATACAGGTCTTCACGGAACTTGCCGTCGCGCACCATCTGCGCCAGCGGCCTGTGCGTGGCCGCCACGACGCGGATGTCGGCATGGCGCACATCGGTGCTGCCCACACGGCGGTAGGTGCCACTTTCCAGCAGGCGCAGCAGCTTGACCTGCATGGTCAAGGGGATGTCGCCCACCTCGTCCAGAAACAGCGTGCCGCCACTGGCCGCCTCCACCAAACCTGCCCGGCTGGTGTTGGCCCCGGTGAAGGCACCGCGCTCGTGGCCGAACAGTTCCGACTCGAACAGTGTTTCCGTCAGGCTGGAGCATTCCACCGGCACCAGCGCACGGGCCGCACGCGGGCTGGCCTCGTGCACGGCGCGGGCCACCAGTTCTTTGCCCGTGCCCGACTCGCCCAGCAGCATCACCGTGGCCATGGACGGTGCCACGCGGGCCACCAGCTCCATCATGCGCTGGAAGGCCGGGGCCCGGCCGATCAGCCCCTGTGCGGCTGCACGGCCCCGGGCCACCTTGAGCGCGTCCATTTTTTCAATGAAGAACGCCTGCTCACCCTCGCCGTTGAGCACAGGGGTGAGTTCAATGTTCACGTATTCCTCGCCGCGCGGCGTGTGGTGCAGGTGCAGCACCCGTTCGCGCTGGCCTGAGGCCTGAGCGCGGCTCAGCGGGCACGACTCACCCGCCTGGTCGCAAGGCACCTGGAAATGGTGCGACACCTCGTAACACGTTCGCCCCACCACGCTGCCCCCCATGGGGCCAAACTGCTGGCGATACGCCACATTCGCCGCCACGATGCGGTACTGGCGGTCGAACAGGATGTGGGGTTCGGGCAGGCTGTCGAGAAACGACACCAGTTCGGGCAAAGGCTTCATGGCAAAGGGCGCTGAAACAGGGGGTGACACACTGGCCCGCATCATGCACCAGCACTGCCAGACATGACAGTTTGCTGTCGCAATCAGCCTGCCAGCGCTGCAGGCATGCAACACCCCTGGGGGTATTTTTTGCGGCGTGCAAAAACCTTGATCCAGCGCAAAAAAACCGGTTGGGCCCGGTGGTCAAGTCATGGTTGGGCACGCCATGCTGGCACTGCCTGCCCCTGAAAGACAACAAGAGGAGACGGCATGCGCCCCCCCATCACACGCTTGATCAACCGCGCCCGCACCCACCTGCGCCGCGCCGGGCTGGGCATTGCCCTGGGCCTGTTGGCGGCGCTGGCTGCAACGCCCGCTGCCTCCGCAGAATGGAAAACCACGGCGGACCACAGCAAATTCAAAGAGCTCAAGGGCCCGTTCAAAAGCGGCTCCGAGGTGACCAAGGCCTGCATCGGCTGCCACACCGAGGCATCCAAGCAGGTGATGGACACCCGCCATTGGACGTGGGAGTACACCAACGCCGCCACGGGCCAGAAGCTGGGCAAGAAAACCATGCTCAACAGCTTCTGTATCGGCGACCAGAGCAACGAAGCGTTCTGCCAGTCGTGCCATGTGGGCTACGGTTGGAAAGACAGCAACTTCGACTTCAAGGACGAAAGCAAGGTGGACTGTCTGGTGTGCCACAACACCGGCAAATACAAGAAACCCGCTGGCATGGCCGGTGAGGTGCCCACCGAGCGCACCGAATTCCCCAAGGGCTCGGGCAAATACCTGGACCCCGTGGACCTGGCAGCCGTGGCCCAGGCCATTGGCAAAACCAGCACCAGTACCTGCGGCAGTTGTCACTACAGCGGCGGCGGCGGCGACGGTGTGAAGCACGGCGACCTTGATTCGTCACTGAACAAGGCCGACAAGACGCTGGACGTGCACATGGCCAGCAAGGCCAACGGCGGCCAAGGCTTCACCTGCGCCACCTGTCACCAGTCAGACGGGCACAAACTGGCCGGCAGCCGGATCGACATGACGGCCGCTGACCCCCATGGCCCCATGGTGCGCGGCTCGGTACACGAGGGCCGCAACGCTGCCACCTGTCAGAGCTGCCACGGCGACAAGCCCCACAAAGAAGGCTTGCTGACACTGGAGCGCCTGAACAACCACACCAGCAAACTGGCTTGCCAGAGCTGCCACGTGCCCGAATTTGCCCGTGGCGGCATCGCCACCAAAATGGCCTGGGACTGGTCCACCGCTGGCAAGCTCACCCCCGAAGGCAAGCCCATCACCAAGAAAGACGACCACGGTCACGTGATTTACGACAGCAAGAAAGGCGACTTCAAGCTGGGGCAGAACGTGGTGCCCGACTACGTGTGGTTCAACGGCAAAGTCACCTACACCACGCAAGCCGACACCATTGACCCCAAGAGTGTGGTCAAGATCAACGCCTTCCACGGCAGCCCCAACGAGCCCGAGGCACGCATCTGGCCCGTCAAACGCTTTGTGGGCAAACAGCCTTACGACGTGGAAACCTTGAAGCTGCTGGTGCCCCACACCGCCACGCCCGACGACACCGCGTTTTGGTACAACTTTGACTGGCCCAAAGCCCTGGAGGCCGGTGCCAAAGCCACCGGTGCCGTCTACAGCGGCAAACACGACTTTGTGCAGACCGAAATGCTGTGGCCCATCACACACATGGTGGCCCCCAAAGACAAGGCCGTGGCCTGCGCCAGCTGCCACACCGCCGACGGCGGGCGCCTAGGCAACATCGCCGGGGTGTACATGCCTGCCCGCGACAGCCACCCCTGGATCGACCGCCTGGGCTGGCTGGCCGTGGCCGGTGCCCTGGCCGGGGTGCTGATCCATGCGCTGGGCCGTTTCTGGGCCAGCCGCCGTACCCCCAACACCCGCCACTGAACACGCTGGAGACACACCATGACACAAGCCAACACCACCAGCGTTGACGCCCACGGCATCAAGCGCATCTACCTGTTCAAACGCTACGAGCGCTTCTGGCACTGGTCACAAGCCGCGCTCATCATCACCATGATGTTCACCGGGTTCGAGGTGCACGGCAGCTACACGGTGCTGGGCTTCGAGCCTGCCGTGCGCCTGCACACCCTGGCTGCCTGGATGCTGCTCACCCTGTGGGCCTTCACCATCTTCTGGCAGTTCACCACCGGTGAATGGCAGCAATACCTGCCCACACTCAAAAAAGTGGACGCCATGGTGCGCTACTACGCCTGGGGCATTTTTGTGAATGCCCCCCACCCCTACAAAAAAACGGCCGAGCGCAAACACAACCCCCTGCAACGGCTGGCCTACCTGGCGCTGCTGGCCATGGTGTCACCGCTCATCTGGGGCTCGGGCTTGCTGTACCTGTTCCGCAACTTCTGGCCCGGCATGGGGCTGGGCTGGCTGCCGCTGGAATGGGTGGCTTGGGCACACACGGCGGGTGCTTTCATGATGCTGGTGTTTTTCATCGTGCACGTGTACCTGACCACCACCGGCCACACGCCCACGGCGCACATCAAGTCAATGATCACCGGCTGGGAAGAAGTGCACGACGACGAACCCGGTGCCAAGCACTGACAGCGCCCACACCCCACTGACACAAAGCGCGGACCAACTGCCAACGCTGACACCAGCCACCCCGCCCGGCCACAGCGCGTAACGCTCCAGCTGCCCGCCCAAACAAGCCCAACGCATTGATTTGCTTGGGCTTTTTTCTTTTTTGGCCCAGTTGGCATGGTTCATGAAAACGCCAAGGCTGCCATGACGCCATTTCAACGCCCCCGCAAACCGCGCAACCTCGCACGCGAACTGGCTTGGGTGGTCGCCATCAAGCTGGTGCTCATCACGGTTCTGTGGTGGGCGTTCGTGAAAGACCACCGGGTGCATGTGAGCCCGCAAGACACCCCCCTGCCCTGGATCACCCCCGGCAGCCCAACGGAAAGCCCCGCCCATGATCAGTGAACAACTTGTCGATCTCTCGCGGTTGCAGTTTGCAGCCACGGCCATGTACCACTTTCTGTTTGTGCCACTGACGCTGGGCATGGTGTGGCTGCTGGTCATCATGGAAAGCGTCTACGTGATGACGGGCAACGTCATCTGGAAAGACATGACCCGTTTCTGGGGCAAGCTGTTCGGCATCAACTTCGCTCTGGGCGTGACCACAGGCATCACGCTCGAATTCCAGTTCGGCACCAACTGGGCGTACTACTCGCACTACGTGGGCGACATCTTCGGTGCGCCGCTGGCCATCGAGGGGCTGATGGCCTTCTTCCTTGAGTCGACCATGATCGGCCTGTTCTTCTTTGGCTGGGACCGCCTGCCCAAGACGCAGCACTTGCTGGTGACCATTTTGATGGCGGTGGGCACCAACCTGAGTGCGCTGTGGATCCTGATTGCCAATGGCTGGATGCAGAACCCCGTGGGCGCCGAGTTCAGCTACGTGACCATGCGCATGGAAATGACCGACTTCTGGGCCGTGGTGTTCAACCCCGATGCGCAGGCCAAGTTCGTGCACACGGTGTCGGCCGGGTACGTGACCGGCGCGATGTTCGTGCTGTCGGTGTCGGCCTGGTACATGCTGCGCGGGCGTGACCTGGAGTTTGCCAAGCGCAGCTTCCGCGTGGCGGCGGCCTTCGGGCTGGCCAGCGTGTGTTCGGTCATCGTGCTGGGCGACGAATCGGGCTACACCGTGGGCGAGGCCCAGCAAACCAAAATGGCCGCGCTGGAAGCCATGTGGGAAACCAAACCCGCTCCGGCCGCGCTGACGTTGATTGCCGGCATCAACGAGGCCGAGCAGAAAAACGATTGGGAAGTGGATATTCCGTGGGTCATGGGCCTGATCGGCACCCGCTCAATCACCAAAGAAATTCCGGGCATCCACGAGATCAAGGCCAAAAACCGCGAGCGCATTGAAAACGGCATTCCCGCTGTGATGGCGTTGGAGGCGCTGCGGAAAAACCGCAACGACGCCGCCGCCAAGGCCACGTTCGAACAACACAAAGCCGACCTGGGCTTTGGCCTGCTGCTGAAGAAATACGTGGTGGACGTGAGCCAGGCCACGCCCGAGATGATCCAGAAAGCGGTGGACAGCACGGTGCCCCGCGTGACCCCCATGTTCTGGGCCTTCCGCATCATGGTGGGCTTGGGCTTTGCCATGCTGTTGCTGTTTGGCTGGGCCTTCTGGTGCACGCTGAAAATGGGCTGCGCCCAGCGCCCCTGGCTGCTGCGTTTTGCGCTGGTGATGCTGCCCGCACCCTGGATTGCCTGCGAGCTGGGCTGGTTTGTGGCCGAGTACGGCCGCCAGCCCTGGACGATTTACGGCGTGTTGCCCACGCACCTGAGCGTGTCCACCCTGAGCGTGAACAGCCTGTATGGCTCGCTGGCGGGGTTCATCGGTTTCTACACCGTGCTGCTGTTGGTAGAGATGTACCTGATGGTCAAGTTCGCCCGCATGGGGCCGGGCAGCCTGGGCACGGGCCGCTACAGCAATGAACCCGTCCACGCCCACGCCTGAGGAGCACAGACATGATCGACTACGAAACATTGAAACTGATCTGGTGGCTGCTGGTGGGTGTGCTGCTGGTGGGCTTTGCCATCATGGACGGCCACGACATGGGCGTGGGCACCCTGCTGCCCTTTGTGGGCCGCAGCGATGTCGAGCGCCGCGTCGTCATCAACACCGTGGGGCCGCACTGGGACGGCAACCAGGTGTGGTTCATCACCGGGGGCGGGGCTATTTTTGCGGCCTGGCCGCTGGTGTATGCCACCGCGTTCAGCGGCATTTACTGGGCCATGTTGGCGGTGCTGTGGGCACTGTTCTTCCGCCCCGTGGGGTTTGACTACCGCAGCAAAATCCACAACGCCACCTGGCGCAGCACCTGGGACTGGGGCCTGTTTGTGGGCGGCTTTGTGCCCCCGGTGATCTTCGGCGTGGCCTTTGGCAACCTGCTGCAAGGTGTGCCGTTCGGGTTTGACGACATGCTGGTGTCCACCTACACCGGCAGCTTCTGGCAACTGCTCAACCCCTTTGCCCTGCTGGCAGGGGTGGTCAGCAGCGCCATGATCACGCTGCACGGGGCCACCTACCTGGCGCACCGTACCGAGGGGCGCATACAAGCCCGCACGGTGCGTGCCGGGGTGGGCGCCGCCGTGGTGATGGTGGCCGGGTTTGCAGCTGCCGGGGCATGGCTGAAGTGGGGTGGCATTGAAGGCTTTGTCATCACCAGCGCCATTGACCCCGCCGCCCTGCCCGACCCACTGGCCAAAACCGTGGTGCGCAGCGCCGATGCCTGGTGGACCAACTACGCCACGCTGCCCGCTTTGTGGGCACTGCCCGCACTGGGTCTGGTGGGGCCGCTGCTAGCAGCAGGATTGATGGCGGCGCGCCGCACGCTCAGCGCGTTCGTGGTGTCGTCACTGTCCATCGTGGGCGTGATCGGCACGGCGGGCGCGGCGATGTTCCCGTTCGTGATGCCGTCGTCCACCCAGCTCAACGCCAGCCTGACGGTGTGGGACAGCGTGTCCAGCCACCTGACGCTGGGGCTGATGTTCTGGGCCACGATGATTTTCATGCCGCTCATCGTCATCTACACCAGCTGGGCCTACCGCGTCATGCGCGGCAAGGTGACCGAGCAATACGTGCGTGACAACGAACACGCCGCCTACTGACCTCCTCACGAAAAGGAACTGAACCATGTGGTACTTCGCCTGGATGCTCGGGGTCGGCTTTGCCGTCCTGCTGGCCATACTCAACGCCATGTGGGGTGAAACCGCCGAAGGGCGTGCCAACACCCCAGAACACTGAGGCCACGAGTTATGAGCCCTTTGGAACCAACACCTGAAACCCTGCACACCGCCCGCCAAGGCCTTCTTTGGCCCAGTCTGGCGGTGGGCCTGGGCTTGATGGTGGTCATCAGCGTCTACCCACCGCTGCTCACCCGACCCTCGGGCGAGGCTGACCACACACTGGCCATGTTGCTGATGTGGGCGATGTCGGCCGGATTGGTCTCGGGCGTGGGCTTTGTGCCCCGCTGGTGGGGCTGGCGCTGGTTGTTTTCCGGCATGGCCACCAGCCTGGCACTGGCGCTTTCTCTGGCATACCGATTTCAAACTGTGATTTGACACCAGTCCCCATGCCCTACCCGTTAACCCACTTGTTGGACACCCCATGAAACAACTTCACTTCCAGGAAAAGTACCCCATCACTGTGGCCGAGGTGGCCAAGTCGGAAACCACTTTTGCGAGCGCTGCACAGATTGCGGCGTATTTCAAAAACTGCATTGCGCGCACAGAGCGCGTCACTTTCATTGGCGAGTTCGACCACCTCACCCATACCCGCTCCATCGGTGGCGACGTGGCGCCCGACATCCAGGCTGCCATCAACGTGCTGTTTTGCTTCGGCCATGCGCTGCCCAACCCGCAAGTGATGGCAGTGCGCCCGCGCTCCATCGGCATCGCTGACATGGGTGACCGCTTTGTCATCAGTTTCATGGATGCCCCCATGAAGGCCGCCAACGATGCCATGCAGGCATGGACGCTGGCACTGCGCAACGTGGCAGCTTGACCCCATCCCCACACAACCGGAGCACACATCATGTGGCCTGCCTTGCAGTGGATTCAAAAAAACCTGTCGCTCAGCATTCCCGCCGCCATGCTGGCCGGGCTGGGGTTTGGCGCCATCGCTGAAACCGCGTGGCTCAAAGCCGCCATCTTGCCGCTGACTTTTCTCATGGTGTACCCCATGATGGTCAGTCTGAACATGTCCGAACTTCGACACCTGCAGGGCTGGAGAACGCAGGGACTGGCCCTGCTTGTCAATTTCGCGCTGATACCCGCGCTGGGCTATGCGCTGGGCCTGCTGTTTTTTCCAGACCAGCCCTGGTTCCGCCTGGGCCTGCTGTTGACCGCGCTGCTGCCCACTTCCGGCATGACGATTTCCTGGACTGGACTGGCAAAAGGCAACATGGCCGCTGCGGTGCGCATGACTGTGCTGGGTCTGCTGTTGGGCTCGCTGCTGGCCCCGCTCTACCTCCAGGCCCTGATGGGCACCGTGGTATCTGTCCCTATGGGGCAGGTGTTTGTGCAAATTGCGGTGGTGGTTTTTTTGCCCTTGGTGATGGGCACCGTTACCCAAAAGCTGCTGGTGGCCAAGCAAGGGCAGGCCCACTTCAACCACCAGACCAAGCCAAAGTTCGCCCCCTTCTCCACCCTGGGTGTGTTGGGGATCGTCTTTGTGTCAATGGCGTTGAAGTCAAATGACCTTGTCGCCAATCCCACGCAAATCGCCTCCCTGCTGCTGCCCTTGCTGGCGCTCTACAGCATCAACTTTGCGCTGAGCACCTGGCTGGCCCGTACCCTGTTGCCGCGAGGTGATGGCATTGCCCTGGTCTACGGGACCGTGATGCGCAACCTGTCCATCGCGCTGGCCATTGCCATGTCGGTGTTTGGCACACAAGGGGCCGACGTGGGTCTGCTGATTGCGCTGGCCTACATCGTGCAAGTGCAAGCAGCAGCCTGGTACGTGAAGCTGACCCCTCGCCTGTTCCCGGCTCCGGCTGCGCCTGCAGCGGCTGCAGCCTGATTGCTTTCAGCCATGACCAACACACCCCTCCAACACACCACCCCTTATGACAAGCTGGGCGGCGCACCCGCACTGCAAAAACTCACCCAGCGCTTTTACGAGCTGATGGACGAGTTGCCCGAGGCCTGGGGCATTCGCCAGATACACCCCGAAAGCCTGGCAGGCAGCCAGCAAAGCTTGTTCGAATTTTTGTCTGGCTGGCTGGGCGGCCCCCAGCTGTTCATGGAAAAGCGCGGCCACCCCAGACTGCGCATGCGCCACTCGCCCTACACCATCGACCACAGCGCCCGCGACCAATGGATGCTGTGCATGCGCATGGCGCTGGCCGAACAGGTCACTGACAACCGCTTTCGCGAAGCGCTGGTGATGGCTTTTGACCAGATGGCCGACCACCTCGTCAACAACGCGGGCGCACAGGGTTGCAGCCACGCCCACAGCCACGCACCGTTGCCTGCCACCGCATGATGGTGGGCCCCGTGGCCATTGGCGCAGTGGGCTGGACAGCTCTCAGCCTGCTGGGCATTGCGCTGGCATTGGTCGCGCTGCTGGCATGGCTGCGCCGCAAGCTGACACCCCAGCGGGAAGCCCCGCTGCCCACCACGCGCCCGGATGACCCCGTGCCCCAGTCGGTGCGCGTGCCCACGGCAGGGGGAAAAACACTGCACGCCCTGTGGCTGCCGGCCCCGCCGTTTGCGGGTGGCGCACCCGCGACCGTGCTGCTGCACGGCTGGGGCGGCAACGCCAGCCACCTGTGGCGGGCGGCGTGCACGTTGCACGCGCTCGGCCATGCCGTGCTGGTGCCCGAAGCTCGCAACCACGGGCAGAGCGATGCCGACAGCCACAGCTCACTGCCCCGCTTCGCACAAGACCTCCATTCAGCCCTGGACTGGGTGCGCCTGCAGCCCGGCACCGACACCCACCGCCTCAGTGCCGTGGGCCACTCGGTCGGGGGGGCTGCTGTGTTGCTGTGCGCCACGCAACGGAACGACCTGCAAGGCGTGGTCAGCGTGTCGGCCTTTGACCACCCGGAAGACGTGATGCGCCGCTGGCTGCGTGCGCACCACATCCCCTACATGCCGCTGGGCTGGCTGGTCAACCGCTGGGTGGAATGGGTGATCGGGCACCGGTTCAACCGCATTGCGCCCCTGAACAACATTGCCCGCGCGAATTGCCCCGTGCTGCTGGTGCACGGTGAACAGGACGATGTGGTGCCCGTGTCGTGCGCGCACAGGCTGTGGCAGGCCGGGCAAACCGCACACACCGACCGCACCACACTGCTGCTGGTGCCTGGACGGCATGACAGCTTCTATGACGAAGACGACTTGATGCGCCGCGTGGCGCTGTGGCTGTCGTCGCAGCCACCGTGCAGCGTCAGCCGAGTTTGAACACGCTGACGGCGCCCACCAGCTCCTGCGCCTGTCCGTTCAGGGCAGTGGCGGCCGCATCCATTTCTTCCACCAGCGCAGCGTTTTGCTGTGTGGCCTCGTCCAGGTTTGTGATGGCCTGCCCGATCTGCGCCACGCCAGACGCCTGCTCGTGATTGGCCGCACTGATTTCGCCCACGATCTGGGCCACACGCTCAATGCTGTGGACCACCTCGTCCATCGTGGTGCCCGCATGGTTGACCAGCGTTGTGCCCTGATCCACCTGCCCCACGCTGGCGGTGATCAGTGCCTTGATTTCCCGGGCGGCCTCTGACGAACGACCGGCCAACAGCCGCACCTCGCCCGCCACCACGGCAAAACCACGCCCCTGCTCACCCGCCCGTGCGGCCTCGACCGCCGCGTTCAGCGCCAGGATGTTGGTCTGGAAAGCAATGCCATCGATCACGCTGATGATGTCGGCAATCTTGTGCGACGCATCGTTGATGCCTGCCATGGTCTGAACCACTTCTTTCACCACCAGGCCGCCTTTGGCCGCCACTTCGGAGGCCACACGGGCAAGCTCGTTGGCACCGCGCCCGCTGACGGAATTGTTTTCAACGGCGGTGCTCAGTTGATCCATGGACGATGCCGCTGCCTCCAGCGAAGCCGCCTGCCCCGATGTGCGCTGGGCCAGGTCACTGTTGCCCATGGCAATCTGCTGGGACGCCACCGCCACACCGCTGGCACCATGGCGGACCTGCTGGACCACGCGGGCAAGGTCGTTCTGCATGGCCACAAGGTGGGCCATCAGGCTGGTGCTGTCACCTGAGCGCAAGGGAACCCGCCCACTCAAGTCCCCACTGCCGACCTTTTGCGCCAGACTCACCGCATCTGACGGCTCACCCCCCAATTGCCGGACGATGCGGGTGGCCATGCCCAAGCCCAGCACGGCGGCCACAGCAGCCGCCACCGCCCCACCGAGCAACAGCACCGTGACAATGCGGCTGGTATCGGTGACGGCTGAATCGGCGAACTTGTCGGCTTCTTCCAACTGCTGCTGCCTGAACGGATCGAGCTTGGCTTTGAGCTTTTCGCTGGCCTGATCGAAACCAGGGGCCTTGTCGGTGCCTTTCATCAGGTCATTGCCGGCCTCGATACCCTGGCTAAGATAGGCATTGGCCATTTTTCTGCCCAATTTGTAAAAGGCATCGAAATCAGCCGCAATGGCATCGACCTGCGCCAGACTCTGCGTGTTGCCTTCGCGGCGGAACTTTTCACGGAACTTCTCGACGCTGTCTACGAAGTTTTTGGCGGCATCACCCGCTTCTTTGTAGCCTGCAGGGTCGTGGGTGACCGACACATCGGTCAAAAACTGCTGAACCTCAGACCGGCTCAGGTCCATCTCGTCAACGACCAGGACAAACGGCAGGGTCTCGGTCTTGATGGTCGTGATGGTCCCCAGCAACCCATACAGATAGAAACCGACCACGATCATCGACAGCACGAACACGCCGATCACAGCGGCAAAACTGCCCAGCAGTTGGGTCTTGAGTTTCATGTTGTCGCTCGCTCCAAGGATGGCCAAAAAGAAAAAAGCGCCTGAATTCTGCGCTGCAGCCCGGGCGCGGGCTTGACGAATGTCAAACCTCGACATACCTGCGCCCTGCTCGGTGAACGCCCCTTGCGCAGGCACAATCAACTGGCGGTCCAGCATCCTTGCATCAACCGCAAACGCCTTCCCGAAAGCCCCCCTTGAGCACTGCACCCTCTGCTTTGTCCCCTGTCCGTCGCACCCTCTCAGCCCGTCACAGATGGTTGCTGGGGACCGTGCTGTTGGTGTGCCTGCTGCTGGCCTACGCCGCCCTGCGCACGCCGACAAAGGCTGCACAGGTTGTCACCGTGCAGCGCACTGACCTCACACAAACCGTGGCCGCCACGGGCAGGGTGAATGCCAGCGCCCGCATCGACGTGGGCAGCGAAGTCACCGCCACTGTGTTGGCCGTGTCGGTGCGCGAAGGCGATCGCGTGAAAGCCGGCGACCTGCTGGTGCGCCTGAACGACACCGAAGCCCAGGCCACCCTGGCCCAGGCCGAAGCCGCACTGGCCGAGGCCCGCGCCCGCCAGGCGCAGTTGGGCAGCGTGGCCAGCCCCGTGGCCCAGGCCAACCTTCAACAGGCCGAGGCCACACTGCGCGCCGCCGAGGCAGAGCACCACCGCGCCACCGAGCTGGTGGCGCAAGGCTTCTTTTCCCAACAGAAACTGGACGACACCCGCCGCCTGCGCGACACCGCCCGCAGCGCACTGGCCAGCGCCCGCAGCCAGGCCCAGGCCCAACAGCCCGGCGGGGCCGAGGGCGTGTTGGCCGCCACGCGCCTGGTGCAGGCGCAGGCTGCGGTGGAGGCCGCCCGCGCCCGCCTGGCCCGCCTGCAGTTGCGCAGCCCGCTGGACGCGGTGGTGCTCACCCGCGCCACCGAGCCCGGCAACCTGGCCCAACCTGGCAAAGTGCTGCTGAGCCTGGCCGCCAGCGGCGCCTTGCGGCTGGACGTGGCCGTGGACGAAAAGCACCTGGCCCTGTTGCGTACGGGCCTGCCCGCCCGTGCCGTGGCCGATGCCTATGCGCTCCAGCCCTTCGATGCCGCGCTGGACTGGGTCAGCCCCGCCGTCGATCCCGCACGCGGCACGGTGGAGGTGCGCCTTCGCGTGCCCCAACCACCCGCTTTCCTGAAGCCCGACATGACCGTGTCGGTGGACATGACCGTGGGCAAGGTGGCCCAGGCCCTGGTGGTGGACGCGGGTGCCGTGCGCGGTGCCGACACCGCCACCCCGTGGGCCCTGGTGCTGAACAATGGCGTGGCCACACGGACCAACCTGACCCTGGGCCTGCGCGGCACCGGCGTGGTGGAGATCAAAAGCGGTCTGGCCGAAGGCGATGCCGTGGTGCCCGCCACTGAAAAAGTGGCCGAGGGTGACAGGGTCAAGCCCACCACCACCGCCCCGGTGCGCCTGAGTGGCTCGGGCATGGGGCGGTGATGGCGGCCAGCCGACAGGCCGTGGGCCGCGCCACCCGCTGGTTGCCATTCGAGCTGCTGGTGGCCCTGCGCTTTTTGCGCGAGGGCCGCATGCAAAGTGTGCTGATCCTGGCCGGGGTCACGGGCGGCGTGGCGGTCATCATTTTCCTCACCCAACTCATCAACCAGCTGCAAAGCTCCATCATCGACCGGGTGCTGGGCTCGCAGGCGCACATCGTGGTGCGCCCAGCCGAAGAACTCACCCACCGCGTGCCACCTGCCACGGCTGACGGCGTGGCCCCGGCCGCCACCACCGCCGTGGTGCAACCCCGTGCCCAGCGCCTGCGCCCGGTCGACCAGTGGGCACAGGTGGCCGCCCTGGCCGCTGACACGCCGGGTGTGCTGGCGGTGTCACCACTGGTCACCGGGCCGGCGTTTGCTGCGCGTGGCCCGGCCAACAAAAGTGTGGTGCTGATGGGCGTGGACCCAGAGGCTTACCGCCGCATCGTGAAGATGGACGGCTACATGACGCAAGGTCGCTTCGACGTGCTGGGCACCAGCACCCTCATTGGCACCGAACTGGCCCAAGACCTCGGTCTGGCCGTGGGTGACAAGCTGCGCGTGACCACCGCCACCGGCCGCAGCGAAACCCTGCACATCGGCGGCCTGTTCGACACCGGCAACCGCGACCTGAACCGTCGCTGGGTGTTCGTGACCCTCACCCTGGCGCAAACCCTACTGGACGTGCCCGGCGGCGTGTCGCAGATCGACCTGACCGTGACCGACCTGTTCGGTGCCGACTCCGTGGCAAAAGCCCTGGCCGCGCGCACCGGCCTGACGGTGGAAAGCTGGATGCAGACCAACGCGGGGCTGCTGACTGCACTGGCCAACCAGAGCGTGTCCAACAACCTGATCCGCAGCTTTGTGGTCATCATCGTGGCGCTGGGCATCTCCAGCGTGCTGGTGGTTAGCGTGGTGCAAAAGCAGCGCGAAATCGGCATCCTGCGGGCCATGGGTGCGGGCCGGGGTCGCATCATGGCGGTGTTTTTGCTGCAAGGCGGGCTGGTGGGGCTGGTGGGCTCGGCCCTGGGCAGCGGGCTGGCCTTCACGCTGCTGCAGGTGTTTTCGCGCATTTTCAAGAGCCCCGACGGCAGTGCCCTGTTCGCCGCCGAACTCGACCCTCAACTGGTGCTCATGGCCAGTGTGGTGGCCTTCGGCGTCGGGCTGGCCGCCGCCGCCTTGCCAGCCCGCCGCGCCGCCCGCATGGACCCTGTGCAGGCGATCCGGAGTTGAGCCACTGCTTGCTGTGGCAGGGGCGCCCCGTTGAAGGGTCAGGCTGACAGCTGAAAGATCTGTACCGCGCGCTGCAGCGTATCGGCCTTGCGTTCCAGCTCCTGGCAGGCACGGGCGGACACATCGGCCTGCTGGGCGTTTTCCTGCGTCACGCCGTCCAGCACCTGCATGGCCTGGTTGATCTGCTCCATGCCCTGGGCCTGCTCGCTGGCCGCATCGGTGATCTGCTGCAGAACTGCGCTCACTTTCTCCACAGAACCCACTGCGTGCCGAATGGTGCTGGCGGCACGGTCCACCGTGGTGGTGCCTTTGTCCACCTCGGTCAGCGAGGCCTGGATGAGGTCGCGGATTTCATGCGCGGCCTGCGTGCTGCGCTGCGCCAGAAGCCGCACTTCCCCCGCCACAACGGCAAAACCCCGGCCTTGCTCGCCCGCATGGGCAGCCTCCACCGCCGCGTTCAGCGCCAGCAAGTTGGTTTGGAAGGCCAGGCTCTCGATGACTTCAATGATGGCGGTGATGCGGGACGACGCCGACTGGATTTCGTGCATGGAATGCGAGACCGCGTCCACGGCCTGACCGCCTCGGGTGGCCTCGGCCGAGGCTTCGACGCCCAATTGCGCCACGTCGTTCACGGTCTCAACGGTCTGGCGGATCGTGCCGGACACCTGTTCGACCGAGGCCGATGTTTCTTCCACGCCGCTGGCTTGCGACTCGGTGCGCCTTGCCAGCTCCTGGCTGCCCTGGTAGATGTCGCGAGCCTTGTCGACCATTCCGTCAACCTCACCGCGCACGTCGGTGACCACAGCGCGCATGTTGAGGTTGATGAGCCACAAGCGGCGCATCAGCGAGCCCAGAGGACTGGTGGTTTTGAAATCCATGGTGCCGTTCAGGTTGCAACCGGCCACATCACACGCCAGCCGATCGGCAGACGACAACTCCCGCAGCACCGTCCGGTTCAGCCAGGCCATCACGGCTGTGCCCCCCAGCACAAACAGCAGCACCTGCCATGCCCAAAGTGGCAGGCCGGTCGATTCGGCTCCCACCAGCCCAGGCCATACCGCAGGTGTCATGCCAAGGGCCAGGCAGGCGGCCAAGGCCAGAGTCAACCGGTGCGCCAGGCTCAGGCGGTGCAGCCGCCCCAGCGCGTCGCGCCACCCCAGGGGGCGCACGCCACCAGCGTGGATCTTGAAGGTGTGGTGTCCCGAGGCACGTTCCTGTGCCACCTTCGCGTACAAAGCCTCAGCTCCGGCGATTTGCGCACGCGTGGGCTTCAGACGCACCGACATGTAGGCAGAGGGTTTGCCGTTTTTCATCACCGGCGACACATTGGCGTGAACCCAGTAGTGGTCGCCGTTCTTGCGGCGGTTTTTGACAATGCCGCTCCAAGGCCGCCCGCGTCCGACCGTCGCCCACATGTCGGCAAAGGCTTCGGGCGGCATGTCGGGATGGCGCACGATGCTGTGGGGTTGCCCCAGCAGTTCGTCATAGTCGAAGCCACTGGCTTTCACGAACTCGGCATTGCAGTGGGTGATGCGCCCCTGCGGATCGGTGGTGGACACCAGTGTGGTGCCCTCCGTCAGCTCGAATTCGCGCTGGGTGACAGGGGGCAATGCAACAGACAGTTTCGACATGGGCACACTCGGGCAGTAGGAGTCGCTGGAAAGTGCCGAATTTTCAAGGGTTAACCCGCAAACAGGGACACATTGCGCTGCTGGCTTGATTTAAATCAAATGAGCACACAGACCCAAAACGCACCAAGTTGGCACACCAAAGATAGTTTTAATCAATAGCTTGGAAATGAATACAGAAAAGCGCTGGAGCCTTATTTGACTGATATTTTGAGCCTGCAAGGCATTCGCAAAAGCTACCACTTGGGCACACCGGTGGAGGCCGAGGTGCTGCACGGCATTGACGTGGCGCTGGTGCAGGCAGAGTTCGTGGGCCTCACCGGCCCGTCGGGCTCGGGCAAGAGCACGTTGCTCAACATCATTGGCCTTCTGGAGCGGCCCACCTCTGGCACGCTGACCATTGCAGGCCAGCCCACGCAGGCGCTGGACGACGCGGCACTCACCCGCTTGAGGGGCCGCACCATCGGGTTTGTGTTCCAGTTCCACCACCTTCTGCCCGCGTTCACCGCTTTGGAAAACGTGATGCTGCCGTCCATCATCGAGCAGGGCCAGGCCACCACCGAGGCCGAAGCGTTCGGGCGCGAATTGCTGGCACGCGTGGGCCTGAGGGACGCGGCGCACAAGCGGCCCGGCGAGCTGTCCGGTGGCATGCAGCAGCGCGTGGCCATCGCGCGTGCGCTGGCCCTGCAGCCCCGCCTCATCCTGGCCGATGAGCCCACCGGCAACCTCGACACCGTGAGCGCCGACGAGGTGTTTGCCCTGCTGCGCGAGTTCAACCAGGACCACGGCAGTGCCTGCCTGATCGTCACGCACGACCCGCGCCTGGCCCAACGCTGCGACCGCCAACTGGTGCTGGTGGACGGACGGCTGGTGCAGGGCTGACAGGCGGCGCAAATGTTCACCACGGAACATTTGTCCTTGCCCGCCCGGGAAGTCTCGCTTACATTGAAAGTGCAATTGACACTGGCACACCCGCTGAAAAGCGGCGTCGCAAAGCTTCCGGTCTAAAGCTGCACCTCGGTGCAGCCATGACAGCGGGGTTCCCAAAATGCACACTGCCGCGCGCTTCACGGTGCGCGGTGGCCCCATGCGCGTTGGGGCTGGTCGTCGATCGCAGTCAACCCTTTTCAAGGAGTACCGCGATGACCGCTATCCGATCGAGCAGACCGCCGTCAAGGCTGTCTTTGTTGGGCGCTGCAGCCCTGGCACTGAGCCCCATGTGGGCAGAGGCAGCCACACAAACCATCCAGGGCAAGCAGTTCCAGGTCACAGCCTGTGCAGTCGAACTGAATACAGGCTCAAACCCCGAACAAAGCAATTGCAGGTTTACCGGAAGCCAGGAGGTGGCTTATGGCAGCGGGAATCGATTTGTGTTGAAAACATTCAGCAGCAGCCCAGTGCAGTGTGGCAACCACACATTTGGTACTGACCCAGCGCCGAATCAAGCCAAGAAATGCTTCCTGCCAGCGCAAGCGCCAGCACCAGCACCCGTGCCAGCTGGCGATGTATGCCTTTTCGAACACATCAACTACGGCGGCGCCAGCCTTTGCGTATCAGCCAGGCAGGCCAATGCCATGCCAGCGGGTTGGAATGACCGCGTGTCGTCAGTCAAGCTGGCCAGCGGGTTCAAGCTTGAGCTTTACGAGCACAACAACAAGGGCGGGCGGATGCTGTTGCTGGAAGTCAGCGCGCCCAACCTTGTGACCTTGGGTTTCAACGACCGAACATCGTCTTACGTTGCCAGTCGGGTGATGGGTACACCACCACCACCACCACCGCCGCCACCGCCAGCTCCAACCCCGGCGCCCAGCCCATCGCCCTCCCCTGCTCCTGCGCCCGCTCCCAGTCCCACTCCAGCGCCCGCACCTTCACCCAGTCCTGCTCCTGCTCCAGTGCCCACTGCCAAGGCTGATGCCGCACGCCTGTTGGTACAGGCCACATACGGCCCCACCATGGGCGAGATCGACAGCGTTGCTGCGTCGGGGGCAGAGGCGTGGGTGACACAGCAGTTCGCCACGCCGCCCATGGACACCCACTGGGCTTACGTGATGGAGCGCAAAGGCCCCATCGGCTGCACTGTATGTAACGCGCAATACATCAACGCCACCATGGAAAGTTTCTGGACACAGGCCGTGCGCGGACCTGACCAGCTGCGCCAGCGCACTGTGCTGGCACTGAGCGAACTGTTTGTGGTGTCCACCGTCAACAGTCCGGTCGATATCCATGCCGATGCCCATGCCAGTTACCTGGACATGCTGTCGCGCAATGCATTCGGCAACTTCCGCACCCTGCTGGAACAGGTCAGCACCCACCCGACCATGGCGCACTACCTGTCGCACATGAGAAACCAGAAGGAAGACCCCACGACGGGTCGCATCCCCGATGAAAACTATGCAAGGGAGGTGATGCAGCTCTTCAGCATCGGCTTGTGGCAACTGAACGCCGACGGCACACGCAAGCTAGACGGCAGCGGACGCCCCATTCCGACCTACGGACAGGACGACGTGATGGGACTGGCGAAGGTCTTCACTGGCTGGAGCTGGAATGGCCCGGACAAGAGCGGGAGCCGCTGGGAGGGTTGGATCGGCAAGAACTGGAAAGACCAGTTGCAGAACTACCCTGACCACCACTCGCAAAGTGAAAAACGCTTCCTCGGCACAGTGGTACCTGCGGGCACCTCAGGTGAGCAGTCCATGAAAGTGGCCATGGACACGCTGTTCAACCACCCGAATGTGGGCCCGTTCATCGGCAGCCAGTTGATCAAACGCTTTGTCACCAGCAACCCCAGCCCCGCCTACGTGGGCAGAGTGGCGGGAGCCTTCAACAACAACGGAGGAGGTGTGCGGGGCGACATGAAGGCTGTGCTCCGCGCTGTGCTGCTGGACCCTGAAGCCCGCAGTGCCGCACAACTGGCCGACTCCAACTGGGGCAAGCTGCGCGAGCCGCTGGTGCGCTTCGGCAACTGGATGCGCGCCTTCAATGCCAGTGCCGCTAACGGGTACTACAGCATCTGGAATCTGGAAGACCCTGTGTCCAGCATTGGCCAGAACCCGTTGCGGGCACCCAGCGTGTTCAACTGGTTCCGCCCCGGCTATGCACCTCCCGGCGAAATTCTGCGCAAAGGCCTGGTGGCACCGGAGTTCCAGATCACCCACGAAACCACCACCACGGGCTACGCCAACTTTGTGACCCACACGGTGGAGCGCGGGCACGGCTGGAACAGCAGCGCCATCAAAGCCAACTACTCACCCGAAGTGGCGCTGGCCAACAACCCGGCCGCACTGATGGACAGGCTCAACCTACTGTTGACGGCAGGCCGAATGAGTGCCAGCACCCGCCAAACCATTCTGGATGCCGTGACAGCCATGCCTGCCACCAAGCCCGAAGCCCGAGTGCACACCGCTGTGGCGCTGACCATGCTGTCGCCTGACTTCATCGTGCAGAAATAAGGAGTATCCGAATGAACACCTTCAATACCTCAGGGCCCATGCGGGCCGGTCGGCGCGAGTTTCTGCGTCGCGCATCCTTTATGGCAGCCAGTGCGGGCTCACCCTTTGCTCTGAATTTGCTGGCCATGGGTGCCGCCAGCGCACAAACCGGCGGTGGGCATAAGGCGCTGGTGTGCGTGTTTCTGGCGGGCGGCAACGACCAGTCAAACACCGTGGTCCCCACCAGCTCGGCGGGCTGGGCCGCGTACTCTCAGGCACGGCCCACGCTGGCCATACCGGCGGCACAGTTGCTATCCATCAACCCAGCTGACTACAACGGTGAGCCGCTAGGGCTGCATGGCTCCCTGAGCGCACTCAAACCGCTGTTTGACCAACAGCGGGTGGCGTTGCTGGCCAACGTGGGAACGCTGGCGGCACCCATTACCAAAGCGCAATGGAACCGGGGCAATGCGACCGTGCCCACACCGGCACAGCTGTTTTCGCACTCTGACCAGCAGGGTGCCTGGCAAACCGGGCTGCCCGACCAACCTTCTGAAACCGGGTGGTTAGGCCGCACGGGCGACCTGACCGCCAGCGCCTTCAACCCGGGCAGCGGTGTATCCATTGCCATGTCGGTGGCGGGCAACAACATCATGCAGGCGGGCAACAGCACCATCCAGTATCAGCTGACGACACAGGGTGCCGTGAAGGTGTCGGCCGTGACATCAGGCCTGTACGGATCGGCAGCAGGCGCCACTGCCGCCCGGCGCCTGATGACCGACACACGCAACACCTTGCTGGAAAACGAGCTGAACAAGGTGTCCAGCCGTTCCATCAGCACCGAGGCGCTGGTCAGCAACGCCTTGGCCGGCACACCCGCCTTGTCTGCATTTCCGGACACGTCAATGGGCAAACAGCTGAGCATGGTGGCCCGCATGATTGCCGCACGCGGCGCCCTGGGCCAGCAGAGGCAGATTTTCTTCGTGCAGCAGGGTGGCTATGACTTCCATGACAACCTGCCCACCGACCACGCCAACCGCATGCGGGAACTGGGTGATGCGCTGGCAGCGTTCTACCAGGCCACACAGAGCCTGGGTGTTCAGGACAGCGTGACGACCTTCACCGCGTCGGACTTTGGCCGCGCCCTGCAAAGCAACGGGCGTGGCTCAGACCATGGCTGGGGCGGGCACCACTTCATCATGGGCGGCGCGGTGGCAGGCAACCGGGTGTACGGCAGTTTTCCCCAGACAGCGCTGGGCGGCAGCCAGGACGCCGGACAGGGAAGGCTGATTCCCACCACCTCCGTGGACGAATACGGAGCCACGCTGGCACGCTGGTTCGGCGTATCGGAGAGCAACCTGCCCGTGGTGTTGCCCAACCTCCGCCGTTTTGCGACACCTGACCTTGGCTTCATGCGGAAACCAGCCTGACACCGGAGCACTGGCGGGTGCCCACAACTGACGAGCCTGGCAGTTGTGGGTGCGCGGGCGGCAGTGTCTGGCACCTTGCCGGTGGGGAGATGAAGGGTACCAGTGCCGAAGACATTTGATTTCCAAACAGTTTTCGGGTTTCATTGGCACCACGTGAGCTGGCACAAGACTTGATACCCCTGTCACGCCGAAGCCCATTCACACCACCCGCTGCCATGAACACCACCCTGCCGCCATTTGCCGCGCTGTCCTCCGATGCTGCCGACCACGATGCCGAACGCCGACAGATGTTGCTGGCCACCGCCGGTGTGGCCTGTGCGGGCACGCTGGCCACGGCGTGGCCGTTTGTATCGTCATTTGCGCCCAGCGAACGGGCACATGCCCAAGGCGCGAGCGTGGAGGCAAGTGTGGACGACATCCCGCCAGGCTCCATCAAGACCGTCGAATGGCGGGGCAAACCGGTGTGGATCATGCGGCGCACCCCTGAAATGCTGGCGGCGCTGCCCTCCCTGAACAGCCAACTGGCTGACCCCGACTCTCAGCGTGACCAGCAACCAGATTACGCACGCAACCCCGCCCGCTCCATCCAGCCCGAGTTGCTGGTGGTGACGGCCATTTGCACGCACCTGGGTTGCTCGCCCAACATGGTTGCTGAAGGCTCAGGCAACCCCAGCGTGGCAACCGACTGGAAAGGCGGCTTCTTCTGCCCTTGCCACGGGTCAACGTTCGACCTGGCCGGACGCGTCTTCAAAAACAAGCCCGCCCCCACCAACCTGGAAGTGCCCCCGCACCAGTACCTGTCTGCCACGCGGGTTCTGATCGGCGAAGACGGCAAAGCCTGACCGGCCTGTTTCACATTTGCGAAAGCGCGCCATGTGGTTCCGCCAGTTGATCGACAACCAGACCCAGGCCCTCACATATGTATTGGGCGACCCTGCCAGCAAAGAGGTGGTGGTGCTGGATCCGCAACCCCGCGACTGGCCCTTGCTGCAGGCGCTGACAGACGACTTTGGCGGCAAGCTCAAGGCCATCCTGCTCACGCACAACCACCAGCCCGATCGGCTCCAGCGGTTGCTGGCGCTGAAGCATCCCCTGTTCTATGCCGGTCGTTGGCACTGCCTGCCCGGTACCGGTGCAGCATGGCCCACCAGCCACTTACCACTTGGCAACACCACGCTGCGCATGCTACCCACACCAGGCCACACGCTGGAGTGCACCAGTTTTCTGTGGGAAGACCGCCTGTTCTGCGGCGACTTGCTGGACACGTCCCTGTGCACAGAGCAACCGCAGCCCCAGGACACCGCACGCCTGTGGGAAAGCCAGCAGCAGCAGGTGCTGACACTGCCAGCCGACACCTTGCTGTACCCCGCACACATCATCCATGGGCGCATGGTGCTCAACCTGCACGACTACCCGCGGCTGTCAGCGGGCGGCGAGCGTTTGCGCTCCCGTGATGTGTTCATGTCAGCGCTGGAAAACCACTGACCCTGCCAGGGCCGCAAGGCTGGCAAATACCGGGGGGATGCAGCAGAATGTTGGCCATCCATTCGAGTGGCGTGGTCACCGCGCTGCCACACAGCCATGCGCAACAACCAACCCGTCACGCAAAACAGCCTGAAGGTTCAGCCTGACCAGACACTTGTGTCGGTCACCGACCTCAAGGGGCGCATCACCTACGCCAACAAGGCGTTTGTATCCCTCAGCGGTTACACGAACGAAGAGTTGCAAGGCCAGCCGCACAACATCGTCCGACACCCCGACATGCCCGAAGAAGCCTACCGAGACATGTGGGCCACGCTGGAAGTTGGTCTTCCATGGACGGGCGTGGTGAAAAACCGCCGCAAAAACGGTGACTTTTATTGGGTTCGAGCCAATGTCACCCCCATGCGGGATGGTGACCGCATCACGGGCTACCTGTCTGTGCGCACCGCTCCAGCAGACGAGGAAACACAGGCGGCCGAGGCCCTGTATGCCACCATGCGCCAGGAAGCAGCACGGGGCCATTTGCGCCATGTGCTGCGCCATGGCGAGGTGCTGCGCACGGACATCGTCAGCCGCGCCATGCACTTCGCACGCCCCAGTGTCAGACAGCAGCTGTGGTGGCTCGTGTTCTGGCCAGCCGCCATTCCGCTGGGCCTGCAGTTGGCTGGTGCTCCCATGTGGGCGGGCCTGGTGGCAGGCGTGGCCACGGTGGTGATGTCCGGCGTCTGGGCCTGGTACCTGCTGGGCTCGCGCCTGCTGGATGTGGTGGGTCGGGCCAACCGCCTGGCCGCAGGCGACTTGACTGAAGTGCACAGCCTCAACGCGCGCGGCCCCATCGGGGACCTGCAACGGGCCATGGCCCAGATGAGTCTGAATGTACGCACTGCAGTGCGCGACATACGCCACGAAGTGGGCAACCTGCGTGGTGGCACGCAAGAGATTGCACTGGGCAACGTCGACATGTCCCAGCGGGTGGAGTCGCAGGCCGACAGCCTGGAAGAGACCACCGCCTCCATGGAAACCATCAACGGCACGGTGGAACAAACCAGTGCTGCCGCCAGCGAAGGGGCCCAACTGGCGGCAGACACCCTGGGCATGGCGCGGCGCAGCCAGACCTCGGTGGAGGCTGTATCAGAGGCAATGGACGGCATAGCGGCCTCGTCTCGCCGCATCGGCGACATCATTCAGGTGATTGAAGGGGTCGCCTTCCAAACCAACATCCTGGCGCTCAACGCTGCCGTGGAAGCTGCCCGTGCGGGTGAGGCCGGGCGCGGCTTTGCCGTGGTGGCCAGCGAAGTGCGGGCATTGGCCCAACGCACCAGTGCGGCTGCCCGTGAAATCCGGGACTTGATCGAGGAGTCACGCCATCGGGTGGACGAAGGCAACCTGCGCGCAGAAGAGGCGCGCAATCGCGTGACCGAGGCCATGGCTGCCGTGGACATGGTGGCCCAGCGGCTGGAGCACATCCGCCATGCCACACACGAACAACTCACAGGCACCTCGCAGGTGACGCAGTCGCTGTCAAAAATGGACGGCATCACACAGCAAAACGCCGCCATGGTGGAAGAACTGGCTGCAGCGTCTCAATCCCTGAACGAGCAGGTGGACACGGTGCACAACTCCATCCGGGTGTTCAGGCTGTTCGCCGGCGACAAGACTCTGGCCGAGGACGATGCGGTGGCCTTGCGGCAAGCGGCACAACTACCCGAGCAGGCGGCCAGTGCCAATGCCATTGACTTCGACAAAGTGATTGCCGCACACCAGCAGTGGCGCGTGGTGCTGCGCAATGCGGCCCTCAAGGGTAAGCCCATGGATGCCAGCACACTCAAGCGGGACGACTGCTGTGCGCTGGGCCAGTGGATCTATGGGGCCGGTGGCAAACGCTGGGGCCATGAGCCCGTGTTCAGCGAGCTGGTGGGACACCACAAGTCTTTCCACGCCGAGGCAGGCAAGGTGGCCGAGCTCATCAACTCGGGCCGCCTGGCTGAGGCGGAAAAGCAGATGGGGCCGGGCACCCCGTTTGTGAACGCGGGGCACAGCGTGACCCAAACCATCCGCCAGTTGCGTGCCGTGACAGAGTCATAGTTTGTTGATCCAATCGGACTGATTCGCAGCCACTCCTGCCCCAAAATGGCGCGAAGTGCCAACGCACAGGAGGTTTCAGATGCGCAGCAACTTACCCGTTACCCAGGTGGAACTGAAGGTTCCTGCCGATCAGACGCTGATCTCCGTGACCGACTTGAAAGGTCGCATCACCTATGCCAACAAGGCATTCGTGAGCATGAGCGGCTACATGGAAGAAGAACTGCTGGGCCAGGCCCACAGCATCCTGCGCCACCCCGACATGCCCGCCGAGGCGTTCCGGGACATGTGGGCCACCATTGAGGCTGGCCTGCCCTGGACCGGGGTGGTGAAAAACCGTCGCAAAAATGGCGACCACTACTGGGTCAATGCCAGTGCAACACCGGTGCGCGACAAAGACCGCATCACCGGGTACATGTCGGTGCGCGTTGCGGCCACCGACGAACAGATTCAGGCGTGCACAGGTCTCTACGCCACCATGCAGAAAGAGGCCGAACGGGGCCGCCTGGTGCATGTGCTGGACAAAGGCAGGCTGCGCAAAAAGACGCTGGCGGGCATGGTGTCGGTTTGGATGAAGCCCAGCATGCGCACGCAGTTGTACTGGCTGGCGTTTTGGCCAGCGGCCATCCCGATGTTGCTGCAATGGGCCGGGTTGCCACTGTGGATGAGCGCCCTGGCAGGTGTGGCAACGTTCATCGTGTCGGGCACCTGGGCCTGGCAGCTGTTGGGCGCCCCGCTGAGTTCAGCCGTTGCCAGTGCCAACCGCATGGCGGCGGGCGACCTGTCCGAGAACATTTCCATCAAGCACCATGGGCCCATCGGCCAGTTGGAGCGCGCGCTGTCGCAACTCAGCCTGAACGTGCGGACCGTGGTGCGCGACATACGGCACGAAGTGGGCAACCTGCGCGGTGGCACGCAGGAAATTGCGCAGGGCAACGAAGACATGTCGTCCCGGGTGGAGCAACAGGCGTTCAACCTGGAGCGCACCGCTGCCTCCATGAAGGACATCAACCAGACCGTCCAGTCCACCACCAACACGGCCACCCAGGGCGCCAACCTGGCGGCAGAAACGCTGGGCTTTGCCCGCCGCAGCCATGAGTCTGTGCAGGCGGTGGCTGACACCATGAAGGGCATTGCCGACTCGTCTCAACGCATCGGCGACATCATCCAGGTGATTGAAGGGGTGGCGTTCCAGACCAACATCCTGGCCCTGAACGCAGCAGTGGAAGCCGCCCGCGCCGGTGAGGCCGGTCGCGGCTTCGCCGTGGTGGCGGCTGAAGTGCGGGCACTGGCACAACGCACCACCGGTGCTGCCAAAGAAATCCGTCAGCTCATCGAAGAATCCCGCAACCGGGTGCAAGAAGGCGATGCCCGCACGCGCGAGGCCACCAGCCGCGTCGACGAAGCGATGGCGGCGGTGGACCGTGTGACAGCGATGTTGCAAGAGATCCGCTCGGCCACCACCGAACAACTCGCGGGCACGTCGCAAATCGCACAGACCCTGAACGAGATGGACGACATCACCCAGCAAAACGCGGCCATGGTGGAAGAGCTGGCGGCCGCTTCCAAGTCGCTCGACGACCAGGTGGACACGGTGCACAAGTCCATCCGCGTGTTCCGCCTGTTCCCGGGCGACAAAACAGCGGCGGAAGACGATGCCGTGGAGCTGCGCAAAAACATCAAGGAAGGCACACGCGAGCTGCACGCCGACGAAATCGACTTCGACAAGGTGATTGCCGCCCACCAGCAGTGGCGGGTCACGCTGCGCAACGCCGTGCTCAAGGACAAAAAGCTGGATGCGGCCACCATTGCGCGCGACGACTGCTGCGGACTGGGCAAATGGATTTACGGGGGCGGCGGAGCCAAGTGGGGCAAAACACCGGGCTTCACTGAACTGGTCGGACACCACAAAGCCTTCCACAAGGAAGCCGGGCTGGTGGCTGAAGCCATCAACAAGGGCCAAACCGACAAAGCCAAGGCCATGATGGAGTCGGGCACTCCGTTTGTGGAAGCCGGGCACAAAGTGACGCAGGCCATCCGTGGCATCCGGGGCACGGTGGATGGGACCAAAGCCGCTCCAGCCCTGAGCGCGCCAAGCGCAAAACCCGCCGCCAGAAAACCAGCTGCAGGCGTGAAGGCTCTGCCGGCGACCAAGCCCGTGGCAGAGGCCGACGACGGCAGTTGGGAAACGTTCTGACCCTGCGCGGCTTCAGACAGGGCGGTCGCCCGCCTGCCAGTCGGCATCGCAGCCCACACCCGCCGCCACCCAGCGCCGCGCCAGGCGGCTGAACACCCCAGCGCCCCATGCCCAGCGTGGGCCCAGCACCCCGGCGGGGTCTGAAATGGCGCCGCACTGATACCGCCGGGCCTCGGCATTCCAGCGCAGTGCATCACACGCCCCCGTGCGCCTGCGTGAAATCAGCATGCCCAGCGGGCATGGCTCGGCCAGGCAACACACTCCGCACCCGTTGCACGGCGCACCCAGCGCCGGTTTGGGCGGTGCCTCGGGCTCGATGTGGATGACGCGGTGGCCCATGCGCTCTTGGCAATGTGGGATCAGGCCCGCGCCAGCACAGGCCCCAGTGCCTTGCCGGTGTGTGTGCCCAGCGCCACCACCGCCTCGGGCGGGGCGGCGGCCACGATGCGCCCGCCCTCTGCGCCGCCTTCCGGCCCCAGATCGATGATCCAGTCGGCTTCGGCCATCACGTCCAGGTCATGCTCGATCACCACGACGCTGTGGCCGCCGTCCACCAGGCGGTGCAGCACGCGGATGAGTTTTTCCACATCGGCCATGTGCAGGCCCACGGTGGGCTCGTCCAGCACATAGAGCGTGTGCGGCGCTTTCTGGCCCCGGCGAGTGATGTCGTCGCGCACCTTGCTGAGTTCGGTGACCAGCTTGATGCGCTGCGCCTCACCGCCGCTGAGGGTGGGGCTGGGCTGGCCCAGCGTGAGGTAGCCCAGCCCCACGTCTTTCAGCAGTTGCAGCGGGTGGGCAATGCTGGGCATGGTGGCAAAGAAATCAACGGCTTCGTCCACCTCCATCTGCAACACGTCGCCAATGCTTTTGCCCTTCCAGGTCACGGCCAGGGTTTCGGGGTTGAAGCGGGCGCCGTGGCAGCTTTCGCAGGGCACCTTCACATCGGGCAAAAAGCTCATTTCAATGGTGCGCACACCCTGGCCTTCGCAGGACGGGCAGCGACCTTCGCCGGTGTTGAAGCTGAAACGCCCTGGGCCGTAGCCGCGTGCGCGGGCTTCCAGCGTGTCTGCAAACAGCTTGCGGATGGTGTCCCAGAAACCGATGTAGGTGGCCGGGCAGCTGCGCGGCGTTTTGCCAATGGGGGTCTGGTCCACTTCCAGCACGCGGTCCACCGTCTCGAACCCTGTGACCGATTTGCAGCCCACCCAGGTGGGGTAGTGGCCTGCCTCCATGCTGTCACGGCCTGCTTTGGTACTGCGCTGTGTGACGGCTGCGGCCACGTTGGTCAGCAACACATCGCGCGCCAGGGTGGATTTGCCCGAACCACTGACGCCGGTGACCACCACCAGGCGCTGCAGCGGCACCGTCAAATCCACGTTGTGCAGGTTGTGCAGGCTGGCCTGGCCCACACGCAACGCAGAATTCAATGAAAAATCAGCCCCTACCGCACGTCTGGATTGCAAAGGGTGCTTCATGGCATGTAGCAAATACCGACCGGTTTGCGATTCTTCGCATGCCGACAAGTCGGCCACTGAGCCCTGCGCCACCACCCGCCCACCGCGTTTGCCCGCGCTGGGGCCAATGTCGATGATGTGGTCGGCCCGGCGAATGGTGTCTTCGTCGTGCTCCACCACCACCAGCGTGTTGCCGTGCTGGCGCAACTGGTCCAACGCGCCCAGCAGAATCTGGTTGTCACGGGCATGCAGGCCGATGGTGGGCTCGTCCAGCACGTAGCACACGCCTTGCAAGTTGCTGCCCAGTTGCGCCGCCAGGCGGATGCGCTGCGCCTCGCCGCCAGACAGCGTGGGTGCGCCCCGGTCCAGCGTGAGGTAGCCCAGGCCCACTTGCTGCAAAAAGCTCAGGCGCCCCAGAATTTCAGGAATCAGGTCACGGGCAATGTCGGTTTCGCGGGAAGACAGGCCAGCGGCTGAGGCGGCCAGCCCAACCACCCAGGCCTGCACATCCTTCACGCTTTTGGCCGCTACATCGGCAATACCCACATCCGCAAACTTCACAGCCCTGGCCTGCGGGTTCAAACGGGAGCCGTGGCAGGCGGGGCAGGCCTCGTGGCTCAGGTCTTCCACCTCGGGTTCGGCAAAACTTTGCTCGCGGCCCTTGTTGTCATCGTCGCGCACCGAGTCGTCCAGTTGTTTGCGCTGGTCGCGGCTCAGGTTCACGCCGGTGCCCACGCAGTCGGGGCACCAGCCGTGTTTGCTGTTGTACGAAAACAGGCGCGGGTCCAGCTCGGGGTAGCTGGTGCTGCACACCGGGCAGGCCCGATGGGTGGAATACACCTCCACCTTGCCCATGCCTACGCCCAGCCCCAAACCTGCATCTGCCGCTGCCGGCACACCGGCTGCGTGTGCCACAAACGCTGCGGCCAGCCCATCCAGCGGGCTCAGCACATGCACCACGCCTTTGCCGTGCTGCAGCGCCAGCGCCAGCTGTTCGCGCAAAAAGGCCTCGGTGTCCGGCCCCACCACCAGGTCGGCCACGGGCAGCTCAATGGTGTGCTCTTTGAACCTGTCGATGCGCGGAAAGCCCGTGGTGGGCAGAAACTCGCCATCCACGCGCAGGTGGGTGTGGCCACGCGGGCGGGCCCAGTCGGCCAGCTCGGTGTACACGCCCTTGCGACCCACCACCAACGGGCTCAGCAGCCCAATGTGCTGGCCCCGCCGCGTGCGCATGATCTGCGCCACCATGCTGTCTGGCGACTGGGGTTTGACCGCCGCACCGTCGTGCACACAGTGCTGCGTGCCCAGCTTGACGTACAGCAGCCGCAGGTAGTGCCACACCTCGGTGGTGGTGCCCACCGTGCTTTTGCGCCCGCCCCGGCTCAGTCGCTGCTCGATGGCCACGGTGGGCGGAATGCCGTACACCGCGTCCACCTCCGGGCGGCCAGCGGGCTGCACGATGCTGCGGGCGTAGGCATTCAAACTTTCCAGATACCGGCGCTGGCCTTCGTTGAACAGGATGTCGAACGCCAGCGTCGATTTGCCGGAGCCACTGACACCGGAGATGACGTTGAACTGCCCGCGCGGGATGTCCACGCTCAGGCCTTTGAGGTTGTGTTCGCGGGCGTTGACGATGCGGATGCTGTTGTGCTGCTGCGCCGCCACGGGGGCGGCGGTGCTCAGGTACGACGCCACAGAACCTTCTCGCACCTCGTGCACCGCATGCTCGCCATCAAAGGCCAGCGCGTAGTCACGCAGCGCTTTGGCGGTGTGGCTGGTGGGGTGCAAGCGCACCTCCTCCGGCGTGCCCTGTGCCACCACCTGGCCGCCGCCCTCGCCGCCTTCCGGCCCCAAGTCGATCAGCCAGTCAGACGCGCGGATCACGTCCAGGTTGTGTTCGATGATGACCAGCGAGTGCCCCGCGTCCAGCAGCCGCCGCAGGGCTCGCATGAGCTTGGCAATGTCGTCAAAGTGCAGGCCGGTCGTGGGCTCATCAAACAGGAACAGAGTGCCTTTTTTCGCCACGGCCTGTCGGCTGGCGGTGCTGCTTTTGGCCGCTTCGGCCAGAAAACCCGCCAGCTTGAGGCGCTGCGCCTCACCACCCGACAACGTGGGCACGGGCTGGCCCAGCTTCACATATTCCAGCCCCACATCAACGATGGGTTGCAGGGCGCGGATGACCTCGCGGTCGCCGCTGAACAACTGGGCAGCTTCGCTCACAGTGAGGTCCAGCACATCGGCCACGTTCATCGACACCATTTCGTGCGCCGCTGTACCGCTGGAACCGTCTGCCGCTTGCGTCAGCCGCGCACGCTCGATGCGCACCTCCAGCACCTCGGGGCGGTAGCGCTGGCCGTCGCAGTCGGGGCAGCGCAGGTACACGTCGCTCAGAAACTGCATTTCCACATGCTCGAAGCCCGAGCCGCCGCAGGTGGGGCAGCGCCCGTCGCCGCTGTTGAAGCTGAACTTGCTGCCGGTGTAGCCGCGCTGCTGCGCCAGTGGGGCCAGCGCAAACAGGGTGCGGATGGCATCCCACGCGCCCACGTAGCTCACGGGATTGGAGCGGGCGGTTTTGCCGATGGGCGACTGGTCCACAAACACCACGTCGGCCAGCATGTCGGCACCCAGCAGGCGGTCGTGCGCGCCGGGCGCGTCGGTGGTTTTGCCAAAGTGGCGCAGCAAGGCCGGGGCCAATATGTCTTGAATGAGCGTGGATTTGCCCGAGCCGCTCACGCCCGTGACGCACACCATGCGCCCCAACGGGAAGTCCACCGACACGTTTTGCAGGTTGTGCTCGCGCGCGCCTTCCAGAATCAGGCGGGGGGTGGACTCGGCCACCATGCGCTTGAAGCCAAAGCCCACCTGTTTGCGCCCGCCCAGGTAAGCACCGGTAAGGGTGTCGGCGTGGCGGATGCCTTCGGGGGTGCCGTCAAACACAATTTGACCGCCGCGCTCGCCGGGGCCGGGGCCCATGTCGATCAGGCGGTCTGCGGCCAGCATCACAGCCGGGTCGTGCTCCACCACCACCAGGGTGTTGCCAGCGGTCACCAGGCGACGCATGGCCTGGTTGATGCGGTCCATGTCACGCGGGTGCAGGCCGATGCTGGGCTCGTCCAGCACGAACAGGGTGTTGACCAGGCTGGTGCCCAAAGCGGTGGTGAGGTTGATGCGCTGCACCTCGCCGCCGCTGAGGGTGCGGCTTTGGCGGTCGAGCGTGAGGTAGTGCAGGCCCACGTCGCGCAGGTATTTCAGGCGGGTGTTGATTTCGTCGAACAGGAGGTCCAGGGCTTTGGCGTCGCCCGTGGCTTTTGAGTCCACCAGTGACGCCTGCAAGTCTTCGAAAAATGCCCGCAACCGCGCAATGGGCAGTTGCATCAAGTCGTGCAGCCCCAAGCCGGGCAAAGCTTCCAGTTGCTCACGGCTCCACGACACGCCTGCGGGCATGAAGCGCAGGGCAGGCGGCAGCACCGCATCGGCCTGTGCCTTGGTGCCCATGCGCCACAACAGGCTCTCGGTTTTCAGCCTCGCGCCGTGGCAGCTTGGGCACTCGGTGTAGCTGCGGTACTTGGACAGCAACACCCGGATATGCATCTTGTAGGCCTTGGTCTCCAGGTATTCAAAGAATCGGGCCACGCCGTACCAAGTCTGGCTCCACTTGCCATTCCACTTCGGGCTGCCGTCGATCACCCATCGCTGCTGCTCGGGCGTCAGGTGGCCCCAGGGCGTGTCGCGCGGGATGCCTTCGGTCTCGGCGTGGCGCATCAGGTCGTCCTGGCACTCTTTCCAGGCGGGGGTCTGAATGGGCTTGATGGCCCCGGCGCGCAGGGTGAGTTTGTCGTTGGGGATGACCAGTCCGTAGTCCACCCCGATCACCCGGCCAAAACCCCTGCACGCGTCGCAGGCACCCAGGGCCGAGTTGAAGCTGAACAGCGACGGTGTAGGCGCGGCGTAGCGCAGACCGCTTTCGGGGCAATGCAGGCTGGCGGAAAAAGCCCACACATCCGGCTCTGTGACAGACGGGACAGCGGGCTCGGCACCCTCTGCTTCCACAGGCAAGGCGTACACACGCACCTGGCCGTGGCCCCGGCGCAGGCACACCTCCAGCGCTTCCATGGCGCGGGCGTGCTCCACGTTGCCCAGCCGGAAGCGGTCGGCCACCACATCCAGAATTTTTATGCTTTTTTGGCCACCATCGCTTGATGGTATTGACTTTTTTGCTTCTGTTTTTTTGGTTGGCTTTTTCGGTGTTTCGGTGTCGGGTGCGGCGTCCACCGCCACCACGCGTTCGGCCTGCACCCGGGTGTAGCCGCTGGCGGCCAGCCAGGTTTCCACGTCCTGGGCCGAGGTGTCGGCGGGCAAACCCACCGGAAAGGTCACCACCAGCCGGGGCTCCACGCCGCCCACAGTGGCGGCAGCCACACGCTGGCGCAGCTCGGCCAGGATGCTGTCGGCACTGTCTTGCTGCACGGGCTGGGCGGTGACGCGGTCGAACAGGTGGGCACCGCGGGCAAACAGCAGCTTCAGGTGGTCGTTCAGCTCGGTCATGGTGCCCACGGTCGAGCGCGAGCTGCGCACGGGGTTGGTCTGGTCGATGGCGATGGCGGGGGGCACACCGTCCACGCGGTCCACCGCTGGTTTGTCCATGCGGTCCAGAAACTGGCGAGCGTAGGCGCTGAAGGTTTCCACGTAACGGCGCTGACCTTCGGCAAACAGGGTGTCGAACACCAGGCTGGACTTGCCCGAGCCGCTGGGGCCCGTCACCACGGTCAGTTCACCCGTGCGGATGTCCAGGTCCACGCCCTTCAGGTTGTGTTGGCGGGCACCTCGAATGCGGATGAGGCCGTCGTCTGCCGGGGAATGTGGGGAAGAAGCGGAAGGCGTGGAAGACATGGCGGGAGCCCGAAGAAGGAGGCGGACATTCTACGGAGCGCCCACTGGCAAGCAGCCTCAGGGGGTTATGCCCTTGGGGCTGCTCAAAACCGTGCAAACTCTGAGGTGTGCGAAGCCAAGGCTGTCTTCTGGGCAGACCGGGGCCCACCGGTCGAATTGTTCTTTTCGTTGGGAACCACAGCATGCATCCTCACCGTTTGGGCTGGCGCCATGGGCTGGCCGCGCTGGCAATGACCGCGATTGCCGCCACGCAGGCCACAGCACAAATCCGCATCGGCCAACCGTCGGGCTTCACCGGATCGGTGGCAGCGGGCGTGAAAGAAAATACCGACGGTGCCAAGCTGTACTTGGATGCTGTCAATGCCAAAGGCGGTGTGAACGGGCAAAAGATAGAACTGCTATCAGTCGACGACCAATTCGACCCCACGAAAACCCTCGCACTGGCCACCGAACTGATCGACACGCAACGCGTGGTGGCTCTGTTTCTGAACCGGGGCACCCCCCACGCCCAGGCGCTGCTGCCCTTGCTGGCCGAACGCAAAGTGCCCCTGGTGGCCCCCAGCACCGGGGCCATGGTGCTGCACAAACCGGTGAATCCCTGGGTGTTCAATGTGCGAGCCACCTACCAGCGGGAGGCCGCCCGCGCAGTGGAACACCTGGCGGGGCTGGGCGTGACGCGCATTGCCGTGCTGCAAACCGATGACTCGTTCGGCGCCGACTCGGCCGCTGGAGCCAACGCGGGTTTTGAGAAAGCCGGGCTGAAACCACACTGGCTGGAAACCTTCCCGCGCGACAAACCCGACTTCACCGCGCTGGCCAAAAAGGTGATGACCACCGACGCGCAGGCCGTGGTGTTCATCGGCTCGGCGGGCAACGTGGCAGCGGGCACGCTGGCCATCCGTGCGGCGGGGTCCAGCGCACAGATCGTCACGCTGTCGAACAACGCGTCTGACGGGTTCATCAAGCAACTGGGCTCACATGCACGCGGTGTGGTGGTGACGCAGGTGTTTCCCAACGAGCGCTCGGTGGCCTACCCTCTGAGCAAAGAGGCCATGGACCTGGCCAAGGCCAAGGGTCTGCCCGGTGTGTCGCCCGCCATGATGGAAGGCTTTGCCGCCGCCAAAGTGCTGGTAGAAGGCCTGCGCCGCGCTGGCCCCAACCCCACTGGCCCCAAACTGCGCGACGCACTGGAGGGCATCACGAACATGGACATGGGCGGCATGCGGCTGACTTACAGCCCTACCGACCACAGTGGGCTGGACTTTGCAGACCTGTCCATCATAGACGCCAGTGGCAAATTCAGGAGGTGACACGGCATGTGCGGAGCTGAACTCAAACCCCTGCCCAATGGTGTGCAACGCGTGGCCGCCGAGTTGGCAAAGCTCGGGCATGACCAAGCACCCGTGATGCTGGACGACGCCGCTCGCACGGCACAGCAAGCGGCCGATGCGCTGGGTGTGGCGCTGGGGCAAATAGCCAAAAGCATCATCTTCCGGCGCAAGCCGGACGGCGTGGCTGTGCTGGTGGTCACGTCGGGCGACCGCCGGGTGTGCGAAGACAAGGTGGCTGCACTGGTGTGCACGCCCGGCGAAGGCGGAAGCAAGCTGGGCCGGGCGAACGCAGAGTTTGTAAAGGCCGCCACTGGCTTTTCCATTGGAGGTGTGTCGCCGTTGGCGCATGCCACGCCACCCGTCACGCTGATTGACCGGGAGCTGTTCCGCTTTGAACGCATCTGGGCCGCTGCCGGCCACCCACACGCGGTGTTTCCCCTGACCCCGCAAGACCTGGCGAACTGGACGGGTGCACCCGTGGCAGATGTGGTTTTGCACGAGCAGCCACAATCTGCGGCATGACTGTTTTTTCATCCACTTTCACCCAAATACAGGCTGCGGCATCGGCCAGCCCCATGCCTGCCAAGGTGAGCCTGGCGGTGGCGCGCCGCAGAAACCCGCAGCACAGCGTGCCGTCGCCCTGTGTGGGTGTGTGCAAAATGGACACAGCCCAAGGCTGGTGCAGTGGCTGCTTTCGCACGCTGGAAGAAATCGGACTCTGGAGCCGTGCCACAGATGCCACCAAACTGGCTGTGTGGGCCCAGGTGGAGCAGAGGCAGGCCTGAATCGCGGCAGACACAGAGACCCGCCAACGTCACATGAAACACATCACTTTCTACTTTGACCCGATCTCTCCGTTTGCGTGGCTGGCATTCCAGCGCTTGCCCCAGGTGTTGATGGGAGACGGCACGACTCCAGGGTTGAGCTACCAGGTGGCTTACAAGCCTGTCCTGTTTGCAGCGCTGCTGAAGCACCACGGCCAGTTGGGTCCGGCGGAAATTCCGCACAAGCGGGACTGGACCTACCGCCACGTTCAGTGGTTGGGCCACAGCCTCGGTGTGCCGCTGGCCATGCCCGAAGCGCACCCGTTCAATCCCCTGCCCCTGCTGCGCCTGGCGCTGGCCTGCGCCACACCAGACGCACCGGGCCAAACCAACCGCTATGTCACCGAGCAGGTGCTGCGCCATGTGTGGGAAGGCGGCGCAGACGCTGTGGCCCCCGAGCGCCTGGCAACCCTGCAGGCCACATTGGCCAGCCACATGACGCAACGGAGTCGCACATTGGCCGACCCCAACAGCGAAGCGGTGAAACAGCAACTGCGCGCCAACACCGACGAGGCCCTGGCCGCTGGCGCCTTTGGGGTGCCCACCTGCGTGGTGGACGGAAAACTGTTCTGGGGTCTGGATGGCCTGCCCATGCTGCAGGCTTACCTGACGGGTGATGCCTGGTTTGATGGCAACGGCTGGAACGGCGTGGCCGATGTGCCTGTGGGCACACGCCGCCCTGCCTGATGTATTGGGCGGCAGCCCCTTGCTCGTTCAAACCTTCGTGCGGCGCTGCACCACCCCGCGCCGTTCGATGGGTGTTGAAAAAATGATGGCCGTGCGGGTTTCGCCCCAGCGGTTGATGTCAGACAAAAATCGCTCCAGATCTTGCAAGTCGGTGGCCACCACCAGCATTTGGTAGGAGTCGTTGCCCGCCACATGGTGGCATTCCAGCACCTCGGGAGACTGGGCCAGCTTGTCCAGCAGGGCCTGCTTGCCCGGCTGCGGGGCGTTGATGCCCACCATCGCCCGCACACCATAGCCCACCGCCAGTGGGTCGATGTGTGCATGAAATCCGCGCACCACCCCCACCTCCTGCAAGCGCCGCAGCCGCTCCACTGTGGCGGGCACCGACAGGCCTGCCGCCTGCGCCAGGGTTTTGAGTGGTGCGCGCGCGTCGGCCTGCAACGCAGCCATCAGCCGCCAGGCCTTGTCATCCAGTTCCATCGTGATATTCCGTCAATGATTGATTTCACCTGAATTTTGATGGGTAAATGCACCAGGGGCCTGAATTTTAAGCTTCATCAGGTGTAACCAAATTTTTATGATGATGGCAATGAACCCTGTCGACGTAACACTGTTCCTGAAGGCCATGCTGGTGGGCCTGTCCATTGCCGCGCCGGTGGGGCCGATTGGTCTGCTGACCATTCAGCGCACCTTGCAACGGGGCATGCCAGCCGGGCTGGCCACAGGCCTGGGCGCAGCTTCTGCCGACGCGGTTTACGGTGCTGTGGGTGCCTTTGGCGTGACCAGCGTGGTGGCCGCTCTGACCAGCGCCCGCCTGCCCTTGTCGGTAGCTGGAGGCGCATTGCTGCTGTGGTTGGCTTGGCAAACCTGGCGCGCGCCGCTGGCAGATCAAGCAGCCCAGGTTGCCGGGAGCGAGGTCAGCCTGTGGGCGCAGTTTGCCGGTACGTTTGCGCTGACCTTGTCCAATCCCGCCACCATCCTGTCGTTTGTGGCCATCTTTGCCAGCCTCAGCGCCACGTTCAGCGGTGCAGCGTCCCCCCTGGTGCTGCTGTGTGGGGTGTTTCTGGGTTCCGCACTGTGGTGGCTGTTGCTGGCCACCGGGGTGGCACGACTGCGCCACAGCTTTACCCCGGCCTGGCGGGTTCGAATCAATCGGCTGTCTGCCGGATGTCTGGCGGTGTTTGCGCTGTGGCAGTGGGTGTCACTGGTCTGAGACTCTCACCGAACAGAAAACACCACCTGCTGGTACTGCCCGGCAGCATCCAGTGCGGTGAGTGCGTGCTGGCCTTGCCCCGACAGCGTCAACCGGAAACTTGAAGCGTCCGGGGACGTGGTGCCCACCAGTCGCCCATCGAGCAACCAGTTCACAGTTTCGGTGGTGCCCAGCGCTTGCAGCTGCACAGTGATGTCGGTTTTGCCCGGTGCGGCTCGCAGCACGCTGCCCGACTCCAGCCCGCTGATGCGCAGGGTGCGTGCGGGTGTGGCACCCCGGCAAGGCGGCCCCCACGGCAGGTGCTCGACATCGCTGCGCTGGGCGGGTTCTATCCAGGGTTGCAACAGGGTCGGCCAGCGGGCGTAGGTGATGGGTTGAACCCGATCCGCATGTGGCGCAGCACAGCCGGGGCGCAGACGCACAGCTTGCTGCGCCGGGTGTCCTCGGAGGGTTGACGGCGTTTGCACCCACGCTGTGTCCAGCAAGCCAGTGGGCAGCAGTCGGTCGGGCAGGGTGGGGGGAGCGGTGCCGTCCAGCGTCCAGGCGGGGCGGCGTTGGCGGCAGTGCTCGGGCGGTGTGCCGCTGGCGGCCAGGCCCAGCGGCCAGCAAATGTCCTGCGCACTCACGCTGGCGGGCACGGCGCGCGGGGCCGTGCCACTGGCCCCTGTGTCCAGCGCGGCCAGGAGGTCTTTCACCAACGGCGCGGCGGTGTTGGCACCAAAAAAGCCGGGATTAGGTGTGCCGTCTGGGCGGCCCACCCACACGCCCAAGGTGTAGCGGTCGGTCACGCCGATGGCCCAGGCGTCGCGAAAGCCAAAGCTGGTGCCTGTTTTCCAGGCGACTCGGGTGCCGCTGTCTTTGAATGGCGCACCGGGCCTTCCGCCGTTTTCCAGAATCTCGCGGACGATGAAGGCTGCGCCTGCGCTCATCAGCCGGGTGTCCACGGTTGGTGCGTCGGGTGTCAGGCGGGGCTGGCCTGCCACGCCTGCGCGGGCCAGTGCGGTGTAAGCACCCACCAGTTCTTCCAGCGTGGTGCTCCCGCCGCCCAGAATCAGGCTGAGGTTGGGCGTGGCCCCTGCAGGCATTCGCAGCTTGAGGCCCGCATTGCGCAAGTGCGCAGCAAAGCGGGCGGGGCCCAGGCGCTCCAGCAGGTCCACGGCGGGCACGTTGAGCGAACGGTCCAATGCCTCGCTCACGCTCACCGGGCCGCTGAAACTGGCCTGAAAGTTGCCCGGCGCGTAGCCGCCGAAGTTCTGCGGCGCATCCACCAGCAGGCTTTCGGAATGAATCAACCCCTCGTCCAGCGCCATCGCGTACAAAAACGGTTTGAGCGTGGAGCCCGGCGAGCGCACGCCGCGCACCATGTCCACATGCGCGGCGCGCTGGTTGTCCGAGAAATCCGCACTGCCCGCGTAGCCACGCACGGCCAAGCTGTCGTTTTCCACCACCAGCGTCGCCACCGACACAGCCGGGGGCAGTTGGTTCAAGCGGTCCAACAGCACCTGCTCCAGCCGCATTTGCAGTGCGGCGTCCAGCGTGCTGTGCACCACACCTGTGGTGTCTGAAGCACTGCCCCTGGCTTCTTTGCGCAAGCGTTCGGCGGCCAGCGGGGCCAGCCAGCGGGCTTTGAGTGGCGGGGCAAACACCCGCTCCAGGCGGGCATCGGCCACCGTGGCGGCGGGCCACACGCTCAGAGTGGCCATGCGGCCCAGCACTTTGTCGCGCGCGGCCTGTGCCAACCCGGATGCCCGGTCGGGCCGCAGGCGCGAGGGGCTTTGCGGCAGGGCCACCAGCAGCGCAGCCTCGGCATGGCTCAGGTTGGCCGCCGGTTTGCCCAGGTAGGCCCGGCTGGCCATTTCAATGCCCTGCACCTGGCCGCCCATGGGAGCGTGGTTGAGGTACAGGGTGAGGATGTCGCGCTTGCTCAAGTGCCATTCCAGTTGCAGGGCACGCGCCATTTGGCGCAGCTTGGTGCCCACGGTGCGGGGGGCAGGGCCGCCCTCGGCGTCACGTGATCGATCGTTCAACTCCAGGATGCGCGCCACCTGCATGGTCAGCGTGGAGCCGCCCGACACCACCCGCCCGTGCCACGCCCACTGGCCCAGCGCGCGCAGCATGGCCACAGGGTTGATGCCGGGGTGCCATTCAAACCAGCGGTCTTCGTATTGGCGCAGCGCCTGCAGGTACAGGGGCGATACGGCTTCGGGCTGAATGGGGTGCCGCAGCGCCCCGTCGGTGCTGGCCCATGTGCGCAAAGGCGTTCCGTCTGCCGCCAGCACCACCAGCGTGCCGGGTGCAGAGGCACCCTGAAAAGCGGCTGCGGGCAGGGGAAACAGCAGGTCCATGGATTTCAACAGGCATAGCAATAAAGCCATACCAATCAAGCGGTGAAGCCACTTTTTATTAGAAATCATCAAAGAGAGAACTCAGTGGTGAAAGGGAGAGAGTGCAGACGACTCACATCACCTGCGTTCCCTGCCACCCATCCCTTTGCCGGAATCACTTGATCCGGGGATCGACCACGGTGATGTCGGCCTCAGCCTTGCCCACCCCCCGCACATCGGGCCGGTACATGTCTTCGGCAAACGGAGCAGGCACGGTGAACTTGCCAGGCGTCACCACGCGCAGCACATAGAACAGGTGCAGCGGGCCGTCGCGCAGGTCGGCGGCGGCCACGAAGCGGTCGTCGCGGAACTCGCGGTGTTTGATGCGCGCATCGGCCATGGCCTCGCCCACATTCACGTCACCCACTGTGAAGTCGCTGGCCTGTGCACCTTGGCTCAGGTTGAAGTTTTCCACTTCCATGCCGGCGGGCACGCGCTCCACCACCATCGCGTCCTTGATGCGTTGCTTGGCCTGCACCTTCAAGCGCACCACCACCATGTCGCCGGTTTTGAACTGGCGTGTGGTGATGGCTTTGCCGTCCGGCGTCCACCAGCTGCGCTCCAGCGCAATGCGGTCGTCGCGCGGGGCCAGGGGTTTGACGGGGTAGCCCTCGGCAGCCACTTCGACAAACAAGGTGTCTTTGCCCGTGTTGGCCACGCTCACGCCGCGTTTGATGGCGGCCGCGTCAAAGCTGCGTTGTTCGGCCGTTTTGCTGCTGAGCGCGGTGGCGGCGGTGGTGCCGGTTTGCAGGCTGGCTGACCAAGGTGCTTCGCTGGTGCCACCGGCTGCGCGTGCGGCCAGAAACAGTGACAGGCGTTCCTGAGTGGACAGGTACTGGCGTTTTTCGAACGTGGCGGCCAAATCGAGCAGCAGGTTTTCGCGCTTGGGGTGTGCCACCTGGTGGCGGTGCAGCAGGGCGTAGGCCAGCGCGTTGTCGCGCAGGGCCGAGCCATAGTCGCCCAACCACTCGTCCCATCCCTGGCTGCTGGTGCTCGAGTTGATGCCGTAGGCCAGTTTGAGCGCGTCGTCCAGCGCCACGTTGGCGCGGGCTTCGTCCCCCATCAGTTTCAGGGCCAGGCCCAGGTGCACCAGTGCCAGCGGCGAGCGGGCGTTGCCGCGCCACTCGTCGTGCAGGGTGCGCAGCGTGGCAAGCGGTGCCTTTTGAGCACGCGCCAGGATGTAGCCCGCATGTGCCGCCTCGGCCAGGCGCTGGTGCGCCATGCGCAGGCTTTCGGTCACCCGGTAGTCAGTCACGCGGCCTTCTGCATTGCGGGGCACGTCTTTGGGCGGCCGGGTTTGCAGGCCCGGTGCTTTTTGCAATTGCTCCAGCAGCGACTGGGTGGCGCGTTGCAGCAGGGGCTCTGGCACGGCAAAACCGGCATCATGGGCGTCTTGCAAGAAGCCGGTGACGTAGGCGCTCAGCCAGCCTTCATAGGGGTTGCTGGCAGCCCACAGACCAAACCCGCCTTGCGGTTGCTGCATGCCCGACAGGCGGCCAAAGGCCACGTCCAGCCGCTTGGCGCGTTCTTCTCGGCTGAGTGGTTTCATGCCGTAAGCGGTGGCACCTGCTTCGTCAATGAACACCAGTGGGTAGGCGCTGCTGGTGGTTTGCTCCAGGCAGCCATAGGGGTACATCAGCAGGCCCTGCACGGCTGAACGCACGTCGATGGGCGGCTTGTTGGACAGCGTGAGGTTCACGCTGGCAGAGCCCGCCCAGAACGCGTCGGTCAGCGTCGGATCGAGCTTGAACGTTCCGTCGGGGGCAATGCGCACCTGCCGTGCCTCGCGCACCAGCGGTGTGGCGGGTTGCACCTGCAACGCGGCCTCGCGCACCACCTTCAGCTTGCCAGCAGTGACAGTGAGCTTGATGGGTGCCAGGCCCCACGCGTCGGTGGCTTCTGCCGTGTAGCGCAGCACTGTGCGCTGCTGGTTGGCCAGCTTGACCGGGGCATGCTGACCGGTGATGCGCAGCGGCGCGCCCGATTCAACCTTGACGGTCACCTCCTGCGCCTCGCCAGACAGGTTGGTCACGTCCAGCGCGATGGTGGCGCTGTCGCCCGGTGAAATGAAGCGTGGCATGGCCAGCTCGGCCACCAGCGGGGCGGCCACCACCATCTCGGCATCGGCGCTGGCATAACTGTCGGGTGTGCTGGCCACGGCCATCAGGCGCAAGGTGCCGTTGAAGTCGGGCAGGTTGAGGGGAATGGTGGCTTCACCCGCGTCGTTCAGCGCCACGGGGCCGCTGAACAGATCGACCAGGCGCACCTTGCGCGGCAGGCTTTGTGTGTCGCGCTTGCCCGCGTCGCCACCGAAGCGTTGGCGGGCGGTGTTGCCGTCCATCTTTTCAATCAGCTTGCCGTAGATGTCCAGCAAATCTGCGTCGTAGCGGTGCTTGCCAAAAAAGAAGTCGCTGGGGTTGGGCGTGGCATAGCGGGTGATGTTCAAAATGCCCACATCCACCGCCGACAGCGTGACCACGGTCTGCTGACCGGCCATTCCCTTCAAAGGTTGGTCCTTGGCATCGGTCAGTTTCACGGTAACGGGCACCGTTTTTTCGGGCACCGTTCTCGCCGGTGCGCTGATGGCCAGCTTGTACTGCCGCGCCTCGCGGGCCAGCGGCAGGTGGGCCAGCCCCAGTGCGCGGGCGGGGGTGATGCGGTCGCCCTCGCTGCCGGGGCGGAACACCACGGCGGCCACATACAGGTCGTGCCGGTTCCAGGCGGGGTCCACCGGAATTTCCAGCGTGGTGCCGCTGGCGCGCACTTTCACGCGCTTCTGGTACAGCACGCGGTCGCCTTCCACCGTGACCAAGGCTTCGCCATCGTGCGGCGGGGTAAGAGTGATGCGGGCCTTGTCGCCGGGTTTGTAGGGGGCGCCTTCGAGCTTGAACCCGACGCGGTCAGGGCGGTTGCCCATGTCGTCGGCGTCCTGGGCGTTCCAGCCCGCGTAAAAGCGGTAGCGGGCGGTTTGCTGGGTGGTGGGGTCCAGCACCTCCAGCCGGTAGCGGCCGTAGGTCACGGGCAGGCTGACGGTGGTGCGGGCGCTGATGTCCAAGCTGCGGGCGTCCACCAGTTCTTCGGCCTCGTTGTAGCCGCTGTGCCAGCCGCGCTGGTCGTCGTAGCGCCAGTACCACTGGCGGTCTTCGCGCACCAGGCGCACTTGCAGGCCTTTGGCGGGCACCAGCTTGCCTGCGGTGTTGACGCGCACCAGCTCGAATCCGGCCAGGCTGCTTTCCTGGGCCACGTCGCGTTCGAACAGCGGGCGAACACCCACAAGGGTCTCGGCAGGCCACCAGCTGCGCTCCACGGAGCGCACCACGGGCCGCCCGCCCGATTCGAGCAGGCTGAACACCGCCCGCAGCTTCATGGGCGAAGACCGTTCGGCAAACTGCAAGGGCACGTTGATGCTGGCTTTGCCTGCTTCGTCCAGCGTGGATTCGCCAATGTCCTGGCGCTGGCGGGCGGTGTCGTCGGCCACGTCGCCAAAAATGAAGCCGGGCCAACTTTGTGGCAAGGCCAGGCGCTGGCGCTCGGTCGTTGCGCTGGCTTGCAGCGTGTTGCCCGCAGCCGGTGCGCCGAACAGGTAGTTGCCTTCCACCTGTATGGCCAGCTCGCCACTGCCTGTCAGCACCTGGTCGGGCGCTTTCAGGTCCAGCTTCATGCGTTCGGGCAAAAATTCTTCCACCTGGAAGCTCCAGGCGGCGTCGGGGCGTTTGGCGGCCGGGTCCAGCCGGGCTTCCAGCAGCCAGCGGCCGGTGGGAGCGCTGGCGGGCAGGCTCAGGGCGTGCTGGTAGTAGGCGGTGCCCTGAGTGCCGGGGCGAACGATCTGGGTGAACACACTTTCGCCATCGGGCTTTTTCAGCACCAGGGTGATGGGGGTGGCGGTGCCGCCGGGCGCTGCGGGCAAGGGTTTGCCATCTGCATCCCGTGCCAGCACCGACACGGTGAACTGCTCACCCGGGCGGTACAGGTCGCGTCCGGCGTACACAAACAGCTTCTGGTTGCGCGAGGGGTGGCCGCCTGCGTCGTATTCGGACAGGTCCAGCGCCGGGTCGCGCAGCGCAATCACTGACATCTCCTTGCCTCGGCGGGCCACCACCGTGCGGGCTTTGTCGAGTTGGGCGGTCAGCACTGCGTGGCCGTCACCACTGCTGGTGGCCTGGCCCAGGCTTTTGCCGTGGTCGTCGAGCAAGGTCAGTTCCACGCCTTTGATGGACTCACCCGTTTTGAGCGAGGTGGTGAACACGTCCAGCTGGCCGGTGTGGCGACGGACATGGAGGCCAATGTCGGTCACGTAAAAATACGTCACCTGGTGGTCCCAGCCAAAGCGGCCGGGCTGGGTCATGACCGCCACGTAAATGCCGGGCTCCTGCAGTTCCTTGATTTTTTCAACGGGCAGGTAGCTGACGTTGCGGCGGTTGGGCCGGGTGTCGGTGACGAAGCGGGAGGCATACACGCTGGTGGCTTTGCCGCGCAACTCATCGAGCACGTAGCCGCTGACCGTGCCTTTGAGCTTGCGTGCAGGGTCTATCCAGCCGCCATCGTATTCGCCCTGGCCGTCTGACTCGGCTTCTGCACGGCGCTGGTCCGGGCGACCACCTACCTGCTCCAGGAAGGTGGGCAGTGCGTCGGCGTTGACTCGCAAAAACTGCACATCCACCTCAGGTGTGTTCACCGTGACCACGGGCAACCCGCCGTTTTGGCCGGCGGGCAACACCACACCTTTGCTGGCGAAGTAGAAGGCCTCGGGCATGGCCTCGCTTTTCACGGTGCACTCGTGCGCCGCACCCAGGGTGCCACCTGCTGCAGCAGCCACACCCTCGGCCAGGGCGATGCGGTAGGTGCGATCGGGCGTGACGTTGGGCAAAAACAGCATGCGGGGGTTGTCGCCCAGCACCCAGCGTGGGGGCACGGGGGTGGCGGTATCGGCCTTGTCGCCCTCGCTGGCTTTCACCAGCTTGCCCCAGTCTTGCGAGCGGGCCAGCGGCTGCGTGAACATCACAGCCACAGCGGGCGAGCCATCCAGCAGGCGGGGCTTGCAGTCCACCCAGGCGAAGGGTTCGGTGGAGCCTGCTTCGGCCGGTGTTGACACTTCCCCTTGCATCAGTTTCCAGCCGCCCCACAAAGCAAGTGCAGCCGTGGCTGCGGCCAGAGCGGCCAGGGTTTTGGTGGTCAGCGCAGTCATGGTGGTGGCCTCGGCGTCAAGGGATTGCGAGGCAGTTTACGTGGGCACAAGACAGCCGCGAGACACATTTATTGACTCGGCGCAACCGGACACCCGCTGCAGCGCACTACCATGGCGCTTTTGCCACACAGGAGAAGCCATGTTCAAAAAAATTCTGCTGCCCACCGATGGTTCCGCTCTGGCCCACAAGGCTGCCGAGGTGGCCGCCGAATTGGCTCAGAGCCAAGGCGCACAAATCATCGGCCTGTACGTCATAGACCCGTTTCCGTTCATCGGCGTGGGCGATGCCTCGGCCGTGGGTCTGCAGGCCTATATGTCAGAGGTACAGGCCACGGCCGGTCAGGCATTGGCCGATGTACGCAAATTGTGCGAAGCGCGGGGAGTGTCTTTTGCCGGTGACACGATCGAACGTGGCTCGCCCTACGAGGGCATCCTGGAAACAGCAAAAGCTGAAGCCTGCGACCTGATCGTCATGGGCTCACATGGCCGCAAGGGCATGCAAGCACTCATTTTGGGCAGCGTGGCCCAGAAAGTGCTGACGCATGCGGGTTTGCCCGTGATGGTCATCAAAGGCTGAACCGCGCACCCCTTTGCCAGAACCCATGAACGTTCAACAACTTGGCCGCTACCAGTTGCTGGGCGTATTGGGCAAGGGTGCGATGGGCATCGTTTACGAGGCCCGTGACCCCCACCTGGACCGACTGGTGGCCATCAAGACCATTCGCCTGGTCAATGCCACCGAAGAGCAGGCTGCCAGTTACGAGCGCCGCTTCCTGACCGAGGCGCGCTCAGCGGCGCGATTGCGACACCCTGCCATCGTCAACGTCTATGACGCCGGGCACGATGACGATGTGACCTATCTGGTGATGGAGAAGGTCAACGGTGTCAACCTGAAGCACTGCCTGAACGAAGGCGTCCGTTTTTCGATGGCGGGTGTGGCACGCACACTGCTGGATGTGCTGGGTGCGCTGGAACATGCACACCAGCACCGCATCGTGCACCGCGATGTGAAGCCGGAAAACATCCTGATCGATGCAACCGGCCTTGTGAAACTCACCGATTTCGGCATTGCCAAAATCCAGGAAATGGGTGCCGACAATGGCACCCAGCTCAGTGGCGGTGTCATTGGCACACCGCGCTACATGTCACCCGAACAGATCAGCGGCATGCCGGTGGACAACCGCTCCGACCTGTTTTCGGCCGGGGTTCTGTTGTACGAACTGCTGACCGGGCGCATGCCTTTTGATGGTCCGCACGCCATGGCTGTGGCCAACAGCATCATCCACCGCGAGCAGGAGGCGCCATCGCGGCTCAACCCTGCCGTATGGCCCGGGCTCGATGCCGTCGTGGCCCAAGCGCTGCAAAAAAGCCCCGAAGACCGGTTTGCGTCGGCAGCCGCTTTCGCTGCTGCGCTGCGGTCGGCCTTGGACACAGCGCCGGGGGGCCATACACCCTTGACCTCCAAGCTTTCCAGCGCAGTGGAACTGGCCACACACGACACATCAGCCGTGCTGGCAGGACTGTTTGTCCGGGGTCGGCAACCAGCCCCGTCAGCGCCGGCCCCGTTGGCGCCGGATGACGAAACCGACGGCACCACCCGGGTGACCACGCGCCCGTCGGTTTTCGGCCAGGCCACCGTGCCCGAAAAGCCCCGTGCCGATGCACATGCTCCGCCGTCATCAAAACCTGCTGCAGAGCCCAAATGGACTGCAGGGGTGTGGCTGGGCGCCTCTGCGGTGCTGATGGCGGGCGGAGTGCTGGCGTGGCTGTGGCGTGAGCCCACCGAGGAAATGCCGGTTGCAGCCCAGCCTGTGCCCTCTGCGCCGGTGGTCACCTCCACCCCTCGCCCGGCACCAGCGTCCGTAACCACACCCACACCAGCCGCTGCGCCTGCCAATGCGCCCGCAGTCGCACCGGCACCTCTCAAAACAACACCGCCGCCGGTGGTGCCTGCGCCACCACCCAAACCGACCGCCGTGGCACCGGCCCCAACGCCCCCTGCCCCCCCTCCAGCCGCGCCTGATCCAGTGGCCATCAAGCCGGAGAAGAAGGCTGAAGGTGCAAAATGTTCCAAATTGCTTGAAAAAGCCAGCTCCGGCGAACCGTTGTCGGAGCAAGAACAAAGGGATCTGTTTACATCATGCCGCTGACTTCTTGCGCTGCTCTTCGCCCACTTCGGACCGGTTTGTTCTTAACACTGCTGGGCATCGGCCTGACCGCGTGTGTGTCCAACCCACCGCCACCACCCGAACGGCCCAAGCAAATGGCCAGCGCGGCCGTGTTCGACCTGGCCATTGACCACGCAGTGGACGACCTGCTGGTGCAATTGCAACGCCTGCCCGAGTTTCAGCCACCGCAGAAATCAGCGCTTGAGTTGGCCCTGCAACGACCGCAGGAACCGCCACCCAAGGTTCGCATTGCGCTGGACACGGCCGTTGACAGCGCCACAGGCCAGCAGACCACGGCCACCCAGTTGCTGGATCAGCGCCTGCAACTCCGGGCTGCCGCACGGTTTCCGCAGTTTGAAGTGGTGGGCGTGTCGCCGGCGTCGTTGCCGGGCTCACGCTTCATCCTGGTCTCCACCCTCACCCCACCCGACCAAGGTGCGTCGGCCACCGAAGGCCGTTTCCGCATCAGCCTGGCTCTGGCAGACATCCGTTCCGGCCTGGTGGTGGCGCAATCCGTCGCGCTGTCGGTGCCACAGGGGGTGGACTCCACTCCCACGGCTTATTTCCGCGACAGCCCTGCTCTCACCCGCGACCGCATCGTGGACGGCCAGATCAAAACCGCGCAAACACAGGTGGGCACGGCAGCCGACGGGGTATACCTGTCCAGTCTGAGCGTCGCAGCGCTGATTGCTGAAGGCTCCCGCCTGTATGACGCAGGCAAGTACGCTGACGCATTGCGCGTGTACGAAACCGCCGCCAACCGCCCCGATGGCAAACAACAGCGGGTGTTCAATGGCCTGTACCTCAGCAACAACCAGCTTGGCAACACCGAGGCTACCGAGCGGGCGTTCGGGCAGATCATTTCGCTGGGTTTGGCCACCAACAATTTGTCTGTCAAGTTTTTGTTCAAGGCCGGCAGCACCGACTTTTTGCCCGACCCCAAGGTCAGTGGCCCATACCCGATGTGGCTGAAGTCGCTGAGCAAGGAAATTTCAGCCAGCAAAACCTGCCTGTCCATCATCGGCCACTCCAGCCGCACCGGCACCGAGGCAGTGAATGACCGGCTGTCGTTGTCCCGGGCCAGCACTTTGCAGCGGCGGATGGAATCGATGCATCCCGATATTGCGGGACGCCTGCAGCCTCAAGGCATGGGTTTTCGGGAAAACCTGATCGGCACCGGCACCGATGACCTGCGCGATGCGCTCGACCGCCGCGTGGAATTCAAGGTGCGCAGCTGCCCCTGAACGACGCCGATTCCGGGTGGGACTTCAATGGAAGTCCCGGCTGCTGGTGTCCAGCTCACCCAGCCATGGGGTGAGGTCCTTCAGCCGTTTGGCCACCAGGTGCCGCACCTGGCCGCCGGTTTCATCGTCGCGCTGCCACACGCCATACACGGCCAGCAGGCGGGCGCGCATCAGCTCGCTGCGTTGGGCTTCTTTCACGGCCTTCCAGACGATGACGTTGACGGTGCCGGTTTCGTCTTCCAGCGTCACAAACACCACGCCTTTGGCGGTGCCCGGCTGCTGGCGCACGGTGACGATGCCACACGCCCGCGCAAGACGCCCGCTGGGATAGCGAGCCAGTTCTTCGGCTGTTTTGAGCTTGAGCGCTGACAGCCTGGTGCGCAGAAAGCTCAAAGGATGGGAGCGCAGGCTCAGGCCCGTGGCGGCGTAGTCGCCCACCACGTCTTGCGCCAGGGTGGGCGCGGGAATGAGCTGGGGCTGCAGCGGGTCATCGGGCGGGGCCACGGGTTTAAATAGGCTGGCGTAGGCCTTGGCCCCCGAGGCAGCCCACACCTGTTCGCGCCGGTGGCCCGCCAGGGCACTGAGGGCATCGGCGGCTGCCAAGGCGTCGAGGTGGGTCTGGTTGAGTTGGGCCAGTTGGGCCAAGTGCGCCACATTGGCGAACGTCTGGCCTTGGTCTTTCAGTTGTTGGCGGGCCAAAACGATGCGTTGCCCGGCCTCTTCGCTCAGGCCTGAGACCATGCGCAAACCGAGGCGGACGGGGTGTTGGGTGGTGACCGTGCTTGCCTCGTCGGGGCTGACGTGTTGGTGGGCGTGGCGATCGGGGGTGGGGGGCTCCTCATGCTGCGAGCAGAAATCGTCACCCCCCACCCCCGACCGTCCCGCTGCGCTGCGGTTGGGCGTGCCATGGTCCGCGTCGGCAATGGGTGGACCGCCCGACAATTTCTGCTCGCAGTATGCGGGGGGCGGCCCACCCATTGGCGGCGCAGCGCGCAAGGCAACCTCAATCGAACACGACACGTCGCATGAAGCAGCACCCACTGAGCAATCCCACCCACTCACCATCACGTCCACCGGCAACACATCCACCCCGTGCCGCTGCGCGTCTTGCACCAACTGCGAGGGTGTGTAAAACCCCATCGGCTGACTGTTGAGCAAAGCGGCCAGAAACACGTTCGGGTGGTAGCGTTTGATCCAGGCGCTCACATACACCAGCAACGCAAAACTGGCGGCGTGGCTCTCGGGGAAGCCGTATTCGCCAAACCCCTCGATCTGCGAAAAAATCTGCTCGGCAAACGCCGCCGTGTAGCCCCGCGCCAGCATGCCGCCCACCACGCGGTCGTAAAACTTCTGCACGCCACCCTTGCGCTTCCACGCCGCCATGGAGCGGCGCAGGCTATCGGCCTCGCCGGCCGAAAAACCCGCGCACAGCATGGCCACCTGCATCACCTGTTCCTGAAAAATGGGCACACCCAGTGTGCGGCCCAGCGCGGTTTTGAGTTCAGGGCTGGGGTAGTCCACAGGCTCTAAGCCGTGGCGTCGGCGCAAGTAGGGGTGAACCATGCCGCCCTGGATGGGGCCGGGCCGCACGATGGCGACCTGCACCACCAGGTCGTAAAACACCGCCGGGCGAAGCCGGGGCAACATGCTCATCTGGGCTCGGCTTTCAATCTGGAACACGCCCACGGTGTCGGCATCGACCGCCATGCGGTAGGTGGCCGGGTCGTCTTTGGGAATGGCCGCCAGCGTGAGCCGCCCGGTGTCTGACCACGCGTGGGGGTGTTGCAGGTCCAGCCCAGTCAGTGCGCCGGGTTGGCTGGCCAGCATGTCGAGTGCGCGGCGCAGGGCGCTGAGCATGCCCAGCGCCAGCACATCCACCTTGAGCAGGCCCATGGCGTCCAGGTCGTCTTTGTCCCACTGGATGATGCTGCGCCCGGTCATGGCGGCGGGCTCCACCGGCACCAGCCGGGTGAGCGGCCCCTGCGTCAGCACAAAACCGCCCACATGCTGGCTGAGGTGGCGCGGAAAACCCATGAGCTGCTGCGACAGCTCCAGCCACAGCGCGAGTGTTCTGTCCGTGGGCAAAGGGGTATCGGGTGGCAGACGGGCAAGGGCTTCGGCCAGACGCTCGGGCAGCAGGTGGCGGCCGTACATGCCGGGGTGTTCTTTGGCCAGCGAACGAATGAGCGCCTCGTCCACCTGCAGCGCGCGGCCCACGTCGCGCAGGGCGCTGCGGGGGCGGTAGCTGATGACGGTGGCCGTCAAGGCGGCGCGATCACGACCGTATTTGGCGTAGATGTACTGGATGACTTCTTCGCGCCGCTGGTGCTCGAAGTCCACATCGATGTCGGGCGGTTCGTTGCGTTCACGGCTGATGAATCGCTCGAACAACAGGGTGGATTTGGACGGATCCACCTCGGTCACACCCAGGCAGTAGCACACCGCCGAGTTGGCAGCCGAACCCCGGCCCTGACACAGGATGTCGCTGCGTCGGCAGAACTGGGTGATGTCATGCACCACCAGGAAATAGCCCGGAAACCGGCACGCGGCGATGATCTGCAGTTCGTGTTCGATTTGCGCGTACGCCTGAGGCGCACCGGCTCGCCGGCCGTACCGCTGTTGGGCACC
>CAIYQZ010000079.1 GCA_903928495.1 uncultured bacterium
CCAGCAGCACCAACCCCACACGCCCCTATACAGTCAACACGCTGGACGAGCACGTGGACATGCTGATGGTGTGCCACCACCTCGACCCATCCATAGCCGAAGATCTGGCGTTTGCCGAAAGCCGCATCCGCAAAGAAACCATTGCCGCCGAAGACATCCTGCACGACCTGGGTGCCATCAGCATCATGAGCAGCGACAGCCAGGCCATGGGCCGCGTGGGCGAGGTGCTGATCCGCACCTGGCAAACGGCCGACAAGATGAAGCAGCAGCGTGGCTGGCTGGCCCCCGCTGCCGGGCGCACCGAGCCGGTAGAAGCCAACCCGCGCAACGACAACTACCGCGTCAAGCGCTACATCGCCAAATACACCATCAACCCCGCGCTGGCCCACGGCATGGCGCACGAAATTGGCTCGGTGGAAGTGGGCAAGTGGGCCGACCTGGTGGTGTGGAAACCCGCGTTCTTCGGCGTGAAACCCGCGCTGGTGCTCAAGGGCGGCAGCATCGCTTTGGCTGCCATGGGCGACCCGAATGCATCCATTCCCACGCCGCAGCCGGTGCACTACCGCCCCATGTTCGGCAGCTTTGGCAGCAGCCTGACGCAGAGCAGCATCACTTTTGTATCCAAATCAGGCCTGGCGCTTGGTATCAAAGACAAGTTCGCTCTGAAAAAGAGACTTTCTGCCGTGCAGAACATCCGCCAGGTGCGCAAGGCCGACATGATCCACAACGACCTGACCCCGGCCATGGACATTGACCCGCAAAGCTACGCCGTGAAGGCCGATGGCGAACTGCTGACGTGTGAGGCTGCGACGGTGCTGCCCATGGCGCAGCGGTACTTTTTGTTCTGAGCAACGCGGTGCCCGACGCAAGGCATCGCACGTACAATTCAATGTACGTACAAATATTTGTACTTCATTGAAACGAGCCTGCCATGCAAGCCCTCAGCTACTCAGAAGCCCGCGCCAACCTGTCGAACCTGATGGACAAGGTCAACGACGACCACGCGCCGATGCTGGTGACCCGCCAGCGCGGCCGCCCCGTGGTGGTCATGAGCCTCGATGATTTCACCGCCTGGGAAGAAACCACCTACCTGCTGCGCAGCCCTGCCAACGCGCAACGGCTGACCCAAGCCATTGCCGCGCTGGACAGTCGTGCAGGTCAAGCGCACGATCTGGTGGAACCATGAGCCTGCCTCTGCGGTTTGCACCGCAGGCATGGGACGATTACCTGTACTGGCAAGCCACCGACAAAGCCCTGGTGCGTCGCATCAACGAGTTGGTGAAAGCCATCCAGCGCGAACCCTTTGCTGGCATCGGAAAACCCGAACCCTTGAAGCACCACCTGGCAGGATGGTGGTCACGCCGCATCAACGATGAGCACCGCATCGTGTACCGCGTTCACGACGGCATGCTGGACATCGCGCAGCTGCGATATCACTACTGATAGAACCCCATGCCCGTGACCATTGCCCGCCTGACCGAAGCCGATGCCCCTTCCTACCGGGCCTTGATGCTGGAGGCTTACGAGGTACCCGACGCGTTCACGTCCACGCCGCAGGAACGTGCCGCCGCGCCAGCCAGCTTTTGGGTTGGGCGGCTGGCGCACCCACAAGGCTTGAGCGTGGCCTTCGGCGCGTTTGACGGTGGTGCACTGGTGGGCACCGTGACGCTTGAATTCAGTGACCGTGCCAAAACGCGGCACAAGGCCCATGTGGTGGGCATGTATGTGCGCCCCGAACAGCAAGGTCAGGGAGCAGGCACCGCCTTGCTGGCCGCAGCGGTGGCACACGCCCCGACGTTGGCGCACGTGCAGGTGCTCAACCTCACCGTCACCGAGGGCAATGCCGCAGCCCTGGCTTTGTATGAACGCGCAGGGTTCCAGGCGTTTGGCACCGAGCCGATGGCGGTCCATACGACAGACGGCTACAAGGCCAAAGTGCACATGTGGAAACGCTTGCCTGCACACGGCAACAAGGAGCAACAAACGTCGCCAAACTGAGCGATGCGCACCTCTGGGTGGCCACACACTCGACAGGTCAACTTTGCCAAAATTTGCCAAAACACCGTATGCTTGTCACATGAGCACCATGAACATTTCCCTGCCAGACAGCCTCAAGGCGTTTGTGGACAGCCAGGTCACCGAGGGCGGCTACGGCACCAGCAGCGAGTACGTGCGCGAGCTGATCCGCACCGACCAGGACCGCCGCCAACTGCGCACCCTGCTGCTGCAAGGGGCGGCATCTGCACCGGCTGAAGTTGCCAGCGCCCAATACTTCACAGCCTTGCGCCAGCGGGTGCGTGCCCACGCCGAGCCTGGTGCACCCGCTTGAAAACCAAACCCGTCGTTCCACGCGCTCAAGCCAACCTGGATGTGGATGCGGCCATCGACTTCTACCTGCAAGAAAACGCGCTGGGTGCGGCTAGCGGGTTCATTGATGCTCTGGAGCAGGCCTACACACACATCGGGCGGCATGCGTCCACAGGCTCGCCACGGCTCGGGCACGAACTGGATCTGCCCGGCTTGCGTGCCTAGCCGCTGTCGCGTTACCCCTTCCTGGTGTTTTACCTGGAACGACAGGACCACATCGACGTGTGGCGTGTGCTGCACACCCGTCGCGACATTCCCGAGCGAATGCGCGACATCGACACACCTTGAGCCTTCAACCTGCATTCACCAACTTCACACAGCCCCTAGCCACCATGCTCACCTGCTCCAAACTCATCCCCCAAGGCCAGGGCCTGGCCAATGTGCTGCTGAAGCGCGCCACCACCATCGAGCTGGACTGGGACGTGCGCCAGAAAAGCCGCTTTGACGCCACCGACAGCCAGGGCCGTGCGCTGGGCGTGTTTTTGACGCGCGGCACCGCCGTGCGCGGTGGCGATGTGCTGCTGGCCGAAGACGGTTCGCTGGTGCGCGTGCTGGCTGCGCCGCAACCGGTGCTGCGCATCACCCACTGCAGCGCACATGGCACGCCGTTCGATCTGATTCGCGCGGCCTACCACCTGGGCAACCGCCATGTGCCCATCGAGCTGCAGCCCGACCACCTGAAGATCGAGCCTGACCACGTGCTGGCCGAAATGCTGGACCGCATGCACCTGATCGTGGCCGAGGTGAACGAAACGTTCGAGCCCGAAAACGGTGCGTATTCGGCGCATGCCGGGCATGGCCACGACCACGGTGGGCACTCACACGACCACCACGCCCCCGCCGCCGCTCACGTACACGGCCCGGGATGCGGTCATGACCACGACCACGGCCACACGCATTCCCCCGCAGCCGCACCCGCCCGTGGCAAGCCCGTGGGCATTGCCGTGACGGCAGCCCCAGCCCCCCACGTGCATGGCCCCGGCTGTGGCCATGACCATGGGCACCGCCATGACCACTGAGGCCCACGACCGCTTGCAGCTCATGTGGCTGGCCTCGCCCGCACTGCCGGTGGGGGGGTTTTCGTACTCTGAGGTGCTGGAGGCAGCGGTGGACAAAGGCCTAGTCACCAACGAGGCGCAGGCCAGCCAGTGGCTGATCGACCAGTTGCACCTGAGCCAGGCCCGGTCTGACCTGGCCGTGGTGGCACAGGCCATTGACGCCTGGCGCCAAAACGACCTGCCCCGCGTGGCCGAGCTGAACACCTGGGTGCTGATCACCCGCGAAAGCAGCGAACTGCGCCAGCAAAGCCAGCAAACCGGCCGCTCGCTGCTGGAGTGGTTGCGGCAATTGCCCCAGCCTGAATCCACCCACGCCGACAAGGCCACGACACTCCTGACCCACCTGAGCTTTGCCCGCGACCTGCCGCCCACCTGGCCCGTGGCCTTTGCGCTGGCTGCCGGGCAAACCGCAGCCCCCGTGCGCGACTGCGTGCTGGCCTGCGCCTTTGGCTGGGCAGAGAACATGTCGCAAGCCGCCATCAAGGCCGTGCCGCTGGGCCAGACCGGCGGCCAACGCATCCTGGCTCGCTTGTTGCAAGCCATACCGGCGGCGGTGGACAACGCCCTCGCCCTGCCCGACGACCAGCGCCAGGCCTTCAGCCCCATGCTGGCCATTCTGTCGGCACAGCACGAAACGCAGTATTCAAGGCTTTTTCGCTCCTAGCGCTTGTTGCACATACGCTTGTAGCTATTAATTTTTCAAACCAACTTCATGACCACCGCTCTGCACCACATCCCCCACCGCACCAAAAAGCTCCCCCCCCTGCGTGTGGGTATCGGCGGCCCGGTGGGCTCGGGCAAAACCACCTTGCTGGAAATGCTGTGCAAGGCCATGCGCCAGCAATACGACCTGGTGGCCATCACCAACGACATTTACACCAAGGAAGACCAGCGCCTGCTGACCGTGAGTGGCGCGCTGGATGCAGAACGCATCGTGGGCGTGGAAACGGGCGGCTGCCCGCACACCGCCATCCGCGAAGACGCGTCCATCAACCTCGAAGCCATTGACCGCATGCTGGAGAAGTTTCCCAACGCCGACGTGGTGTTTGTGGAAAGCGGCGGCGACAACCTGGCAGCCACCTTCAGCCCCGAACTGAGCGACCTCACCATCTACGTGATTGACGTGGCCGCAGGCGAAAAAATCCCCCGCAAGGGCGGCCCCGGCATCACCAAGAGCGATCTGTTCGTCATCAACAAAACCGACCTGGCCCCCTACGTGGGCGCTGACCTGGCTGTGATGGAAACCGACACCATCCGCATGCGCACCAATGCACAAGGCCTGAAACCGTTTGTGATGACCAACCTGAAAACGAATACCGGGCTGGCCGAGGTGGTGGCGTTCATTGAGCAGCGGGGGATGCTGGCGGCGGACTGAAGTTGTAACCAAAAAGAAAGCGCCGGCGCCAACAATTTCACATGGCTTACCGTTTCCCGCTTCTGTTCATTTGCCTGCTGATTTTTGTCGGTTGCGCCGAGCTCCCAGCCCGGCACCCGGTGCTGGCCAGTGGGTCGCTCCCAGACCTCCTGCCGGTCCGTACATTCGTGGCCAACACGGACTACCAGGGCGGGTTCCAGATATCCCCCGATGGGGAAAAGATCGCCTGGACAGCGGTTCATGGCATATCACCAGCGGTGTTTGTCAAAACTGTCGGACAGGATGATGCCCGGGCGTTGGACCTGTTTTCACCATCTTTCAGTTGGGCCGCCGACAGCCGCCACCTTCTGATGCACAAAGACCGAGACGGTGATGAGAACTACCATGTCTGGCTGGTAGATACCGACCGTGCCGGGGCCGCACCACGCGACATGACACCCTTTCCCGGATCCCGCAACGAGGTGCTTGCTGTTCCACCGGTTGGCGACACGATCCTCGTTGCCAGCAACCAGCGTGATCCGCGCTGGTTTGAACCGTTCCGAATCGACCTCACAACCGGCGCGCACAGCCTCGTGGCTGAAAACACTGGCGATGTCTCGGCATGGATTCCCGACCGCCAGGGCGAATTGAGGGGACGCATTCGCACCGATCAAGGCATGTCCCGCCTGGACTATCTCGACCACACAACCTGGAAACCGGTTTACGCGTGGACGGCTGACGACACGGTGGCTGTACTTGGCATCGACGCCGAGAAACAGCACATTTGGCTGCTTTCCAACCGGGGGCGTGACAAGGCGGGTGTGGTGTCTCTGTCAATCGCTTCAAGCGAGGAGTCCATCACGTTTGAAGACCCGAAAGTCGATGTCAGCGAAGTGGGTTTCAGCAACCAGACGGGTAACCCGACCTACGCGATCACCCATCCGGATCACCCCCGCCTTCATGTGTTTGATGCTGCGTTGAGCAAAGACCTCGACACATGGATGGCAAGCCTTCCGGGCAAACCGAACGCGCCGCTGGGCATCGAGATACTGGGTGCCGACCGCCGTGACGACAGCATGGTCATCAGCTTGTATGACCATGCCGGGAAACGCTTCTACCTCTGGAACCGCACAACGGGCAGCAGCGAACTTCTGGGCAACGAAGCCATGGTCAAGCATGCCGAGACATTGGCACCAATCACTCCTGTCACCATCACTGCCCGAGACGGGCTGGCCTTGCCTGCCTATCTCACCCTGCCACGGCTTCCCAATGCGAAGCACGTGCCCATGGTTCTGCTCGTGCACGGGGGCCCGTGGGCACGCAATACGTGGGCAGACCCCGACTTTCCCACCGATGCGATGCGCGTCCAGTTCCTGGCCAACCGGGGCTACTCCGTGCTGCAGGTCAACTTCCGGGGTTCCAGCGGCTACGGACGCCGTTTTCAAGAAGCCGCCGTCAGGCAATTCGGCGCTGCCATGCAAGACGACCTTGACGATGCGGTGGAATGGGCCATCCGTGAAGGACATGCCGACCCCGAGCACATTGCCATCATGGGCGGGAGCTACGGGGGCTACGCCACGCTGATGGCCATGGGACGCAAACCAAACCGCTTCGCCTGCGGCGTGGACCTCTTCGGGCCAGCCGACCTCGTGACCAACCTGTCAGATTTCCCACCATATTGGGCTCATGGCGTGCACCTGTGGCACCGCTTTGTGGGCAATCCCGCCGATGCGAACGACCGTGCCCAACTGGCTGAGAGGTCTCCGCTGTGGCGCGCAGCAGAGATAGACCGCCCGCTGCTCGTGATTCAGGGCAGCGAGGATGTACGGGTTCGCGCCAGCCAGTCCGACCGCATGGTGGCGGCGCTGCGCGAAGCCGGGAAAACGGTTGAGTACCTGAAAATCGATGGGATGGGCCATGGCGCAAATCACTGGCCGCACAACCTGAGCATGTTTCGCCGCATCGAAGATTTTCTTGGCCCGTGTCTCGGTGGGCGCAGCAGCGGGTTCGACTATTTCGAGCTTGGCGCTTGGGCGTTTTAGCGGAACACAGATGCTGTGGTTAACCTGGCGATGCCGCATGAACCGGCACGACGCACCACCTTCGCCAGTCCACCCTCCTGCACAATGCCCCCGCACCCACCGGGCGGTGCGCAATGTCACCGAGGAGCGCTTCAGATGGGCTGGTTTTCCAAAAGCAACGACGACTTTTTTCTGTCCACCACCACGCCACCCAGCATCGGCATGGACCAATACGTGGGCGTGGTCAATGGCGAGGCCATCATCGGGGCGAACATTTTTCGCGACCTGTTTTCGTCGGTGCGCGACGTGGTGGGTGGCCGCGCCGGGGGCTACGAGCGTGCCCTGTCGGGTGCGCGCGATGCCGCGCTGGAAGACATGATCGAGACAGCCAAAGAGCGTGGTGCCAACGGCGTGATTGGCATTGACTTTGACTACGAAGTGCTGGGCGAAACCAACGGCATGATGATGGTGGCCGTCAGCGGCACGGCCGTCAAACTCGGGTAACGGCGGGCGCGCCGGTTGCACGAATGGCAACCGGGCAGCCCGCTGTCGAGGTGCACACCGGCCTTGGTGGACAATATAGGGTTTTCCGCCATCTCTTCCCAACCCTTGCTTCCACGAGCCCGTCCATGTCTGACGCTTCTCCTTCCATGATCTCCGTCGAGAAAATCGGCGGCACATCCATGTCTGCATTTGGCGATGTGCTGCGGCACATCATGTTGCACGACAAGTCGCGCATCAACGGCCGCATTTACGTGGTGTCGGCCTACTCAGGCGTGACCAACCAGTTGCTGGAGCACAAGAAAACCGGCGAGCGCGGCATTTATGCCCTGTTTGCCGAAGGCAAGGGATACCAGGACGCATTGGTGGGCCTGGCTGTCAGCCTGAAGAAGCTCAACGCCGGTTTTGCCGACCTGGGTCTGCCGCTGGACGTGGCCGACGCCTTCATTGACCGCCGCATTGCCCAGGCCCGCGAGTACCTTGGTGCCATGCACCACGTGTTGGCCAGCGGCTACTTGGCACGCCAAGACGTGTTGCTGGCTGCCCGCGAGGTGCTGGCCTCCATCGGCGAGTCGCACAGCGCATTCAACTCGGTGGAAATTCTGAAAGCCAACGGCGTGCCCGCCATCCTGATGGACCTGGCCGGTTTTGACGACAACGAGGCATGGACCATTGACGAGCGCATTGCCCACAGCTTCCAGGGTCTGGACATTGCCAACAACGTCATCGTGGCCACCGGTTACACCAAGGGCACCGAAGGCATCATGCGCGAGTTTGATCGCGGCTACTCTGAAGTGACCTTCAGCAAGATTGCTGTGGAAGTGCGCCCCGCCGAGGCCGTGATCCACAAAGAATTCCACCTGTCGTCCGCCGACCCGAATCTGGTGGGCCTGGAAAACGCCGTGATTGTGGGCGCCACCAACTACGACGTGGCCGACCAGTTGGCCGACGTGGGCATGGAAGCCATCCACCCCAAGGCGTCCAAACCGATGGAGCTGGCCAGCATTCCCATCCGCCTGAAGAACACCTTCGAGCCCGACCATCCCGGCACGCTCATCACCAAAGACTATGTGGGCGAACGCGCCCGCGTGGAAATCGTCACAGGCACCGACAAGGTGACGCTGGTTGAAATCCACGACCCCAGCATGGTGGGCACCGTGGGCTTTGACGCGGGGCTGATGTCCATTTTCACCAAGCACAACGTCAGCTACATCCTCAAAGCCACCAACGCCAACTCCATTGCCCACCTGGTGTGGGACAGCTCGGTCACCCCCGAACTGGTGGCTGAGCTGGAAGAGCAATACCAGGTGGTGACGGTCAAGCCCAACGCGATTGTGTGTGCCATCGGTTCCAACATCAGCATCCCGGGCGTGCTGGCCAAAGCCGCTCAGGCCCTGGCCAACGCGGGTGTGAACGTGAACTGCGTGTCGCAAACCCTGCGCCAGGTGAACATGCAGTTTGTGATCGAGCGCGAAGACTACAAAACCGCCATCAAGGCGCTGAACATGGCGCTGTGCGTGAACTCTGGCGCGCCGGTGCCCACGGCCTGACCGAATCGCCCGCTTATTCAAAAAGCCCGCAATTGCGGGCTTTTTTGTGCTTCAGCGCTTGACCGTATTGGTTATTCAACTATCAGTACTGCGTGTCTGGCAAGTCCACCACCAGCCCATCCAACGCCTCGGTCAGGGTGATCTGGCAGGCCAGTCGGCTGTTGGGTTGGCGGGCGGCAGCGGCGTAGTCCAGCATGTTGTCTTCGTCTGGCCCCATGGCGGGCAGTTTGCCCAGCCCGGGCTCGCGCACCATCACATGACAGGTGGCGCAGGTCAGGCTGCCGCCACAGTCGGCGGCCACGCCGTCCACATTGCCCGACTGGGCGGCATGCATCAGGCTTTTGCCGGGCTTGACGCTGACTTGGGCCGAGCCGGGGTCTGCGGGGTTGTGGTGGGCAACAAAGTGAACGGTGATCATGTGAGCAAACGGTGTGGCGGTGTCAAAAACGGCTGAAGTACTCGCGGCGCTCAAAGTCCAGCCTGTCTTCAGCCTGGGCGTGGCGGTGGCATTCTGACTGTTTGACGCGGGTGAAGTAGCACACCCAGTCTTCACCCAGCCCGGCGTTGAGGGCTTCGTCTGCAGTCAAAGCCTCCAGCGCCAGCGGCAAGCTGGTCGGCAGTGCCCTGCTGGGGTCACTTCCGGCGGCATAAGGTGAGTCGGTGGCAAGCGGTGGCACCAGCCCACGGGCCAAACCGTCCAGCCCTGCGTACACCTGCGCGGCCATGTACAGGTAGGGGTTGGCGGCGGGTTCGCCCAAACGGTTTTCAATGCGGGTGGCGGGGTCGCCCGCGCCGCCCACCACGCGCAGCATGGCGCCCCGATTGTCGGCACCCCACACCGCCGCATGCGGTGCCAGCGCGTTGGGCTGAAACCGCCCAAAGCCGTTGACGGTGGGTGCACACAGCGCCGTCATGCCTTGGGCATGGGCCAGAAGCCCGGCCAGCCAGGCACAACCGGTGTCTGACAGCGTGTGCGACGCGTCCAGCGGTGTGGTACCAGTTGCTGAATCTTTGCGCACAAAGGCATTGGCGCCAGTGGCCAGGTCCACCACTGACTGATGCAAGTGCCAGCCGCTGGACATGATGTGGGCAAACGGCGGCCTGCACATGAAAGTGGCGTGGTAACCCGCACGGCGCAGCGCCTGGCGCACGCCGTTGCGAAAACGCACCATGTTGTCGGCGGCGGTGAGTGCGTCGGTGGCGGCAAACACGGCTTCCACCTGGCTGGGGCCAAGTTCAATTTCCAACGAGGTCAGCGGCAAGCCCAACGCTTGCGCCGTGTGCTGAACAATGCGCAGCGGCTCGTCGGCCAAGTCGGCCCAGCCTTCGGACAACATGTTGAAACCGGGGTGGATCAGGCTGACGGCTGGCGGCAGGCCAGGCCAAGCGGCCAGTTCGGGGTCCAGGTCGGCGCCGTGGTGCGTGTCTTTGATGCGGTAGATGTGAAACTCCACCTCCAGCCCACACACCAGTCCCAGGCCACGCTCGGCCAGCTTGTCCAATGCCGTTTGCAGCACGCGCCGCGTGTCCAGCGGCACGGGTGTACCGTTTTGAAACCACGCCTGGCAACGCAGCCAGCCTGTGCCAGTGGCCCAGGGCAACACCTGAAAGCTGGTGGGGTCGGGCAGCAGCATGAGGTTGCTGGCCCCGGCAAAACCGGCGGGCAAATCTGCGGTGCCGCCGGGCTCGAACACCTTGTACGCCGTGCGGTCGCCCGTGTCTTTCAGCAGCAGCGTGCCCACCATGCCCACGCCGTCGTCCAGCGCTTTGATGGCGGCTGCCGTGGTGAGGGTTTTGCCACGCAACATGCCGTGGGTGTCGCACCACGTCAAGCGCACCAGCTCCACACCGCTTGTTTCAATGCTTCTGATGGCCTGGCGCAGATCTGCATTGCGTTGTTCACTATCAACACCGCAGTGGTGCGCAAAGGTGGCGGGCGATGCACTCACGTGGCAATCCAATTGGTTGAAGCCACTGGCGCAGGTGCGGCCACATCGGTGGCACCGGGCCAAGGCGTCGCGGCGCGTTTGGCCGCCACGGCGTCGCGCCACCACTTCGCCCACTGCGCGGCCGGGGCAATGCCATCCACCGTGTCGGGGCCAAAACGCTGGGCCGCCAGTGCAGGGTCGGCCAAGCACGGGGCCCGCCCACCAGCCTGCACGCTCTCAATGGCTTTGATGAGGTTGCGGCGGTTGGCCATGATCACTTTGTCCGATGTGCCCAAATGCTCCCGCGTGCGGTCTTGGATGGCACCCATGCTCTCGCAGGCCCATTGGTCGTGCACATTGATGTCGCTCTCGCCCATGCCAAGGTAAGTGCGGTCGCGCTGCTCCTCGGCGTTGAAGCCCCACTGGTTGTGCTGGCCGCTTTTGGGGATGTAGTCGGGCAGCGTCACGGCATCCAGCCGCTGGTTGCGCATGGTGGTTTTGTCCACCGGCTCGGCAAAGCTGGTGAAGAAGGCGTACCAGTAATTTTGGGTGTCGTCCACCGGCACATGCATCTGCGTGATGGTCATGGTTTCCGACAGGGGAATGACGAAGGTCTGCGGAAACACAGCATGGGTCACCCGAACATGGGTGATCGCGTCGTTGATGTGGCGCAGCGCCGTCAGCCGCAGGCCATAGGGCATGGCCTCAAACGAAATGTCGGGCTGATCAAACTCGCGCATCACCTTGGTCATGGGCAGGCGCTGGCCATCCAGCTCGCCCAGGCTCGCGCCACGGAACTGGCGGCCATAACTTTCGTCCAGACTTTCGTCGTTGAAGAACCGGTGCAAAAACGAGGCGTGCGCCGGGTCAATGCCCACCTCAAACGCCTGCAACCAGTTGCAGTGCCACAGCCCCTTGAAGGCAAAGCTGTGCGTGGCGGGTGCGGTGAAGCAGTCCAGCGCGGGGAATGGCGGCGGCTCTGCCCCCTCAGCCCCGAGCCAGGCAAACAGCACCGCGGCCTTTTCCACCAGCGGGTAGCTGCGTTGTTTGACGCGGGTGCACAGCGTGCTGCCCGTGGGCTCGGCAGGCGTTTGGGTGCATTGGCCGGTGATGTCGAACTTCCAGCCGTGGAAGGGGCAGCGCAGGCCATCGCCCTCGTTGCGCCCATAGGCCAGGTCTGCGCCACGGTGGGGGCAGTCGCGGTCCAGCAGACCAAAGGCGCCGTCCGCGTTGCGGAACAACACCAGGTCTTGCCCCAGCAGGCGCACCGCCTTCACCGGACGAATGGCCATGCGCGGATCCAGCGCGGGGTCAAACTCGTCCAGCAAAGCCACGGGCTGCCAGTACTGGCGCAACAGTTGCCCACCGGGCGTGCCCGGGCCCACGCGGGTGACGAGTTCGTTGTGCTCTGCTTTCATGGCTGTATCCTGAAAAAGTAAAACGGTATACCGTTATTTCTGTTCAATGTACAGTTGCCGCCATGAGCCTGCAAGAAACCGTTTTGATCCAGCTGCGCGACCTGATTTTGCGAGGCGACTTCGAGCCTGGCCAACGCTTGGCTGAGCAGCAACTGGCCGAACGCCTGGGTGCGTCGCGCACACCCGTGCGCGCCGCCTTGGTCACACTGGAGCAGGAAGGCCTGGTACAGGTCAACGACACCGGCGGCTACGTGACCCGCCCCTTCACCGCGCAGGAAGTGCGAGATGCCATTGCCGTGCGCGGCCACCTGGAAGGCATGGCCGCGCGCCTGGTGGCCGAACATGGCGTTTCACGCCAATTGCAAGGTGATTTGCAGGCCTGCTTGGACGAAGGCGACCGCCTGCTGGCCGCCAACCCGCTCACGTTGGAGAGCTACGCCGCCTACGCCAACATGAACGACCGCTTCCATGAACTGGTGCTGGTGGCCAGCGGCAACCGCGCGCTGCAACGCGCCGTCGCATTGAACAACCGCCTTCCGTTTGCCCCGGCCTCGGCCATGCTGCCCATGCAGGGTTCGGTCACCTTGGACCGCGACTGGATGCTGTACGCCCACCGCCAGCACCACATGCTGGTGGAGGCCATGAAACGCGGTGAAGGCACCCGCGCCCAGGCCCTGGCCACAGAACACACCGAGGTGGCCCAGGAAAACATGCGCCTGGCGCTGGAGCGGCGGGCCGAATCCGAGCGGGTGATGCCAGGAATCAGATTGGTCGTGGGCTAGAATATGCGGCTTCGGAAGTGTGGCAGAGTGGTCGATTGCACCGGTCTTGAAAACCGGCGGTGGGAAACCATCCGTGAGTTCGAATCTCACCGCTTCCGCCAGAAATCGATCAAGCCCTTGAAGCTCAAGGGCTTTTTCGTTTCTGGGCCCAGACTCCCCCACTTGTACCTGCCACGCATCAGCCATGTCAGAGCCGTACTTTGAAATGTTGTGGGACTGCGCGCAGTGCGACGCGCGCGGCCTGCTGGCCAAGACCCATCGGCACTGCCCCAATTGCGGCGCGGCCCAAGACCCTGGCAAACGCTATTTTCCAGAGCCTGGGCAAGAAGTCGAGGCAAAAGACCACCGGTTCGTAGGCAAAGACTGGCTCTGCGGCTACTGTGAATCTCCAAGTTCGGCGGCATCTGCCTTCTGTGGCAACTGCGGCGCGCCCAAAGAAGGCAGCCCCGACGTTGCGCTGGTGGCAGACACCCCTACATCTGCGCCGGCACCAGCACCCGCGTCAGCACCAGCCGCAACACCCAAGACGGCTCCACCCACCGCGAATTTCCACACCCCCGCAGGCAATGGCCACCGGTGGTTGATTGGGTTGGTGTTGCTGGTGCTGGTGGCCGCCGGGGCCTGGCTGTTCCAGTTGTTCAGCAAACACGACGAAACCGTGCAACTGGTGGACAAAGCGTGGACACGCCAGGTGGCCGTGGAGCGGTTCACGGCCGTCAGGGCATCCGACTGGTGCGACAGCCTCCCAACCGGTGCGTACAGCGTCAACAGCACACGCGAGCAGCGCAGCACCCGCCAGATACCAGATGGCCAGACCTGCCAGGAAGTGCGCACCGACATGGGCGACGGCACCTTCAGCAAGCGACAGGAATGCAGCCCCCGCTACCGCAGCGAACCGGTGTACGACAACAAGTGCAGCTACCGCATCAACCGCTGGCAGGTGTTGCGCACCGACACGCTGCAGGGTGGCTCGACGCTGGCACCCGCGTGGCCGACCCCCTTGCTGGCCAACAACCTGGCGGGTGGGGGTGGCCTCAACACCCTGGGCGCCGAACGCCTGGGCAGCCGCACCGAAACCTATACCGTTAACCTGGCATCCACCAAAGGCAAAAACTGGACCTGCCAGGTGGACCCCACCCTGTGGGCGGCGATGAACAGCGGGCAAAGTGTGACCATGAAGGTGCGTGGCACCGGCGGCGCGGTGTGCGACAGCCTGGCCCTTCTGCCGCGCTGAGCCATCCATGGCACACACCCCACGCTCCAATACTCTTGCCGCACAGGGTGATTCGCGGCCTGATGCCGCTGAAACTGCGGTCCCAGCCAAAGTGTGGGCGGCTGCCCAAGCCCTGTTGCAGTCGCGAAGAACCGGTCTTTATTCAGAGCACACTTTTCATATCAGTCAAGCGCAGGAAGCCTATTGGGTCAATGATCTGGTGGCCACGGCCTTGGGCTGGCAGGGGGCCGACGCCGCGCGCCACTGGAAATCGGGCGGGCCGGGTCGCAACGCCGAGCTGACGCATGCCGCCCTGAACCCACAAGGTGTGTGGGCCAGCCCGGCCCACGCTCCCGCCTGGCCTCTGCACCACGGCGGGGTTGAAGCCGAAGTGGCACTGCGGCTGGCTTGCGACGTGGATGCCCCCCTGGCCGCCACTCTCACCCACGAGAACGCACCGCAGTTGGTGGACGCAGTGTGTGTAGCCATTGAGGTGGTCAGCTCGCGCCTGGCCCAGCCACAAGAGGCCAGCGCCTGGGACCGCATGGCCGATGCCCAGTCGCACGGCGCTTTGGTGCTGGGCCCTTGGGTGCCACACACAGGCCAGCGCTTTGACTGGGTGCAACAGCGCGGCTGTTTGCAGATCAACCAGCACGTGCCGTTGCCATTCACCGGCACGCATTCACTGGCCGACCCGTTCTGGGTGCTGCCAGCCTGGTTGCGGCATGCCACGCGGCACGGCCAGGTGGTGCGCGCCGGCACGGTGGTGAGCACAGGCAACTGGTCGGGCAACACGCCGGTGCAGCGCGGCGACCGGGTGTGCGTGCGGTTCGAGGGCTTGGGCGAGGCCGTGGTTGAACTCTGAGCCTGGGCCGGTCTGCCTCAGCTCCAGAGATCGAGCGGTGGGTCGTGCACCACGGCTTTGAGGATGTCGCTGCGGGACACAAAGCCCAGCAGTTTTTCGTCGGCATCGACTACCGGCAGACCAGGCAGCTGGGTGTCGAGCAGCACAAGGGCCACGCGGCGGATGTCTGTCTCGGGCAACACGGCGGGCACGGGGCTGATCATCACCTCAGCGAGTGGCTGCATGAGCAGGGCCCGCCAGACCAGGGCAGCCTGGTTGGGCGCTGGCAGGCGGTCAAGCTTGAGCAACTCGGCCCGCGTGAGCAAGCCCACGAGTTGCCCCTGCCCATTCACCACAGGGGCTTGCCCCACCCCCGCATCGATCAAGGCCTGCCAGCCGTGGCGCACATCGGCCGTCACGGGCAAGGCTGTCACATGGGCCGTCATCACGTCACGAACCGTTTGCAACGGGTGGCGGCTGGGCACCCGTGGCTGCTGCACGCGGGCGTACTCGTGGCGGGCCTGTTGGCCCAGCGCGTGTCCTGCGCCACGCTGGGGCTGTGCAAGGTGTCCGGCAAAGGGCTGTTCGTCGACCTGTTCCTGATGCTCGCGCAAGGGGTCGATGCGTTGCGTGCGCCCCAAGCCCAAGGTGCGGGACACGCGCTGCAGCTCTTCCATGGGGCCTTTGAACAGGGTGCCGCTGGTGCCAAAAACGGTGAACATGGTGACCCCTCCTGGTGGTTGGCTGGGTGCTGACTTGTCAGCTCAAGGCAGGAAGAGTGCCTGCAAATCACTCAAAAAGTCAAATCCCCGCTCGGTGGGCCACAGGCGCTGCCAGTCGCGCGCCAGCAGGCCTTGGCGCTCGGCCTCGTCCAGCGCGGCGGCAAAAGCACTCATGGGCAGGCCCGTGCGCTCGGTCAGCATCGCCAGCGGCACACCTTCGCGAAGGCGCAAGGCGTTGAGCATGAATTCAAACGGCAGCTCGCTGCGGGCCACGCTGCTGTGCTGCACCACGGCGTTGCCTGCAAGGGCCTGCGCCATGTACAGCTTGGGTTCGCGGGCTCGAACCTGGCGCACCAAGCGGTGGGCAAAGCTGAGTTTGCTGTGCGCCCCGGCCCCCAGGCCCAGGTAGTCGCCAAACTGCCAGTAGTTCAGGTTGTGCCAGCATCGGTGGCCCGGCTTGGCATAGGCTGAAATTTCATAGCGGTCCATGCCAGCAGCCGTGGTGGCTTCGGTGATGGCGTCGAGCATGTCGTATGCATCGTCGTCTTCCGGTACCGTGGGCGGATGCTTGGCAAACAGGGTATTGGGTTCGATGGTGAGGTGGTACACAGACAAGTGGGGTGGCGCAAACGACAGCGCGGTGCGCACATCGGCCTGGCACTGCGCCAGCGTTTGGCCCGGCAGGGCGTACATCAGGTCGAGGTTGAAGGTGTCGAAGCAGCTCGCCGCTTCTTCCAGCGCAGCGCGGGCCTGGGCACCGTTGTGCACGCGGCCCAGCGCAGCCAGGTGTTCGTCGTTGAAGCTCTGCACCCCCACCGACAGGCGGGTGACGCCCGCTGCGCGGTAGGCGCGGAAGCGGTCACGCTCGAACGTGCCAGGGTTGGCCTCCAGGGTGATTTCGGCGTCAGCGTCCAGCTTCACGCGGGCGCGAATGTCGCCCAGCAGCCGGTCAATGGCGGCTGGTGAAAACAGGCTGGGGGTACCTCCCCCAATGAAAATGCTGTATACCGGGCGGCCCCAGAACAGGGGCAACGAGGCCTCCAGATCGGCGCACAGGGCATCCAGGTAGGCCTGTTCGGGCAGGGCGTCGGCGCTGCCGCTGCGCCCTTTTTGCGGGTTGAATTCGTGGGAGTTGAAATCGCAATACGGGCACTTTTTCAGGCACCACGGCAGGTGGATGTACAGCGACAGGGGCGGCAGCGCGGCCAGGCTGAGCGTGCCGGGGCGCATGAGGTGCACCACGTCAAACGGGTTGTCGGCGGGCGCGGGGGGCACCACCTGAATGGGAATGTCAGGCAAACCAGTGCTCGCGCATCAGGGCCACCATCTGGCGGCTGGACTTGCCGCGGTGGCTGTGGGCGTTTTTGACGTCGGGCGGCAACTGGGCAAATGTCTGGCCGAACTCCGGCAGGAACATGACCGGGTCAAAGCCGAAACCGTTGTCGCCCACCGGCTCGGTGGTGATGAGGCCGGGGGCACGGCCCACGGCCACCAGCGGTTCGGGGTCGTCCGGGTGGCGCACTGCGACCAGGGTGCTGACCAAGGCGGCGCGGCGGTCGGCCACGCCTTGCATTTGCTCCAGCAGGGCGCGCACGTTGTTGTCGTCGCTTTTGGGGTAGCCAAACCGGGTGGCGTAGTAAGCGGTTTGCACGCCGGGCTGGCCACCAAAGGCGTCCACACACAGGCCTGCGTCATCGGCCACAGCGGGCAGGCCCGACTCACGCGCCGCGTGGCGGGCTTTGGCCAGCGCGTTTTCAATGAAGGTGTGAAACGGCTCGGCCGCCTCGCTGATGCCCAGCGCAGACTGCGGCACCAGCTCCACACCCAGCGGCGCGAACAGGGATTGCAGCTCGGCCAGCTTGCCCTTGTTGTTGGAAGCGAGTACGAGTTTCATTTTTATAACAAAATAGTGCTCTAACGCTTGATGGTATTCAAATGTTTGCTATTGATCAATCAGCAGTTCAAGCTGCAAGCGCAGCGGCTTGCAAGGCGACCAGTTCGGCCACGCCTTTGTCGGCCAGGGCCAGCAACTGGTCCATTTCGGCGCGGGTGAAGGCTGCGCCCTCTGCGGTGCCCTGCACTTCCACAAAGTGGCCTGCGCCGGTCATGACCACGTTCATGTCGGTGTCGCACGCCGAGTCTTCGGTGTATTCCAGGTCGAGCAGCGGGGTGCCTTGAACGATCCCCACCGAGATGGCGGCCACAGGGCCTTTGATGGGCGTTTGTTTCAGCGCGCCGCTGGCCAACAGTGTGGCCACGGCGTCGGCCGCTGCCACATAGGCACCGGTGATGGCGGCGGTACGGGTACCGCCATCGGCCTGGATCACGTCGCAGTCCAGCGTCAGGGTGCGCTCGCCCAACAGCTTCAGGTCGAACACGGCACGCAGCGAGCGCCCAATGAGCCGCTGGATTTCCTGCGTGCGACCGGTCTGTTTGCCTTTGGCGGCCTCGCGACTGCTGCGGGTGTGGGTGGCACGCGGCAACATGCCGTATTCAGCCGTCACCCAGCCCTCGCCCGTGCCCTTCTGGTGAGGCGGCACCCGGTCTTCCAGCGAGGCAGTGCACAGCACTTTGGTGTTGCCAAACTCGATCAGCACCGAGCCCTCGGCGTGAACGGTGTAGTGGCGGGTGATGCGCACGGGGCGCAGCTGGTCAGCGGCTCGGCCGCCCGAACGGGAAAAGGTTGTCATGTGGGGAAGAAGTGAGGAAACAAAAAAATGGGCAGGGCGCCCCGCCGTCAGCCGCGGCGGGCAGCCGTGCGGCGAATGGCTTCGTTGATTTCGGCAATCGAGCGCTCAATGGCGGCATCGTCCATGTCCTCGGTCGCGGTTTCCACAGCGCTGGCCTGGATGGTGGACTCGAACATGCCCTCACCGATGGTGTCGGTGGAAATGCCGCGTGTGGACTCGAACGCATCTGGCGTTTCCCACTCCAGCGCAAGCACGGTCACGTTGTCGCTGGTGCTGCCCGACTTGCGCAGTGCGCGCTCGGCCAGTTCAGGCACTGCTTGCGCCACCGAGTAGGCAGACAGGTGGTTGACGATTTCCTGGTCACCCAGAGCGCCCCACAGGCCGTCCGAGCACAGCAACACTTTGTCACCCTGCTGCAGGGGTACACCGCCCGACACATCGTAGATGGGGCGCTGCGGAGAACCGAGGCAGGTGAACAGGATGTTGCGGTTGATTTGCTCCGGCCGCAGATGCAGGTGCGCTTGCTGCTCGCTGAACGAATGGTCGCGGGTGCGGGTGACGAGTTGGCCGTCGCGCACCAGGTACAGGCGCGAATCGCCGCAATGCACCCAATGGACCAGGCCACGCTCCAGCACCGCAGCCACCAGCGTGGTGCGCGGCGAATCCAGCATGCCTTTCTCAGAGGCATAACGCAGGATCTGGTGGTGAGCGGCCATGAGGGAACTGGACAGGAACTCGGGTACCGCGCCAATGGTGGGCCGCGCCGCCTTCTGGAAATAGGCTGAGACGGTCTGCAGCGCCAACTGGGCAGCCACTTCCCCATCGGGGTGGCCCCCCATGCCATCGGCCAGCACAAACAGGCCCGACTCGCGCGTGTAGCAATAGCCCATGCGGTCTTCGTTCCGGTTGCGCCCTCCCCGCCTGCTGACCTGGAACACCGAGAACTTCATTTGGCGCGTCCGGATTCAGGCTTGGCTTTGGCGGACTTGCCGTCCACTCCCAGCAGGTTGTCGAGCTGCAGGCGCATTTTTTCGGCCATGGTCAGCTTGGTGTAGCTGCGCTCGGTTTCGCGGCTGAGTTCTTTTTGCAGCGCAAACACCGACTGGGGCCGAGACAGTGGGTCCAGCGCCATGCACCACTCCACCACCTCGATCATGTTGTCGGAGTAGACCCCGCGCAAACGCGACAGGGCCAGCGACAGCCGGTCTTTTTCCTGGCGCTGCGGCGCGTCGTTGGGAGGGTATCCCTGCATGCAGGCGTAAATGCAGGCGCCAATGGCGTAGATGTCGGTCCAGGGCCCCATGGCGCTGTCGCGGCGGTACATCTCGGGGGCAGCAAAACCGGGCGTGTACATCGGGCGCACAAAGCTGCCTTCTTTGCTCAGCACCTCACGTGCGGCGCCGAAGTCGATCAGCACGGCTTTGTTTTCGTCGGTCACGAAAATGTTGGCCGGCTTAATGTCGAGGTGGAGCATCTTGTGCTGGTGCACGATGCGCAAGCCACGCAACACCTCGTCGAACAAGGAACGGATGGTCGACTCGCGAAACACCTTCTGCTTTTTGAGTTCGCGCGCCGTGATGATGAAGTCCTGCAGGGATGCGCCCTCCAGGTAGTTCATCACCATGTAAACCGTGTCGTTCTCGCGGAAAAAATTCAGCACGCTCACCACGGACGCGTGGGAAATCTGGGCCAGTGCCCGGCCCTCTTCAAAGAAACTTTTGAGCCCCAGCCGGTAGAGAGACAGCTTGTCGGGCTGCACCTGGGGCAGCATTTCACCCACGCCGCGCGTGGCAAGTGACGCTGGCAGGTACTCCTTGACGGCAACCTGCTGGCCCTGAGGGTCCAGGGCCAGATAAACCACACCGAACCCGCCCGCCGCCACCTTGCGAACGATCCGATAACCCCCGATGACCGTCTCTGGCGGAAGGGGTGCTGGTTTGACCTTTGACATAATAGCGTTTTGAGCCCGTGGGGTGATCGTTTGATGATCTCGAGGGCCAGTTTTTACCCTAAGGGACAGAGCCAATGGCAGTTTACAGCATGACCGGATACGCCACTTTGACCAGTGGCCCGGCACCGGCAGATGCCCCGCCCGCCCCAACACTGGGTCTGGAGATCCGCTCCGTTAACAGCCGGTTCCTGGACCTGACCTTCAAACTGAGCGATGAGCTGCGTGGAGCCGAGCCTGGCCTGCGGGAGTTGCTGGGCGCCGAACTGCGGCGCGGCAAAGTCGAAGTGCGCGCGTGGCTGGAGGGCCGCCAGGAAGGCGGCATCAAGGCCCCCACCACCGCTGATCTCCAGAAAATGGTGTCCATTCAGGACGGTGTCAGGGCCTGGCTGCCCACTGCAGCCCCGTTTTCCGTGGCAGAGGTCCTCTCGCTGACCAACCGCCAGACCGTGAGCACTGTTGGCCTGCCCGACGACCTGCTGAAACTGGCCAAAGCCGGGGTCGAGGCACTGAAAGCCGCACGTGCCCGTGAAGGCAAACGGCTGGCACACATGCTGTCCGACCATGTGGGCCAGCTGGCCGCGCTGGCCGCTCAGGCCAAGCCCATGGTTCCCCAGTTGGTCGAGCAGCAGCGCCAAAGGTTTCTGGACCGCTGGCAGGAAGCCCTGGGCTCAACCACCCCCGTGGACAGCGAAGCCGCACGAGACCGTGCGCTGAGCGAAGCCACTGCCTTCGCCATCCGCATTGACGTGGCGGAAGAACTCACACGCCTGGCCTCGCACCTGGAAGAAATTGCACGCCTGCTCAAAGCCGGTGGCGAACTGGGCAAACGGCTGGACTTCCTGATTCAGGAACTGCACCGTGAAGCCAACACACTGGGCTCCAAATCCTCAAGCCTGGAGCTGACCCGCATTTCGGTGGACATGAAAGTCCTGATCGAGCAAATGCGCGAGCAGGTGCAAAACATCGAATAACCCGCCCAGGCGAAACAGGACACACATGGAATATCCAGGCAATTTGTTTGTGGTGGCGGCCCCCAGCGGAGCGGGCAAGTCAAGCCTTGTCAACGCCCTGATGGAAGTTGATGCCGGGCTGAGCCACTCCGTATCACACACCACCCGCGCACCCCGCGGCCAGGAAATGCACGGGCGCGAATACTATTTTGTGTCCAACGCCCAGTTCGACCAGATGGTGCTGCAGGGCGCTTTTCTGGAGTGGGCGAACGTCCACGGTAACCGCTACGGGACATCCAAGCAGGCCATCGAAGAACGGATTGCCCAGGGCAGCGACATCATTCTGGAGATCGACTACCAGGGTGCCATCCAGGTCAAGCAGATCTTCCAGAACGCCATCCTCGTGTTCATACTGCCGCCCAGTTGGTCAGAGTTGAAGTCACGCCTGCAACGCCGGGGAGAAGACTCGCCCGACGTGATCGACATGCGGGTGCAGAACGCGGCCAAAGAGGTGGCACATGTCAAAGAATTTGACTTCGTTATAATCAACGAACGCTTCGAGTTGGCGCTTTTTGACCTCAAATCGATTGTGCATGCCCAGCGGCTGAAATACTCGGCACAACGGCGCGCCAAGGCTGAGACCTTCAGCAACCTGCAAATTCCCTGACACCCAACGAGACCGCTACCCGCGAAGACCCACCATGGCCCGTATCACCGTTGAAGACTGCCTCGAAAAAATCCCCAACCGCTTCCAGCTGGTGTTGGCTGCCACCTACCGTGCACGCATGCTGAGCCAGGGCCATTCCGCCAAGGTCGAAAGCAAGAACAAGCCCGGTGTCACCGCTCTGCGCGAAATCGCCGAGGGCAAGGTCGGCATTGAAATGCTGAAAAAAGTGCCGACCTGAAAAGGCCCCGCGCTTCACAAAACGAGCACCGCACGCGGTGCTTTTTTCATGGTGCCGTTACAGTAGGGTCATGAGCCGCGCCACCCCCGTCACGCCCCCGGTCAACACCGCTGCTGCCAATGCCGCGGCAGCCAGTTTTGCTGCCTTAACAGCCAAACTTGACTACCTGTCCGACTCCGACATCGAGGCCGTGCGCAAGGCCTACCGTTTTGCCGACCAAGCGCACCTGGGCCAATTGCGCAAAAACGGGGACCCCTACATCACCCACCCGATCGCGGTGGCTGTGCAATGCGCCGAGTGGAAGCTTGACGCGCAAGCCCTCATGGCCGCCCTGATGCACGATGCCATGGAGGACTGTGGCATCTCCAAGTCCGACCTGATCGAACGTTTCGGCGCCCCGGTGGCCGAGCTGGTGGACGGGCTGACCAAACTGGAGAAGCTTGAGTTCGACACCCGCGAGCAAAACCAGGCCGAGTCGTTTCGCAAAATGCTGCTGGCCATGGCGCGAGACGTGCGCGTCATCCTCATCAAGCTGGCCGATCGCAGCCACAACATGCGCACCATGGGTGACATGCCGCGCGCCAAATGGGGCCGCATCTCCCGCGAAACACTCGACATCTACGCGCCCATTGCCTACCGCCTGGGTCTGAATGTGACGTTTCGCGAGTTGCAGGACCTGTGCTTCAAGCACCTCCACCCCTGGCGCTATGAGGTGTTGGCCAAAGCAGTGCAACGTGCACGCGCACGGCGCAAAGACCTCATGTCCCGCGTCCAGAGCGAGGTGCGCGAATCGCTGGACCACAACAACCTGAACGCCCGTGTGCTGGGCCGCGAAAAAACGCTCTACTCCATTTACCGGAAGATGGACGACAAGCACCTGACGTTCGCGCAAGTGACCGACATGTACGGTTTTCGCGTCATCTTCGAAGACTTGTCGCACTGCTACACGGCTCTGGGCGTGCTGCACCAGATGTACAAACCACTGCCCGGCCGCTTCAAAGACTACATCGCCATCCCCAAGGTCAACGGCTACCAGTCGCTGCACACCACCCTGGTCGGCCCGTTTGGCACCAATGTGGAGTTCCAACTCCGCACCTCGGCCATGGACGTGGTGGCGGAATCGGGCGTGGCCGCCCACTGGCTCTACAAAGCCGCGTCGCCCGAAAGCGAAGCCGCCAACCGGCTGGGCACGCAGTGGCTGCAATCGCTGCTGGACATACAGAACGAAACCAAAGACGCCGCCGAGTTCTGGGACCACGTCAAGATCGACCTCTTCCCCGACGCGGTGTATGTGTTCACCCCCAAAAGCAAAATCATGTCGATGCCGCGCGGGGCAACGGTGGTCGACTTTGCCTACGCCATCCACAGCAATGTGGGCAACCGTGCGGTGGCGGCGAACATCAACGGCGAGCAGGTGCCCCTTCGCACCGAACTGCGCAATGGCGACGTGGTGGAAATTGTCACCGCCGACACGCCCATGCCCAACCCGGCCTGGCTGAGTTTTGTGCGCACGGGTCGGGCCAGGTCCAAAATCCGCCACCACCTCAAAACCATGGCGCAGGGCGACTCGCGGGCCCTGGGCGAAAAAATGCTGACCCAGGCACTGCGGGTAGAGGGCATTGCTGAATTGCCGAGCGAGCATGGCGCCTACCACGGCACATGGGACAAACTGCTGAGGTTCACCGGTAACCGCGGCAGAGACGAACTGCTGGCCGACATCGGCATGGGCAAACGCATCGCGGGAATGGTCAGTAAAAAACTCGCCGTGCTACTGACCGAACAAGGCGTCAAGCCCGACATGGTGCTCATCAGCCAGGAGCGTTACTCACCACAGCACGAAACCGTCAGCCAGGGCACCGTCACGCTTGACGGCAGCGAGGGGGGCTCGGTCCAGTTTGCCCGCTGTTGCCACCCCATTCCGGGCGACCGCATCGTTGGCTACCTGGGGCGCGGCGAAGGCCTTGTCGTGCACACGGAAGACTGCACCGTGGGTCGCAAGCTGCTGGCACGCGACCGCGAGCGGTTCCTGGAAGTAGAGTGGTCAGACGAGCCAGTGAGGGCCTTTGAAGCCGCGTTGCTGGTGACCGTCGAAAATGGCAAAGGTGTTCTGGCGCGCGTGGCCTCCACCCTCGCCACGGCCGAAGCAGACATCACCCATGTAGACATGAGCGAAGAACGCGTGCAACACGCCACCGATCTCCGGTTTGCCATTGCCGTGCGTGACCGTGAACATCTGGCACACATCCTGAAGGCGCTCAAACGCACGCCGTCTGTGCTCAAGGCGCAGCGCATCAAGCACAGCAAAGACCGGCATCAGCCGTAATTGACGGCCAGCACCTCAACGGGTTGGAGGCCTGTCGGGGTCTGGAGCATCACCTCGTCTCCCACCCGGCTTCTCAGTAGCGAACGGGCCAGGGGCGACACCCAGGTGATTTGCTGTTGCCCGCTGTCTGCCTCGTCAATGCCCATGATGGTGACGGTGACCTGGTGCCCGTCGGCGTATTCACAGGTGACCTTTGCACCAAAAAACACCTGGTCTGAGCCCTGGTGCACCGATGGGTCGACAATTTCCGCAATTTCCAGTCGCTTGGTCAGGAACCTGATGCGCCGGTCTATCTCGCGCAGGCGCTTTTTGCCGTACAGGTAGTCACCGTTTTCGGAGCGGTCGCCGTTGCTGGCAGCCCAATGCACCACCTCTACGATTTTGGGTCGTTCGTTGTCGATGAGGTCCAGCAGCTCGTTGCGCAAGCGGTCGTAACCTGCGCGGGTGATGTAGTTTTTGCCCTGCGCGGCCGGGGGCAACACCGCCCCGGAGGCCTCATCGTCTTCGTTGTCGGTTTCGCGGGTGAAGGCTTTACTCATGTGGGGCAGCCCTCAGTAGGCGTTTTTGCCGACAAAGCCTTTGAAGATGGTCAGGATGATGATCTTGAGGTCCAGCCACAACGACCAGTTCTCGATGTAGTACAGGTCTGCCTGTACGCGAAGTTCCATTTTCTCCATCGTGTCGGTTTCCCCGCGAAACCCATTCACCTGCGCCCAGCCGGTGATGCCAGGTTTGACTTTGTGCCGCAACATGTAACGAGGGATGTGTTCCCGATATTCAAAGTTGTGCGCCACAGCGTGCGGGCGCGGGCCGACGATGCTCATGCTTCCCATGAGCACATTGAAGAACTGAGGCAACTCATCCAGGCTGGTCGAACGTAGAAACTTGCCCAAAGGGGTGATTCGCGGATCCCCTTTAGTGGCCTGCGTCACCGACACTGTGGCATCTTCCTCGTGCACGTACATGCTGCGAAACTTCAGAATGCTGATTTCTTCACCGTTCCAACCATGCCTTTTCTGTCGGAACAAGACTGGCCCTGGGGAAGACAACTTGACTGCCAATGAAATGGCAAAGAGCAACGGTGATATCAACAGCAGAATGAGCGCGCCAAGAACCTTGTCCTCGATCCACTTGAGTACGAGGTTCATTCCAGCCATTGGCGAACTGGATATGTCCAACATTGGCACTCCAAGCACCATAGTCACACCGTGGTTCATGAACTGCAACATTTCCATGTCAGGCACCAGGCGGATGTTGGCCGTGCTGTGCCGCAATGCGTGCAGCACACGCTGGATGGCCTTTGTGTCGCCAGGCGGCTGAAAAATCCACACCTCATCGGGCTGAAGGTTTTGAATGGCGTAATCAAGTGCCTTTTCGTTTTGGGCAGTGGCCACTCCAACGACCTTGAAGCCCGTCCAAGCTGATGCCTTGACCCGCCGCCGGATGGCGGATACCGAGCCCCCGGTGCCAACCATCAGCACCTTCATGTGGTTGACGCCCATGCTCCGCAAGCCGGACATCATGAGGTACACCACCACTCGGGCGAGCCACGAAAGAACCAGCGAAGATCCCGCCCACCATGCGAGCAACAAACGGGAGTAGTCAATGGCCGTCTGCGTCAGCACCAGCCACGTCATGATCACCCCCCAGGTAATCAACCAACTCAGCCCGACGCGGCCCAGCATGGCCAGCAATTGACCACCCCGCCAGGACCTGTACACCAGCGTGGAGACCAGCAGCATCATGGACGCACCGCCAAAAATCAGCTGGGCGTACATCGCATTCAGCGATGCATCCGCAAGGTCAAAGCGCCAGACAAAAGACAAAGCCCCTGCACCGGCAAACGCCAGCCAGTCAACAGCATGCACGCCAATGCGCATCAGCGACGCAGAATGCCGCATAAATCAATCACTCCAAATGCCCCTGGTACCAACAACAAGTGGGCCCCGCTGCGCTGGCGGGGAACCCGACGGGCATGTTACCTGCCGTAAACGTCTTCAAACCGCACGATGTCGTCTTCGCCTAAATAGCTGCCCGACTGCACCTCGATCATTTCCAGCGGCACTTTGCCTGGGTTGTCCAGGCGGTGTTTCTCGCCCAGCGGAATGTAGGTAGACTGGTTTTCAGGCACCAGGTAAACGTCGTTACCGCGTGTCACACGGGCGGTGCCCTGCACCACAATCCAGTGTTCCGCACGGTGGTGGTGCATTTGCAGGCTCAAACTGGCGCCCGGGTTCACCACAATGCGCTTCACCTGGAACCGCTGGCCGGCATCCACGCTGTCGTACCAGCCCCAAGGGCGGTGCACCTTGCGGCTGGTCAGCGCCTCGGGGCGGTTTGCAGCCTTGAGCGCCGTGACAACGTCTTTCACCTTCTGAATGTGACTGCGGCTGGCCACCAGCACCGCATCGGCCGTTTCAACCACCACAGCATCTGTCAAGCCGACACATGCCACCAGGCGGCTGTGCGCCATCACCAACGTGTTGGTGGTGGCGTGCACCTGCACATCACCAGTCAGCACATTGCCGCTGGCGTTTTTGGCACCAATGTCCCACACCGCGCTCCAGGCACCCACATCAGACCAGCCCGCCATCATTGGCACCACCACCACCTCACCCGTGTTGTGCGAGGCAGTGGCCAGGCGCTCCATCACCGCATAGTCAATGCTGTCTGAAGGACATGCCTCAAAGGCCGCCTTGCTGGGGCGCAAAAAGTCCAGGTCAGTTTGGCGCTCCTCAAAAGCCGCTTCACAGGCTGCTGCCATGGCAGGCTGCAGCTGGCGAATTTTGTCCAGCCAAACGGATGCCTTCACCACAAAAATGCCGCCGTTCCAATAGAACCCACCGTCATCAACATACGCCTGCGCCGTGGCTGCATCTGGCTTTTCAACGAACTCTGCCACCATGTAAACCTGCGCACCTGCCAGTGCCTGCCCCCGCCGTATGTAGCCGTAGCCCGTTTCGGGTGCCGTGCATTCAATGCCAAATGTCACAAGCTTGCCCGCCTGCGCCAGCGGAGCCGCAACCTGCACGGCTGCCACAAAGGCTGCACTGTCCTGAATGACATGGTCTGCAGGCATGACCACCATCACCGGGTCATGACCATCGACCATGGTCCCCAGCGCACCCAAGGTCAGCGCAGGGGCTGTGTTCCGGCCCACAGGCTCAAGCACCAGAGTCGCATTAGCCACGCCCACCTGGCGTACCTGCTCGGCCAGAATGAAGCGGTATTCGGTGTTGCCCACCAGCAGCGGCGGTGCCACACCACCCGGCATGGCGGCCAGCCGCAACACCGTGTCTTGCAACAGGCTGTTGGGCCCAGCCAACCGGAGCAACTGCTTGGGGTACTGCTCACGCGACAGTGGCCACAAGCGGCTGCCCGAGCCACCGCACAACACAACGGGTTGAATGATCATTTTCCAGTCTCGATTAGTGCAATTGGGCGCTTACGAGAAACGCTTGTGCATTGAAGAATAAATGGCGCGCTTCGCCCCCCACCTACCAATTCGGCAACCACCCAAAAGGCAACGGCATCGTTCGACACATACCGGCGCCGATGGTCTGCATCTCAGATCGTCTGACCAACCTCAGCACTCCTGTCGCCCGCACCAAGCGAAACTCAACATTGGCCTCCGCCAATGCGAGGTGATCAACATGAAGCTCACCGTTTTCGACCCATTTTTCGCCAAGCAATACCGCTCTCCCGCTGGGGCTGTGACTGATCTGGATGTCCACTCCTGACTGAATTTCCCTGTCGCTGATTCTGCAGCTCAGCAGCTGCACATCGACAAATCCACCAGTTTTGCGCACCAACGCTGCCACGTCATCGACCGGCCAAACAACAGCACCGGGAAGCGCAGCTGCTTTGCACGCAAATTCAGTGCCCACCCGGTAGTCACTTGGAATTTGCAGGGCTTGAGGCCACAGATCCTGAAAGGCCAGTGCCGGCAGCTCTTCGAACCTCAAACGAGCCAGATCGAGGCCAGACCAACTGGCAACGCCCCCCAAGCTCTCATCTTGCCGCCAGACGGGAGCCGCTACTTCATTTTCCTCAACGCTCCATGAGCGCTGAAGCACGACCACCTTCCGGTCGACATTGGCACAGTCAACCGCCAACACAGTGTCAGACTTTGTGTGCCATTGCCTTTTTTGTGAAAGTTCAGCTACTTGCAGCCGGACGACAGCGTAACGACTGTCCATCAGCAAAGGCTGAACCAAGCGAGCCTTGACCCAGCGTTGTGTGGAAACCATCACCGTTACAAAACCGCCAGTTCCCCGCGAAACAACACCACCGCCGTGCGCTGGGTTCGCAGTTTGCGCACCGACTTCGACGAGACAGCAAAAACACAGGGCAACAACCGAGGTTCGCAACAAACGGAAACTAAATGTCATTGATCAAATAATGCTTCGTGACCAAAACACACTGTTGGCACAGGTCACTAGGACTGGCATGCGAGGCGATCAGTTTGCCGTGGCCGGGCGGGCAAAAAAAAGCCTGCAACATTGCTGTTGCAGGCTTTTCGTTTTGGTGCGGCTGGCAGGAATCGAACCCACGACCCCTTGGTTCGTAGCCAAGTACTCTATCCAGCTGAGCTACAGCCGCGAAGCCCGCATTGTAGCATGGCTTTTGGACACATTTTTTGGTAGGGCGTGAGTGACTTGAACACTCGACCAAAGGATTATGAGTCCTCTGCTCTGACCAACTGAGCTAACGCCCCGACCGCGCCGGGATTGTATGCGGCCCTTGGGAGGGGATTGGCTACTTGCCCTGGCTGAGCGCGTTGCTGACGAGTTTGGAAGTGATGTCGACGATCTGGATCATTCGGTCGTAGGGCATGCGTTGTGGCCCGATGACGCCCAAGGTGCCGACGACGGTACCGTCGACCTCGTAAGGAGCGGAAACGATGGACAGGTCGTGATAAGGCACCACCTGCCCCTCCCCACCGATGAAGATGCGCACACCTTCGGCCTGGCTGGACACGTCGAGCAGTTGCATGAGCTGGGCCTTTTGCTCGAAGAGGTCGAACATGCGGCGCAGGTTGCCCAGATCGTTGGAAAAGTCGCTGACGGACAGCAGGTTGCGCTCACCCGCAATGACCACTTCGGCCTGTGACTCGATGGCTTGCACACCAACGTCGACAGCGCTTTGCATGAGCGACGAAATCTCGGTGCGCAGGTTGTCCACCTCGAGGCGCAAACGGTCTTTGACCACATCGAGCGCGAGCCCGGCGTAGTGGGTGTTGAGGAAGTTGGACGCCTCGGTCAGCTGGCTGGTGGTGAGGTGTGAGTTGGTGTGGACGATGCGGTTTTGCACGTCTCCATCGGGCGACACAATGATGACCAGCACCCGACGCTCGGACAGGCCCAGAAATTCGATGTGCCGAAACGCGGTGCTGCGCTTGGGCACCATGACAACGCCGACAAAGTGCGACAAGCTGGACAAGAGGTTGGCCGCATTGCTGATGACGCGCTGAGGCTGGTCTGGCAGCAAAGAGGCGGGCACATCGGCAGAGAGGTCCAGTGCATCGCGCCGCACGGTGAGCATGGTGTCCACGAACAGGCGGTATCCCTTGGGCGTGGGAATGCGACCGGCAGACGTATGGGGGCTGGCGATGAGGCCCAGGTCTTCCAGGTCGCTCATCACGTTGCGGATGGTGGCGGGCGACAGGTCAAGGCCAGCAGCCTTGGACAGGGTGCGGGAACCCACGGGTTGTCCGTCGGCGATGTAGCGCTCGACCAAAGCCCTGAGCAGTAACTTGGCGCGGCTGTCTAGCATGGGATTGGGTGGGTGGCTGTGTTGTAATTTGATCATGAATTTGCCACCCGCTGATTCGAATCGATATCCGTCTGCACCACCTGTGAAATTTCGACATGTGGCGATCGTGGGCAAGTACCAGGCGTTGGGCACCCGCGCAGCGCTGGATGAGATTGCGCATTTTTTGCTGGCCCAGGGGTGCGATGTGTCGCTGGAGCTCGACACGGCGCTGAACACGGGGCTGACGAGCTATCAGACACTTCCCATTGAACAGGTGGGCACCGAGTGTGACCTGGCCGTGGTGGTGGGTGGCGACGGGACGATGCTGGGTGCCGGGCGGCACCTGGCCCGCTTTGGTGTGCCGGTGGTGGGTATCAACCAGGGGCGGTTGGGCTTCATGACGGACATCCCGTTTGAAGACTACCCGAGCACCCTGGCAGACATGCTACGTGGCAACCACGAAGAGGACCCTCGCCTGCTGATGCAGGCCAGCGTGTGGCGAGATGGTGTGTGTGTGTTTGATGGCATTGCCATCAATGATGTGGTGGTCAACCGCGCCTCGTCGGGCATGATCGATCTGAAAATCGACGTGGGTGGCCACTTCGTGGCCCGCCAACGTGCGGACGGGCTGATCATTTCAACGCCGACCGGCTCTACGGCCTATGCGCTGTCAGCAGGCGGGCCGATGTTGCATCCGTCCATTGGCGGTTGGGTGATGGTGCCGATTGCGCCGCACACCTTGTCCAACAGGCCCATTGTGTTGCCGAGCCACGATGAAATTGTGGTGGAGGTGATGGGCGGGCGCGAAGTGAGTGCCAACTTTGACATGCAGACTGTGACCAGCCTGCTACACGGCGACATCATCAGGGTCCGGCAGTCAGCCCACCGGCTGCGCTTGTTGCACCCCGTCGGCTGGAGCCACTTTGACACCTTGCGCAACAAGCTCCACTGGAATGAAGGCCTATGAGCCTGCAACGCATTTCCCTCAAAGACTTTGTGATTGTTGACGAGTTGGCGCTGGACCTGGGCACTGGCTTCACGGCGCTGACCGGTGAAACTGGCGCAGGCAAGTCCATATTGATTGACGCCCTGCAACTGGCGCTGGGTGACCGCGCCGATGCCGGCGTGGTGCGTGAGGGGCAGTTGCGTGCTGAGGTGGCCGTTGAGTTTGGCGTGCCCCCGCTTGCCCGCCTGTGGCTGGATGAAGCGGGTATCGATTGCGAAGGCAACGAGTTACTGGTGCGCCGCACCGTGGACAACCAGGGGCGCAGCCGGGGCTGGGTGAATGGAACCGCTGTCACGGCCACACAACTGCGTGAACTGGGTACGCTGCTGGTGGACATACATGGCCAGCATGCCTGGCAAGGGCTGATGAAGGCCGAGAGCAGCCGTGAGTTGCTGGATGCCTACGGACACATCGACACGCAGCCTGTGCAGGCGTGCTGGGCCGAATGGCAACACGCCAAAGCCAGGTTGTCAGAGGCTGAGCAGGCAGCCAGCACGGGCGAGGCGGAACGCGAGCGGCTGCTTTGGCAACTGGCCGAGGCAGACAAACTGGCGCCGCAGCCCGGTGAATGGGCATCGCTGCAAGAGGAACACACCCGGCTGGCCAATGTGGTGTCCCTGACGGAGGCAGCCCACACCGCGCTGGGCTTGTCCAGCGAGGATGATGTGGCAGCGCTGGGTTTGTTGGCCAAGGCCCAACAGGCACTGGAGCAACGGCTGCACCAGGAGCCGCGTTTTGCCGCGATGGCCGAGGCACTGGCGCAGGCCAGTTTGCTGGCAGAAGAAACCGCACGCGACTTGCAGGCCTATTTGCGCCATACCGAAGCCGACCCCGTCAGGCTGGATGAACTGGAGCAGCGGCTGAACCAATGGATGTCTCTCTCCAAGCGACACCGCTGTGCACCGGAAGAGTTGCCCGGCGTGTTGGCCACCTTGCGCCAGCGGTTGTCTGCACTGGACTCGGCCACAGACCTGGACGGTTTGCGGGCAGCTGTGGCGATGAGCGAGCGGGCCTACGCGGAAATTTCCAAAGAAATATCCGCCCTACGGCAATCCTGTAAAGAAAAGTTAGCTACAGAAATCACATCGACCATTCAACAGTTGGGCATGGCCGGTGGCGTGTTTGAGGTGCAGGTGACGCCCTTGGACAAACCACAGGTATCTGGCGTGGACCGGGTGGAGTTTCTGGTGGCTGGCCATGCGGGCATGTCTGCCAAGCCAGTGGCCAAGGTGGCCTCGGGCGGGGAGTTGTCGAGGCTGTCACTCGCCATTGCCGTGGCCACGAGCCAGGTGGGCGGTTGCCCGACGCTGATTTTCGACGAGGTGGACTCGGGCATCGGTGGCACGGTGGCGCACACCGTGGGCCAGTTGATGGCGCGATTGGGTGAAGGGCGGCAGGTGTTGGCCGTGACCCATTTGGCGCAGGTGGCAGCGTGTGCACACCACCACGTACAGGTATCCAAGCAGGCATCGGCTGCCGGTGTCAGAAGCGGCGTGAAACACCTGTCGCAAGACGAAAGGGTGACCGAAGTGGCCAGAATGTTGGGAGGCAGTGGCGTGACACAAGCGTCTGTTGCACATGCTCGGGAGATGTTGACTCATGGCTGATGTTCGACTGGTGCTGATCACCGGCATGTCTGGCTCCGGCAAGTCTGTGGCGCTGGCAGCCCTTGAGGATGCGGGCTACTACTGCGTGGACAACCTGCCCCCCGAATTGCTGGAGCCGTTTGTAGATTTGCAGCAGGGTCAGTCGGGTCGCAAGCTGGCTGTAGCGATGGATGTGCGCAGCGCCACGTCGCTGCCAGGGCTTCCGAACAAGCTCGAACAACTGGCGGCCAGTGGTTTGCGGATGACGGTGATTTTTCTGGACGCCACCGATGACACGCTCTTGCGCCGGTTTTCTGAAACGCGCCGGGCGCACCCGCTGTCGTCACGCCCCGAGGCCACCGGTGAGCAGGGCCTGATGGAGGCCATTCGACAGGAGCGCGAACTCCTGTCCGAGTTGCGTGACCAGGCGTTGGTGATTGACACCAGCTTGCTGCGCCCTGCGCGATTGCTCAGCCAGATCAAAGAACTGATGGGTCACCGCGACAGAGGGCTGACGCTGGTGTTCGAGTCGTTTGCGTTCAAACGCGGTATTCCGATGGATGCCGACTACGTGTTTGATGTGCGCATGCTGCCCAACCCCCATTACGAACGGGCATTGCGCCCCCTGACAGGGAGAGACCCGGAAGTGGCAGCCTTTCTGGCGGCTCAGCCGGAAGTGGAACGCATGGCAGCTCACATTTCGGGCTTTTTGAATGCGTGGCTACCGGAACTGCTGAAGGACCACCGCAGTTACGTGACGGTGGCGATTGGCTGCACGGGTGGCCAGCACCGATCGGTGTATCTGGCCGAGTGGCTCACGCGGGCGTTTGCCGAACCCTGGCACGCCACCTGTCGGCACCGTGAACTGAACCCCTGAGCCTGGGCCCCGGGGTAAGGTTCAAGGGCGAACCTGCAACCGTACCAGCAATTTGGTAACGGGCACGGGCAATCCGATGTGCGCCACTTGATCAGGCGCGACCCACTGCCCCTGTGCACTGTCGGGGAAGGCCGCTTGGATGTTGAACTCGGCAGGCACCTGTTGCACAACAGGGTGGAGGACGATGTCTCGGTGGGTCAGTGTGTGGGTGAAGCTGTTCAGGCGCACCATCGAAGTGGCCTGAGACACAGCTGCGCAGGCCATCAGTTCGTTGTGCGAGTCAAACACGGGCGGGCAATACAGTGAAGCCCAGATGCCCCGCGCGGGCCGCTTGTCGAGCCACACACTGCCACACGGTTTTTGCAACAACAGCAAGTGCCAGGCGACCGTTCTGCGCACCAGGCGGCGGGTTTTGACGGGCAGACGTGCCGGGTTGCCAGAGCGCTGTGCCAGACAAGCTGAAGCCAGCGGGCACAACAGGCAAGCGGGTTTGCTAGGTGTGCACACGGTGGCACCGAGGTCCATCAACCCCTGTGTGTACCTAGGCATGTCTGCCAGCAGCGCGCCGGTGGGCAGGTGTGAAGTGGCCAGCTGGCGCAGAGCCCTGTCAGAGGCGGGGATGGACAGATCGGACTCGAAGCCCGTGAAGCGTGCCAACACTCGCTTGACGTTGCCATCAAAAATGGACACTGGCTCTGAGAAGCAAAACGATGCAATGGCAGCCGCTGTGGACGGGCCAATGCCAGGGAGTGTTTCGAGCTCGGCGGCACTTTGGGGGAATTGCCCACCGTGCCGAGCCACCACCGCCTGGGCGCACTTGTGCAGGTTGCGCGCCCGGCTGTAATAACCCAAGCCGCTCCACAGGGCCAGCACCTCGGCCTCTTCTGCGGCAGCCAATTCAAGAACTGACGGAAAGCGTTCCAGAAACCGGCTGTAGTAGCCCAACACTGTCACAACCTGTGTCTGCTGGAGCATGATTTCAGACAGCCAGACGCGGTAGGGGTCACGCGTGTGTTGCCAAGGTAAGCCGTGGCGGCCGTGCACCACCTGCCAACGGATGACGGCCTGGGCGAAGTTGAAGGCGTCTGGCGTCGGGGCGGCCGGCATCAGGCGGGCACACCCAGAGTCATGGGCTGTGTGACTTCGTCCTGTGGCTGGTCCGTGTCGGCAGCCGGTTCGGTCATTGAGCGGGTCAGCTCTTGAAGTTCTGCGCGGGTGCGGGCGTATGTGTCGAGCTGAGCAGTGAGTTCGGCCACACGCTCGTCCAGGCCTCCGGCCGCCTCCTGTATGCGCGTCACAGCCTCCACGCGCCGGGCAAAGTTGTTTCGCCGGTCGCGAAGCTGCCCGTCGAGCTGGGATGCAGCCGATTTGTTCCAGAGCTCCAATTCGGCTGCAGCCGACTCGTACACGATGCGTAGACGGCTGAGCAAGGCCCTGCCCAGACGCTCGCAAAAATCAGGGTTGGCCAGTTTGAGGGTCTGACCCAGGCTCAGGTACTGAACGTGGCTTTGTTCCACCTCGGCCAGTTCCTGGATCTGGCGGGAAAGATCGGGTGCTGGCGGCGCCTGCAGGGAAAAACCCAGTTCAGTGTTGAGTTGCACAAAGCTGGCGTGCAGCATGTTGCCAATTTCGGTGCTGAGTGACGATGCTTTGGCCAGCAAGCTGCGCAGCCCCTCGAAGGTTTGGGCATAGGTTTTGCGCACACCAAGCTTGAGCCCGGGTTCCTTCAGGCGCTGGATCAGGTTGGTCACCTCCTGGCGCACCTGGGCCTGGCCCACAGAGGCATACATCTCGTGCAGCAACTTCATGTGCACCGTCCGCACCGCCTGTATGCGCCCGCTGCCCGCCTCGAAATCGTGCTGCTCCTGTTCGATGCGTTGGCGCATGTGGCGGATGACCGCACCGTTTTTGCCACGCAAACCCTCCAGTTCCTGGACCTGCTCGGTGAGGTCGCGGGCGCGTGTTTGGGTGATCTGCCCTGCGCGGGCCACGAGCTCATTGACGCCCTGCGCCACTGCCTGCTGTAACAGGTGCCGACGCTGGCCAATGACATCGTGGACAAGGGCGTTCTCGAGATCCGGAAGATGACTGGCCTGCAACAGCTGGTCGTCACCGTGGATCTTCGCCACCAGGCCCTTCTGGGCGGACACGGCAATGACCCGGGATGGAGCCACAGCCAGGATGGCTGCAGAGTTCTCGCACTGTTGCTGTATCTGCCGCTGCACCGCGTCGGGGGTACTGAGCTCGTCCCATAGGGTGTCTATTTTGTTGAGCACCACGAGCCGCCCCGCTGGGGTAGCAACCGTGGAGGTGATGTGTTCGCGCCAAATGCGCAGATCTGACTGCGTGACGCCTGTGTCGGCGCCCAGGATGAATACGATGCAGTGCGCCTGGGGCAGCAGGCTGACGGTCAGTTCGGGTTCGGCGCCAATGGCGTTGAGCCCAGGTGTGTCCAGAATCACCAACCCCTGTTTGAGCAGGGGATGCGCGATGTTGATGAGAGCGTGGCGCCAACGAGGCACTTCGATGAGGCCATCGGCACCGAGCAGGCTTTTGTCTGCGCCACCGTCACCTTGCCAAAAACCCAATGCCGTTGCCTCGTCGGGGGTGACGCGGTCAACCTCAGCCACCCGCGCCATGCTGGCGGCCAAGCCATCGGCATCGTGGAGGCTGAGAGGCACAGTTTCCCAAGCGTCGGTGTGTTGACGCCAGTCGACCAGGGCTCGGGGGTTCAACCGCGTCCGGATGGGCAGCAAGCGGAGCGTAGGGGGCTCTTCAGGGTCGTAGCCCAGCTCGGTGGGGCACATGGTGGTGCGCCCCGCGCTGGCGGGCATGATGCGCCGCCCGTAGCCTGCAAAAAACACGGCATTGATGAGCTCTGACTTCCCACGGGAAAACTCAGCGACAAAGGCCACCATCACTTTGTCTTGCCTGACCCGCTGGCGAAGGCTTTCGAGCTGATCAGCCACCGCAGGGTCCAGCAAGTCGCGGTCACGAAGCCAGTCGGCCAGGCGCTGCAAGTCGCCTGAGAAATCCCGCCGCCAACGGCTGTGATGATCAAAATTGTGGTTGAAACTCATGTCGGGTGGCGTGTTGAGCGCATCCAAGCCAATATACACCTGCACACCGCATCTGCGCCGTGTGTCAGCGGGCCTGACACACAGCGCAGTAATAGGTTGAGCGCTGGCCCTGCAACAGTCGGCGTACGGACTTGCCGCACTGCACGCACGGTTGCCCTTCACGGCCGTACACACTTGCCTGGGTCTGGAAATGGCCGGCATTGCCATCTGGGCCAGAGAAATCGCGCAAGGTGCTTCCACCTGCCGCCACGGCCTGCGTCAGCACAGCACGGATCACGGCATGCAGTCGCGCAAGCCGCCTCGGGCCCACCGCACGGGCAGGTGTGGTGGGGCGAATACCTGCCAGAAACAATGCCTCGCACGCATAAATGTTTCCGACACCCACGACAACCTCACCCGCCAGGAGGGCTTGCTTGATGGGTGCACGCAGTTCACGCATGCGAGCGACAAAAGCCGGAGACGTGAAATCCTCAGACAGCGGTTCGACCCCCAGTTTGCCTAGCAATTTGCGCGCAATATCGTCGTCGAGCCCATCGGCGAACACAACAGCACCGAAACGCCGGGGATCGTGCAGGCGCAGGTGGCCCCGACTGGTGTGAAGGGTGAAATGGTCATGCGGCCCGGGCGCAGGCAACACGTCGGCAAAGCGCAGGCTGCCGGACATGCCCAGATGGACCAGCAGCAGCCCACGATCCATGTGGATGAGCAAGTACTTGCCGCGCCGCCCCACATGGGTGATCTGGCAGCCGACCAGCACTTGGGGATCACACCCCAGCGGCCAACGCAGCGGCTTGCCCCAGGCACTGGCCATGATGGTGGCGCCTTCAATGCGCGAGGCAAATCCGAGGCGGGTGACTTCAACTTCCGGAAGTTCAGGCATGGCGTGGTGTGGGGATAAGTGAGCAACAACCCTGTGACAACAGAGGATGGTCGGGCGCAGCGTGACAAGCCGCACAGACCCCTGAATTATCATGACCGCATGAATATCTTCCTCCCAGCACGGGCTTCAGCCGATGGCCGTACACACCCCCGATACAACCGTGGCGGCGGGATCAGAACCTGGGGGGTTGGGCGCGCGGCCCTGATGGTGTTACTGTCGGCCGCAACCTGGCACGGACAGGCATGGTCTGCGCAGCCTGCAACGGGTGCTGTCCCGGGGCGTCAGTTCTCTGCGGCTGCATCGAACGCGGAGTTGATGTACCTGGTGCTGGTCGGAGAAATGCAGGTCGCCGCCAAGCAAGCAGGCGTGGGGTTCTCGCTGATTCTGGACGCTGCAAAGAAGTCAGGCGACCCTGAGTTGTTTCGCCGCGCGGTCAATGTGGCTCTGGAATCGCGTTCGGCTGATGCGGCCAAGGAAGCGGCGCGGGCATGGACTGTGTCACTGCCCTCCTCCCCCGATGCATACAGGGTGCTGTTGCAACTGCTACTGGCCACCAATGAAGTGACCCAAAGCGCAGACCCACTGAAGCAGTTGCTGGCAGTGGTGCCCGATGCGGAACGCAGCGCAGTGATCGATGCTGTTGCCCAGACCTACATCAGGGCCAATGACAAAGAAGCGGCACGGCGGGTGGCGTTGACAGCCTTGCAGCCCTGGACAGTGAAGGCGGACACGGCGGCGAGCGCTTGGGCTGCCACGGGCATGTTGTCGTTGGCTGCAGGGATGAAGGAAGTAGCCGCTGAAGCCATGACATCGGCCCTGGCCAGCCCAGCACAGACGGATGCACCCGGTTTCCTGGCTGTGGAGTTGCTCAATGCAAAGGCAGCCGGCGCGGAAGACCTGCTCAAGACGTTGCTGGAGCGCAAGCCGAGCCTGCCAGTGCGCATGGCCTATGTACGCTACTTGCTCGACAATGAGCGGGCCACCGATGCGCAGCGACAACTGGAACTGGCGACACAGCAAGACGCCAAGGCGCCTGAGCCCTGGCTTTTGCTGGGCGCACTGAACCTGCAGGCCAACCGGATGCCTGTGGCTGAAAAAGATTTCCTGCGCTACCTGGAGCTCAGTGCTGGCTTGGAAACCGAACGGGCTGAGCGAGGCAAAACCCAGGCGTACCTGTCGCTGGCGCAGATTGCGGAGAGCCGCAAAGAGTTTGACGCAGCAACCCGTTGGCTGGATCGCATCGACGCAGATGAAGACAGCCTGCGTGTGCAACTGCGCCGTGCGGCCTTGTTGGGCCGCATGGGGCAGGTGAACGAGGCTCGCGCCTTGATTGGGCAGATCCCTGAGCAACAGCCCACAGATGGCAGGGCGAAGCTGGCAGCAGAGGTGCAAGTGCTGAAAGATGCCCAGCAACTCCCGCAGGCTTTTGCCCTCATGCAAAGCGCAGTACAGAAGTACCCGGACGATCCGGAGCTGACCTACGACCTGGCGATGCTGGCAGACAAGATGGGCAACCACGCTCAAATGGAGCGGCTGCTGCGGGATCTGATGGCCCGCAAACCCGACTACCACCATGCGTTCAACGCCCTGGGTTACTCACTGGCCGAGCGCAACACACGACTGAATGAAGCCAAAGACCTGATCGTGAAGGCCCTGGAGATGGCACCGGGCGACCCGTTCATCACTGACAGCCTGGGCTGGGTGGAATATCGCCTGGGCAACCTGGCAGAGGCTGCACGCCTGCTGCGCGAGGCGTATGCGAAACGCGCAGACGTTGAAATTGCATTGCACCTGGGGGAGGTGCTGTGGGTCATGGGTGAACGTGAGGCTGCCCGCCAGGCCTTTGTTCAGGCCCGCGACATGCAGGCAGACAGCACCATGCTCAAGGAGGTGCTGAACAGGCTGGGTGTGCAGCTGTGACCCAGACGCTGTGGCGCAGCGCCAGCACACTGGCGGCCCTTTGGGTTGTTTTTTTGATAGCTGGATGTGCAACACAGAAGAGCGCCATAGCGGTTTTTGAGTCAGAAAAGCACTGGTCGGGGCGTTTGTTGTTGAAAGCCGATACCCAGCCGCCAACGCAGGTGTCGGCAGTGTTCGATTTGCACGGGTCTGCACGACAGGGCCGCCTGGCGTTGTCCACGCCACTGGGTACCACCCTTGCGACAGCGCACTGGCAGCCCGGTGTGGCGGAGTTGAGGGGCATGGGCGACCCAAAGGTGTTTGCCACGCTGGACGAACTGACCGAGGCGATGACCGGCACACGCTTGCCTGTGGCCGCCCTGTTTGCGTGGCTGGACGGTCAACCACAGACAGCAGACGGTTGGTTGGCAGATCTGGAGCAGGTCCCGGCTGGCAGGCTGAATGCCAGACGGGTCACCCCACCTCCCTTGGCCGAGATCCGACTCGTATTTGAACCGTCTAAGCAACTGACCCCATGAAAACGCTGTTGGATGTGCCAGCACCGGCCAAGATCAATCTGTTTCTTCACATCGTGGGGCGACGCGCGGACGGCTACCACCTGCTGCAGTCGGTATTTGTGCTGCTGGACCTGTGCGATTCGCTGGACTTTGAGTGGCGCTCAAGCGAGCAGATCAGCCGCGAAGACTGCGACAACCTTTTCGCGCCGTTGCCTGGAAACGACCTCGTGGTGAGGGCTGCGCGCTTGCTGCAGCAAGCGACCGGTTGCACACAGGGCGCACACATTCGGTTGCGCAAGCGCATCCCTTTGCAGGCTGGCATGGGCGGCGGGTCATCTGATGCTGCCAGTTGCTTGATGGCATTGAACCGCTTGTGGAAGACCGGACTGAGCCGGCAAGAGCTGATGGCGCTGGGCTTGCAGCTGGGTGCCGATGTGCCGTTTTTCCTGTTTGGAGACAACGCCTGGGTAGAAGGCATTGGCGAGGAGCTGACGCCCATTGCAGTCAACCCTCAGCAGTTTCTGGTGGTCAAGCCAGACACAGGGCTGGCGACTGCAGCAATATTCACCGATCCCACTTTGAAGAGGGACACAGAACCTGCTACAATGCGAGGCTTCGCGGAATGCAGCGATGCGGACAAATTGAGGTTTGGCCGCAATGACTTGCAAGCTGTCGCGCAAACGCACTGCCCTGACATATCAGAGTGTGTTTTGTTGCTGGAGGGTCTCGGACTCTCGGCACGCATGACAGGTTCAGGCAGTGCTGTGTTCGCGCTAACTGAGAGCGGCAAGCTGCCCCAAGTGCCCGAAACTTGGTTCGCAGCGCACACGCACAGTTTGCGCGAGCATCCTCTGAAAAGCTGGTCAGCCTGAAGGCGATCAGATTTTTTGGTCGATAATTCGGGAGAGTTTTCGGGTACAGGTTCATTCGGCCTGGGCCCTGCGTAGGGGAGTCGCCAAGTTGGTAAAGGCACCGGATTTTGATTCCGGCATGCGAGGGTTCGAGTCCTTCCTCCCCTGCCAAAACATTTTGCGCTGAGGCTTCAATCAGCGCGCACCGTTTCAGACACTCGCCACTGCTGGAAAAATCATGTCGATTCAACCGCCCGATTTCATGATTTTCACCGGCAACGCCAACCCGGTGCTGGCGGCTGAAATCGCACATCACACCCACACGACGCTGGGTGCAGCCAATGTGGGGCGATTTTCTGATGGTGAAGTGACGGTAGAAATTGCACAAAACGTCCGCGCACGCGACGTGTTCGTGATTCAGTCGACCTGTGCCCCCACCAATGAGAACCTGATGGAACTCATCATCATGGTGGATGCACTCAAGCGCGCGTCGGCAGAACGCATTTCTGCGGTGATTCCGTATTTCGGTTATGCACGCCAGGACCGCAGACCCCGTTCAAGCCGGGTGCCTATCACTGCAAAAGTGGTGGCCAACATGCTGCAAACTGTAGGTGTGTCGCGTGTGCTGACCATGGATCTGCACGCAGACCAGATCCAGGGCTTCTTCGATATTCCGGTGGACAACATTTATGCATCGCCTGTGCTGCTGGGTGACCTTCGCCAGAAGAACTACCCCGACCTGCTGGTGGTGTCTCCCGATGTGGGCGGCGTTGTCAGGGCCCGTGCGTTGGCCAAGCAACTCAATTGCGACATGGCCATCATCGACAAACGTCGTCCTCGGGCCAATGTGTCCGAGGTGATGCACGTGATCGGTGACATTGAAGGCCGCAACTGCGTGATCATGGACGACATGATCGACACGGCAGGCACGCTGGTCAAAGCGGCAGAGGTGCTCAAAGAGCGCGGCGCCAAGCATGTGTACGCCTATTGCACACACCCCATTTTCTCTGGCCCTGCCATTGAACGCATTTCCAAGGGCTCTGCCCTTGACGAGGTGGTGGTGACCAACACCATCCCATTGAGCCAGGCCGCGCAGGCCTGCAAGAAAATCCGCCAACTCTCCGTTGCACCGCTGATGGCAGAAACCATTTCGCGCATTGCTTCGGGTGAGTCGGTGATGAGTTTGTTTGCTGACCAGGAGAACCTGTTCTGAGGCTCTGCGCCCTGTACTGCGGGGCGTTCGGGTCAGCCAACAACCAAGCGGGCAAGCGTGTCACGTCGGGAAGACGGCTGTGCGTTTGCTCTTTTTTGTCGGGGCGCTCTGGTCGCGGAGCCAGCCCCATTCAGGAGTTATCAACATGATGAAATTTGTCGCTTTCGAGCGCACCAAGCAGGGCACGGGTGCGAGCCGCCGTCTCCGCAACACCGGCCGTACGCCCGGTATCGTGTACGGCGGTTCCGTCGATGCCACACAAGTGGAACTCGACCACAATGCCCTGTGGCATGCGCTGAAGAAAGAAACCTTCCACGCATCCATCCTGGAAATGGAGCTGGCTGGCAAATCCGAACAAGTGCTGCTGCGCAACGTGCAGTACCACCCCTTCAAGCAACTGGTGTTGCACATCGACTTCCAGCGCGTGGACGAGAAAACCCGTCTGCACAAGAAGGTGCCTCTGCACTTCGTGAACGCCGAGACATCGCCTGCTGTCAAGACCGACAAGTGCCTGGTCAACCACGTCATGACTGAAATTGAAATCGAGTGCCTGGCCACCGCCCTGCCCGAATTCATCACCGTCGACCTGGCCAACGCCACGAAGAACTCGTCCATCCACGTCAAGGACCTGGTGATGCCCGCCGGCATCAAGGTCGTGACTCACGGCCGCCCCAACCAGACCGTGGTCAGCGTGGTCGAGCCCGAGCCAGAAGTGGTGGCAGCACCCGTGGTGGTGGAAGACAAGAAAAAAGGCAAAGGCAAGAAGTGATTGCCTGAATGCAGACCGGCCCAGTGCCGGTTTGCAGTTGCCACAAAGCCCGCATTGGTTCAACCTTGCGGGCTTTTTCCGTTAAAGGGGTGCCGTTTCGATGATCAAGCTGTTTGTGGGCCTGGGCAATCCGGGGCCCGATTACCAGGCCACGCGTCACAACGCTGGCTTCTGGTTCGTGGATGAACTGGCCCGCCAGTTGCGCGTGCCCATGCAACTGGAAAGGGGCTACTTTGGCCTGATGGGCCGAACCACGGTCGATGGGCACACCCTGTGGCTGCTGGAGCCGCAAACCTTCATGAACAAGTCAGGCCAGTCGGTGGCGGCTCTGGCTCGGTTCTTCAAAATTGAACCCCAGGAAATTCTGGTGGCCCACGACGAACTGGACCTTCCTCCGGGCGAGGCCAAGTTGAAGCGGGGTGGCAGCCATGCAGGTCACAACGGCCTTCGGGACATCCACGGCCAGTTGGGCAGTGACGACTACTGGCGACTGCGCATTGGCGTAGGCCACCCGGGACACAAGGCAGAGGTGGTGAACTGGGTGCTGAAAAAACCCAGCGCCGACGACCGCACGGCCATTGACGTGACGATCGAGCGCAGCCTGAAAGCATTCCCAGACCTGTTGCATGGCCGAATGGACAAGGCCACTGCCCTCATTCACACCAGCAAACCCCCTCGCCCAAAACCTGAGCGCAAGCCCCCGCCAGCGGTTGACACACCGCCTTCAAGCTGAAGGCAGGTTTTTCGCCGTTTGTTGCAGCCGCTGGTACTTTTGCCACAGGGTTTCGCGGCTCTCGATGTGTTGCGGGTGGATGGGGATGCATTCCACGGGACACACCTGCACACACTGCGGCTCGTCGAAATGGCCCACGCACTCGGTGCACTTGTTGGGGTCGATTTCGTAAATCTCCTGCCCCATGTAAATGGCTTCGTTGGGGCATTCGGGCTCGCACACATCGCAATTGATGCATTCGGCGGTGATCATTAGGGCCATGAATTTGCCTCAGGCCTGCAAGGTTGAACCGTCGGCCAGACGAAGCGAGGCTTGCACTCCCGCACTCACCATCTCGGACACGTCGCCGCCCAGCTTGGAAATCTCGCGCACCAGCGTGCTGGAAATGCACTGCAACTGGGCTTGCGGCAACAGAAACACGGTCTCCACTGCCGGATTGAGCTTGCGGTTCATGGCGGCCATTTGTGCTTCGTAGTCGAAATCGGTCACGTTTCGGATGCCGCGCACCACGGCGCAGGCGCTTTGCTGGCGGCAAAAGTCCATGATGAGTCCGTCGAACGGCTCCACGCGGATGCGTGCATCCGCCCCCAGGGCCTGGCGCACCAGCGCCATGCGTTCGTCGAGGGAAAACCGGGTTTTCTTGTGGTGTGCAACCGCCACGGCGATCACCAGTTCGTCAAACAGGCCCGCAGCGCGGCGGGCCACGTCCTCGTGTCCGAGAGTGACCGGGTCAAAGGTGCCGCTGTAAACCGCGATGCGCTTCATGGAAAGAGTGAAATGATGAAAACAGGAGCGAGATTATCCCGCGCAACAGGCCGCGCGGTGCCAAAACACCGCTTGCCACAAGGTCAAGCGCTGGCTGGCAACAGGCTGAGCAACGCAAAGTGCACTGCGCCCGCCTTGCCCTGTCGGTGGACACTCAGCCCCAGCGCAGCGAGTTCTTCTGCACCCCACACCCGGGGTGACTCCAGGTACACCAGCCCCTGAGGCCCAAGGCACCCTTTGCTGGCAGCCAGCGCATCACGCACCAGGGTGTCGTTGTTGCCGTCGAGAAACGGGGGGTCGAGAAACACCAGGTCAACACCTCGCCCGGCACGGCGACGCAGCGCGGTGAGCCCCTCTTCGCGTTCCACACCCACGACAGTGGCTTTCAGGCGAGAAGCGCTCTGGCGCAGGCTTTGCACCAGGCCGGCATCGGTGTCCACCAGCAGCACCTCGGTGGCACCACGCGAGGCCGCCTCAAAGCCCAGTGCACCCGAACCTGCAAACGCATCGATGCAGCGAAACCCGGTGAGGTCCTGGCCCAGCCAGTTGAACAAGGTCTCGCGCACCCGGTTGGGGGTGGGGCGCAAGCCGGGCAGTGCCGACACGGGCAACTTGGAACGCTTCCACAGCCCGCCAATGATGCGAACCTCTTGGGGCGGTGTCGCTGACGGTGAGCGAGGCTTGCTGTTGTTGGGGCGTTTGTCGCGTGGTGAGGCTGATGAGGGCATGCCTTGAGCTTAACCGGGTGCCCGGCAGGCGCGCGAACACCTCATGGCCCGCCCACCACCACCGACACCATGCGATCAGGCTGCAGCACCCGACCAAAGGCCCGGCGGATGTCTGCCGCCGTGACGGCCTGCACGGCATCCGTCCAGGTTTGCAGGTAAGTCGGGGGCAGACCCAGCCACAGGATGTTGGCCACGTTGTCAAGCAGTTTGCGGTTGGTGTCGATGCGCAGTGCAAAGCCGTTGACCATGAACGCCTTGGCGGCTTGCAGCTCGGCATCGGTCGGGCCATCGACGACAAATCGGGCCACCACCTCGCGCACTAGGGCCAGGGCCTGGTCGGCCTGGTCGGGGCGGGTTTGCAGACCCACGGTGAACGCGCCAGCGTGGTTGCCGGGCGCAAAGTAGCTGTAGACGCCGTAGGTGAGGCCGCGTTTCTCGCGCACCTCGGCCATCAGGCGCGAGGCAAAACCGCCACCACCCAGCACGTAGTTGCCCAGCAGCAACGGAAAAAAGTCTGGGTCGCTGCGCGGGTAACCAGGCTGTCCCAGCAGCACATGGGCCTGCGCGGTGGTCATGGGCACGCGCACATCGGTAGAGGCTGCCAGGGGTACGACCTCTGGCACAGCAGTCAGTGGTGCGCACACCGCTTGGGGCAAGTGGCGCAGCAGGGCAGACACCACGTCATCGGCCTGGGCGCGGCTGACGGCACCCACAAGGCTCACCTTTGCGTCGCAGGCGCGCACGGTGCGTTTCCAGTAGGCGGCCATGTCAGCCAACGAAACCTGCGCCAGCGTGTCGGGTGTGGCCTCCTGGCCGTAGGGGTGGCTGCCGTACACGGCAGCGGCAAAGCGCCGACCGGCCACGGTGGCGGGCTGGGTGCTGGCGTCGCGCCAGGCTGCCGCCATGCGCTCGCGATCGCGCTGCCAGACGGCATCGGTGGCAACGGCAGCAGGCGCGTCGAACGGTGGGCGGGCCAATTGTCGGGCCGCCAGCGCCAGCGCGGCGGGCAACACATCGTCGGCGGTGAGCGTGCGCAACGAGAACGCCAGCTTGTCGACCCCGGCCGAGGCCGACCACTGGGCGCCAAGGTCCATCCAGCGCTCGGTCAGTTGGTTTTCATCGAGGGCGGGTTCGCTGCCCAGCGGGGCCAGGCCACGCTGGCTCATGAGGGCGGCGGCAGATGCCAGCCCAGCCTGTGTGGCCGGGTCGCGGCGGCTGCCACCGTCGAACTCCAGCCGAACGTCCAGCATGGGAATGCTGGGTGCAGCCACCAGCGCCACGCGGGCTCCACTGGGGTGCTGCCACATGTCCACCACTGGCGTGGCCTGCAGCCACGCAGGCCAAAAAAACAAGCACAAAAGTGCCCTGGTGCTTGACTGTATTGACTTCATAGCTATGTATTGTTTGTATCAATGCCGACTGTCCAGCCGTGGGCGCTGCGAGGCGGATTGCTGACGCAGGGCCAGTGCCTCGCGGTCCGGCACCAGGGTGGCTTGCGTCATCTGCTCCGGGCTGAACCAGCGGGCCGCCACGGCCTGCACTTGCTGGGGTGTGACGCGGCGCAGGCTTTGCAGCAGCCGTTGCGACGCATCCAGGGGCCAGCCCTGCACCCACTGGCGGCCCAGTTCATTGGCCTGGGCAAACACGGCGTCGAGCTTGTAGACCTCTGAGGCACGCCACTGGTTTTTCACGCGGTTTAGTTCTTCGGGCAACACGCCATGAGTCGCCACCCGCGCCACTTCCTCACGCAGGGCCTGGGCCAAGGCTTCGGGGGTTTGCCCGGCGGCGGGCGTGCCATCCAGCACAAATTGGCCAGGGCCCCTGCCTGTGCCACTGAAGTAAGCCCCGGCAGCGTCGGCCAGGCGTTCGCCTGCAGGCCGCTGAACCAGTTGGCGGCCCAGGCGTGCGCCCTCGTACCCGTCGAGCACGGCAGCCAACATCACCAGCGCCAAGGCGTCCTGGCTGTCCGCATCGGTCGCATCGGGGTCGCTCAGGCGAGGGGCGCGGAAAGACAGAGCAACGTACGGCTGTTCGGCAGGCGCTTTCACATCGATGCGCCGTTCGCCCAGTTGCGGTGGCTCCTGCCGGGGTTTGCGCACGGGCACCGCGCGGGCGGGAATCTGCCCGTAGGTCGCTTGCGCCCACTCCAGCACCTGCGCGGGGTCGACATCCCCTGCCACCACCACCGCTGCGTTGGCCGGCACGTACCAAAGCTGGTGGAAGCTGCGCACGTCATCGGGCGTGAGGTTTTCGATGTCGTTCATCCAGCCGATGACCGGACGGCGGTAGGGGTGGGCCACCCAGGCGGTGGCACTCAGCGCCTCACCCAGCAGGGCGCGGGGCTGGTCGTCGACGCGCTGGCGACGCTCTTCCTTGATGACCTCGATTTCGCGCTTGAACTCGTCGTCCACCCACTGGTTGTGGGCAAAGCGGTCGGCCTCCAGTTCCATCACTTCCTTCAGGCGACCGGACGGCACCTGCTGGTGGTAAGCCGTCATGTCGCGGCTGGTGAAGGCGTTGTCACGCCCACCCAGCGCCGCCACACGGCGCGAAAACTCGCCAGGCTTCAAACGGGGCGTGCCTTTGAACATCATGTGCTCCAGCACATGGGCCACACCGCTGGTGCCGTCCACTTCATCCATGGAGCCCACCCGTACCCACAGCATGTGGGCAACCGTGGGTGCGCGGCGGTCTGCTTTGATGATGAGGGTGAGACCGTTGGACAGCGTGTGTTGCACCGCCACAGACGACGGGGTGGGATCGGCAGGGCTGGCCCACGCCGCGGTGCTCACGCTGAGCGCCAGGACCATGGCGCGGGAGCAGATATGGAGGAACTGGGGTTTCATAGAATGCACTAGACACCAGAAAGTGGCCAATGTTCTCGTTCTTCCGAAAAAAACCCGCCGTTCCACCTGCCGCAGCCGCCACGCCCCCTGCACCACCCACGCCCGGCGTGCCATCTGCTGCCGCTCCAACCGTTGTTCCTTCTGTTCCTGCGACCTCAGCGCCACCCACGTCTGCCTTCACCGTTGCCACGGCAGCACCTCCCTCCCCCGCCTCGGAACAGGCCAAGCCCGAACGCAGCGGCTGGCTCGACAAACTCAAGGCCGGGTTGAAGAAAACCGGCAGCGCCATTGCGACCGTGTTCACGGGCACGCAGATCGACGATGCCCTGTACGAAGAACTGGAAACCGCGCTGCTGATGGCCGACACCGGCATCAAAGCCACCGAACACCTGCTGGCCGACCTCAAGCGCCGCGTGAAAGAGAGCAAAACCACCGACCCGGCAGCCGTCAAAGGCCTGCTGGCCGACGCACTGACCGACCTGCTCAAGCCGCTGGAGAAAAGCCTGGCTGTGGGCCTGCGCGCTGGTGCCGAGCCCGGCAGCCTGGACGAGCCCACCGTGTTCATGGTGGCCGGGGTCAACGGCGCGGGCAAAACCACCAGCATTGGCAAACTCACCCGCCACCTGAGCGAGGCCGGGGCCAGCGTGCTGCTGGCGGCGGCGGACACCTTCCGCGCTGCCGCGCGAGAGCAACTGGGCGTGTGGGCCAACCGCAACACGGTGGACATCATCAGCCAGGACGGGGGCGACCCCGCAGCCGTGAGCTTTGACGCCGTGGCTGCCGGCAAGGCGCGCGGCAAAGATGTGGTGCTGGTGGACACCGCCGGCCGCCTGCCCACCCAACTGCACCTGATGGAAGAGCTGCGCAAAATCAAACGCGTGGTGCAAAAGGCGCAAGCCAGCGCCCCCAACGAAGTGCTGCTGGTGATCGACGGCAACACCGGCCAGAACGCCTTGACTCAGGTCAAGGCTTTTGACGAGGCGCTGGGCCTGACGGGCCTGATCGTCACCAAGCTGGACGGCACGGCCAAAGGCGGCGTGCTGGCCGCCATCGCCCGCGAGCACCCCATTCCGGTGTATTTCATCGGCGTGGGCGAAAAGCTGGAAGACCTGCAGACGTTCAACGCCCGCGAGTTTGCTCAGGCGTTGCTGGGCTGACGCTCGGCGCCGCCCTCCTGCCCGCCGATTGAAGGCTCAGGCCTTCAGGAACACATCCCTGTCGGGCGCAAAACATGCGTGCAGTGGCAGCAGTGCACCACCCAAGGCGCGGGCGTCGGAGCCCATTTGCCCCTGCTCAATGCGGGGAGGAGCAAACAGCCCTTCCCAGTTGTAGCCAGTGAGTGCTGCGCGGGTGCGCTCCAGTAGCAGTTGCAACAGCTCCGGTGCGAGCGAGCCGTCCACCACCACAGCCTCCACGTCCAGAAACGCAGTACCCGACACCACACACTGGGCGAGCGCCTGGGCGCAACTGGACACCCAGGCCTGGGTGTGCTCCAGCCACGGGGCTTGCAGGGCACGCTGGTCGTACGCGGCGGTGGGGTCAAGGCTGTGTTCGCGCAGGCGCTGCTCCAGATCCCAGAGCGATGCCTGGCTGATGAGTTGCGCGGGGGCAGCGCCCTCCCCTGCCAACGCAGTCCGCAGGGGCAGCGAAGCCACGGCGCATGAGTTGCCGTTGACGCCCCGGTGCAGGTGTGAGTGCAACACAAGCCCGCCGCCCACAAAGGTGTCGATGAACAGGTACAAAAAGCTGGTGATGTCGCGGCCCCGGCCCAGGACCAGCTCGGCCACGGTGGCCGCCGTGGTGTCTTTGGCAAAGCTCACGGGCAGATCGGTCATGGCCTGCACCTCGGCAGCCAGATCGATGTGGGACCAGGCATCGGCCTGCACGTCAGACAGCCCCAGCATGCGGTGCCATCCACCCAAGTGAAACGGCGCGGCCACACCGACGCCCACCACCCGGCTGCGCAGGGGCCCGAGGCTGCGCAGCAGCGTGTTGAGATTGGTGGACAAGGCCGGCAGCAGCGTGGCCACGTCGGGAAAGGCGTACGGCATGACCAACCGCTGGCGCACCGCGCCGGTGAAATCGACCAGCAGGCAGTCTGCGCTGCGCCGGCCGATTTTGATGCCCACGGCAAACGCGCCATCAGGATTGAGGCCCAACGGAACGGACGGCTGCCCGATTTTTCCCCTGATGGGGGCTTCGCGGCGAAGCAGTTGTTCTTCGTCCAGTCGCGCGGTGATGAGCCCAATGGTTTGAGCGGTGAGTCCGGTCAACCGGGCCAACTCGGCCTTGGGGGTGGCGCCGTGCACACGCAAGGCCTGCAACACCACGCGGTCGTTGAACTGCCGCATGCCCACCTGGTTGGAGCCCCGGCTGCGGGGTCGGCTCGCGGGTTCGGTCGCGTCTGTAGAAGGGGTAACTGCCTGTTCGCTCAAGGTTGTCCTGCGCATTCTGGAGAACCGCGCTGCAGGGGCAGCGGATCTGGCTCTGAGCATTCCGTTATACACAACTCAACCTGCGTTTCAAGTGATGGATATCAAGCGAACAGTTGGCCCCGTTTGACCCAAGTCAACAGGAGCCAGATCAGGCCCGCAACGGCTCGCCGAGCACGCCCTTGTGCAAGATGAAGTTGCCCCATGGCTGCATTTCCCCCGTGACCACGATGGCATAGGCGATGGACACCTGGTCATAAAAAGCGTAGCGTTCAACGCTTTCCACACTTGCGCCAGGTGCCAAATCAGCTTGTAAATGAGCCACCACCTCGCGTTGCAACGCACTCAGGTAAGGGGCGTCGGTGCCACCCACCTGCATGCAGGCCACGGGGTGGGGGATGTCGGACGCCAGCGGCAACAGGCTGGTGACAGCCTGCACCGCCCGCAACATGCCCACACCGGGCAAACGCACGATGGGTTTGCCCGCGCCCAGGCTCATCGCGGTGAAGTTGGCGTCGGCCAGCACCAGGGTGTCGTCATGGCCCATTTTGGCCATGATTTTCAGCAGCTCCGGGCTGAGGACCGGGTCGATTCCTTTAAGCAAGGCAGTCCTCCGGCAGTTCGGCAGCGCTCTTGGCTCCGGTCATCACGGCCACCGTGTCGCTCATGCTGATCTTTTTCGGGTTGACCACCGCAGCCCGCTTGCCCAACCGGGCAATGTGGATGCGGTCGGCAATCTCGAACACGTGCGGCATGTTGTGGCTGATGAGGATGACGGGCAGCCCCTTGTCGCGCACACGGCGAATCAGCTCCAGCACCATGTTGCCCTCCTTCACGCCCAGAGCGGCGGTGGGTTCGTCCATGATGACGACGTGCTGCGCGAAGGCAGCGGCGCGGGCCACGGCCACGCACTGGCGCTGGCCACCCGACAGCGTTTCCACCGCCTGGGTCATGCTGCGGATGCCGACCTTCAGGTTGTTCATGCGGGCGATGCTTTCAGCCAGCATTTTTTTCTTGTCGATCATCTGCAGCACGCTGCCCAGGAACCCTGGGCGACGGATTTCGCGACCCAGGAACAGGTTTTCGGCAATGGTCATGGCAGGTGCGACGGCCAGGTCCTGGTACACCGTTTCAATGCCGGCGCGGCGCGCATCGATGGGGCTCTTGAACCTGGCGGCTTGGCCATCCAGAAAAATCTCTCCCTCGTCTGGGATGGTGGCACCCGCCAGGCACTTGATGAGACTGGATTTGCCTGCACCGTTGTCGCCAATGACCGCCATGATTTCGCCGGCACGCAGTTCAAAGTCGGCACCGTCGAGGGCCGTCACCTGGCCGTAGCGCTTGACCAGGCCCTTGGCCTGGATCACGAAGGGTTGTGTGGCTGGAGTATTCATCAACGTGCTCCTTTGCGAGACATCTGGTCGGTCAGCACGGCCAGGATCACCAGCACACCAGTGACCAGAATCTGATACACCGACGACACGCCCATGAGCGTGAGGCCGTTGCGGAACACGCCGACGATCAGTGCGCCGACCAGGGTGCCGAGAATGATGCCGCGCCCGCCAAACAGGCTGGTGCCACCCAGCACCACGGCGGTGATGGCGTCCAGGTTTTCGGTCTGTCCGGCGTTGGGGTCACCCGCGCCGATGCGGGCCACGCTCAGCAGCGAGGCCAGGCCATAGAACACGCCAGCGAGCATGTACACACCCAACAGCACCTTGTCGGTGGAAATGCCGGTGAGGCGGGTGGCTTCGGGGCTGTTGCCCACGGCATAGATGTGTCGGCCCGGCGCGGTTTCGCGCAAAAACAGCCAGGTGATGAGGTACAGCGCCAGCATCAGCACCACGCCGTACAGGATGTTGGTCTGACCAATGCGGAACGAGTTGCCCAACCACGTCATGCCCTCAGACACATCGGTGATGGTTTGCGAGCCCGAATACAGCTGGGTGATGGCAAACGCAATGTTCAGCGTGCCCAGCGTGACGATGAACGGAGGCAATTTGGCTTTGGTGACGAGCAGACCGTTGACCATGCCAAACAGAGTGGTGGCGGTGATGCCGAGCATGATGGCCACTGGGGCAGGCAGGCCCAGGTCCGCACCCATTTTGGTCATGACGATGCTGCCCAGCGCCATGATCATGCCGCACGACAAATCGATACCGGCGGTGAGGATGATGAGGGTTTGGCCAATGGCGATGGTGCCCACCACCATGACCTGCTGCAGGATCAGCGAAAAGTTTTGCAGCGTGAGAAAGCGCTCGTTCTGCGTCGCGAAAAAAAGGCAGGCACACACCAGGGCAATGAAGGGCCCGAGGGTGCCCATGGGGGGCAGTTTCGATGTGAGGGTGTTCATGGCGGGGGCCAATCCGTTTTTGTTGAAAAGGAGGCTGCCACACCGCCCTGACCCACAAGCTGGCCAGGGGAGTGGTGACGGCCCGCCCGTCTGACGCGGGAGGTGTCCGTCGTTGCAGGTCAAGCCACAGGCTCAGACCTTACTTGTTGCCCCAGCACAGGTCCATGCCGGTTTTCACGTCTTTGCTGTCCACACCGGCCACTGCCTTGTTGGCGATCAGGGTCACACCGGTGTCGGTGTAGCCGCTGACTTTTTTGCCGGTCTTGGCGTATTCCACACCCGCGGCCACGCCCATGGAGGCCATGCGCAGAGGGTATTGCTGGCTGGTGGCGGCGATCACGCCTGCGCCCACGTCTTTCACACCGGCGCAGCCGCCGTCCACCGAGACGATGACCACGTCTTTTTCCTTGCCAGCGGCCTTCAGCGCCTTGTAGGCACCGGCGGCAGCGGGTTCGTTGATGGTGTAGACCAGGTTGATGCCAGGGTTCTTCTGCAGGCAGTTTTCCATGCCGGTCTGGCCTTTGGCGGCGTCACCGAAGCTGTCGGCCATACACACCACACCAGCTGCTTTGCCACCGAGTTCGTTGCTCTTTGCATCAGGAGCGGTCAGGCCAAAGCCCTTCAGGAAACCGTTGTGGCGCTGTGCACCCACGGGGTGGCCGGGGAACAGGTCCAGCGTGGCGATCACGGCCTTTTTGTTGCCCAGTGCGGCTTTGGCGTACTGGCCGATCAACACACCGGCTTTGTAGTTGTCGGTGGCAAACAGGGCGTCCACGGCAGAGGCTGGATCGGTGGGGCTGTCCAGCGCAATGACCATCACGCCCTGGCTCTGGGCCTTCTTGATGGCAGGGATGATGGCCTTGGCATCGCTGGGGGTGATCAGGATGGTTTTGGCACCGGCGGCAATCATGTTCTCCATGGCAGTGACCTGACCGGCGTTGTCGCCGTCGGTTTTGCCTGCGGCGCTCAACAGTTTGGCACCCAGCTTTTTGGCCTCAGCATCAGCGCCCTCTTTCATTTTCACGAAGAAGGGGTTGCTCTCGGTTTTGGTGATAAGGCCAATGATGGGCTCGGCTGCAAAAGCAGCAGATGTGGCCAGGGCAAGGGCGCTGAGGGTCAGGGTGCGGGCAAAAGTCATGAAAGTCTCCGTTGGGTGAATGTGCGGAATAAAAAAACACACGGTGGGCCTGGGGCAGCGTTGACACCCGGTTATCAGGGAAATCCACGCTTGTTGTTCAGGCACGGCGCAACTATAGTCTCGGACAGGTTAATAAATCAACTGGATTTACTTATGGAAAACCCGAACACAAGCGTGAAAGTAGTGGCAGCCGGTGAGGCGCTGATGGACATGATCTTTCAGCCCGATGGATCCCTGATGCCACACGACGGCGGCGCGGTTTACAACCTGGCGCGTGCATTGGGCCTGGGCGGCGTTCCCACGCAATACCTGAACCCGCTGTCGGCCGACACCTTCGGCCAGCGCCTTCGCCGTGCACTGTTGGCAGCGGGCGTGCACATACCCGAACACAACACCGTGGCCCAGCCCACATCGCTGGCCGTCGTGGGGTTGGACGCACAGGGCAAGGCCAGCTATGGCTTCTACCGCGAGGGCGTGGCAGATCGCCAAACGTCCGCCACGCAACTGATCGCCCTCTGCCAGGCCCTGCCTGCGTTGGAAGTGGTGTGCACCGGCTGCCTGGCCCTGCTGCCCGACGACACCGGCATTTACCAGCCCTGGCTGCGGGCCATGCGCGCTGCCGGCAAAACCGTGGTGGTGGACGCCAACCTGCGCCCCGCCGTGGTGCCCGACAACACGCGTTACACCGCCAGCGTGATGGGCGCCCTGCAAGAGGCACACCTCATCAAAGCCAGCGACGACGACCTGATTTGCATGGGTTTCACTCACACCGACCCGGTGGCGGCCGCTCGCGAGTTGATGAGCCAGACCGGCGCACCCCTGATGGCCCTGACCCTCGGCGCCCAGGGCGCCGTGCTGCTGACAGCCAACGGCCGCGCCTGGCACGCCAACGAAACCGTACCTGTGCAAGTGAAGGACACCGTGGGGGCAGGCGACTGCTTCCTGGCAGGTTTGGTCAACGCGTGGGTAGGCCAGGCGACACAGGAGAACGTGCTGCCGCATCAGCTGGCGCTGACCGATGCACACATGCAAGAGCTTCTGTGCTGGGGCGTGGCCAGCGCCTCACTCAACTGCGAACAAGCCGGTTGCCAGCCCCCCAGCCGCACCGACGTGCTGGCACGCCTGGCCGTGGCCGCACCGGCCTGCAAATTGCTTTGAGCCGGGTGGCCGGTTCAAAAAGAACTTGCCTTGTAACTTTATTTCATTAAAAATGAAAAGCAAGGTAACCAATGAAACGCTCTGACATGACCTCTGCCGACCGCTTTAATCCCCTGCCCGATGTCCTTGACATGGTGATATTCGGCGGCGTGGGTGACCTGTCTCTGCGCAAGTTGCTGCCCGCGCTGTACATGGCGCACTCGCACGGCAACCTGCCCGAACGCACACGCATCGTGGCCCTGGGGCGCCAGGCATGGACACACGAGGAGTTTGTGGCCTTTGTCAGCAGCCGCTGCCAGCCCTTCATTCCCGAAAAAAGCCGCGAGCCCGGCGCATGGCAGCGGTTCCTGAACCTGTTGGTGTACGTCAGCCTCGACGCCACCGACGCGGCTGCCTACGCCAAGCTGGGCACAGCCCTTCAACCGGGCAGCGACCGGGTGTATTACCTGGCCACAGCCCCCAGCCTGTTCACTGGCATTTGTGCACACCTCAGTGGCGCAGGTCTGGTGGATGCGCGCAGCCGTGTGGTGCTGGAGAAACCACTGGGACACGATCTTGCATCGGCCCAGGACATCAACAATGAGGTGGGCCGCTACTTTGCCGAGAGCCAGATTTTCCGCATCGACCACTACCTGGGCAAAGAAACGGTGCAAAACCTCATGGTGCTGCGCTTTGGCAACAGCATTTTTGAACCCCTGTGGCGCGGTCCGCACATCAAGAGCGTGCAGATCACGGTGGCCGAGTCGGTGGGCGTGGGCAGCCGGGCCGGGTTTTACGACGGCACCGGTGCCATGCGCGACATGGTGCAGAACCACCTGTTGCAGTTGCTGTGCATCGTGGCCATGGAGCCGCCCGTGTCGCTCGACCCCGACGCTGTGCGCGACGAAAAGCTGAAGGTGCTGCGCTCCCTGCGCCCCATGAAGGAAACAGATGTCGCCCAGAACACCGTGCGCGGCCAATACACAGCGGGTGCCGTGAATGGCGAGTCCGCCGTGGGTTATCTGCAGGAAGACAACGTACCCGAAGACAGCCACACCGAAACCTTTGTGGCGCTGAAGGCTTACATCAACAACTGGCGCTGGGCCAATGTGCCCTTCTTTTTGCGCACGGGCAAACGGATGCACGAGCGCTCGTCCGAAATCGTGGTGGAGTTCGCGGCCATGCCGTTTGCGCTGTTCCCCGACGCACCGCGCCAGCAAACCAACCGCCTGTGCATCCGCCTTCAACCCGAAGAGCATGTGCAGTTGCAGATGATGGCCAAAGAACCTGGCAGCGGCATGCGTCTGCGCCCCGTCAGCCTGAACCTGGACCTGGAATCGGCCTTCACGGGCAGACGCTCCGAGGCCTACGAACGCCTGCTGATCGACGTGATCCGGGGTCGCCTGACGCACTTCATGCGCCGCGACGAATTGGAAGCCGCATGGAAGTGGGTGGAACCCATCATGGACGGCTGGACCGCGCGCGACGAAAAACCCAAGCCCTACACCGCAGGCAGCTGGGGCCCGGCCGCATCGTCGGCCCTCATGGCCCGCGAAAACATGGCTTGGGTGGAAGAGTCCTGAGCATGAATGCCAAACTGACCGAGCACCACCTGCCCGACGAGCGCCATTTGGCCGAGGCCCTGGCGCAAGACATCGCGCAGCGCCTGGCGACCGCTGTGTCTGAGCGGGGCAGTGCCCTGCTCGCGGTGTCGGGTGGCAAGTCACCCGTGGCGCTGTTCCAGGCACTGGCTGCGCAACCGCTGCTGGCCACCGCCTGGCCGCACATCACCGTGCTGCTGGTGGACGAACGCTGCGTGCCCCCCACCCACGCCGACAGCAACGCACGCCTGGTACACGAACACCTGCTGCAAGGCCTAGCCGCTGCGGCGCGCTGGGTGCCGCTGGTCAACGGCGAGTTGGGCCACCTGACGGCTGCGCAGGCAAGTATGGATGTGCAGCGCCTGCGCCTGGCCGCCGAAGCACGCCTGGCCCCCCTGCCCTGGCCACTGGATGTGGCTGTGCTGGGCATGGGGCTGGACGCCCACACGGCGTCGTTCTTCCCTGGCGCCCCCGGCCTGGGTGAGGCGCTGGCCACGCAAGCCCGCTGCGCCTGGGTGTTGCCCGACCCGGTGCTGAACAAGGCCCAGCACGCACGCATCACGCTCAGCCTCAGCACCCTGCTGGCAGCGCGCCACCTGTGCCTGCCCCTGTCAGGCTCGGCCAAACACGCGGTGTACGCCCAGGCGCGCCAGGCCGCCACCGCCGAGCTGCCCATCTCGCTGCTGCTGTGCCAGACGCACACGCCCGTGGCGGTGTGGCTGTCGCCTTGACGCTTCATTCATGCACAAATAATGCCCATGCCGCTTGATGGTATTGGTTTTTCAGCTACACAAATTCACACACCACACCACCCATGAACGCCCCTTTGAACGCAGCCTTGGCTGAAGTGACCCAACGCATCGTGGCGCGCAGCGCGCCCACCCGCGCCGCTTATCTGGCCAGCATGGCAGCCCAGAGCAAGGCAGGCACCCAACGCCACGGCATGGGCTGCGCCAACATGGCCCACGCGTTTGCCGCCATGCCCGAGGCCGACAAACGCCAAGTGCTGCAGGTGCACGAAGTGCGCGCACCCCACCTGGGCGTGGTCACGGCCTACAACGACATGTTGTCAGCACACCAGCCCTACGAACACTACCCCGAGGCCATCCGCGCCGCCGCCCGCGCCTGCGGTGCCACAGCCCAGGTGGCAGGTGGCGTGCCTGCCATGTGCGACGGCATCACCCAAGGTGCAGCGGGCATGGAGCTGAGTCTGTTCAGCCGCGACGTGATTGCGTTGGCCACCGCCGTGGCGCTGTCGCACAACGTGTTCGACGCAGCATTGTTTTTGGGTGTGTGCGACAAGATCGTGCCCGGCCTGTTCATGGGCGCGCTGCAGTTCGGCCACCTGCCCACCGTGTTCGTGCCCGCCGGGCCCATGACATCCGGCCTGAGCAACGACGCAAAAGCCAAGGTGCGCCAGCAATACGCCAAGGGCGAAGTCAGCCGCGAAGCGCTGCTGGAAGCCGAAAGCCAGGCCTACCACTCGGCCGGCACCTGCACCTTTTACGGCACGGCCAACAGCAACCAGATGCTGATGGAAATCATGGGCCTGCACCTGCCGGGCTCCAGCTTCATCAACCCCGGCACGCCGTTGCGCGAGGCCCTCACGTTCGAGGCCGTGCGCCGCGCCACCGCTCTGACAGGCATGGGCACATCCACCGCCACCCGCATGCCACTCAGCGAAGTGGTGACCGAAAAAACCATCGTCAACGGCATGGTGGGCCTGCTGGCCACTGGCGGCAGCACCAACCACACCCTGCACCTGGTGGCCATGGCACGGGCCGCAGGCATCGTGATCGACTGGGACGACTTTGCCCAACTGTCCGCCGCCGTGCCCCTGCTGGCCCGCGTGTACCCGAACGGCAAAGCCGACGTGAACCACTTTCAGGCCGCAGGCGGCATGGGTTTCCTGATGCGGGAGCTGCTGGGCGTGGGCTTGCTGCACGCCGACGTGGCCACCGTCATGGGCCAGGGCTTGGCCGCCTACACCCAAGAGCCTTGGCTCAACGATGGCCAGCTGGCTTGGCGCGATGTGCCAGCCCAGTCGGGCGACGAAACCGTGCTGCGCCCCGCCAACCACCCCTTCAGCGCCGACGGAGGCCTGCGCCTGTTACAAGGCAACCTGGGCCGCAGCGTGGTCAAGGTGTCTGCGGTGGCACCTGAGCACCGCGTGGTGCGTGCCCCCGCCGTGGTGGTGGCCGACCAGCAAGAAATGCTGGCCCTGTACAACGCGGGTGAGCTGAACAAAGACTTTGTGGCCGTGGTGCGCTACCAGGGCCCCCGCGCCAACGGCATGCCCGAGCTGCACAAACTCACCCCCCCACTGGCCAACCTGCAAGACCAGGGCTTCAAGGTGGCTCTGGTGACCGATGGCCGCATGTCGGGCGCATCGGGCAAAGTGCCCGCCGCCATTCACCTGAGCCCCGAGGCTCTGGGCAACGGCCCCATTGCAAAAGTGCACAACGGCGACATGGTGCTGCTCGACTGCGACGCTGGTGTGCTGATACTGGAAGTGGACGCCGACACCCTGGCCACCCGCACCGTGGTGCACCCCGACCTGTCGGCCAACACCCACGGCACCGGGCGCGAGCTGTTCGGCCTGTTCCGCTCCCACGCCAGCACAGCCGAAACCGGTGCGTCCCCACTCTGGGGCTGATTCCTTAATTCATAGCTGTCAGCGCAATACAAAAAAAGCGCTGGATGCCTATTTCATTTGAAAACCATGAACACTACCCTCGCCCTGCCCGCCTTCACCTCCCGCGTGGTGCCCGTCATCGCGCTGACCGATGCGGCCCAGGCTGTTCCTTTGGCCCACGCGCTGCTGGCCGGTGGCATTGACGTGATGGAAATCACCCTGCGCACGGAAGCCGGGCTGGCCGCCATAGAGGCTGTCGCCCGAGCCGTGCCCGAGATGCACCTGGGCGCCGGCACCGTCACCCGCGTGGCAGATGTCCAGCGCGTCGTCGATGCGGGCGCGCGCTTTGCCCTGTCACCCGGCTGCACCCCCGCGCTGGTGGAGGCCGTGCGCGCCGCCCAACTGCCCTTTGTGCCCGGCGTGATGACGCCCAGCGAAGTGATGGCCGCCCGCGACCTGGGCTTTGGCCTCATGAAGCTGTTCCCTGCCGCGCAGGCAGGTGGCTTGGCCATGCTGCAAGCCCTGGGTGGCCCGCTGAGCGACGTGCGCTTTTGCCCCACTGGCGGCGTCAGCCTGCAAAACATGGCCAGCTTTCTGGCGCTGAAGAATGTGGCGATGGTCGGTGGGAGCTGGCTCACCCCGGCCGATGCACTGTCCAATGGCGACTGGGGCCGCATCACCCGCCTGGCCCAGGAAGCCACCGACGCAGCCCGAGCCGCCTGAGACCTTGTACCGTTCTGCCATGAACCGTTGGCATACTGCCAACTGAAACCTGACACACCCAAGAAAGCGGCACGCGCCGCTCACCCCATGAACGCCACCGCCCACCGCCCCGTCAGCAACCCCACCGCCCTGCCCGCCTGGGGTGCGCTGCAAGCCCTGGCCAACCAAGGCCTGCCGCACCTTCGTGACCTGCTGGCCAATCCCGACCAGCGCCCGGCCCCTGTGGCTGCGGACGGCACCGGCATACGGCTGGATTTCGCCCGACAGGCTGTGAACAGCGCCGTCATGAGCCAGCTGCTGGCCTTGGCCCAGCAGGCAGGCGTGGCCCAGCAGCGCGACGCCATGTTTGCGGGCGCTCACATCAACACCACCGAGGACCGCGCCGTGCTGCACGTGGCCTTGCGTGGCGCACCCGACACCGTGGGCCCCTGGGGCGCTGCGGTGCACGCAGATGTGCAATCCGAACTGGCCCGTGTTTGTGCCTTTGCCGACGCGCTGCGCGGTGGCCAGCTCAAAGGCCACACAGGCGAAACGCTCACCGATGTGGTGAACATCGGCATCGGTGGCTCGGACCTGGGCCCGCGGATGGCGACCGAAGCACTGGGCCATCTGGCAGCGCCCAGCGCGGGCACGCCCGACGTGACGGTGCACTACGTCAGCAACCCCGACGCCTGGGCCCTGCACAGCGTGCTGCGCCGCCTGAACCCCGCGCGCACGCTGGTGGTGGTGTCGTCCAAAACATTCACCACACAGGAAACCCTCACCAACGCCGCCTCGGCCCGACGCTGGCTGGCCGATGGCGGCATTGCCACCGAGCACCAGGGCAAACACCTGGTGGCCATCACCGCATCGCCCCAGCGCTCAGCAGCGGCAGGCTACCTGCCGGAGCACACCTTCACGTTCTGGGACTGGGTGGGCGGCCGCTACTCGGTGTGGTCGGCCCTGGGCCTGCCATTGGCCCTGGCCATTGGCAGCACCGCGTTCCGCGAATTTCTGGCCGGCGGCCACGCCATGGACGAGCACTTTCGCACCGCTCCACCGGCGTCCAATCTGCCGGTGCTGCTGGGCCTGCTGGGTGTGTGGAACCGCAACTTCCTGGGTTGCCCCACTCAACTGCTGTCCACCTACCCCAGCCGCCTGGCGCGGTTTGCACCCTTTGTGCAGCAAATGGACATGGAGAGCAACGGCAAGCGCACCCACCTGGATGGCACGGCCTGCGATGTGGCAACAGGCCCCATCGTGTGGGGTGGGCTTGGCATTGACGGGCAACACGCCTACTTTCAGCTGCTGCACCAGGGCCAGCACCGCGTGCCGGTGGAGTTTGTCGGTGTCGAAAGTGAAGACGTGGCCCTGGCCGACCTGCCGTTTGCCGCCGAGCACCACCGCGTGGTCAACCTGAACCTGCGCGCCCAGGCCGAGGCCCTGGCCAAAGGCCGTGGCGAAGCCGACACCCTGGCCAGCCTGTTGGCCAGTGGCCTGACCGAGTCGCAGGCCCAAGCCCTCGTGGCGCACCGCAGCTTCCCTGGCAATGTGCCCAACAGCACGCTGTGGGTGGATGCCCTGACCCCTTCGCGCCTGGGCGCGCTGATTGCGCTGTACGAACACAAGGTGTTTGTGCAGGCCGCCATCTGGGGCATCAACGCCTACGACCAGTGGGGCGTTGAACTGGGCAAAACCATGGCGCAAGCGATGGAAAAAGCCACCGCCTGAAGGCAGCCGGTGCCCCCCTGCGTGGGGAAAGGCCATCACGCCTCTGTCACAGACGGCCAGGACACTGCGCCGTCTGTCAAACGTTGGGGCCGCGCCGCAAGACGCGTGGCATGCCGGAATGCCATTGATCAAAACCGAAAAAGCCTTGGCCGAACTGCGCTCGCGCCAGCGCACACTGGGCCTGAAAGAACGTGCGCTCTTGCTGCTGGCAGACGGCCAGAAATCCGCAGGAGAACTGCAAACACTGGTGCAGGCCGATGCAGCGCTGGTGCACCAATTGGTGGCTGACGGCTACCTCACACACCGACCGGGACCAGAGACGCATGCAGTCAAGCCGCTGCAGGTGTCTGCCGACCCGTTTCACGGCAAACGCTCGCTGGCCACTGCGCGCCTGTACCTGTTGGACTTGGTAGAGCGCATGTTCGCCCGCCCGGACCCAGCCTTCGCACATCGCCTGCGCGAACTGCTGCTCATGGCCCCCGATCAAGAAGCCGTGGTGGCTGCATCACACACGCTGCTGCAACAGGTGGAGACCGTGGCAGGCCTGGCACGCGCCGACGGCATCCGTGAGCGGTTGGATCGACTGTGGCCGACGGCCCGCCTGGATGTTGAAATTTCGTAGCTGACTTTTCAATCCATCAAAGCGCCATGGGCCTATTTGGCTTGCAATTCACGCCAACGAGAACTTCACCCGCACTTCCTCAAGGCGGGTGGTTCCCACCGGCGTGGTGCGCAGGGTTTTCATGTCGCGCTTGAAACCGGCGGTGTCGTAGAACGACAAGCCACGTTCGTTGCGCACAAACACCCAGGCAGTGACCTCATTGAAGCCTTCTTCTTCGCAGGCATCGCGGGCAGCATCCCACAGGGCCAGGCCGGCACCCGTGCCCAATGCATCTGGGTGCACGTAGTGGGCCCAGATTTCGCCTGTGGTGGGCTTGGTTTTGGGGTCGCGCGAGCGATCGAACCCAATGAATCCCACCACTTTTTTGGCTTCGTTCACGGCGACCAGCACCTGGGGTTCGGAAAACTCAATGGCCTCGCGCCACATGACCAGGCGTTTGTCCACAGACAAGGCTTTCAAATCGTCATCGGCCACCAACCCCTGATAAGCGTGCTGCCAGGCGAGCACATGGATATCGGCAATGGCTTTGGCATCGCGCAGGGTGGCGGGCTTTACTTCAAACTGGGACATACGTGAGGGGAATGCAAAAGTACAACGGTGCCGGGTCGTGCGACCCCAAGGCGAGAGCGCCGGGCGGTGGGCGCAGCGCCCTTGCCACAGCGTGGGGGCCGTATTGTGACCGCACGCACACAGGCCTTGTTTCACGCAGGACCGAGGACGCTGCTGCCCTATGATCCCGCACGACACCCCTTTTGGAGATGCTGCTGTGACCTTTGTTAACCGCTTACTGTTTGGCCTGGCCCTCAGCGCCGGCCTGTGTTGGAGCGCCCAGGCTCAGAGCGACGGGCGCAGCGGCACCTTCAAGAACCTGGAGGGAACGGTGTCAGTGATCCGTGGTTCGCAAAGTCTTCCCGCACTGCCCGGCCAGGGCCTGCGTGAGGGTGACCGGGTGGTGACGGGGCCCAACAGTGCCGCTGCCATCACCTTGCAAGACGGCACCGTGTTTTCGGTGGGGCCCAACGCCAGCGTGGACCTGACGCACTACATTTTTGACACCACTTCGCAAAACGGAAGTCTGCTGCTGAACCTGCTGCAAGGCACCTTGAGAATGGTGACAGGCACCATGGGCAAGACGAACCCTGAACTGATCAAGGTCACCACGCCCACCTCAGTGGTGGGGGTGCGGGGCACCGACTTCATCGTGGAGGCACAGCCATGAGACCCCTGTTTGCATGGCTGTCCTTGGGACTGCTGGTGACGCTGGGCAGCGGCTGCAGCATGATCAAACCCGCTGGCGAACCGAAATTGCGGGTGGTGTTGTTACCTCAGAACGCGCCAGACGGCCAGCCCCGCGCGACCGCTGTCGAGGTCAAGTCGGGCAGCGCGGTATTGGTTCTGGGCAAACCGTTTGCGGTTGCAGAGCGCAATGACGCCGGTCAGCTCACCGAGCGCACGGCCACCATCGATGAAATCCAGGCCCGCTACGCAGCGGTGCTGAAGATCCAGCCCCCCTCCCCCGAAACCCTGGTGCTGCGCTTTTTTCCGGGGACATCCAAGTTGACGCCTGAATCAGAGGCAGAACTGCCCAAGCTGATCGAGATGGCCAGGGCCCGCGCAGGTGGCGAAATTCTGGTGGTTGGTCACACCGACCGGCAAGGCACCGTTGAAGCCAACGACGCACTCTCACTCAAACGCGCGCAGGCCATCGTCGACTTGCTGACGGGACAGGGTTTTGCCCGTGATCTCATCACCGCGCGCGGGCGTGGTGAGCGCGAGCCGCTGGTGCCCACCGCCGACGAGGTGGTCGAGCCACGCAACCGCCGCGCCGAAGTCATCGTGCGCTGAACACCACCCGGAGACACACATGCGAGTAGGACTCCTGACCGGGGGCGGCGATTGCCCGGGCCTGAATGCCGTGATCCGTGCGGTCACTCGTAGCCTGATCCGCCAGTGCAACGCCGAGGTCATCGGTATCAACGACGGCTTTGCAGGCCTGATGGAGAAACGCACCCAACCCCTGACGTGGGACAACGTCGGCGGACTGCTGGGTTTGGGCGGCACCATATTGGGCACGACCAACCGGCTGGACCCCTTGCAGTCCGAAGCCGCCACACAGCGGGCCCTGGACAACGCCCAGTCACTCGGGCTGGACGCCGTGGTGGCGATGGGGGGTGACGGCACCATGACCATTGCCCACGGTCTGGCTCAGCGCGGGCTGAAGGTGGTGGGCGTGCCCAAGACCATCGACAACGACATTGAAGGCTGCGAGCGAAGCTTTGGTTTCGACACAGCGATGGCCACCGCGACCGAAGCTCTGGAACGGGTGCACACAACCGGTCAAAGCCATGGGCGTGTGATGGTGCTGGAAACCATGGGTCGCCACGCAGGCTGGATCGCCCTGGAGGCTGGCATCGCAGGTGCGGCTGACATCATTTTGTTGCCCGAAATCGACTACGACGTTGAGACAGTGGCCCGGGTGTGCCAACAGCGCGAACAGCAACAACATTTCACATTGATTTGTGTGGGTGAGGGTGCAAAGCCTGCGGGTGGCCAGATCACGCTGGATACCCCGGCACCCACCGATCACGGCAAACCCCGGCTTGGCGGTGTGGCGTTTGCACTGCGTGATCAACTGCAGCCCCTGCTCAAAAGCGAGGTGCGGGCCACCGTGCTGGGCCATGTCCAGCGCGGCGGCTCACCCACACCGTTTGACCGCGTACTTTCAACGCAGTTTGGCGTGCGCGCTGCGCAGTTGGTACTGGAAGGCGAGTTCGACCGCATGGTGACCATGCAGGCTGGCGTGCTCGACAGCATTCCCCTCAGCCGAGTCGCGGGACAGAACCGGCGCATCGGGCCCAACGACCCCTTGCTGCAGATGGCTCGCCAGGTGGGCATTTGTTTTGGTGAAGCTGGCTGTGCCTGAACCCGGAACCCCCAATCAGCCAGCGCCACACGAAAGCAGGCTGGCGAGGGCACTGAGGGAATTGCTGGCGCAACAACGTGTCGCTGCCTTGGGCACGCTTGGTGACGATGGGCTGCCTTTTGTATCCATGGTGCCTTTTGCCATGGCCACTGCGCACCATGTGCTGGTGCTGCACATCAGCGGGCTGGCGGCACACACAGGCAATTTGCAGCGCCAACCGCTCGCCTCGCTGATGGTGATGGAGCCTGAAAGGGTTGGGCAGCCAGTTCACGCCCTGCCCCGTGTGACCCTGAGCGTGCGGGCCCACCAAATGTCTGCGGAACACCCGTGGCACACCGTATGCCGACAGGCTTATTTGTTGCGGTTTCCGGAGGCTGAGCCCATGACAGCGCTGCCAGATTTCCGATTTGTCGGGCTGGAAGTGTTGGGCGCTCGGCAGGTCGCGGGTTTCGGCGCTGCACGTTCGGTGGCTTCTGACGAGTTGACACGTGCACTGGGCCCAGCCGCCTGATTGGCACCGGGCAGGGACGGATCTGCCAATGGGTGTGGATGGCTGCGTGGTGCATGTCGACCCCCACCTGCTCGTACTGAACAAACCCAGTGGCCTGCTGTCAGTGCCCGGGAGAGGACCCGAAAACGCCGACTGCCTCAGCGCACGTGCACAGGCAATGTGGCCCGATGCGCTGGTGGTGCACCGCCTCGACATGGGCACCAGTGGGCTGATGTGCATGGCGCGAGGGGCTGAAGCGCAGCGCAGCCTGAGCGACGCATTTGCACAGCGGCTCACGCACAAGCGCTACGAGGCCATCGTGGCCGCAGACGTGGACGAATCGGCCCACCCCAGCGACGCGCAGGGTTGGCACACGATCGATCTGCCACTGGTGGTGGACTGGCCCAACCGTCCGCGCAGCATCGTGAGTCACGCACTGGGCAAACCCAGTGTGTCGCGCTGGCAGGTGTTGGAACGCGGTGTCATGGGCCAACACACCCGCCTGGCGCTGGAGCCGGTCACGGGTCGCTCGCATCAGCTCAGGGTTCACCTCCAGGCGTTGGGCCATCCCATCCTGGGCGACGCGCTCTATGCGAGTGGACCGGCACAGACTGCAACGTCACGGTTGATGTTGCACGCCACACACCTGAGCCTCCCACACCCGATCACCGGACACACCTGCCACTGGCATTGCGCGGCACCGTTTTGAATGGGATTCGGCCCCACCACGCACGCAGGCCTTCAATCCTGTCAGTTTGGTCAATGGTTTTGAATTCATAATTACAGTTCCACACCAACCCCAGAGAGATTCACCATGACCAGAGAAGTAGTAGTAGTGAGCGGCGTCCGCACAGCCATCGGCACCTATGGCGGCAGCCTGAAAGACATCCCACCCACCGAGCTGGCAGCCCAAGTGGTGCGTGAATCCCTGGCGCGCGCGGGGGTGGATGGCAAGGACGTGGGCCATGTGGTGTTTGGCCATGTGGTCAACACAGAACCCAAAGACATGTACTTGAGCCGCGTGGCCGCACTCAACGGTGGCTGCGCCGAGGGCACCCCTGCCTACAACGTGAACCGCCTGTGCGGCTCCGGCCTGCAGGCCATCGTCAACGCCAGCCAGAGCATTCTGCTGGGCGATACCGACATCGCCATTGGCGGCGGTGCCGAAAACATGAGCCGTGGCCCCTATGCCAGCCTGAACATGCGCTGGGGTGCCCGCATGGGTGACACCAAGATGGTGGACATGGTGGTGGGCGCATTGCACGACCCCTTCCACACCATCCACATGGGTGTGACGGCCGAAAACATCGCCGCCAAGTGGGGCATCACCCGCGAAGAGCAGGATGCGATTGCCGTTGAAAGTCACAACCGCGCCCAGCGCGCCACCGAGGCGGGTTACTTCAAAGACCAGATCGTGCCGGTGATGCTGAAAAGCAAAAAGGGCGATGTCGCCTACGCCACCGACGAACACTTCCGCCCCAACTGCGCCCCTGCCGACATGGCCAAACTGAAGCCCGTGTTCCTGAAGGAAAACGGCACGGTCACTGCAGGCAACGCATCGGGCATCAACGACGCCGCTGCTGCCGTGGTGCTGATGGAAGCTGGCACGGCCAAAGCGCGTGGCCTGGCACCTTTGGCTCGTCTGGTGGCCTACGCCCACGCCGGTGTAGACCCCAAATACATGGGCATTGGCCCAGTGCCCGCCACACAACTGGCGCTGAAAAAAGCCGGTCTGACCATTGCCGACCTGGACGTGATCGAGGCCAACGAAGCGTTTGCAGCACAGGCCTGCGCCGTGACGCGTGACCTGGGCCTGGACCCCGCCAAAGTCAACCCCAATGGATCTGGCATCTCCCTGGGCCACCCCATCGGGGCCACCGGCGCACTCATCACCGTCAAGGCGCTGTACGAGTTGCAGCGAGTTCAGGGCCGGTATGCCTTGGTGACCATGTGCATCGGCGGCGGCCAAGGCATTGCGGCCATCTTCGAGCGCATGTAAAGTCGCTGGACTGATTGTCCAGAGGAGGCCCCCGCTTTGAAACGTGTTCTGGTTGTCGACGACCAATACCAGATTCGCCGCATGGTGCGGTGGGCTGTCGAAACGGCAGGCTTTGAAATGCTTGAAGCGGCCAACGGTGAGGCGGGTTTGGCCATGGCACTCAAACTCAAACCTCACCTGATCCTGCTGGATGTGATGATGCCCGGCCGTTTCGACGGCTTGGCTGTCTGCCGCATCATTCGCACCCGGCCGGAGCTGGAGGGTACGTGGGTGGTGTTGCTGTCCGGCAATGACTCGGCACAAGACCGGGAACAGGGCAAACAAGCAGGTGCCAATGCCTACCTGACAAAGCCCTTCAAGCCTGCGGCGCTGTCTACGCTGATCGAAAAGCTCATTGCGAGCGGTCCTGCGCCATCGGCCACACCAAGCGTGCCTCAGGAAGCCGAGACTGCCGCCACACCATCTGAACCCGGCACTTCGTCCTGAAAAGCGCCTGCGCGCAAGGTGACGACGAGGGTGTCGCGCCAACCGAGCTGCCCGAGCACAAGCGGCTGAATGGGTGTGCTCTCGTGAATGACTCTGGCATCGTCGAGCAACAGCACGGACCAGGGCTGAGTCAGGGTAAATCTCTGCCCTTGAGGTCCTTCAGCCTCGAAGACACGGGTCTCGCCACCCTTGATCTGGTGTCTGGCCACCAGAAACACCGCAACCAGATCCACACCATCTCGGTGTGCCCCCTCGGGCGTGGGGCGGCCAATGCCGCCATCGGTGTCAATCCGAAACTGGTGAGCCTCGACAAACCATGGCTGTTCGCCCTTCACCTGTGACGTGAGTTCGCCCAACCTCAGCAGCAAGGCATGCCACGCGTCTTTGGAGGAAAAGTCAGGCAGCAGCGGCTCAAACCAGCGTTCCATGCCGCCGTGCAGCGCGTTGTATTCCAGCGGCTGCCAATGGGCGCGGTGTGTCACTGGCTTTACCGAGCCACCGGACAACACCAGGGAACCGTGTCGACGGCGACGGTACCGTCCTCCGTCTTTCAGGTGATTGTCTGGAGGCAACGCATTCCAAAGCGGTGACAGTTCATCCAGGCCTGCAGCAGCTGGACCGAGCCACTGCATCACGGTGGCCGAATCCAACACAGCAAAGCCCTGGGACTTCAACGCGGAAGCTGCCTGAGACAGCGGTATACAAGGCGGGGAAAACGAAGAACCTGACATTTGGGAACATCCTGAAAACACTTGCTGCAAAGGTATCAGCTTGGTGGCGTCCGAGTTTAGCGACGGGTATCTGTGAGATTGAACCCGTTCTGCGCTGGATCAACATCGAGCGCGGCAGACGGTGACAAGCTACAGCGGCGCTCACAGATGCGCACGTTCGTACAAGGAGGCTTCAAATGCCCACACTGAATTGGTCCGACACCCTGTTGCTCGACTTTGCACCCATGGATGACATGCACCGGGAGTTTGTCAACTTGCTGGCCGATGTCGAAAACTGCCCCGATTCCGATCTGGCACGCCATTGGGACGCATTGATTTCCCGCACTCAGGCGCTGTTCGGCCGCGAAGACGACTGGATGAAGTCCACCCACTTTTCTTCCGGGTCGAACCATGTGTTGCAGCACAGAGTGGTGCTCAACGTCATGCGCGAAGGTTTGGGATTGGCTCGGAGCGGCGAGAGCACGCAAGTCAGGGACATGGCGGCAGAGTTGGCCCGCTGGTTCGCCAAACACATCCAGTCGTTGGATGCTGCTCTCGCCTTGCACCTGCGAGGACAGTCGGCGTTTCAGGGAATACCTGCCTGAAGCTGCCCGCCACTCCCCTACCCTCCAGGGTATAAAGGGAAAACCATGATGCCAGAAAGGCTGTTTGGCGCTATCTTCGCTTTGATAAATATCAAGGAGTTGCGTTGTGAGCCCAGCCGTTTTGACACACAGCGATGCGCTGCCCCCCACCGAGCGCCGCGAAAACACTGACGCCGACCCCGAGCAGCTTGACAGCGGGTATGTGCCCTACCAGGCACCGGAACGCGCATCGATTTTCAGCCTGCCCTTGGCTGACTTGCCATTGTCTGCCCCGTTGTCCTGGGTGAAGAAGGGCTACGCCGATTTCATGTGCTGCCCCAAAACTGGCTTGTTCTACGGGCTGTGCTTCTTCCTGATGGGTCATGTCCTGTGGGCTGTGTTCAACAGCGCGCCCGCTTACGTCTTGGCGTTGAGCGCTGGGTTCTTGCTGATGGGCCCTTTTTTGTGCCTGGGCCTGTACCACTCCAGCCGCGAAATTGAAGAAGGCCGCCGTCCTTCCTTGCGCCAATCCCTGCTGGTCTGGCGACCCACCAAAGGTGCGATGGGCATCTTTGCCGGCGTGCTGCTCATCCTGGAAATGATCTGGGGTCGTGCGTCTCTGATCGTGTTCGCAGTGACATTCAACACCATGCCATCGGCCGAAAGCACCCTGTCCCAACTCATCACCATGGAGAACCTCGGCTTTCTCGTGACCTATGCAGTTGTCGGCAGTTTCTTTGCAGGACTGATCTTCGTGACCAGCGCGATATCCATTCCCATGATCATGGACCGCCAGGTCGACGCCGTGTCGGCAGGTCTGACGAGCATTCGCGCCTGTTTCCAAAACCCGGGTGCCATGCTCTTCTGGGGATTTCTCATCACGCTGCTGATTGGATTGAGCATGCTCCCTTACTTCCTGGGCTTGCTCATCGTGGGGCCAGTCATCGGTCATGCCACCTGGCACGCTTACCGGGCCATCGTGCCCCGCGCGACCGACAGCGAATAAACCGGTGTCGGGCCTTGTGCTGCCTCATCCCGCGCGGTGACGGGTCCGTTCATCGTCTTGCAGTTGACGCCACATCACCTTGCCGCTGCCACTCTTGGGCAGTTTGTCCACAAACTCAAGCACACGTGGGTATTTGTAAGCAGCCATGTTGTCCTTGCACCAGGCCATCATGTCGGCTTCGGTCAGCGTGCCGGCAAAACCCGGGCGCAGCACCACCACCGCTTTGACCGTTTCGCCCCGGTAAGCATCTGGGGTTGAAATCACGCAGGCTTCGGCAACAGCGGGGTGCCGGTACATCAAGGCTTCGACTTCGGCGGGCCAGACCTTGAAACCACTGGCGTTGATCATCCGTTTCAACCGGTCCGTCAGGAAAAAATAGCCTTCCGGGTCTACCCAGCCCAGATCACCTGTGCGGAAGAACGCCTTGCCATCCAACTCAAAAAAGGCTGCCCGGGTGGCTTCTGATCGCTGCCAGTAGCCGGCAAAGACCTGCGGTCCGTTGACCACGATTTCTCCCTGCTCGCCTGCAGGCAATTCCTTGAGGTTCTCAGGATCGACCACTCGGGCATCCACATTCAAGAAGGGTATCCCCAGGCACTGTTGCTTGGGTCTGTCAGGGGGATTGGCGTGAGATGGCGCAGCTGTTTCCGTGAGACCGTAGCCTTCGACGTATCGCAACCCGTATTGGTCCAACAATCTCTGGGCAATGGCTTGAGGCATCGCTGCACCGCCGCCGCCGATGTACACCAAGCTGGACAAGTCAAATGTCGCGAAACGGGGGCTCGCCAGCAGATCCATCACCATCGTTGGAATGTTGGTCCAGTGCGTGACTTTCCATCGCGAAATCAACTGCCCCGCCAGATCCCTGTCCCACCGGGGCATGATGACCATGCACCCGCTGCCAAACACACAGGCATGCATACCTGAAACCATGCCCGTGATGTGAAACATCGGTACCACAGCCAGCATCACGTTTTCAGGTGTCCCACTGCCCCACAGACTTCCTGCCATGGCGTTGTGCATGACCGTGGCATGAGTGTGCACACATCCTTTGGGCAGGCCTGTGGTACCGCTGGTGTACGGAAGTACGGCCATGTCTGCCGGACACACCGTGAGCGGTGGCGGCTCACTTGCGCACGCCAGCGCATCCGACCAGTCGGTGATGGAGGGCAGACCCGAAGGTGAGACTGCTGCCCACTGCTCTTCCCCATGGCGCTGGGCCAACCAGTCACACCAACCGGGCGGCACCCCACGCGCAACGAGGGTATCGGCCGTGGGATTAGGCCCCAAGCCGTCCAGCGCATCGCTGTAATGCGTGACGAGGAGGTGGCTCAGGCGTTGCTCGGGGGGGAGTTGCTCGTTTGCCACCAGCAATTCCTGCGCAAGGTCTGCGGCCACGATGGCAAACCGCGCCGCAGGGTCGCTGATGTGGTGCTGAAGTTCCTGCGCCCGGTTCATAGGATTGACGGGCACCACCACGGCATTGGCACGCAACACCGCAAAGTGCGCCACCACCCACTGCGGGCAGTTCTGCATCATCAGCAATACCCGATCACCGGCCTTCACACCTTGAAGAGCAAGCCATGAAGCCACAGCCTCCGCCTGGCGCTGCAGATCGGCATACGTCAATACGCTGTCAAAAAAAACAGTGGCTCGCTTGTCGGGGTAACGCAATGCGCTGACCGACAGGTTTTGCCAAAGCGATGTCGCTGGCGCAGAAATGCGGTGCGGCAAGCGTGCTGGCCAATGAGCAAAATGGGGCGGTTGCTGCACTGATTCGGTGCCTGCGGGTGTTGGTTTGTTGGGCATGACTTGTCTCCAGTGTGTACCGGTCAGGTTAGGGGCAGCACTCAATTGAGGGAAGCGGTGTTGTGTCTCGGCAGAGACGGTCGGCACTGGCACCGCCGAACCTGAACAAAAGCTGACGAACCAACGGCGTCGGCACGCAATGTGCTTACAGTTGGCTGACCGGAGCAGAGTCCATCAACTCATGAGTTTTTTGCATGATTGAGCCTCGTAAACCCCAATGCCCCGGTTCACGGTGAAAGCTAAATTCACGCTGCGCTGCAAGCTGCAACCAAGAGGTGAACGTTTGCGGCACATCATTTGGTAACCATTCCCAACATTTCGGAGATTCGACACATGGCATTTCCCTCTATCAAACTGGGCGCAGTGGCCCTGGCGGCAGTAGCAACACTGGTGAGCGCGCCCGCTTTCGCTGGCAAAACACTGGATGCCATCAAGGCACGCGGTCAGATTGTGTGCGGCGTGAATACCGGACTGGCTGGCTTCTCTGCCGCTGACTCCAGTGGCAAATGGTCTGGTCTTGACGTGGACGTTTGCAGGGCCATTGCAGCGGCCACGCTGGGTGACGCAGAGAAAGTGAAGTACGTTCCGCTGAACGCTCAGCAACGCTTCACGGCGCTGCAGTCTGGCGAAGTGGACGTGTTGTCGCGCAACACCACTTTCACCCTGAACCGCGATGGCGCATTGGGCCTGCACATGACAGCTGTCACCTACTATGACGGCCAAGGCTTCATGGTCCCTGTCAAGAGCAAGATCAAGAGCGCCAAGCAGCTCAAGGGTCAAACGGTGTGTGTGCAGTCTGGTACCACCACCGAGAAAAACATGACCGACTTCTCCAAGGCCAACGGTCTCAATCTGAAGCCTGTGGTGTTTGAGAAGGTGGAAGCCGCCACTGGTGCCTACTTCGCTGGCCGTTGTGTTGCCTACACCACCGACGCATCGGGTCTGGCCTCTGTTCGGAACAAAGAAGCCAAGGTGCCTGCCGACCACGTCATCCTGCCCGAACTGATTTCCAAAGAACCCCTGGGCCCCATGGTTCGTCGCGGTGACGACGAGTGGTTTGCAATCGTCAAGTGGGTGATTCACGGCTTGGTCGAGTCGGAGGAATACGGCCTGACCCAAGCCAACGTCCTGGCAGAAAAAGCCAAGAGCACCGATCCCGTGGTGCAGCGCATCACCGGCGCGACCGAAGACACCGGCAAAAACCTGGGTCTGGACCGCGACTGGATGGTGCGTGCCTTGCAAGCCACCGGCAACTACGGTGAAATTTTTGAGCGCAACGTCGGTCCCAAGTCGCCCCTGGCACTGCCACGCGCGATGAACAATCAATGGAACAAAGGCGGTCTGATGTACGCCTACCCTGTGCGCTGAATCTCCGCCACAACCAGAAACCGTTCGAACCTCTCGGGTTCGGACGGTTTTTTTTAACCTGTTCATGGAGTGCATGGCACATGACACCCACCACCCCACCGAAAAAGAACTCCTGGTCCTGGCGCAGCCAAGCCTTCCGTGGCCTGGTTTACCAAGCCCTCGCATTGGGACTGATTGGCCTGATGGTCTGGTTCCTGGTGCACAACACCATGGAAAACATGCGGATCCGGGGCATCCAGAGCGGCTTTGACTTTCTGGGCCAACCTGCTGGTTTTGACATCGGCGAAAGCATCACCGCATTTGACTCTTCAGAGAGCTATCTGAAAGCCCTCCTCACCGGTTTGGGCAACACGTTGCGTGTGGCGATTCTGGGCATCATCATGACAACCATACTGGGCACTCTTTTGGGCGTGGGGCGGTTTTCCCGCAACGCTCTGGTACGTGGAATGTGCTCTGCATATGTCGAATTTTTCCGCAATGTACCCATCCTGCTGCAACTGCTGATGTGGTACCTGGCGATGACGGAGTTTCTGCCCGACACGCTGGAACCCATCCACGTGGGTCCTTTCTTTTTGAGCAAAGGCGGATTGAACTTCCCGGCCCCTGTGTGGGCCCCGGGGTTTGCTTGGGGCTTGTGGGGCATGGTCGCCGGCTTTGCATTGGCATGGCTCTACCGCCGTTGGGCACACGTGCAGTTCGAGGCCACAGGCCGCGTTCGCAGCATGTTCTGGGTGCCTGTGACAATCGTGCTGCTCTGTGGCGTGCTGGGCTGGTTTGCAGGCGGCGCCCCCAGTGAATTCAATGCGCCCTTCAAGGGAGAATTCGCCGTCGAGGGCGGATCATCCCTCACACCTGAATTCATTTCCCTGCTGTTGGGACTGACGGTTTACACGGCGGCTTTTGTGGCCGAGGTGGTGCGAGCGGGTATCCAGTCTGTGGCACGGGGCCAGAGCGAAGCGGCAGCTGCGCTGGGTCTGAGCAAAGGCCAGGAAATGCGCCTGGTCATGCTGCCCCAAGCCCTTCGAGTGATCATTCCACCGATGACAAACCAGTTCTTGAACTTGACCAAGAACTCGTCACTGGCTGTGGCCATTGGCTACCCCGACGTGGTGTCGATTGCGAACACCGCCATCAACCAGACCGGTCGGGCGGTGGAATGCATCTCCATCGTCATGTTGATTTACCTTGCCACCTCCCTGAGTACCTCCGCCCTGATGGGTTGGTACAACAAACGCGCGGCAATCCAGGAACGCTGACCTGAGCACACACATGACTGCAAAAACTTTCCAACCGATTGCGCCGCGCCCTGCACCGGTGCGCACCGACGGCCCCGTGGCATGGGCTCAGCGAAACCTGTTTGCCGACTGGAAAACAACCCTGGCCACGCTGACCATCGGCGGCGTGCTGCTGTGGTACCTGCCCCAACTGTTGAACTGGGCACTTTTCACCGCCATGTGGACACCCGACGCGGAAGCCTGCCGAGCCGATTCGGTGGGTGCGTGCTGGGGTGTGGTGGCTGAAAAATACCGCCTGATCATCTTTGGTCGTTACCCGTTCGAGGAGCAATGGCGTCCTTTGGTGGCCACTTTGCTGATGCTCGGCCTGTTGGTCGCCAGTTGTGTACGCTTTTTCTGGAAACCCTGGCTGGCTGTGCTGTGGGCAGTCGTGCTCGCCGTGTTCTTTGCACTCATGTACGGCGACGTTCTGGGTTTGACACGTGTTGAGACCGACCGTTGGGGCGGACTTCCCCTCACCATCTTGTTGGCGAGCCTCTCGATCGTGATGGCTTTCCCCATTGCGCTGGTGGTGGCACTGGGTAGACGCTCACACTTGCCTGCCATTCGCAGTTTTTGCACCATTTACGTGGAGTTGGTTCGGGGCGTGCCGCTGATCTCGGTGCTGTTCATGGCCTCGTTCATGTTCCCGCTGTTCATGCCTCAAGGCGTGACCATCGACGTGCTGGTGCGCGTGCTGGCGGGCATCACCCTGTTTGCTGCCGCCTACATGGCGGAGGTGATTCGCGGTGGCCTTCAAGCCATTCCCAAGGGGCAGGTGGAAGCCGCTGCCACGCTGGGCCTGAGCTACTGGCAAACGCAGTTCAAGATCGTGCTGCCCCAAGCCTTGGCCATGGTGGTGCCCGGCATCATGAACAACTTCATTTCCATCTTCAAGGACACCTCGCTCGTCACCATCGTCAGCCTATATGAGCTGACTGGTGCGTTGGGCTTGGCGCTCAACTCCGATGCCGACTGGCGGCCCTACAAGATCGAAGGCTACATCTTCATCGCGCTCATCTATTTCGGCTTCTGTTTTGCCATGTCCCGCTACAGCCTGTGGGTGGAAAAACAGGTCAATAAGAGCAAGTTGCGTTGATCCATATTGACTTTATAGCTACATATTCAGGAACAACATCATGTCTGAACCCATCATCACCTTCGACAAAGTCAACAAGTGGTACGGCAACAACTTCCATGTGCTGCGTGACATCGACCTGTCCGTGGCCAAGGGCGAACGCATTGTGGTCTGCGGGCCTTCTGGCGCGGGTAAGTCCACCATGATCCGCTGCATCAACCGACTGGAAGAACACCAGCAGGGCCGCCTCGTCGTGGACGGTGTGGAACTGACCGATGACGTCAAAGCCATCGACCAGGTTCGCAAAGAAGTGGGCATGGTCTTCCAGCAGTTCAACCTGTTCCCGCACCTGACCGTGCTGGAAAACCTGACGCTGTCGCCCATGTGGGTGGGCAAAGTGCCCAAAAAAGAAGCCGAAGAGCGCGCCATGGCACAGCTCAAGCGCGTGCGCATTGCCGAGCAGGCCAACAAATACCCGTTGCAACTGTCTGGCGGGCAGCAACAGCGCGTGGCCATTGCACGTGCGCTGTGCCTCAAGCCCAAAATCATGCTGTTCGACGAGCCCACCTCGGCACTCGACCCTGAAATGATCAAAGAAGTGTTGGACGTGATGGTGGAAATGGCCAGCCAGGGCATCACCATGATTTGCGTGACCCACGAAATGGGCTTTGCCAAGGCCGTGGCCGACCGCGTGATCTTCATGGACCAGGGCCAGATCGTGGAGCAGAACACGCCGCACGAGTTCTTCAACCACCCTCAGAACGAACGCAGCCGAGACTTCTTGTCGAAAATCCTGGGCCATTGATCACCTGGAACCCATGACCGCCACTGCCCAACTCGACGACTTGCAGCGCGCATTGACTGGTCTGCGCGCCGCGCCGCACACGGCGGCGCAGTTTGCGCAAGACTGCAGGGGCAGCGCTGCCGACTTGCTGGCGGCCCTGCCGTCCCGCTACACCGAGGTGTTGCACAACCTGCTGGACCGGCTGGAATCCAGCGCGCTGTTTGCCGAAGAAAGCTGCTCGTTCAGCCACAAAGAGCTGCTGGACAGCCTGCAACTCTGGATAGACAAGGCACGCGGGACACTGGTGTGACCACACCCGTGCTGCACGCCAGCACCCACAAGGGCTATCCTGCGTGGGCACCGCCTCTGCCTGCCGTCGCAGTGGGTCAGCAAGGCTGGCACCTGATGCAACCCGACTGGCCGCTGCCTTGCGCGGTGTTGAAGGCCAGCGCCTTGCAACACAACCTGGCGTGGATGCAGCAGCTGGTGGCACAAGCAGGGGTGGAGCTCGCTCCCCATGGCAAAACCACCTTGTCGCCAGAACTCTTTCGCGCCCAGCTCGCTGCTGGTGCCTGGGGCATCACGGTGGCCAGTATCGGACAGCTCGCACTGGCTGCGGAGTCTGGGGCCGCCCGTGCAGTGATCGCCAACCAAGTGCTGCTGACGCACGACCTCGAGTGGCTGACCCGTTTGCTTGTGCAGTACCCCGGCCTGCAAGCCCCGTTCCTGATCGATTCGTTGCAACAGCTTCAGGCGATCGAACGGTTTGCGGCCCAGCACCCATGTACGCCGCAGGGCTTCGACGTGTTGCTTGAACTGGGCCTGAGCGGTGGACGCACAGGTTGCCGCGACGACGCAGAAGCGTTGGAGTTGGCACGTGCAGTTCGTGCGAGCACTGCCGTGCGGCTGGTCGGCCTGGAGTGCTACGAAGGGCTGTGGGCCACAGGAGACACGCAAGCCGACACCGCGCTGGTAGAGACGCTTCTGCGGCGAGTGCATGAACTCGCGGCCAGGTGCGACGCGGAAAACCTGTTCCAAGGCTCGGAGATACTGCTGACGGCAGGGGGGTCGGCCGTGTTTGATCTGGTGGCGACGGCATTGCGCGGCGCGGCAGATCAACCATTGATCCTGAGCCGCCCCGTTCGGGGTCTGCTGCGCTCAGGTTGCTACCTGACGCATGACCACGGCACTTACAAACGGTTGGGAACACTCGTGAACCAACGCCTAGCCCAGCACGGTTTGAATGGCAGGCCTTGGGGGTGTGGCAGTGGGCTGGAGGCTGCCCTGCAGATCTGGGCCGCCGTTCAATCCTGTCCTGAAAGCGGACTGGCCATTCTGAATGCAGGCAAGCGCGACCTGTCATACGACATGGGGCTTCCCACACCCATTGCATGGTGCCCCGCAACGGCCACTGAAGCAGCGGATGTGTCGCCCGTACCCGCGCACTGGCGCATCACCGCGCTGAACGACCAACATGCCTATCTGAGCACCATGCCCGTGGAAGGCATGGCAGGCGGGGCGCAGTTGCAGGTGGGCGACAGGGTGGTGCTCGGCATCAGCCACCCGTGCACCACCTTCGACAAGTGGCGCTGGATGCCATTGGTCAATGATGGCCTGCAGGTGACGGGTGCCATCACCACTCGCTTCTGACGGCCCAGAGCAGGTGACCCGCGTCAGCCCAGAGGTGGCAACAGGTCGGGGTATTCGGTGTCCTGCGCCGGGGCTGCAGGCGCGCGGGCACTGTTGAGCACGGCCACGTCGAGCACGCTGTCCAGTGCATCGTCCACCACACTGTGGGCAGCGACCAGGGTGATGCGCTGCGATTGCCACAGTTTCTCAAAACTGCGGCGCGTCATGGACGTGGTGCGCCCTCCCGGTCCACTGAACAAATACATGGTTCCGTGGGGGCTGGACCACGTGAGCTGAAGACGCTGCCACTGACCGTCTTCTTCCTGCAACGACAACCATGCCCCGGCAGACAGTTCCGGCACATCCTCTGACTCCAGAGGAGCGGCTGCACTGTCGTGCAGGACAGGCTGCGTGTCTGCGAAATCTTCCGTGTGCAGCTCGGGGAACGGGTCAGCCATGAAGCCTGTATCGGCCGCTTCACTGGGGCGCATCCACGGTCCATCTTGTGGCTTCGTCAGCGCGGGCGCAGGCGGCGGTGGTTCGGGTGGAAGCATCAACACTGGGGTGTCCTCCACTTGCGTGCGCTCGGCATCCACCTTCAGGCCGGCCTCGTGCAACGCCATGATGGCTGTGAAAAACTGGCGCGACGCGGCGGTGTCGCAGTCAATGGTTTGCAAACCTTCGCGCAGCGTGCGCAGCAAACCGGGAATCAAACGCGCCAGGCGCCCACGGTTGCGCCGGGAAGCATCGACACAGCTGCTCCACAACAGGTCGGACAGCACCCCGAGGTAACGCAAATCCGCAGACAAACGCCCTGGCTGCAAGTGAGCTGCCGGCTCCAGCCGAGCCTGCGCGATCACTTGAGACCACGGACCGAGTGCAAACGCCTGGACCTGAGGATCGGCCTTGGCAAAGTCTGGACGTCGTGCGATCTCCTGAGCCACCTTCTCAGCCAACAGGAAGCGTTGCTCAGCCTTGACCAGGGTGGCCACGGCCAGCCCACGGGCCTGGTCCTGCGCTGCGCTTTCAGCGGGGGGGTCATCGGGGGCCAATACCTCCAGGGCGGTTTCAAACAGGGTCGACACATCGACATCGACCTGCAGAAACAACTGAGCCACATCGTCCAGCGTTGCCAGAAAGCGGCTCAAACCACGGGAACCCACGTGTTCAAAAGCCAGGCTGCGCTGCGTGACCTCGTCCAGCAGACGCCGGGCCGGGTTGAGCTTGTCGGCAAAGAACCTTGGGTCTTCGTGCGCAATGCGCAGCAAAGCGGGCTCCAGCCGCTGCAGCATCGTGCGCACGGGCGGCAGCAAACGGGTGTCGCGCATCATGCCGTCGAGCATGAGATGAACGACCTCACTGGCCAGCGATTTCAGGTGCTCGGCCACTTCATCGCGTTTGGCGCTGTCTGCCGCCCTGCGGGAACGCCGGTCGGGGCCGCTGTAATCCACCGCAGACCTGGGGCCGAAAGATGCGCCAGAGGTCGGTGCGTTGTTCGGCTGGTGTACCGCCCGCGACGAAGGCACATCTGACGGCAGCGGAGGAAACTCCCCGACTTTCAGGACTTGCGCATCAGGCGCGGCTGGAATGGGGCGCACAGGCAACACGTTCCACGGGTCACCCTGGGGCGCGGGTGCGGGTCGAGACGGTGCAGGAGCGGGGCTGGGCAACAACTCGGTCAGACTGGCATCGGCCGGGGAAGCCACCAGCAACTGGTGCAGGTGGTTCAAGGTCAGCAGGTCTGAGGGTGCTTTGCCTGAGCGCTCATCCAACATCGGAGGCCGCATGGGCGGCGGCGGCTCCAGTTCGGCCTCCTGGCCATCGGCAATGCCATCGGGCCGCTGCCGGACATACGCGCCACCTGCCTTGGCAGATCCGGTGCTGCTGGGTGCATGCACCACGTTGAAGCCGGCTGGCGTCACCCCATGGGTCTCCAGCAGGCGAATCAGGTGGCGGTACAGCACCTGCAACTCCTGGCCCAGGATGGAGGTGCCCTGCTGCAGCCACAAGGTGCGGGCCCCTTTGTCGGTGGTGATGCTGTCCATGGTCTGGCGCAATGCAGTGATGGCCACATCGGGACGCAATGGGTTGTGATCGGTCTTGACCGAAGTGAAGCCTTGTGCCCTGCTGAGCAGGGCAGACAGTTCGGTCAGCGCATCACCAGCGGCCCCTTGGACAGCCTGCTCCAGGCGCGCCACTTGCACCGTGGCCTGAATCTGGGTGTCATCCATGAGCTCCAGTTCATCAAAACTGATGTTGGCCAGCGATCTGCGCGCCTGCTGCCCCTCTCCGCGCCGGTGAAGGGCATCCGTGATGGCACGGCTCCAGTGCGCAGCCCACTCGGTTTCAAACCGGTGCTTGTGCTGTGTCAACACGCGGATGGCATTGCCCAAACTGGTTTTTTCCCGCGGATTGGCTGTCCACGACTCTTGCTGCTTGAGCACATCGGTCAACCCAGCCACCCAGCGGGATGCAAGGCCTGGCGCCTCACTGAGCGCCTCGTCTACACACGCCTGCAGCGCTTGGGCATGTGGGTTGTACCCAGGGCCATGAGTGCGGTGTTCCATGCGCGTATTTCCCCGGTCAATGACTGTAAAATTCAGTAGCTAACTATTCAATTCAGATAAGCGGCAGAGGCATATATTCCAATAATTTTCATGGAAACCAGCAACCGCTACCTTGACTCAAGCCTGAGCTGCAATCAACCGCATCCAGCCTTCGCGCCCGAGTTTGCGCAGGACTTCGATGTTGCGCTCGAAGATCACATCGGTGTCCCCAAATGACTCTATGGCCTTTTCAAGACTTTCCTCGCGGATGAGGTGAAGTGTGGGATACGGTGAGCGGTTGGTGAAGTGACTCATGTTGCCTTCGTCTTCACCTTCAAACACAAACCCGGGGTGAAAAGGGGCGATCTGAATCACGCCTTCCAGTTCATGCTCCACCAACACGTCGTCGGCCACGTTCAGGAAATCGTTGAACACCATGAAGTCGGGAAACAGCGCGGGGTGCACCAGCAAAGTGGTGTCCACCTGTTCGGCCGGGGTGGTCTTCAGCAGTTCCAGTTCGCGGTCGAGGTCATCCAGAAACGCGTCGAGATGGCGCGCCCGGCTGACCACCAGCCGCACCTGGTCTTTCACGTAGACCGACTTGGCAAACGGGCACAGGTTCAGGCCGATCACGGCCTGCTCCAGCCAACGGCGCGTGGCCGCCAGCACCTCTTCGTCTGAAACGGCTGTCATCACTTCAGTGACTTGAAGCGGGCGCGCTTGGGGCGTGCGCCCTCTTCACCCAGGCGCTTTTTCTTATCGGCTTCGTACTCGGAGAAGTTGCCGTCAAAGAATTTCCATTGCGAGTCGCCTTCACACGCCAGGATGTGGGTGCAAATGCGGTCGAGGAACCAACGGTCGTGGGAAATCACCATGGCCGAACCGGCAAATTCCAGCAGTGCCTCTTCCAGGGCGCGCAGGGTTTCCACGTCCAGGTCGTTGGATGGTTCGTCCAGCATCAGCACGTTGCCGCCCTGTGCCAGAGTTTTGGCCAGGTGCAAACGGCCGCGCTCACCGCCCGACAGGCTGCCCACCAGTTTTTGCTGGTCGTTGCCCTTGAAGTTGAAGCGACCCAGGTACGCCCGGCTGGGCATCACAAACTTGCCCACGGTGATGTTGTCCAGCCCGCCCGACACGTCGGCCCACACGGTTTTGCTGCCGTCCAGGGTTTCGCGGCTTTGGTCCACGAACGCCAGCTTGGCGGTTTTGCCAATGACGATGCTGCCCGCATCGGGTTGCTCGACTCCCTGCAACATGCGGAACAGCGTGGACTTGCCCGCGCCATTGGGGCCAATGATGCCGACGATGGCACCCGCGGGCACGGTGAAGCTCAGGTTGTCAATCAGCAAACGGTCACCAAACGACTTGGTCACGCCGTGGAACTCAATGACCTGTGCACCCAGACGTTCTGCCACGGGAATGAAAATTTCATTCGTCTCATTTCGCTTCTGGTAGTCGACATCGCTCAATTCCTCGAAGCGTGCCATGCGGGCCTTGCTTTTGGCCTGGCGGCCCTTGGCGTTGGAGCGCACCCACTTCAGTTCTTCCTTCATGGCCTTGGTGCGGGCGTCTTCGCTCTTTTGCTCGGACTCCAGGCGGCGCTCTTTCTGCTCCAGCCAGTCGGAATAATTGCCCTTGTAGGGAATGCCGTGGCCACGGTCCAGTTCCAGAATCCACTCGGCGGCGTTGTCCAGGAAGTAGCGGTCGTGGGTGATGGCCACCACAGTGCCGGGGAAGCGCTGCAGGAACTGCTCCAGCCAATTGACGCTTTCGGCATCCAAGTGGTTGGTGGGTTCGTCCAGCAGCAGCATGTCGGGCTTGCTCAGCAGCAGCCGGCACAGAGCCACGCGGCGCTTCTCGCCACCCGACAGGTTCTTGATCACTGCATCCCAGGGTGGCAGGTTCAGTGCATCGGCGGCCAGTTCCAGCTGCAGGTCGGTGTTTTCACTGCCTGAAGCGGCAATGATGGCTTCCAGCTCCGCCTGCTCGGCGGCCAGGGCGTCAAAGTCGGCGTTCTCGTCGCCGTAGGCGGCATACACCTCTTCCAGCCGTGCTTTGGCGGCCAGCGAGCCACCAATACCCTCTTCCACTGCCTGGCGCACAGTTTGGTCGGGGTCGATCTGCGGCTCTTGCGGCAGATAGCCGATCTTGATGCCCGGCATGGGAATGGCTTCGCCCTCGATTTCCTTGTCAAGACCGGCCATGATTTTCAGGATGGTGGACTTGCCCGAGCCGTTCAGGCCCAGCACACCGATCTTGGCGCCAGGGAAGAAACTGAGGGAAATGTCCTTCAGGATCTGGCGCTTGGGCGGCACGGTTTTGCACACCCGGTTCATGGAAAAAACGTACTGGGCCATGTAAGCTGCTCTCTTCAAAAAAGGGGATTTGCCGACGATGTGGGCGAATCAAACCGCGAATTATCCCAGCATGCGACAATGCAGCCTGTTGAGCGCCACAGTCGGCGCCAGACCGGCACCTACGCCGGGGAGCACAGCGCGTCGCCACCAGTGGCTTGCGGGCACTCCCAAGACCCCAACTGCATTCGCCCAGACTGACCGGCACCCTGTCTTTCGCCGGCAAGGCAATGCTCCCAGCGCCTGCGGACAGGCGCGACATTCCACATGACCTTTGAAGAACTGAATCTGGCCCCCGCCATCCTGCAAGCCGTGCTTGAGCAGGGCTACACCACGCCCACCCCCATTCAGGCGCAAGCCATCCCGGCGGTGATTGCAGGACAAGACCTGCTGGCTGGCGCCCAAACGGGCACCGGCAAAACGGCCGCATTCACGCTGCCCATGCTGCACAAGCTGTCGCAGCTTGACGCCGACAAGAACCGCTTTGGCGGCAAAGCCATCCGCGCCCTCGTGCTGACCCCCACCCGCGAGCTGGCAGCTCAGGTGGAAGAGTCGGTGCGCACCTACGGCAAATATCTGCCCGCTGTGACATCCGGTGTGGTGTTTGGTGGTGTGGGCATGAACCCACAGATCAGCATGCTCAAGAAGGGCGTGGACATTCTGGTGGCAACCCCAGGCCGTCTGCTCGATCTGGCCCAGCAAGGCTTCCTGGACTTGTCCAAGGTTGAAATGTTGGTTCTGGACGAAGCCGACCGCATGCTCGACATGGGCTTCATCCACGACGTGAAAAAAGTGCTGGCCATGGTGCCTGGCCACAAGCAGAGCCTGCTGTTCTCTGCGACCTTCAGCGATGAGATCCGCGATCTGGCCAACACCCTGCTGCGCGACCCGCAAAGCATCCAGGTGACGCCGCGCAACACCACGGTGCAGCGCATCACCCAACTCATCCACCCGGTGGGCCGTGGCAAAAAGAAGGCTGTGCTGGTGCACATCATCAACGAGCACAACTGGAGCCAGGTGCTGGTGTTCACCCGCACCAAGTTCGGAGCCAACAACGTGGCCGAGTACCTGTGCAAAAACGGCATCAATGCCATGGCACTGCACGGCAACAAGAGCCAGGCCGCCCGCACCCAGGCGCTGGCCGGTTTCAAAAGCGGCGACATCCGCGCGCTGGTGGCCACCGACATCGCAGCACGCGGCATCGACATTGACGACCTGCCGCATGTGGTGAACTATGAAATCCCCAACGTCAGTGAAGACTACGTTCACCGCATCGGCCGCACCGGCCGCGCCGGTGCCAGCGGCGAAGCCGTGAACCTCGTGTGCATGGACGAAGAAGGTTTCATGCAAGACATCGAGCGCTTCACCAAGCAGCGCATTGAAGTGAAGTTCATTGAAGGCTTCGGCCCCGAACCCGGTGAAAAGGCCGAGCCCATCGCCATGGGTCGCCAGACCATCTGGGGTGGTGCAGGCAAGCCCCCCAGCCGCGAGGTGATGGCTGCGGCAGCCAAAGCCGCACGCGGCGAGATGATGGAACGCATCCGCGAGAAAAAAGGTGCAGAGGGCGGTGGTGGTGGCCGCGGCGGCCAGAAACCCGCTGGCCGTGGTGGCCAGGCACGTGGTCCTCAGGGGCCGCGCGAAGGTGCCATCGGCAACGAGGGCAACGGTGCACCACAGCAGCGCCGACAGGGCGGAAACGGTGGCGCGCCCGGCGGTAACAAGCCACGCCATGCACGCGGCCCCCGCCCCGAAGGACGCGAATTCCGTCCGGACAACCGCCCGCATGGGGGAGACCAGGGTGGTGGCGAAAGCCAGCCGGGGCCCAACGCCTTTCGCAATGCCAGCGTACGGGGCGATCGGCCCGCATTCCGTGATGAACCCCGTGGCCCTGCCGGTGCACCGCGCCAGCCGGACCCGCTGCGCACGAGCATCGACTCCATCGCTGATCGCGGTGGGTACAGGGGCAACCGCAACCGCAATGGCGGCGGCGGGCGTGGCCCAGGTGGTCCCGCAGGTGGCAGCCGTGGCGGCCCTGCAGACCCCCTGCGCACGAGTTTCGGCCGCATCAAATAAGCACGGTTGTCTGACATGACCCCGAAGCACGACACGCTTCAAAGATGGCTGGAAGAGGAAGCAACCGTCCAGTCACGTTTGCGGACGGGCCCTGGCGCAGGTGTGGCGCAACCAGCGCAGCTCAAAGGCAAGAATGGTCTGCAAACCATGCAGGCCATGCTGGCGGGTGAGTTGCCCTTTGCAGCCATTGCACAAACGCTGGACTTCTGCCTGGTTGAGGTGTCTGAGGGCAAGGCTGTGTTCCAGGGCGCTCCCGGCCCGCAGCATTTCAACCCCATGGGCACGGTGCACGGCGGGTGGTTTGCCACGCTGCTGGACTCAGCGCTCGGTTGCGCCGTGCACACGCTCATGCCTGAAGGCCGTGGCTACACCACTGCCGAGCTCAGCGTGAACATCGTGCGTGCGCTGCTTCCAGGGGTGCAGCGTGTGCGGGCTGAAGGCAAGGTATTGCATTGCGGCAGACAGCTGGCCACCGCCGAGGCCCGATTGGTGGGCCCAGATGGCAAACTTTACGCGCACGCCACCACCGCATGCCTGGTTTTTGATCTACCGTCATAACCCCGGCGACCGACCTTGACACAATTCAGTTCATGAGAATTTTGCACACCATGCTGCGGGTGGGTGACCTGCAGCGATCCATCCAGTTCTACACCCAGGTGTTGGGCATGCAGTTGCTGCGCACCTCCGAAAACACCGAGTACAAGTACACCCTGGCGTTTCTGGGCTATGGAAGCAACCCAGAACATGCCGAGTTGGAGTTGACTCACAACTGGGGCGTCACATCCTATGAAATGGGCACAGCCTACGGGCACATTGCCTTGGGCGTACCCAATGCGGCTGCCGCGTGCGACAAGATACGCGCAGCCGGTGGCAACGTGACCCGTGAGGCAGGCCCAGTGAAGGGTGGGCACACGGTCATTGCCTTCGTGACCGACCCTGATGGCTACAAGATTGAGCTCATCCAACGCCCCGGCATGAACTGACCGCTGCCACTTTCACCAACCCCAGGCGTTAAAAAGTCGGCCCTGATTTATTCATAAATCATTGATTCATAACGATATTTCGGCTGATTCCGGTAAAATATCTCTCAGATTATTGGTGTATTCAAGCTGATTTCTGGGAGTTTGCGCATGTTCGCTTGCCCTGCCACCGAAG